>NZ_JBITJM010000004.1:88744-563395 GCF_044460025.1 Streptomyces sp. NPDC050161 | reverse complement strand
ACTCCCGTCGTCTGCCCGGAGGGCAGGCCCCGCGGCGTCTGGTGCGTGCGCTCGCAAGGCGGAGGGTCTTCCCGGTACTGGGCGTACCGGGAAGATCCCGACAACGCGGCGAGCGTGCGTGCCAGGCGTCGCAGGGCAGACGGGAGTGTGACGACAGGGCCTAGGGTCAGGTCGGTGGTCGATCGCCCACTGCGGGACTTCGCGTGCGGTACCGGCTGCGGGGTCGGCCCAGGTGACGCCGTCGGGCAGGTCGTAGCGCAGCGCCGACGGGCCGTCGGTCACGAAGCGCAGCCACCCTTCCTCGATGGACGCGACGTGCTTGATCAGTCCGCCCAGGCACAGCGCGCTGGCCGTCGGGCACTCGCCCGCCTGCTCGTCGCCGATCCCGCGCACCGTGTCGGTCAGGGCCGATCGCGCGCTGGCGAGAGCGGCGAGCAGGTCGGTCCGCTCGGCGTCGGTGGTTGAGGAGGTCGTGGTCGTGGTGGTCACGGTGCTCGGGCCCTTCCGGTGGTTCTTGTCGTACGGCACGGAGCAACAGTCACAGGGGAAGCGGCCAGGATGTGTCCGCTTCTCCGGGCACCATGGGACGCATGCCGAAGACTTCAGCGCGACTGCTGTCCCTGCTCTCGCTGCTCCAGGCACGCCGTGACTGGCCCGGGGCGCTCCTGGCCGAGCGGCTGGACATCAGCCCGCGCACCGTGCGCCGCGACGTCGACCGGCTGCGTGAGCTGGGCTATCCCGTCGTCGCCACCAAGGGCCCCGACGGCGGGTACCGGCTCGACGCCGGCGCGGAGCTGCCCCCGCTGCTCTTCGACGACGAGCAGGCCGTCGCCCTGGCCATCGCGCTGCGGATGGCCACCACCACGGGCGCCGGCATCGAGGACGCCGCGGCACGCGCGCTGCACACCGTCCGGCAGGTCATGCCGGCCCGGCTGCGCCACCGCGTCGACAGCGTCCGGATCACCGCCGTCGAGCGGTCCGCGCCCCAGCCGTCCCAACAGGCCGACAGCGGCGTGCTCATGGCGCTCAGCGCCGCCGTCCACGCCGGCGAAGTGCTGCGCTTCGACTACGCCCCCGCGTCCCCGCCAGGACCCGACGACGACCGCACCGATCCCCCGCCGCGCCGGGTGCAACCCCACCACCTCATCACCCGGGACGGACGCTGGTACCTCGTCGCCTGGGATCTCGACCGCGACGACTGGCGCACCTTCCGCGCCGACCGGATCACCCCGCGCATCCCCACCGGGCCCCGCTTCACCCCACGCGAACTGCCGGGGGGCAGCGTGGCCGCCTACATCACCAGCACGTTCCGGGGTTCCGACGGCACCGGCGGCTGGCCCTGCCGCGGCGAGGTGATCCTCCACCTGCCCGCCGCCGACGTGTTCCCCTACGCCTACGACGGGCTCGTCGAGGAACTCGGCCCCGACCGCTGCCGGCTCACCCTCGGCTCGTGGTCCTGGCCCGCCCTCGCCGCCACCCTCGGCAGGTTCGACACCGACATCGAGGTCGTCGCCCCCGCCGCGCTCAAGGACGCCTTCGCCCACCTGGCCCGCCGCTTCGCCGACGCTTCGACGAGCGCGCCGCCCCCGACACCGCGTAGGCCGCTGTGTCCCGGCGTTCCACCGGGCCCGCGCCACCGGTCGGGGACGGAGAAGCGGAGCGCGCGGCTCGCCCGTAGCGTGAGAGGCATCCGTCCATACCGGCCGAGGTGACCGCCGCGGGCGCCACCGTGCAGGAGCCCGCGCACGACGTGGGCGGCGGTCGCCTGGTGGCCACCGTCACCGACCCCGACGGCAACGTCATCGGACTGCTCCAGGACCCGTGAGTGCCGCGTCTCCCCGCGCCGCGTCCGGGCTCGGCACGGGGTGGCCGGGGGGGGCGGCGGAGCGTTGCCGCGGGTGCGCCGACAATGGAGGCCGGCCTGACCGTTCGAGGCCGGCCGGATCCAGCCGGTCGACGCCGACGGGGACCGCGCACGCGGCCCGCGAAGAGGAGACGAAGACACGATGAGCACGGCCAAGAGGACGGAAGCGCAGTCGTCTGCGCCGCGCGGTGCCGACAGCCATGACGTGATCCGCGTGCACGGTGCGCGGGTGAACAACCTCAAGGACGTCAGCATCGAGATCCCCAAGCGTCGGCTGACGGTGATCACCGGCGTCTCCGGCTCGGGCAAGAGCTCGCTGGTGTTCGACACGATCGCCGCGGAGTCGCAGCGGCTGATCAACGAGACGTACAGCGCCTTCCTCCAGGGCTTCATGCCGACGCTGGCGCGGCCCGAGGTCGACGTGCTGGAAGGGCTGACCACCGCGATCATCGTCGACCAGCAGCGGATGGGTGCCGACCCCCGCTCCACGGTCGGCACCGCGACCGACGCGAACGCGATGCTGCGGATCCTCTTCAGCCGGCTCGGGCAGCCGCACATCGGCTCGCCCAACGCGTTCTCCTTCAATGTCCCCTCGGTCCGGGCGAGCGGCGCGATCACCGTCGAACGCGGCGCCAAGAAGACCGAGAAGGTGACCTTCCACCGCACCGGCGGCATGTGTCCGCGCTGCGAAGGCCGGGGCACGGTCAACGACATCGACCTCACCCAGCTCTTCGACGGGGACAGGTCGCTCGCCGATGGCGCGATCACCGTCCCCGGCTACAAGGCGGGCGGCTGGAACCACCGGCTCTACAGCGCGTCGGGCTTCTTCGACCCGGACAAGCCGATCCGCAAGTACACGAAGCAGGAGCTGCACGACTTCCTCCACCGCGAGCCGACCAGGATGAAGATCGAGGGCATCAACATGACCTACGAGGGGCTGATCCCCCGGGTCCAGAAGTCGATGCTCGCCAAGGACAAGGAGGCGATGCAGCCGCACATCCGGGCGTTCGTGGACCGGGCGGTCACCTTCACCGCCTGCCCCGAGTGCGAGGGAACCCGGCTCAGCGAGGCGGCCAGGTCGTCGCGGGTCGCCGGGATCACCATCGCCGATGCCTGCGCGATGCAGATCAACGACCTGGCCGAGTGGGTCCGCGGCCTCGGCGAGGGCTCATCCGGCTCTTCGGGCGCGGAGTACGCCATGGTGGCGCCGCTGCTCACCGCGCTCCGGCAGACCCTCGACTCGTTCGTCGAGATCGGCCTCGGCTACCTCGCGCTCGACCGGCCGTCGGGCACGCTGTCGGGCGGCGAGGCGCAGCGCGTCAAGATGATCCGGCACCTCGGTTCCTCGCTCACCGACGTCACGTACGTCTTCGACGAGCCCACCACGGGGCTGCACCCGCATGACATCCAGCGGATGAACGGCCTGCTGCTGCGGCTGCGGGACAAGGGCAACACGGTGCTCGTCGTGGAGCACAAGCCGGAGACGATCACGATCGCCGACCACGTCGTCGACCTCGGTCCCGGCGCCGGTACGGCGGGCGGCACCATCTGCTTCGAGGGCACCGTCGAAGGACTGCGGGCCGGCGGCACCCTCACCGGCCGTCATTTCGACGACCGTGCCGTCGTCAAGGAGACGGTGCGCAAGTCCACCGGCACGCTGGAGATCCGCGGCGCGAACGCCCACAACCTGCGGGACGTGGACGTCGACGTCCCGCTCGGGGTGCTGTGTGTCGTCACCGGCGTCGCCGGGTCGGGCAAGAGCTCGCTGATCCACGGCTCCGTGCCCGCTTCGGACGGTCTGGTGTCGGTCGACCAGGCGCCCATCCGCGGCTCGCGGCGGAGCAACCCGGCGACGTACACCGGGCTGCTCGATCCGATCCGCAAGGCGTTCGCGAAGGCCAACGGCGTGAAGCCGGCGCTGTTCAGCGCCAACTCCGAAGGCGCCTGCCCCAGTTGCAACGGCGCCGGTGTCATCTTCACCGACCTGGCGATGATGGCGGGCGTCGCCAGCACCTGCGAGGACTGCGAGGGCAAGCGGTTCGAGGCGTCGGTGCTCGACCATCACCTCGGTGGGCGCGACATCAGTGAGGTGCTCGCGATGTCGGTGGCCGAGGCCGGGGAGTTCTTCGGCGCGGGCGAGGCACGCACACCGGCCGCGCACCGCATACTCGGCCGGCTCGCCGACGTCGGACTCGGCTACCTCACCCTCGGCCAGCCGCTCACCACGCTGTCGGGCGGCGAGCGGCAGCGGCTCAAGCTGGCGACCCACATGGCCGACGAGGGCGGCGTCTACGTCCTCGACGAGCCGACCTGCGGCCTTCACCTCGCCGACGTCGAGCAGCTGCTCGGTCTGCTCGACCGGCTCGTGGACTCCGGCAAGTCGGTCATCGTCGTCGAGCACCATCAGGCGGTGATGGCGCACGCCGACTGGATCATCGACCTCGGCCCCGGCGCAGGCCACGACGGCGGTCGCATCGTCTTCGAGGGCACCCCCGCCGAACTCGTCGCCGCCCGCTCCACCCTCACCGGCGAGCATCTGGCGGCGTACGTCGGCGCCTGATGGGTCGGTGGTGCTTTCGGGCCGGGGAGCGCGAGGGTTCCCTTTCCGTGGGGGCGGGGGCATCGGCCCGGGGCTTGCCCTTCTCGGTGGCCGCGAGGAAGGACTCGGTGTCCTGCGGAGTGGTGAGGGCCATCACGATGGTGAGTACCGGGCCGAGTGCCAGGACGCCGAAGGCGACTCCGAAGGAGGCGGCGTCGGCGATCGTCCCCAGCAGGGGCGGCGCGGCCATCCCCGCCGCCTGGCCGCCGAAGACGACGAGGGAACTGCCGACGCCGACCTGCTCCGGCGGGAGGCTGCGCAGCGGTACAGCGAAGATCGGCATGTAGCAGAGGGACGCGGCGAAGACGGCGACCGTGCCGCAGATGAGGGAGCCGGTCAGGCTGGGCGACAGGGCCATCAGGCACAGCGCCGGCGCGGCGACCGCCATGGCGGGCACGATCACCTTGCGGTGGTGGCCCTCGTAACGGTCCGCCAGGCGCCCGCCCAGGAAGGTGGCGACGGCCGCGCCGAGCGAGGGCACCGCCATCAGGGCGCCCGCGGAGGTCAGGGACACCCCGCGTTCGGCGAACAGGTACGACGGGATCCAGGTGCTCAGCCCCCAGGTGACGGCGGCGTACCCGAACAGCATCGCGGCGAAGCGCCAGAGGACTCCCCTGCGCAGGATGTCCAGGGTCCGCACGGGGCCCGCGGGCACGTCCCCGTCCTCGGTACGGTCCTGCGGGGCGGGCAGCCACATCCGCACCGCGACGTAGACGAAGACGCCGGCCGCCGCGGCCGAGTAGAACGTCGAGCGCCAGCCGATGGTGGCCGCGAGCAGGGGGACGGTGAGCGGTGCGATGACGGCGGCGAGGGCGTTGGAGCTCATGATCAGCCCCTGTGCGCCCATGCGTTGCGCGCGTGACGTCCGTTCCACCAGCGCTTTCGTGGCCGCGGCCGGGAAGATGCCCTCGGCCGCACCGAAGGCGAAACGCACCACGAGGAGCGCGGCGAAGGACCAGGCCAGACCCGTGGCCGCCGTGAAGAGCGACCAAGCCAGCAGGGCCCAGCAGGTGACCCGCCGGGCGCCGAATCTGTCGGCCAGCATGCCGCCGGGTATCTGGCACAGGGCGTAGGCGAGGAAGAACACGGAGACGATCAGGCCCTGTTGGCCGAGGTCGAGGCCGAACTCGTCACCGATCGTCGGGAGGACGGATGAGAGGGCGAACCGGTCGGCGTAGTCGATCAGCCAGGCCGCGAAGAGCAGCGCCACGGTGGTTCTGACCGGCGGACTCATCCTCGGTTTCCGGGCGGTTGAGGGAGCGCGGAGGAAGGGCACGGTGGTCCTCTCTGGGTGGCCGTGACAGGGGTCACGTGAAGAGATCCGGCTGTTCCGCGGTGATCTGGTCCCACAGGGGCCGCAGTTGGAACCATCCGGACAGCGGGCTGCCGATCTGCTCGCGCACCTGAAGAGCGGTCTCCCGGTCGATGGGCTGGGGGTCGCCGGCCGCCATGGCGAGCAGCTGCGCCTGGCAGGAGCGCTCCATCGTGATGAACCACCAGGCCGCCTCGGCGACGCTCCGACCGACCGTCAGCAGGCCGTGGTTGGCGAGCACGACGGCCTTGTGCGGGCCGAGCGCCTCGCCGATCCGCCTGCCTTCCTCGACGTCGTTCACCACGCCGCGGAAGTCCTCGTAGAGCCCGTGGTCCTCGAAGAAGGCGCAGGCGTCCTGCGTGAGCGGGTCCAGCCGGCGGCGCAGCGTGGCGAACGCCTTGCCGTGCAGTGAGTGGGCATGGGCAGCGGCCACCGCGTCCGGGCGCGCCTTGTGCACCTCGGAGTGGATGCAGAAGGCCGCACGGTTCACGGGGAAGCGCCCCTCGACGACATTGCCGTCGTGGTCGACCAGGACGAGGTCGGAGACCTTGATCTGGCGGAAGCTCATCCCGAAGGGGTTGACCCAGAACCACTCCGGGTTCTCCGGATCCCGCGCGGTGATGTGCCCGGCCACGCCCTCGGAGAAGCCGAACTTGCCGAACATCCGGAACGCGGCGGCGAGTTCCTGCTTGCGGTGCAGCCGCTCCTCCGCCACGGAGTCGAAGGTGGGCGGGAGCATCGCGCGGAATCCGGGCGGTACCGGTCCGACCCCGGTGTGCGGTGCGGCAGAGAACGTGTCCATCGGTGGTCTCCTCAACGAGCGCCTGGCATACGCAGCCGTATGGGATACGGATCTGTATCGGATACGGTGCTGTATCGTGAGCGGCGCCACGTTGACGTGTCAATGCCCGGGGAGGTCCAAGTTGCCGAAGGGGCCCACCAAGCGCCGCCCGCAGACCACCGCGCGACTGCTCGACGCCGCACTGGAGACGTTCGCCGAGCGCGGCTTCCACGGGACCTCGATCGAGGAGATCTGCGAGCGGGCCGGATTCACCCGCGGAGCCTTCTACTCCAACTTCCGCACCAAGGAAGAGCTGTTCTTCGCCCTGTTCGACCTGCACGCGCAGCGCGTCGTCGACCGGCTGGCGCACGCGGTCGACGAACTGGAGGAAGCGGACGACCCGGTACGCGCGGTGCTCACGCGGATGAGCGCACTCGACGAGACCGAGCGCCGCTGGTACCTGCTGTCCACGGAGTTCACCCTGCACGCCATCCGGCACCCCGCCACGGCGCGCACCCTGGCCGACCACGACCGCCTGCTGCGCGAGGAGATCATCCGGCTGCTCGGCCGCCTCTTCGACCGCATCGGCCGACGGCCGACCGTCGATCTGAACTCGCTGGCCCGCCTCACGGCAGCGGTCCACGAGGGCGCCCTGGCCCAGAGCCTCGTCGAGCCGGACCACCTGGCGCCCGGCGAACTGGCCGTCACCTACCTGCCGTTGCTGATCGACGTCGTCTCCGAACCGGCGGTACGCACCGTCACGCGACCTGATCCGGGCACCGGGTCCGCTCGCGACGAAAGCCCAAAAGGCGGCCCCCACCTGCGGTGATGTGCCGCTTGGAGGTGTGCGAGAGTGCCCTGTGCCGTCGGGCGCCAGGGTCTTGCCGACGGCAGGAAGGACAACGGCGCTTCCGTTCGCGTCTTTTCGGTGCGTGGTGGGCAGGCTTGATCTTGTCCGCCCACCACGTGGTGCGGCGCACCGCACTACAGCAAAGGAATTCCTGTGTCCGTCGTCGCCGCCCAGTCAGCCGGTTCGCCCCCGATACCTCAGGCGCCCGGCGCGATGCCGCTCCTCGGTCATGCACTGGCCCTCTACCGCGACCCGTTCGCTTTCCTCCTGTCCCTGCGTGACCACGCCGATGACCGTGGCCTGGTCCGTATCCGGCTGGGCTGGATGCCCGTCTACGTGGTGACCACGCACGAGCGGCTGCACGAGGTACTGGTCCGGGAAGGCCGGAAGTTCGAAAAGGGCAGATTCTTCCAGCGGTTGAAGGGCTTGGCCGGCGAGGGGCTTTCCACCGCTGACGGCGAGCTGCACCGCAGGAACCGCAGGCTGATCCAGCCCATGTTCAGCAAGGAGCGCATCGCGGGCTACTCCGAGATCATGAGCCGCAACGCGCGTGCCCTGTCGGATTCCTGGCAGCCGGGACAGCAGGTGGACATCTACGAGGCGGCGGCTTCCTACGCGATCGACAGCATCGCCATGAGCTTGTTCGGCTCCGAGATCGGGCGTCCCGCGGTGGAGACGATCCGCACGGAACTGCCGGTCCTGCTGGACATGCTCCTCAAGCGCGCGGCGTCCCCGAAGATGCTGGACCGGCTGCCGGTCCGCTACAACCGGATCTTCGACCGCGCCTCCCAGCACCTGAGCGGCGTCATCGACGAGGTCATCACCACCGCACGCGCCACCGGCCACATGGACGACCACGACGATCTCCTCGCCCAACTGCTGCGCGAGGAGGACCTGGACGACGTGCAGGTCCGCGACGAGGTGGCCACCCTGCTGTTCGCCGGGGCGGAGACCACCGCCTCCACGCTCGCCTGGGCATGGCACTACCTGGCCCAGCACCCCGTGTTCGGCGAGCAGGTGGTGGCCCAGGTGCGGGAGGTCGTCGGCGACGACCGGCCGGTGACGATCGCGGACGTGCCCCGGCTGACCGTCCTGCGGCGGGTCCTGGACGAGGTGATCCGCCTGCACGGCGTCACCCTCCTCATGCGCCGCAACACCGATCCCGTCGCCCTGGGCGACACCACGCTCCCCCCGGGCACCGAGGTCGCCTTCAGCCTGTACGCCATCCACCGCGACCCGAGCCTTTTCGGCCCGGACGCCCACCGGTTCAACCCGGACCGCTGGCTCGACCCGGAGGTGGACGCGCGCAAATTCACGCCGTTCGGCGGCGGCAACCGCAAGTGCATCGGCGACCAGTTCGCCCTCGCCGAGGCGACGATCGCTGCGGCCGAGATCCTGCGGGTCTGGCAGCTGACACCAGCCGAAGGTCACACGCCCCAGCAGGTGATTTCGGCCGTCGCCAGGCCCGACCGCATCCCCATGACGGTCCACCGCCGCTGACCACACCCGGCGTACCGGCACCACGCGCCGACGCCGCGCGTGCGGGACGCCCCGGACGGCAGCCCTGCCCCTCCTGACTCCGCCGAGCGGGCGCGGAGTTGAGGGGTAGGCTGCTGATCACTGCTGATCGTCACGCCCTGTGCCCTGTGCAGGGCGTGACGCGTCCCAGCCCCGGGTCCACTCCATGGGCGACGGCTCAGACCATGCCGGAGCCCGAGGCCGCGGTGGCTGACGCAGCAAGAACAATCGACCGCCCGGAGGCCGCCTTATGAACGATCACCCCAACTCCCCCTCCCCGTCCGGCCCGCTGCCGCCTCCCGGCTGCCCCGCCCACGCCCATGGCACAGCCGACGGCCGCCAACGGATCTACGGCCCCGAAGCCGAGCCCCTGGGCCCCTTGCTGGAACGACTGCGGGCGGAATACGGCGAGGTGGCGCCGGTACTGGTACCGGGCGACATCCCTGCCTGGCTGGTCCTGGGCTACAACGCGGTGCGGGACGTGAGCGTGAGCAGCTCGCGGGCGGTCTGTGACTCTCGACACGGCCGCGTCTACCAACAGGGCCTGGTCCCGGAGGACTCGCCCCTGCGGCCGATGACCGAGTACAAGCCGCTGGCCCCCTTCGTGGACGGCGAGCCGCTCGCGCGCCTGCGCAGCGCCGTCATCGACGGCCTGGACTTCAACCGCCACAGCCTGCGCCGCTACATCACCCGGTACGCCGACCGCCTCATCGACGACTTCGCCTCCCGGCGCACCGCCGACCTGGTGACGGAGTACGCCGCGCAGCTCCCGGCCCTGGTGCTGGCCTGGATGTACGGCCTGCCCGAGGAGGAGAGCCCGGCCCTCGTGGACGCGGTGCGCGACCTGACCAGCGGCAGCGAACGGGCCGCCGAAGGAAACGCGTTCGTGACCCGCACCATGCAGGAGCTGCTGCGGCGCAGGAAGTCGGGGCAGACGGTGTCGACCACGTTCGGTGGCCGCGACTTCGTCAGCCGGCTGCTCGCCCACGAGTCGCAGCTCACCGACGACGAGGTGGTGGAGCACCTGCGACTGGTCTTCGTCGCCGGCTACACGCCGACGGTGGCGCTCATCGCCAACACCGTGGTGCAGATACTGACCCAGCGTCAGTTCAGCCGGAACCTGACCAGCGGTCAGATGACGCTGCCCGAAGCGCTGAACCGGGTGCTGTGGGACGACCCGCCGATCGGCCTGCTGCCGACCCGCTGGGCGGCCGGCGACATGGTCGTGGGCGAGCAGCGGATCCCGTCCGGCGAGATGATCGTCCTCGGGATCGAAGCCGCCAACGCGGACCCCACCGCCCGCGAGCCCGGTACGCCCGTCCCGCACAGCGAGGCACACCTGGCGTTCGGCGCCGGACCTCACGAGTGCCCAGGACGCGACATCGGCATGGCCATCGCGGAGATCGGCATCGAGACCCTGCTGACGCGCCTGGAGGAGCTGGAACTCACCGTCACCCAGGGCGAGTTGCGCTGGCAGTCCGCATGGGTCTCCCAGCGCCTGGAGGAACTGCCCGTACGGTTCTCCGCGGTCCAGCAGGCCGCACGGAAGGGCACCGGCCGACCGGCCACCGCCGCGCCGACGGACAGTCAGGCGCCGGAGACCACCGCCGACCGGCAGCCCGACAGCCGCACCCGGAAGCGCTCCCTGCTGCGCCGCTGAGCTGAACTCCCGCGCCGCAGGCGGCCGGTACGGCACGGCACCGTGCCACCGCGCACGTCCTGCGGCGCCGGGGCCGTGCTCGGGCGTCGGGAAGCAAAAAAGCGGCGCTGACGACCACCCCTCCCCCGGGGCATCGTCAGCGCCGCACCACCGCGTCAGTCGGTGCCGAACTCCATCGCGGCGCGGTCGAGCATCTGGTCGTCGTCGCCCTGGGCGCTGCCGCGGGAGGCGATGACCTCGGCGCCGCCCTGCGGCATCGCGCCGATCAGCCCGGTCGATGCGGCCTGGGCGGCACCGATGAGCGTCTCGTGGGTGTTGCCGACGATGCCGAGACCGGCGTACTGCTCCAGCCGGGCGCGGGAGTCGGCGATGTCGAGGTTGCGCATGGTGAGCTGACCGATCCGGTCCACCGGGCCGAACGCGGAGTCCTCGGTGCGCTCCATGGACAGCTTGTCCGGGTGGTAGCTGAACATCGGCCCCGTGGTGTTCATGATCGAGTAGTCCTCGCCGCGCCGCAGCCGCAGCGTCACCTCGCCGGTGACCGCCGTGCTGACCCAGCGCTGAAGGGACTCGCGGATCATCAGCGCCTGCGGGTCGAGCCAGCGGCCCTCGTACATGAGGCGACCGAGCCGCCGGCCCTCGTTGTGGTACTGGGCGACGGTGTCCTCGTTGTGGATCGCGTTGACCAGACGCTCGTACACGGCGTGCAGCAGCGCCATGCCGGGCGCCTCGTAGATGCCGCGGCTCTTGGCCTCGATCACCCGGTTCTCGATCTGGTCGGACATCCCCATGCCGTGCCGGCCGCCGATGGCGTTGGCCTCCATCACCAGGTCGACCGGGGAGGCGAACTCCTTGCCGTTGATCGTCACCGGGCGGCCCTGGTCGAAGCCGACCGTCACGTCCTCCGCGGCGATCTCGACGTCGGAGTCCCAGAACCGCACGCCCATGATCGGCTCGACGGTCTCGACGCCGGTGTCGAGGTGCTCCAGGGTCTTGGCCTCGTGGGTGGCACCCCAGATGTTGGCGTCGGTGGAGTACGCCTTCTCGGTGCTGTCGCGGTAAGGGAGGTCGTGGGCGAGCAGCCACTCCGACATCTCCTTGCGGCCACCCAGCTCGGAGACGAAGTCCGCGTCGAGCCACGGCTTGTAGATGCGCAGGTGCGGGTTGGCGAGCAGACCGTAGCGGTAGAACCGCTCGATGTCGTTGCCCTTGAACGTCGAGCCGTCGCCCCAGATCTGTACGTCGTCCTCAAGCATCGCCCGGACCAGCAGGGTGCCGGTGACGGCACGGCCGAGCGGCGTCGTGTTGAAGTAGGAGCGCCCGCCCGAGCGGATGTGGAACGCGCCGCACGTGAGCGCGGCAAGGCCCTCCTCGACCAGCGCGGCGCGGCAGTCGACCAGCCGCGCGATCTCGGCGCCGTAGGCCGTCGCACGGCCGGGCACCGACGCGATGTCGGGCTCGTCGTACTGGCCGATGTCGGCGGTGTAGGTGCACGGGACGGCACCCTTGTCGCGCATCCACGCGACCGCGACGGAGGTGTCGAGGCCACCGGAGAAGGCAATGCCGACGCGCTCGCCGACGGGGAGGGAGGTAAGAACCTTAGACATAGGAAGAGTATGCGCGAGAATGCATGTTCATGCAACTGCGGAGGATCTTCAGGTTTCACGTCTCGTGCCTCCCGAGGCGAAGCGGCCCTCGCTTCCCGGGACGAAGCACCCCTCCCCCGCGTCCGCGCGCTCTGGAGATCCCCGGCGCCCCGTCGGCACGTCCGGCCACATCACCGCGCGGAATCGCGCCACTCAGCCGGTGTCCGGAACGCGACCATGAAGCCGGTAATGCGATTGAACGTCTTATTCACCCTCATGGGTGATATTGGATCGAATTGCCTTCCGAATAGCCGTCACACAGGGGATATCTCGCTTGAGACGCCGGAACGCTGGGGGCCGGCGCACACAGGGGAAGGGGACCTCTCTCATGTTCGCACTCGCACGCCTGGGCAGGCTCGGCCTGGCTGTCGGCATGGCAGCCGTGCTGGCCACCGGCCTGGCCACCAACGCGCAGGCCGCCACGGGAAACATCCGGTATTTCAGCACCGCCGGTCAGGAGTTCCGGATCACCAACCCGCCGGACAACGTCTGTCTGACTCTCCAGGTCCGCGCGGGCAGCGTCACCAACGAGACGAACAAGACGGTGAGCGTCTTTCTCGGCACGAACTGCGCCACCTTCGTCACGAACCTGGCCCCCGGCCGCACGGTGGCCCGGGTCGGAGGACCCCAGTCGGTGCGGGTCATCGGCTGAGCTGACGGCAGAAGCCGGCTTCCCGGTGTATCGCCGAGGAAGCCGGCTGGGTGATCAGGGCAGCATGGTCTCCGCTGCCCACAGCAGCAACAGGCCCGCGCCGAAGAGGATTTGGACCCATCCGCCGGCGAAGAAGCGTTTCCTGAGCAGCGGCCAGGCCGACAGCCAGCAGAGCCCGGCCAGGACGCACAGGGTGACGATCGGGATCGTCCAGTCGATGTTCTTGTTGCGGTCCGGTTCGAAGATGTTGTAGTCGGTGGCCCCTACGGCCATGAGCAGAGCGAAGGCCCCGACGAACATGTCCACGATGAACAGCCCGAAGGCCGCGGCGATGTCGGCACACCCGTCGTACCGCCTGCCTTCCCCCGGCGCGGGCGGGGTCTGGTTCGTGTCCATGCGTACGGCGTCCCTTTCGAGCGGTGCGTGGGCCTGGGCGGGCGCGTTCAGGAGCGCGTGGCTGGTGCGTCGACGGTGAGCGGGATGTCCAGGGTGGCTCCCTGCGGCGTGGTCAGACGGAGCGTGTAGGTGCCGGGGCGGTTGTCGGTGAAGAGCTGCGGGAGGGTGAGGCGGCCGGCGGTGTCGGTGGCGTCGAGGAGGAGGGTGCGGGTGCGGGCGGGGTCGCCGTGTTCGTCGTGCTCACCGTGCTCGTCCTTGAAGTAGGGGCCGTAGGTGCTCGCCTGCGGGGGCTGCTCCGTGCGCTCCTCGGTGTCTTCCGTGTGGTGGAGCACCGTTGCGGTGAGGCGTACGCCGGGGGTGGGCGTGCCGTGATCCGTCGCGCGGATACGCAGGGGTTCGGGGAAGCGGCTGTCGGTGAGGGCGTGCAAGGGCTCTGTGGTGAGGAGTTCCAGGCGGTCGGGGACGGGCGCGGGCGCCTGCCGGACGGTCGCGGTGAAGGTGGTGGATCGGGGGCCGGGCTTCCCGGGCGTCGAGGCGGTGACAGTGACGTGGCCCGGCCGGTCGCCCGCCTGGACGGTGGGCGCCGTGGCGGTGCCGCGCCGGTCCGTCGCGAGGGTCACGGTCGTGGTGCGGCCGGGGAAGTACGCCGCGGCGGTTCCGGTGATGCGGTAGGTGACCTTGGCGTGCGGCACGGTGTGTCCGTGTGCGTCGAGGGCACGCACCTGCGGCCGTCGTGCGAACCGTTCGCCGTCCGTCCGGTGGCCGAGGTCCGCTTCTCCGACGCGTGCCAGCCGGCTGACCGAGCGGTGGTCGGTGCCGCCTGCGGGGCGGTCCGGTGCGGGGTCGGGCTTCTTCGCGGGCTTCCCGGCGGGCTTGCCCGTCGGCTTGGACGGGGTAACGGGCTTGGCGGGGCGCCGTGTTGCCGTAGCGCCCGGCGTACGGTCCCGCTCGGCTGAGGTGTGTGCGGCGGGCTGATGGCGGGCGGGGCCGGTGGACGGGGTGCGGTCTTCCCGCGGGTCGGGGTGGTGCGGGGCGGCGGGTGCGTCGTCCGGTGTCGTGGTGACCTTGCCGCCCTGGTAGGTGCGCATCCATTCCCGCACGGTGTTCACGTAGGCGCGGGAGTTGTTGTAGCTGAGGACGGCCTTGTCGAGGTCGGCCGGGCGGTTGAGGTCGCGTCCGCCGGCGCACAGGTAGTGGCCGGTGGCGAGGGCGGCGTCGTAGAGGTTGTTGGGGTCGGTCTCGCCGTCGCCGTTGCCGTCGGCTCCCCAGGTGGCCCAGGTGGAGGGGATGAACTGCAGCGGGCCGATGGCCCGGTCGAACTCGGCGTCCCCGTCCCAGCGGCCGTGGTCGGTGTCACGTATGAGCGCGAATTGCTTCCCGTCCAGGCGCGGGCCGCGGATCGGATCGGCGGTGGAGCCATCGGTGCGCAGGCCGTAGCCGGAGGCGTGCACGGACTCGACGCGGCCTATTCCGGCGACGAGTTGCCAGGGCAGGTGGCAGGACGGCCGGGCGCCGCTCAGCGTCCGCTCGGCCTTCTTGTAGGCGTCCAGGGCCGTGGCGGGTATGCCGGTGCTCCCCTCGGAGCCTCCCTCGGACTTCCCTTCCTCCTGCGGCTTTTCCTTGGCGCCGTCCCGGCTCTCGCCCGTCGGGCCCGGCAGTTCGAGGTCGGGGACGCCACGGGGCTGGGCCTGCTGCGCGCCGGCGTCGGGCCGGGCGCCGTTGGCGTCGGCGCTCGTCGGGCCGGTGACCCGAACCGGGCTGATCGCGGAGGCGGCGGTGAGGCCGGCGGCCAGCGCGCAGGCACACAGGCTCTGGCGTACGCGGCGGGCGAGCAGGGTGGAAAGGGAGGACGACAGGGTGAGCAGCGGCTTCACGAAGGTGATCCTTGAGTCAAGGAGAGGAGAGAGAGCTGGGAAAGTGCGGGGGAAATGCGGTGGCGTGGAGCGAGGTTCGGAATTCACCTGGGGTTCCCGTTGTCCACGCTACGGGCCTGCTTGTGCGGCGCGGTTTCCTTTCCGGTGCGTATGAGGGGCGGACGGCACGTCAGCCGGGTTCGGGCGGCGCTGAATCCGACGCGGCGCCCGTCTCTGTTCGGTGACGGCGCACATCCGCGTGTCTCCAGCGGCGAACACCGGTCACGGGCTGCCGGGTTCCTCGGCGAAAGCCCTGGTGGCGGCGGATGCGGCGGCAGCGGCCTCACATCTTGGGGCAATACCAGGTAAGTGCGTGCAAGAACGTATCACCGGATGGAGTCCCGAGCGACACAAGGTGTGGCGGCGGTCGGGAGAAACCCGGTCGCCGGCTTCCGGATTCAAGCGGTGTCTCCAGCAGGAAAATCGTGCGGCCCGGCTTTTCAACAAGCGTGCTGAGCAATGCCGTTGAGTCCGTGTCATGCGTGGTGAGTTCTTCCGGTGTGGCGGCGGATTCGGGGCCGTAAGGCTTTCGGTCCGCTGTGAGCCGGCCTTCCCGGCGGGCCCACACCCCGTCACCCGCCGAAATCCGGAGTCCCGGAGATGCCCATGTGACTGATCAGTTATGGGATTGGTTCAGTCGGCCGCACAACCATATGGGGCTATGAGGTTCCTCACCCACCCTTGACACCACATGGGCGTTTTTATGCGTTAAGTCGGTTTGACTTGCACCCAAGATCGGCGATTACGTTCTGGCTGTTGTTTTCAGGAAATTCTCATCTTTGGAGTGGGGTGTGGCGATGGGGGCGCGAACGCGCGTGCGTCGCGTCAGGGGCGTTGCCGGAGGAGCTGTCGTTCTCGCATTGAGCGGTGTGCTGGCTTTGGGGTCGTTGCCTGCGGCAGAAGCGGCGGCCACAACGGCCATGACGGCGGATCAGGAGACGCGGACCGGTTCATCGCACGCGCCGCTGTCCGAGGAGGAGGCGCGGGCCAAGGCCAAGCGGACCGGCGAGAGTGTGGAGATCGCGTCGCTGCGCAGTGAGAGCAGCGACGTATTCGCCACACCGGAGGGGGACTTGGAGGCCCGTGAGTATCTGCGTCCGGTGCGGGCGCGGGTGGGCGGCGAGTGGAAGCCGGTCGACACGGACCTGGCGAAGACCTCCGACGGCATGGTCGCACCGAAGGTGACGACGACGGGGATCGCGTTCTCCGGCGGCGGGGACGACCGTCCGCTGGTGCGCATGACGAAGGCGGGGCGTGCGCTCGCGCTGTCCTGGCCGGGGAAGCTCCCCGCGCCCGAGCTGGACGGCGCCACGGCCACGTACCGCGATGTGCTCGACGGGGTCGACCTGCGGATGGGCGCCCAGGAGGACGGCTTCTCGCAGCTCCTCGTGGTCAAGTCCGCGAAGGCGGCGGCGAGTTCGGAGCTGGCCGAGCTGAAGCTGAAGCTGCGTACCGAGGGTCTGGACACCCGCGAGACGGCGGACGGCGGCCTGGAGGCCAGCGACAAGGGCGCCAAGGGCGTCGTCTTCGAGGCGCCCAAGCCGATGATGTGGGACTCCAGCTCCGGCGAAGCGGCGGCCGGATCCGGTGAAGGCGACGGCTCAGGCGAGGCACCCGCCGGTGCACGGCAGAAGCGCGCCGCCGTCACCGCTTCGGCCGTCACCGCGGAAGACGGCACCGGCGGCCACGAGCCCGGCGCGGGCGAATCCGGCAAGCTCGCCCCCGTGGACGTGGACCTCCCCTCCCAGGGCGACTCCATGGTCCTCAAGCCTGACCAGGACGTGCTCAAGGGCAAGGACACGCACTACCCGGTCTTCATCGACCCGCAGTGGTACTCGCCGCGCGCGTCGACCTGGACCATGGCCTCCAAGTACTGGGCCGGATCCCCGCAGTGGAAGTTCAACGGCAAGCACGACGCGGGCATGGGCTACTGCGGCTGGAGCTACTGCGCTCCGTACGACACGAAGCGGCTCTTCTACCAGATACCGACCTCGAAGTTCGCGGGCAAGTCGATCCTGTCCGCGGAGTTCGTGGTGCGCAATGTGCACTCACCGTCGTGCTCGAAGCGCGAGGTGCAGCTGTGGCGGACCAAGGGGATCAGCAACAAGACCACCTGGAACTCGCAGAACGCCTCCGGGTACTGGATCAAGAAGCTGGCGACGGAGTCGTTCGCCTACGGCTACTCCGGCTGCGGGGCCAGGGACGCGGAGTTCAACGTCAAGTCCGCGGTGCAGGAGGCCGCCGACAAGAAGTGGCCGAACATGACCTTCGGTATGAAGGCCACGTCCGAGAGCGACAAGTACGGCTGGAAGCGGTTCTCCGACAAGGCGTTCCTGCGCGTCAAGTACAACCGTCCGCCGTCGCAGATCAAGATGTCGCAGCTGACGATGGAGTACGGCGGCGTCTGCAAGAAGCCCGCGTCCGCGCCGCGGGTGCGCACGCTCGGCAAGATCTACGCCAACAACGTCACCGACCCCGACAAGGACAGCGTGTCGGTGCAGTTCCAGGCCAAGTGGGACGCGGGCGACGGCAAGGGCCTGATCCCGCGCTGGAATCCGGCCCGCACCGCGGCGAAGAAGTCCGGCTCGAACTTCTCCGTCGGCCTGCCGAAGTCGGTCCCGGCGAACAAGCAGGTCCACTGGCTGGTGCGGTCCTATGACGGCGCGCAGTACTCGCCGTGGTCGACCGCGGGCGATCCGACCGGCTGCTACTTCGTGTACGACACGAGTGTGCCGAAGGCGCCGACGGTCTCGTCGGGCGAGTATCCGGCATCCGATCCGGAGAACCCGGACGACCCGTGGTTCGACGGCGTGGGCCAGTACGGCAACTTCGGCCTGAAGTCGTCGTCCACGGACGTCACCCGCTACCGGTACGGCGTCAACGCCGACCCGAGCGCCAAGAACGAGCTGTCCACGTCCGGCGGGGAAGCCAGGACCGCGAAGGTGCTGCCCGGTAAGCCGGGCCTGAACTTCGTCACCGCGCAGGCACTCGACAAGGCGGGCAACGCCTCGGAGATCCGCACCTACCAGTACCGCGTGAAGGCAGGACAGCCCGAGCGCGCCACCTGGCAGCTGGACGAGGGCGCAGGCGCCACCGAGGCCAAGGGCTCGACTCCGGCGCGCACCGCCGCTCTGCACGGCGGGGCGCAGGCCGGCGCACCCGGCAAGAAGGGCACCGCGCTGCACTTCGACGGCACCAGCGGCTATGCCGACACCGACATCCCGGTGGTGGACACCGACCGCGGCTTCACCGTCTCGACGTGGGTGAAGCTCGACAGGAAGCCGGACGGCGCGGCCATCGCCGTGACACAGCCGGGCAACCACCGCCCGGGGTTCGAGATCTACTACTCGAAGGATCTCGACCGCTGGGTGTTCAACCAGTACACGTCCGACAGCCCGGACGCGAAGATCGTGCGGGCCATGGCGGACAAGCCGGGCGGCGTGCAGGTCGGTGAGTGGACGCATCTGGTCGGCTCCTTCGACGGCGTCGCCAAGCGCCTCGATCTGTACGTCGACGGCAAGCCTGCGGGCGGGGCCGACCTGCCCAAGCCCTGGAACGCCCGGCGCGGCCTCCAGTTCGGCGCGGGCTCGTACGACGGCAAGCCCGGCGCGTTCTTCCCCGGCGCCATCGACGACGTCCAGATCTTCGACAAGCGGATCTCCGCGAACGAGGTCGCCAAGCTGCACGATCTCCAGCGGATCGGTGACCCCGGGCGCCCGGCGATCGCGGTCTTCCCGCTCGACGAGCCGGAGTCGGCAACCGCGGTCGAAGGCCACGGCGACGTGCTGCCCGCGACGTTCCACGGGGGCGTCACCCCGGGCCGCAAGGGCGTGGCGGGCAACGCCGCCGCGTTCAACGGCACCGACGGCTACGCGCAGATCGGCCGGACCAGCGGCCCGCACGTGAACACCTCGCGCAGCTTCACGGTCTCCGCCTGGGCGAAGCTCGACAAGAAGCCGGGCGGCGCGGCGGTCATCGCCGCGCAGGCGGGCAGGGAGCGGCCGGGCTTCGAGCTGTACTACTCCAAGGACCTCGACCGCTGGGTGTTCAACCAGTACGCGCAGGACAAGGCGGGCGCGGGCATCATCCGTGCGATGGGCCCGAAGGGCGGCACGGCGACGATCGGCGAGTGGGTCCACCTGACCGGCGTGCACGACACCGTCGCCGAGACCCTGACCCTGTACGTCAACGGGCAGGCGGCCGGCTCGGCCAAGCTCGGCGGCGCGTTCTACGCCGACCAGTCGATGTACATCGGCGCGGGCAACTACAGCGGCAAGCCCGGGTCCTTCTTCCCCGGTGAGATCGACGAGGTCCGCCTCTACGACCGGCCCGTATCGGCCGAGGAGGCCAGGCAGCTGTTCCAGCAGCGACCGCTGGTCAAGGGCCGCTGGAAGTTCGACGCGGCGGACACCGGCGCCGCGGCCACCACACCCGACGACTCCGAGTGGGGTCACCGGATGACCCTGGGCGGCGGCGCCGACGTGGGTGCCGAAGGCGCGTACATGGGCGACAACGGCCTGGTGCTCAACGGCTCCAGCGGCTACGCCGCCACCTCCGGGGTGCCCGTCGACACCGGCACCAGCTTCACGGCGACCGCGTGGGCGCAGGCCGCCTCGATGCCGGAGAGCGGGGTGTCCGTGGTGAGCGCGGCGGGATCGAAGCAGAGCGCGTTCACGGTGCGCTTCGTGCCCGACCCCAAGGACCCGGAGGCGACCGGGCGTTGGGAGCTGGCGATGCCGGACAAGGACGGTTCGTCGGCGGCGTACGAGCGGGTGACGAACACCGAGTTCTACGACGTGCGCGAGTGGAACCACCTGGCCGTGGTCTACGACGGCTTCGCCAAGCAGGCGCGGCTGTACGTCAACGGGATTCTGCAGGAGGTCTCCTGCGCGGAGGGTGACGGTTCCTGCGAGGACCGTGCCTCCACGGGCGAGAACGTCATCAGCTTCAAGGCGAACGACGCCCTGCAGGTCGGACGGGTGCGGAAGGACGGCGCCTGGAGCGAGTACTTCGGCGGCTCCGTCGACGACGTCTGGGTCTTCCAGGGCGCCCTGAACGACAGCCAGATCGAGGAACTCGCCGGCTCGTGGTTCGACGTGCCGACCGAGGTACCGGCCGGGTCCGGCTCCTAGGCCGTCTCGTCGAAGTCCCGCCCGTTGCCCGCAGGGCGACCCCGGCGGGACTTCGGCGACACGGCCTGGACCTCCGGATCCCACGTCCTGCCGTGTTCCGGTGCGGTGCGCCTGACCTCTCGGGCGTACCGCACCGGCGTCCGTCGGCCTCGCCGACATCACCCCATCCACCCCTCGCACCACACCGTCATGGCGTGGTGCCTCTCAGCGATGGACGGAAAGTCCCATGCATCCCATATCCGCACCACCTCGCGGTGCAGGCTCAGCACACAAAACGGTACATAAACGTGTCGCGCTGGCCTTGTCGTTCCTCATGGTCGGCGGCCTGATCCAGGGCGTGTCCGCCCTCCCGGCCGCCGCTGCGGGCAACGACCGGCCGGGCCTGCCACACACGGACAAGCCCGTGCCGGGTCAGGACGGCGTCAAGGTCCGGCCCCGCAAGCTCACTTCGGGCCCGCTCACCCCCGCGAAGGCCCCGAAGGCCGACTGGCCCGAGCCGGAATCGGCGACGGTCGACCTGTCCGGAAAATCCGGGAAGTCCGCCGAGCGCTCCGAGCCCGCCGGTGGCCTGCCGGTCGGGCTCGCCCCCGCCGCCAAGGACAAGGACGCGCTCGACGGCGCGGTGGAGGCCAAGGTCCTGGACCGCGGCCACTCCCAACGAGCCGGTGTGGACGGCCTGTTGTTCACGCTCGCACCGAAGAGCGACGCGGGCGACAAGAGCCACAAGGGCGACGAGAGCGGTAAGGACGGTAGCGGCAAGCCGAAGACCACGGCCCGCAGCGCCGCCGTACGCAGCGCGCTCAAGACCGCCGACGAGCCCGAGGCCGAGTCCAAGGGTGACAAGGGCGAGTCCAGGACCGGGTCAGGTTCCGGGTCCGCTGCCGGCTCCGGTGCCAAATCCGCGGCCCCGGCCGGCGACGTCTCCGTCACCGTCGACTACGCGGACTTCGCGGGCGCGTTCGGCGGCGACTACGCCTCGCGCCTCCAGCTGATCGAGCTGCCGGACTGCGTCCTCACCAGTCCCGGCAAGACCGAGTGCCGCACCGGCACCCCGGTCGCCGCGACGAACGACACCGACCGGCAGACCCTGACCGCGAAGGCGGTCTCGCTGCGCGCGGGCCGGGCCACCGTCCTCGCCGCCGCGGCCGACGCCAAGGGTGAGAAGGGCGACTACAAGGCCACGCCGCTGTCGCCGTCGGCCGCCTGGCAGACCAACCTCAACACCGGTGACTTCACCTGGTCCTACGACATGCCCGTGCCCGAGGTCCCCGGCGGCCTCACCCCCGATGTCGGCCTGAGCTACAACTCCGGCGCCATCGACGGGCGCACCGGCGAGACCAACAACCAGGCGTCCTGGGTCGGCGACGGCTTCGACCTCTCCCCCGGTTTCATCGAGCGCCGCTACAAGTCGTGTGCCGAGGACGGGCAGAAGAACGCCGACGGCAGCAAGCCGGGCGACCTCTGCTGGAAGTACGACAACGCCTTCGTGTCGTTCAACGGCAAGGGCGGCGAGCTGGTTCCCACCGGCGACGACGAGTTCAAGCTCCAGCAGGACGACGGCACCAAGATCAAGCGGCTGAAGTCCGCCAACCGCGGCAACGGCGACAACGACGGCGAGTACTGGCGGGTGACCGACCCGGACGGCACCCGCTACTACTTCGGCTACCACCGCCTGCCGGGCTGGCAGGACGGCAAGGAGACCACGGACTCCACCTGGACCGTGCCGGTCTTCGGCAACAACTCCGGTGAGCCCTGCCACGCCGACAGCTACGCCAAGTCCTGGTGCCAGCAGGCATGGCGGTGGAACCTCGACTACGTCGTCGACACCCACGGCAACGCGATCTCCTACCACTACGGCAAGGAGACCAACCACTACGGCCGCAACCTCAAGGCCGATGACGACACCCCGTACACCCGCGGCGGCTACCTCAAGCGGATCGACTACGGCCTGAAGTCCTCGTCCATGTACGGCACCAAGCCGCAGGGGCGCGTCGTCTTCGGCAACGCCGAGCGGTGCCTGCCGAAGGACGGCGTCACCTGCGCGGCTGACACCATCGACAAGCAGTCCTTCCACTGGTACGACACGCCCTGGGACCTCAACTGCAAGGCGGGCTCCAAGTGCGACTCCGCCCGTCTGGCGCCGTCCTTCTGGACCCGTAAGCGCCTGACCGACGTCACCACCGAGGCGCTCAAGGCCGACGGCACCTACGGCAAGGTCGACTCCTGGAAGCTCGGCCACCGCTGGGGCATGGCCGACACGGACTACCAGCTGCTGCTCGACAGCGTCCAGCACACGGGGCACACCGAGAGCCCGGCGATCACGCTGCCGAAGACCACCTTCGCGTACACGCAGCTCGCCAACCGCATGGACAAGACCGGTGACGGCTTCGCGCCGTTCATCAAGTCCCGCCTGTCCACGGTGGCCGACGAGTCCGGCGGCCAGATCGACGCCACCTACTCGGCGCCCGCCTGCGACGCGGCGAAGCTGCCGTCGCCGCAGTCGAACACCACGCGCTGCTTCCCGCAGTACATCGGCGGCGACGCGAAGAACGACCCGGTGCGGCAGTGGTTCAACAAGTACGTCGTCACTTCCGTGGTGGCGACCGACCGCACCGGCGGCTCCCCCGACCAGGTCACCGACTACGACTACCTGGACGGCGCGGCCTGGCACTACAACGACGACGACGGCCTGACCAAGGAGAAGCACAAGACCTGGTCGCAGTGGCGCGGCTACGGCCACGTCCGGGTCAGGACCGGCGGCCAGGGCGGCGACTCGGCCCTGAAGTCGCAGGAGGACACCTACTTCCTGCGCGGCATGAACGGCGACCGCAAGGACACATCGGGCGGCACCAAGAGCGTGAGCGTGTCCCTCGGCGACGGTGAGGGCTCCGCGATCACCGACGACGCTGCGGCGGCGGGCTTCCCGTACAAGAGCGTCCAGTTCGACAAGGCGGGCGGCAAGGTCGTCGGCAAGACGGTCAACCGCCCCTGGCACCACGAGACCGCCAAGAAGGTACGCGACTGGGGCACCGTCACCGCGAACTTCACCGGCACATCGGCGACCCAGGCGTGGACGTCACTCGACGACGGCGCGGGCGCCAAGTGGCGCACGGCGTCCACCTTCACCACGTACGACAAGGTGGCCGGGCGCGTCACATCCGTCGACGACCGCGGTGACGCCACGGACGACGCGGACGACAGGTGCACCCGCACCACGTACGCCACCAACACCGACAAGAACATCCTCCAGCTGCCCTCGCGCGTGGAGACGGTCGCCACGTCCTGCGGCGGCACGGCGGACCGCAAGAAGGACGTCATCAGCGACGTCCGCACGGCCTACGACGGCGGCGGCTACGGTGCCGAGCCGACGAAGGGCGACGCCACCGCGTCCGCGACGCTCAAGAGCCACGACGGTGCCAAGGCCACCTACCTGGAGGCCGGTACGACCTTCGACGACTACGGCCGCGAGCTGACGACGACGGACCTCACGGCCGACGTCACCGCCACCGGCGACAGCGCCCCGGTGCGCACCAAGCGCACCGACGGACGCACCACCACCACCGTCTACACCCCGGCCACGGGTCTGCCCACGCAGTCCAGGACCACCTCACCGCCGGCCAAGCGCGCCGACGCCAAGACCGTGCAGACGACCACGTCGCAGCTGGACCCGCTGCGCGGAAACGTGCTCAAGGAGACGGACACCAACGGCAAGGAGACGCAGTTCGCCTACGACGCGCTCGGCCGCTCCACCAAGGTGTGGCTCGCCGACCGCAAGGCGTCCGGCACTCCGACGTACGAGTTCGCCTACACCGTCACCGAGGGCAAGCCGGTGGCCGTCGCCACCAAGCTGCTCGACAACAACGGCGGTCAGGTCACCTCGTACAAGCTCTACGACGGCTTCCTGAGGGAGCGGCAGTCCCAGGCACCCGGCCCGGACGGCGGCCGTCTCGTCTCCGACGTCTTCTACGACGAACGCGGCCTGGTGGCCAAGACGTTCGCGGACTACTACGTGGACGGCAAGCCCGTCACCGAGCTGTTCAAGCCGGCCGACGCGCTGTCCGTTGAGTCGCAGACCCGCACCACCCACGACGGCCGGGGCCGCCCGGTGCAGGTGCAGATGATCGCCGGGAACGGTGACGGCGGCAAGGTCCTGAACACCACCACGACCAGCTACCACGGCGACCGGACCACGGTCATCCCGCCGGCCGGCGACACCGCCACCACCACGCTCACGGACGTCCGCGGCAACACGGTGGAGCTGCGCAGGCACCACGAGCGGAAGGCCGACGCTCCGTACGACAGCACCAGGTACACCTACACGCCATCGGGCCTGCCGTCGAAGGTGACGGACCCGGCGGGCAACAGCTGGACCACCACCTACGACCAGATGGGCCGCACGGTCGAGTCGCGTGACCCGGACAAGGGCACCACGACCAGCACGTACGACGACCACAACCAGCTGGTCTCCAGCACCGACGCCCGCGGCGTCACCCTCGTCAACGTCTACGACGACAGTGGTCGCAAGACCGAGGTCCGCGAGGGCTCGGACACCGGCAAGGTGCGCCTGAGCTGGACGTACGACACCATCCCCGGTGCCAAGGGGCAGCTCGCCGAGTCCACCCGCTACGTGGGCGACGCGAAGTACACGACCAAGGTCGCGGGCTACGACCGTCTCTACCGTCCCGCGCGGACCGCGGTCGTGATCCCGAAGTCCGAGGGCGCGCTCGCCGGCACGTACCAGACCGGCACCGCGTACCGGCCGTCGGGCAAGGTCGCCTCGATCAGCTACTCGGCGGCGGGCTCGCTGCCCGGTGGCTCGGTCAACTACGGCTACGAGGCGGACACGCTGCGCCCGACGTCCGTTTACGGGCAGGGCATGACGGCGTCCACCAAGTTCAGCCACACCGGCAAGCCGCTCCAGCACGAACTGGGCCTGACGGACGGCGGCAAGAAGACCTGGGTCACCAACACCTACGAGTGGGGCACCCAGCGCCTGGCCACCTCCCGCGTGGACCGCGAGGAGCAGAAGGGCGTCGACCAGCAGGCCGACTACGCGTACGACGAGGCGGGCAACGTCCTGTCGGTCAAGGACGTCTCGCGCACCGGCACGGACAACCAGTGCTTCCGCTACGACCACCTGCGGCGGCTGACCGAGGCGTGGACGCAGGGCGACAAGACCTGCGGAGCGTCCCCGTCCGCCGGCGCCGTCGGCGGCCCGGCCCCGTACTGGCACTCGTACAGCTACGACAAGGTCGGCAACCGTCTCGCGGAGACCCGCCACGACACGGGCGGCGACAGCAAGAAGGACGTCAAGCGCGCCTACACCTACCCCGAGCCCGGCACCCCGCAGGCCCACACGCTGACCTCGGTCACCACGGACGGCCCTGACGGCACGCAGAAGACCGGCTACAGCTACGACAAGACCGGCAACACCACCGGGCGCGGCGACCAGAAGCTGGCCTGGGACGCGGAGGGCAACCTCAGCAAGGTGACCGAGCCGGTCGCGGGCAAGCCCGACAAGGTCACCGAGTACCTGTACGACGCCGACGGCCAGCGTCTGCTCTCCCGCACGGGTGAGCGGACCACGCTGCACCTCGGCCACACCGAGGTCACCCTGGACAAGGGCGCGGCCAAGGCGAAGGCCACCCGCTACTTCGACCTGGGCAGCGGCCACCAGGCCGTGCGCTCGGACGACGGCTCCTTCTCCTTCACCATCGGCGACCATCACGGCACCGGCCTGCTGGCCGTCGCGGCAAGCGACTTGACCCTCAGCCAGCGCCGCGTGCTGCCCTTCGGCGGCACCCGCGGGCAGGCGCCGAAGTCCTGGCCCGGCACCAAGGGCTTCGTCGGCGGCACCGACGAGACGAAGGGCACCGGACTCACCCACCTCGGCGCCCGCGAATACGACCCGAACACGGGCCGGTTCATCTCCGTCGACCCGATGATGGACACCTCGGACGCCCAGCAGATGCACGGCTACACCTACGGGAACAACAACCCGCTGGTGTACGCGGACCCGAGCGGGAAGTTCTTCGGGTGGTTCTTCAACCAGGTCATGAACAGCGTCATGGACACGATCGGGGCGATCAAGAAGGCGTACAAGACCCCGAACGCGAACCCGGGCGCCTCACGGTCGAGGGCGTCGATCCCGACGGTCAGCAACCGGAACCTGGCCAAGGGCCTGAAGAACATCTACGCCAAGCCCCAGGCGAAGACGGTCATGGGCGACGGAAAGGCCGCGACCGCCATCATCTACGAGTTCAACAACGGCAAGCGCCTCGACAACAAGGACGAGTGGCACATTCAGAAGGGCTGGGGCGCTCTGAAGAACATGTCGTCGATCCTGGAGAAGGACCGAAAGGCCCGGGAGACGGGCAAGGGAATGGACAACCTTCTCAATGATCACGACCTCGCGGTCGCCAAGTCCGAGGCGAAGGAACTCTGGAACGCGCTCAACTCCCGCGATATCACCGGAAAGGTTGCGAGGACGGTGAAGCAGGATGCGGGCATGAAGGACGCCATCAAGAAGAACGTCGACGACGTCATCAAGACGTCGGCGGTCAAGGACCTCACGGGCCAGAAGTTCGAGCCGACCCAGCACAAGGGCCCCCAGCCGGTCGGCGAGCCCACCCGCCTGCGCGGATTCGCCAAGTCGTTCGGCATCGCGGGCGGCGTGGCATCGGCCGCCCAGGCACCCGGCTACATCAGGGATTACGGGTGGAAACGAGGTAGCTGGGAACTGTTCAAGGACGCATTCGACCCGCTCGGTGTCTCCAAGGGACAGGACCCCTATTACCCTGAGGACAACGGCGGCGGAGGCGGCGGATCCATCTGCGACCCCTCGTCCGGAAACTGCGCCTGAGGGGAAACATGATGAGCGAACTCGACCCACTGGAGGTTCCCGCACTGCTGCTGCGCATGGTGCCGGAAACCGCGGAACACATCGCCGAGCTGTACGAGATGCCCGCGGACAAGGCCGTCACCAGCGAAGCCGCCCGGTACGACACCTTCGCGCTCCTTCAGGAGGCGTTCATGGAGCCGGTCGTGCTGCCGGAACTCACAAGGACGTCACCCGACGCGGAACTCATGGGCAGGTGCTTCGAGTTCGCAGACCTCTTGGTACGCAGCTCGACCCATGCCCTGACGGGGCCCGTGTACTTCCAGGTTCTGGAGGAGTTCTTCGACACGGACCTCCTGGAAAAGGCCATCCCGTTCATGCGGGAGGCAACCCGGAAACGCACCGCGAGAATGCTGACCGGCCACGAGCTTCCGGTACCCGAGGCGCTGCTCCGATGAGATAGCCGAACATGAATGTGGGCCCCTTTCCTCAAGGAAAGGGGCCCACGTCTCTGTTCAGCTCGTGCCGGACGGCGGGGCCGGCGTGGTGCCGCGCCATGCGTCGGTGGCGTCGATGTTGGCGGTGGCGCTGCGGGCGGCGTGGGTGGCGTCGCCCGTGCGCAGGGCGTCGAGGAGTTCTTCGTGGCCCCGGTGGTCCGCGCCGTCGAATCCGTGCTCGTCCCAGTGGGTGGTCATCGAGCGGCGCAGCGGCGGTCCGAGAGCGGTGTAGAGGTTGTCGAGCAGGGCGTTGCCGCTGCTGGTGGCGACGCCCTGGTGGAAGGCGTGGTCGGCCTCGATCCATGCGTCGCGGTCGCGGTGCTGCCAGGCGGTGGCGCGCTGGGTGAGCAGGTCGCCGAGGCGGGTGAGTTCCTCGGGGGTGATGCGGGTGGCGGCCAGGCGGGCGGCCTGGGCGTCGAGGGCCTCGCGGACTTCGAGTACGTCGCTCAGTTCGCTGTCGAGGCGCTGGATGGCGCCGGACAGTTCGCTGGTGGCGCGCACGTAGGTGCCGTCGCCCTGGCGCGCCTGGAGGAGACCGGCGTGGATCAGGGCGCGGGTCGCCTCGCGCAGGGTGCCGCGGGCGATGCCGAGCTGTTCGATGAGTGCCGTCTCGGTCGGGATGCGGCCTCCTACCGGCCACCGTCCCGAGGTGATCTCGGCACGCAACCGCTGGATGACGTCGTCGACCAGTACTGAGCGGCGTGCGGAGGCGAGAGTCACGGAGGTCCTTCCTGACCGGGTAAGAGGGCTCAGCGGCCATTCTAGCCATAAAGATTGGACGTTAAAGGTCAGACGTTTTATGTTTGCTCGCATGCCGTTGACTCACCGTCCTCCGACTCCTTCGCCCGCCGCTCTCACCCGGCCCGTCGCCTCCCGCTCCCGGGCCGCCTGGCTGACCGCCGCCGGAATCGTGCTGATCGCCTTCAACCTGCGGCCGGCCATCAGCAGTTGCTCCGCGCTGCTGGAACAGCTCAGGTCCCAGCTGGGCTTCGACCCGCTCGTCGCGTCCCTGATACCGACCCTGCCGACCCTGTGCTTCGCAGCCGTGGGCGCGACCGGCGCGATGCTGGCCCGCCGTGTGGGGACCGAGCCCGCCGTCCTCATCGCCCTGGCCGCGCTGGGCGGCGGGCTCGCGGTCCGCGCGGTGCCCCAGACGTGGGCGCTACTGGCCGGCACGCTGCTGGGCTCGGCCGGGCTGGCGCTGTGCAACGTCCTGCTGCCGGCCGTGGTCAAGGCGCACTTCCCGGACCGGGTCGCGCTGCTGACCGGGGTGTACACGACCACGATGGCTCTCGGCTCGGCCCTCGCCGCGGCGGTGGCGGTGCCCGTCGCGGACGTGGCGGGCCGGCCGTCCCTGGGGCTGGCCGCCTGGGCGCTGCCCGCCGTGCTGGCCCTGGCGGTGTGGGCACTGCGGCCGGGTTCCTGGAAGGCCGCGACGCACCGCGCCGGCAGCGGTGCGGTCTCGGCTCTGACCGCCGGACGTACCCGGTTCGGCCTGCTCGTGACGGCGTTCTTCGCCCTGCAGTCCCTCAGCAGCTACGCGGTCATCGGCTGGCTCCCGACCGTCCTGACGGACCACGGCATGAGCCCCGACCGGGCCGGGGTCATGCTGGGCCTGGCCCTGCTCGTCGGAGTTCCGTCCACGTTCGCCCTGATGCCGCTCACCCGGACCGCGGGGCGACTGCGGCTCGCCTTCTGCGTCGTCGGGGTCTCGTTGATGTCCGGATACCTGGGCCTGCTGTGCGCGCCGCTGGCCCTGCCCGCGCTCTGGGCCGTGCTGACCGGGCTCGGACTGGGGGCCTTCCCCCTGGTCCTGGCCATCATCGGCACCAGCGGTCGCAGCCCGCAGGAAACCGCGGCGCTGTCGACGTTCTCCCAGAGCACCGGCTATCTCCTGGCCTCGGCCGGCCCCTTCGGCATCGGGCTTGTGCACTCCGCGACCGGCGCCTGGACGATGCCGCTGGCCGTTCTGCTGGTGCTCGCCGCCGGGCAACTGCTCGTCGGGCTCTCACTGACCTCGGCGCGGGTGGTGCGGGACTGAGGCGGCCGGCGGTGGGGGGCCTTGCGCTGGGCGGCGGGCGGCGTCTGGGGCGGCCCGCCGCCTGCCGAGGTCAGTGCTCCTCGGTGAGCGCGCTCCGCAGCAGTGGGACGAGGTCGTCGGGGTCGGCGTGGGTCAGTTCGTCGAAGGCGCCCGAGTGGCGTCCGAGCATGACTCCGATGACGGCCGCCACCATGATCTCGGCCCGTAGCTGCGGCCGGTCGACACCTTCCCTGACGAAGCGGTCGCGCAGCGGATCCACCAGCCGGGCGTGCAGCGCCGCGCGCGCGGCGTCCTGTGCGGCGGGGTCGGTCAGCCGCTGCACGGCGACCTGGGCCAGCGGGACGGGGCCGCGGCGGTCGGCCCGCGCGAAGATCTCGCGCAACCGCTCGGGTTCGAGCAGGTCGGCCGGGGGCACGGCGCCCTGCTCGGCCTCCAGGGCGGCGACGTACAACAGGGTCTTGCTGCCGAAGTAGCGGGCGATCAACGCCGGGTCCACTCCGGCGCGTTCGCCGATGTCGCGGATCGTCGTACGGTCGAAGCCGCGCTCGGCGAAGAGTTCGCTGGCCGCCGTCAGCAGCAGTTCGCGGCTGCGTGCCGAGTCGTGGCGGCGGCGTTGCGTGCCCCCGCTCACCGCTGGGCCCCGGCGCTCTGCGGCGTGCTCTCGTCGCGTCCCGGCGCGAGGTCGCCGGCCGGGTCGCCGCCGCCCGCGGGCCACGGGCGGCGGGCACCTTGCCTGATCAGCGCCACGCTCACCAGCGCCGTGAGCAGCCACACGGCGCAGCCGAGCAGGCCGGCGGTGCGGTAGCCGTCGTTCGACGGCAGGGTCTGCCCGGGGGCGGTGTGGGCCTGGAGGATCACGGCGCTGAGCGCGCTTCCTGCCGAGTATCCGATGTACTTCACGACTTGATTGAAGCTCATCGCGCTGCCGGTCTCGTGCGCGGGCACCGCGCCCACGATGAGGGCGGGTGTCACGGCGAAGTTGAAGCCGACGCCGAGCCCGGCCACGGCCATGGCCGCGCACACCCCCCACATGCTCCCGCGGGCGAACACGAAGCACAGCATGGCCGCGAGGGAGAGCAGACAGCCCAGCGGCAGCAGCCGGGGCAGCGGATTCCTGCGGGCCAGGAGCCGCACCAGCCGTCCGGACACCAGGCTGGCCACCGAGAACGGCACCAGGACCAGTCCGGTGACGACGACGCTCGACCCGAAGCCGTAGCCGGCGCTCCGCGGCGTCTGCAGGTAGCGGGTCACCAGCGAGATCAGCAGGTACGTCCCGATGCCGCCGATCATGGTGGTGAAGTCGGCCATGAGGACCGTCCGGTCGCGGACCAGCCGCACATCGACCAGGGGGTGCGGCGCGCGCAGTTCGTGGATCACCCACCCGGTCAGCAGCAGAACCGCCACCGCGGCCAGGGCGAGCAGCCGGACCGACGTCCAGCCCCAGCGTTCGCCCTCGGTGAGGGCGAACAGCAGCGCCGTCATTCCGGCGGTGAGCAGCACCGCGCCCGGCACGTCCATCGGGTGCGCCGGACGCCGTGGAGGCTCGGGCAGTACGAGGGCGGCGGCGATCAGTGCCGCGGCGGCGGAGATCACCGCGAACCAGAATCCGGCGTACATCCCGAAGTACTGCGCGAGCAGCCCGGTGAGGGGGTAGCCGAGCCCGACTCCGGCCACGGTCGTGAGCGACAGCGTCGCCAGCGCCGACCGCGCCCGGTCGGGCGGCAGGGCATCGCGGGCGGTGGCGATCGCGAGGGGCACGAGCCCCATTCCGACGCCTTGCAGCGCCCGTCCCGTGAGCAGGAAGCCGAAGCCCAGCGGCAGCGCCGCCAGCAGGCTGCCCACCAGCACCGTGGCCAGCCCGCCGATGATCACCTTCCGTCGGTGCGGACCGTCGCCGAGGCGCCCCATCGCCGGGGTGGCGACGGCGCCCATCAGCATCGTGACGGTGAGCGACCACTGCGCGGTGGTCACCGATACGTGGTCGATGTCGGCGATCGTCGGGATCAGCGGGGCGCCGAGGCTGCTGACGATCGCGACCAGCATGCCCAGACAGACCAGCACCGGGACCAGTGCCCGGTGCTCGCCCGAGGACGAAGTGCGTATGTGCCGCATGGTCTGGTCACTCCATCTTGTCATCAATTGATGTCTTCGCATGATGACATAGTGGCGGTGGCCGTCCGGACGTCGGCCTCCCGCCCGCCCCGGTTGACGTCCTCGTGTCGGCGGTTGTGCCTACTTGCCCGCGCCGACGGGGTCGACGGTGATCGCGGCGGGTGAACTGCCGTCGGATATGGCTGAAGTCGAGCTGGGAGGTCTTGCAGGGGCCGGAAGCGGCAGCGGCGTTGTCGGACGAGCCGTTGCTCGCGGGCGGTTCCGTGGCGGTGCCGGCCTCTCCTACGTGCCTGTGACAAACGTATGCGGGGCGGCGTGCGGGGCACCGGCCCGTCCCGTACCGCGAGAGGTCAACTCGCCCCCGCTCCCCCGCAGTACGGGAGGGTTCTCGCCGCCGGAACCCATCACACCGGCGGTCCTTCGGTGCAAGGATGGCCGGAATCCGTGGAGTTGAGGGGGACCGGGTGGACAGGCAGGTCGTCGCGTACGCGCTGGACGATGGCACGCATGTGGGGTTCGAGATCGAGCCGCCTCCCGGGTTCCAGCCGGCCGGAAGGCTGGGCGAGCGGGCCGGCGAGGTGCGGGCGGCCGTCGCGCCTGCCGTACGGGCCGCGCAGGAAGTGCTGTCGCAGGTGCGGGCGGCCGGCCGCCCGGATGAGGTCCAGGTGAAGTTCGGCGTCAAGGTGAGCGGCGGAACCACCTGGCTCATCGCCGCGGCGAACAGCGAGGTCGCCTTCGAGATCACGCTGACCTGGAAGTCCGAGGAGCCGACTGCTCGCTCATGAGCGCCGCTTCGACCTCGCGCGCCGGATGGCGCCTTCCGCAGGACCGTTCGTGGGTGGTCGCGGTCCTCTCCGATGACGGTGCGACGCCGGTCGGGGCGGGATTCGTCATCGACGACGAACGGATCCTCACCTGCTCGCACATCTGCGGATCCGAGACCGTACGGGTGCGCTTTCCCATGGTCCCCGGGCAGCCGGCGCGCCGGGCCCTGGTGGTCGCCCGTGGCACCGCCGAGCAGGATCTGGCCGTGCTCCGTCTCGATACGGACGCAGGGATGCCGCCGGGTGTGCGCCCGCCTGCCTTGCGGTGTCCGCGGCCCGAAGACCTGGAAGGCGCGTCGTGGTGGGCGTTCGGCTTCCCCGGTGGCGACCCGCTCGGCGACAGCGCCAGAGGAGAGATCGGAACGGCCCTGGGGCACGGGTGGGTGCGGCTGGACACGGCGCCCTCCCACCGCATCGAGCGCGGCTTCAGCGGAGCGGGTCTGTGGTGTGCCCCGTACGGCGCTCTCGTGGGGGTCGTCGCCCAGGCGGGCGGCGGCAACGGCCGGGCGGTCACCCTGTTCGAGGCCGAGAGCCTCCACGGTCTTGCCGCCTGCCGCCCGCCGGACGCCGTTCCTGGCTGGACACTGGACGGCGATACGCAGGCGGCCAGGCATTGGCGGCCACGTGCGCGCGGGGTGGCCGTCGACAGTGAGGGCGGCTGGCGGTTCCGGGGGCGTACGGCGGCGCTGCACCGCATCGTCGAGTGGTTCCGGCAGCGGGCGGACCACCGGCAGGTCCTGGTGGTGACCGGCTCGCCCGGCGTCGGCAAATCGGCGGTGCTGGCGCGGATCGTCACCACCGCGGACCCGGCCGTCGGCGCTCTCCTGCCCGCCGACGACGACGCGGTACGCGCCGACGAGGGCTCGATCGGCTGCGCGGTGTTCGCCAGGGGCAGGACCGCGCTGGAGGTGGCGGCCGAGATCGCGCGGGCCGCTTCGGCCCAAGTGCCCGAACAGCTCCAGGACTTCCCCGCCTTCATGGCCCGCGCGCTCACCGCGGGCGCCCCCTTCAACGTGGTCATCGACGCGCTGGACGAGGCCGCGTCGCCGGAGCAGGCGCGTCTGATCATCCGGATGGTCGCCCGGCCGCTGGCCGAGACCGTCCCCTGCGCCCGGGTCGTGGTGGGTGCCAGGTACCGCGATGACCTGGGGGATCTGCTGGGCGCCTTCCGGACGGGGCGGGTCACCATCGATCTGGACAGCCCCGCGTACTTCGCGCCGGCCGATCTGGAGGCGTACGCGCTGGCCACCCTCCGGCTGTCGGGCAACGAGCGGGCGGGGAACCCGTATGCCGACGGTGCGGTCGCCCGGCCGGTCGCCCGCCGGATCGCCGAACGGTCCGCGCGCAACTTCCTCGTCGCCGGACTGGTCGCGCGCAGCCACGGCCTCTACGACACGGAGCCGGTCGACCCCGACGCGCTGACGTTCTCGCCGGATGTGGACGAGGTCCTGCACGCGTACCTGGAACGGCTGGTGCCGCCCGTGGCGGGCGGCGCGGTCTCCGCCGCCGGTGCCCTCACCGCCCTCGCCTTCGCCCACATGCCGGGCTTCACCGCCCCGTTGTGGTCGACGGCCATCGGTGCCCTGCACGACGTGTCCGTCGATCCGCAGGCGCTGGCCCGGTTCGCGCGGTCCGCCGCGGCGAACTTTCTCATCGAGTCCGGTTCCGATCCCGACGGTCGGACGTTCCGGCTGTTCCACCAGGCGCTGGTGGACTCCCTGCTCGCGCAGCGTGCGGACTGGAAGGAGCGTGCCGCTGATGAACGCGCCCTCACCCGAGCGTTCCTCACCAGTTGGTGGGGTCCGTGACTGGGCCGCGGCCCCCGAGTACGTGCTGCGGTCGCTGCCCGAGCATGCGGCGCGCGCGGGGATGATCGATGACGTGCTCGGGGAGGACGGCTTCCTTCTCCACGGCGACCTGGTGCAGTTGCTGGCCTTCGCCGACCGGGCGGTGACCGAGCGCGGCCGGAACCGGGCGCTTTTGCTGTCGCTCACCCCCGCCGCGGCCGACGCCGGTCCCGCCGAGCGGGCCGCGCTGTTCGCCGTGACCGCCGCCATGGAGGACATCGCCGACGCCCCGGCCCCCGTCGGCGGGGCGGCGGTCCCCTACCGGGTGGCATGGGCCCGTACGCGTCCCCGTACGGAGGTCACCACACTCGACGGGGAGGCCGACCGTGCGACGGCGGTGTGTGTCTTCGAGGGGTACGACGGCAGGCCGCGGCTGGCCGGTGCGGCGTACACCATCAGCTCGGGAATGGGGTGATGGACCGTGCCTACGGCGGGAATTGGCAGGCGGGAGTACTGGCACGGGCGGCTGCACGTCTGGGACGCCGCGACCGCCGGTCTGGAGCACTCCCTGTTGTCGGTGTCGAGCGGCTTGCAAGCCGTCGAAGCGTTCACCCGCGGCGACGGCCAGGTACGGCTCGTCACGATTTCGGCGGACGTCAGCAGGGCGCTGGGGCCACCGGTCATCTGGGATCCGGCGACCGGCGAGCAGGAGTGGGTGCTGACCGCCGCCGGCCGGACGCACGCCCTGTGCGCCTTCGCCGGTGCCGACGGCGCGGCCCTGCTGGCCACCGTTGACATGCCCAACCGCGAGGTGCGCCTGTGGGATCTGGCCTCCGGCAGCCGGGTGGGTTCGCTGAACGGATACGACGGCAACGTCGAGGTGTTGTGTGCGGTGACCGGGCCTGACGGGCGGGCACGGGTGGCCGCCGGCACCGGTGGCGGAACGGTGTACGTCTGGAATCCGGCCGACGGCACGCCGGAGCACCAACTGGCGGGCCACACCGGCAGCGTCACCGCGTTGTGCGCCGTCGAAGACCCCGACGGCGGTGTGCGTCTGGCGTCCGGCGATTCCGACGGCCGGATGTGCCTCTGGAACCTCCGCACCGGCGTCCGGGAATGGGACCTGACGGCCGATGTGGGCGGCATCAGCGCGCTGTGCGCGTTCCCCGGTTCCGACGCGCGGGCGCAGCTCGCCGCCGGTGGGTCCGACGGCTGGCTGCTCCTCTGCGCTCCCGGCTCGGGCGGCGGCCCGCCGGACCGGAGGATCCACGCGGCCGGGATCCGCTCACTCTGCGCGTACGACGGGCCCGACGGGCGCGCCCGGCTGGCCGCGGCGTGCTCCGACGGGACCGTCCGCGTCTGGGATCCCCTCCTCGCGCGCCGGAGCCGGCCCCAGCGGCAGCCGGCCGTCGTGCGGATGGCCACCGTCTGCGCCGGTGCCGACGGCCGCGCCTGGCTGGCCACCTGCGCGGACGACCGTGCGGTGCAGATCCTGGACCCGGAGAGCGGCGCGCCGGTTCATGAACTGACCGCGCACGAACAGCCGGTGGAGGTGCTGACCGGGTTCACCGACACGAGCGGCCGGCCGCGTCTTGCCACCGGTGGGCGGGACCGCGCGGTACGCATCTGGGATCCCGAAACCGGCACGCTGGAGCGGGAGTTGACCCGCCGCGCCCGATGGCTCAACGACGTGGTCGCGTTCACCGCCGCCGACGGCACCCAGCGGCTGGCCACCGTCCAGGGCCTGATCCTGGGGCGGGTGCGCGTCTGGGATCCCGCGACCGGCCGCTGCCTGCGGAAGTCCCGCACAGGTCCTGCCACCTGGGTCCTGTGCGTCTTCAACGGAGACGGTCACGCGCCGAAGGTGGTCCGCGGCGGCCCCAGCGACACGGTCTTCGTCACGGACGCGGAGAGCGGCCACTGTGAACGCAGGCTGGTCGACCCGCACGACCACCACGACGTACGGCACCTCTGCGCGCTCACCGGAGAGGACGGGCGCACCCTGCTCGCCGTCGGCCGCAGATCGGTCCGCATCTGGGATCCCGGCACCGGAGCCGCGGAGCGGGAACTCGATGTCCCCGCGGGCAGCGTCAAGGCGATGTGCGTGGTCACCGGGGGCGCCGGTGGGGACCTGCTGGCCACCGGCGGGACCGACCGGGCGGTGCGTGTCTGGGACTGCTCGTCGGGCGTCTGTCTGTCGGTCATTCCCGTCCATCACCCCGTGCACGCGCTGTGTTCCCTCGGCCGCCGTCTGTTCGTCGGCTCGGAAGCCGGGCTGCTGGCCCTCGACATCGGCACGGGCATCGGGCCCGCGGCCTGAGCGGTGCCGTGTGACGCGTCCCGGCCCACGGGGAGCGCGCCGTCACCGGCCCTGCGGGGCCGTCCGCTCCTCCCGCCGGGCAGGGGCACCGGCCAGCGCGGTCACCTCGGCTCGTGCCGCGGCCAGCGAGTCGGCGGCCGACGGGCGGAAGCGGGCCAGGTGCGGGACGAGTCCGGCCAGGGTCATCTCGGCGCAGACGACACGTATGTCCTCGTCCGCCACGCCCTGCCTGCCGAAGTACGCGCGCAGGTAGGGCGTTTGGAAGTCCCATGCCTCCCGTGGGGTGCCGGGACCGTAGGCGCCGCCCCGTGTGCTGATCACCACCACCTTCGTGCCGTGCAGCAGGCCGTCCCCGGTGTCGGGATCGGTGAGCGCCCCCGGGAAGCACACCCGGTCGATCCACGCCTTCAGCAGGGCGGACACCGAGTAGTTGTACATCGGGGCGCCGATCAGCACGGTGTCGGCCGTCAGCAGTTCGTCGATCAGCGGGCGGGTCAGCGCCCACGCCCGTTCCTCGGCCGGGCTCTTGGCCAGCGCGTCCACTTCGGCGGGCGGCAGGAGGCCGTCCCGCTCCAGTCGCCGGCCGAGCGCGCAGTAGGCGGTGTCCAGGGGTGGCACCGGGTCGGCGGCCAGGTCCCGGTAGCGGTATCCGGCCGGGCCGTGCGCGGTCCGCCAGGTGTCTGCGAACAGCGTGGTCAGCTGCCTGCTGACCGACCCGCCGGAGAGATCGGCGCTGGAATCCAGGTGCAGCAAGGTCGGCATCGTTTCTCCTGTCACTTCCGCTACGTTGCGTTCGTCATGAGGGGTGACGGATCGGGACGAGGAAAGGTGACCGGTGGACGAGCGCGATCAGCTGGCGGAACGTTTCGAGGCGCAGCGCGGCCGGCTCCGCGCCGTCGCCTACCGGATGCTCGGCTCGCCGGACGAGGCCGATGACGCGGTGCAGGAGACGTGGCTCCGCCTGAGCCGGGTCGATGCCGGTGAGGTGGACAACCTGGCCGGCTGGCTACGGACCGTGGTGACCCGGATCTGCCTGGACATGCTGCGTTCCCGCAGGTCACGGCGGGAGGACCTGACCGAGCAGGAGGTGCTCGACCAGTTCTCGAAGCCGGGCCCTGGCAGTCCGCCGGAGGACGAGGCGGTGCTGACCGACTCGGTGAGCCGGGCGCTGCTCGTGGTGCTGGACACGCTGGACCCCGTCGAGCGGGTCGCGTTCGTGCTGCACGACATGTTCGCCGTGCCGTTCAACCGGATCGCGCCCCTCGTGGAACGCACGCCGGTCGCCACGAAGAAGCTCGCCAGCCGCGCGCGCCACAAGGTTCAGGGCACTCCGGTGGTACCGGCTGCCGAGATCGCCCGGCACCGGCAGGTCGTGTCGGCTTTCCTCGCCGCCGCGCGGGCCGGTGACCTCGCCGCGATCCTCGCGGTGCTGGCCCCCGACGTGGTGCGCCGCGCCGACGCCGTCGCCCTGCCGCCGGGCGTCGCGGCCGAGGTCCGTGGTGCGCAGGCCGTGGCGAAGGGGACGGCCGCCCTTGCCCGCCGGTCGCAGTTCGCCGAACTGGCGCTGGTCAACGGCACGGTGGGAGTCGTCGTGGCCCCGCGCGGCCGACTGCTGCTGGCACTCACCTTCACCATCGATGACGACAGGATCACCGCATACGACGTGATCGCCGACCCTGCGCGCCTCCGGGAACTCGACCTCGCCGTCCTCGACTGACGGGCCGGTGCGGAGGGGCGGTTGCGTGGGCGAGCGCGACGGCGCAGGTCACCCCGTTCCGTCCCGGCGTGCCACGTACCCTTGCGGCATGACGATGCACAGGACCGTCGATGTGAGTGTTGACGCGATGCTCGATGACCTCAGGACACTCGTCGAGATCGAGTCTCCTTCGCGCGACATCGGCGCGTTGCGGGCATCGGCCGAAGCTGTCGCGGCGGTCATCGAGGACCGTCTGGGCGGCCGGGCCGTCCTCATCGAGAGCGAAGCCGGGCCGCATGTGCACTGGTCGGCCGGCGGCGATCCCGCGGTGCTGGTTCTCGGCCACCACGACACGGTGTTTCCGCTGGGCACCCTGGAGCGCCGCCCGTTCCTGGTGGCGGACGGAAAGGCGACAGGACCCGGGGTCTTCGACATGCTCGGCGGTCTGGTGCAGGCCGTTCACGGTCTGGCGGCGCTCGATGACCTGTCCGGTGTCGAGATCCTGGTGACCGCGGACGAGGAGGTCGGCTCCCGTTCCTCCCGTGCTCTCATCGAGGAACGGGCCCTGGCCTGCGGTGCGGTGCTGGTGTTCGAGGGTGCCGCTGACGGCGGGGCTTTGAAGACCGGCCGTAAGGGCTGCGGCACGTTCCAGGTCTCCGTCGCCGGCCGGGCTTCGCACGCCGGTCTTGAGCCGGCGGCCGGGGTCAATGCCCTGGTCGAAGCGTCACATCAGGTACTGGACATCGCCGCGCTCGGCCGTCCCGATATCGGCACGACCGTGACCCCGACCGTCGCGTCCGCGGGAACCCTGGACAACGTCGTTCCGGCGGAGGCGACCGTGATCGTTGACGTCCGGGTCGAGTCGGCCGAGGAGAAGGACCGCGTCGAAGCCGCCTTCGCGGCGCTGGCCCCGCACCTCGACGAGGCGGAGATCGCCGTTGAGGGGTCCGTCGGACGGCCGCCGATGCCCGAGTCGGCATCGACCGAGCTGTTCGCCCTGGCGCAGCGGTTGCTTCCCGGCCTCGAAGGCAAGGCGGTGGGCGGCGGGAGCGACGGCAACTTCACGGCCGCGCTGGGGGTGCCGACGCTCGACGGCCTCGGGGCGGTCGGCGGCGGCGCCCACGCCGACCACGAGTACCTGCTGGTCGGGGCCATGGCCGAGCGGGCGCGTCTCGTTGCCGGACTGGTGCGGGCCATCCGGGACCGTTGAGCGGCCGGGCCGGGGGCGCGCGAGGGTGACCAACGCGCCTCTCCCCCGGCCCGGTTGCCCGTGGCTCCCCCGCCTGAAGGTCACCAGGTCACCCGAAGCTCCCCGATGCCGAAGAAGAGGCCCTGGTTCATCGGTACCTCGTCCGCGGGGACGGCCAGTCGCAGCGTGGGGATGCGTGCGAACAGCGTGCGCAGGGCGGTTTCCATCTCCACGCGTGCGAGGTTCTGGCCTATGCATTGGTGGACGCCGTAGCCGAACGCGACGTGGTTGCGTGCCGAGCGGTGGACGTTCAGCTCCTGCGGGCTGTGGAACTGCGAGGGGTCGTGGTTGACGGCTCCGCCTGCGATGAGCACGCCGTCGCCCGCTCGGATGCGTCGGCCGCCGACCTCGATGTCCTTGGTGGCGACCCGGGCGAGGCTGCCGATGATGGACAGGTAGCGCAGCAACTCCTCGATCGCGCCGGGGAACAGTGCGGGGTCTTCGCGGAGCGCCGCGAGTTGTTCCGGGTGTTCCAGCAGGGCCAGGACGCTCAGCGCGATCATGTTCGCCGAGGTGTCGTGTCCCGCGAGGAGCAGCGACATGGCGTAGCGGACCAGTTCCGCCCTCGCCAGCCGTCCGGGCAGGACCTGTTCGACGACCAGCTCGTCGAGCAGGCCGTCGCCCGGGGACTTCTCCTTGCCCTGGATCAGCCGCTCCAGGTAGTCGGCGAGGGCGGTGAAGGCGTCGACGACCTGCCCGGGAGCGAATCTGCGCCTGGCCTGTTCCTCGAAGAAGTCGTGGTCTTCGTAGGGCACGCCGAGCAGTTCGCAGATCGTGCCGGAGGCCACCGGGAGGGCGAAGGCGGAGACGAGGTCGGCCGGGGGGCCCTGGGCCAGCATCGCCGCCAGGCGTGCGTCGACGATGCGCTGGATGTTCGGGCGCAGTGCGGCGCAGCGGCGGACGGTGAAGCTGGGGATGAGCATGCGCCGTTGGGTGGTGTGCTCGGGCGGGTCGGTCCTGACGAGGGCGCCCACCAGGAGGCCGATGTCCTTGTTCTTGAGGGCGGCCATGGCGGGTTCGGCCAGGGGGAAGTTCGGCCGGTGGTGGTCGGACGACATGGCGGGGTCGGCGAGCAGCTTCCTGGCCTCGGCGTGGCCGGTCACCGCCCAGGCGGTGCGTCCGCCGGCCAGCCGTACCTCGGTGACCGGCCCCCGGTCCCTCAACTCGGCGTATCCGGAGGGCTGTTGGAAGGGGCATTCCCTTGTCAGCGGGAACTCGGGGAGGTCGTTCGCCGTTCCGTCCTTGTTCTCGGCGATGCGGTCGATCGTCATCCGTCATACCCCCGCTGTGCTGATCGCCTGTGGGAAACGGAAGAACCGGCCGGGGTCGTAGCGCTTGCGCACCTCGGTCAGCCTCCGGTGGTTCTCGCCGTAGTACGCCTGCCGCCAGTCGGTCAGGGCGGGGTCCGGCATGTTCTGGTAGGTCTCGCCGTTCGAGTAGTTGTCGACGGCCTGGAACTGTGCCGTGACCCAGGTCTGGGCGGCGGTCCGCTCGTCCTCCGCCGGGGTGCCGTCGGCCATGGTGTCGGCGAAGATGAGCGCGAAGTTCGTGTCGCGGTGGACGTAGGCGGTGTCGGTCCGTGCGGGGTCGTTGGCCCGGCCGCCGAGGGCGACGCCGGTGATGGACCGGCCGTGGCCCGCCCTGCGGGCGGCGTCGAAGGCGGTCAGCAGCGCTTCGTTCCCCGAACTCGGCAGCGGCCGGCTGAACATGCGGTTCCGCAGCCGGAGGAAGTCGCCGCGGCGCAGCAGCGCCTCGGGGGTGTAGCCGATGCGGTGGCACTGTTCGACGCTTTTGTCGGCGCAGCCGTACCAGCGCATCATCGATTCCTGATACGGCAGGGTGTCCACCGTCCGGACGGCCGGGGGCGCGCCGACGCGGGCGGCGAGGCCGTCGATGGCCCGCTCCAGGGCCTGCGCCGAGCCCGTCCACGCGCCGGTGACGGTGACGACGGGGACCTTACCCGGGGCCGCGTCGGGCAGCGCGATGCCCAGGACGGTGCCCAGTTCGGCGGGCCCTTCGGTGACCCAGTCCTGCCAGCCCGCCAGGACCCCGGCGGCGCGCTCCCACGGCCAGGAGAGGGTGAAGTTGACCAGCCGTGAGATCTTCACGGGGACGCTCTCCAGGCGGGTGACGATGCCGAAGTTGCCGCCTCCGCCGCCGCGCAGCGCCCAGAACAGGTCGGGTTCGTGGTCGCGGGAGCAGGTCACGATGCGGCCGTCGGCGAGCACGATCTCGGCCGACACCAGGTGGTCGCAGGCCATGCCCTCGCTGCGGGTCAGCAGTCCGTAGCCGCCGCCGAGCAGATAGCCGGCGACGCCGACGGTGGGGCAGGTGCCGCCCACCAGGGCGAGGCCGTGCGGGGAGAGCGCGGCGAGCACATCGATCTGCTGGGCGCCCGCTCCCACGGCGACCGTGTCCGCCCGGACGTCGACGGCCCGCAGCCGGGACATGTCGATGACGAGACCCGGTGTCGTGGAGTAGCCGGCCTGGCTGTGCCCTCCCCCGCGGGGCACGGCCGGGACGTCGTGGTCCTGCGCGAACCGCAGGCAGGTGCGTACGTCCTGCACCGATGCGCAGTAGGCGATCCCCTGCGGGCCGGTGGCGTCGAACTGGCTGAAGTACGTCTGCCGCGCCTGCCCGTACGCCTGGTCGGCGGGGAGGACGAGGGTGCCCTTCAGGTGGCGGCGCAGCGTCTCCCAGGGTGGCCCGCTGCTTCCCGAGGCCGCTCCGGTCGTGGTGAGCAGGGTGGCGCCCAGCGCCGCTCCGGCTCCCAGGCGCAGGGTGGTTCTGCGGTCGATCGACATCGCTTCGGTGCACCGTCCTCTGTGTCTGCCGGTCGCCCTAGTCCCGCGCGGTCCCCGGGGCCGGGAGAGGTCTTCGGTCTCCCGGCCCCCGAGGTGCCCGCCGGTACCGCCGGGTCAGGCTGCCTGGAAGATCAGCTCCGCCTGGTCCCGCTTGGTGTACGCGTCCCAGTACAGCTCCGCGATGGTGTCGGCCTCGGTGCCGGGCTCGGTGTTGATGTAGGCGTTGACCGAGATGTGGGCCACGTGCACGCCCTTCTCCGCCAGGGCGCTGTTCAGCGTCCGCGCGTAGTAGCGCACGGTGGATCCGGCGAGCCCGAAGTTGGCCACGAAGGCGAGGGGTTCGACCGCCGCGTACGCCGTGGTGAACAGCATGGTGCCGCTGCCGCGCTCGACCATCTCCGGCAGCACCTCGCGGACCGTCCTGATCGCGCCGTGCAGCTGCACGTCCAGCTGCGCCTGGGTGTTCTCGACCGTCATGGCCTCGGGCCCGACGATGTCGACGCCGACGTTGGGCGTCTTGGTCACGGGGGCGAACGAGACGACGTCCACGGCCCCGAAGCGTTCGCGGACGCGGGTGAAGGCGGCGGCGAGGGACGCCGAGTCGGTGACGTCACCGGCGAAGCCGGCGGCCTCGACACCCAGTTCGGCGAGGTCGGCGGCGAGCTTGTCGACGTTCTCCTGGGTGCGGGAGACGAGAGCGACCTTGAAGCCCTTGCTGCCGAAGATCTTCGCGGCGGACAGACCGAGGATCGGGCCGGCGCCGACGATCGCGATGGTGGGCATAGCGGTTCCTTGTCTTTGACGTGGATACGGCGCCCGCGAGGGCGCCTGGTGCGGTGCCTCCGAGGTGGTGCGCGTGACGTGCGGCGGGTGCGTGAAGCACCCTCGCGAAAGTCGAGGCCCCCCTCATGTATGCCGACACTAACACAAGTCGAGGGGGTCCTCGACATAAGCGATAGTCGACTACAGTGGCGTCATGACCGCCGAACGGACCGCGACCACGGAGACCGGGCGCCCCTTGCGCCGCGACGCCCAGCGCAATCGGGACGCGATCCTCGCGGTGGCCCGCACCGCCTTCGCCGAGCAGGGCATCAACACGTCCCTGGAGGGCATCGCCCGCCAGGCCGGCGTCGCCATCGGCACGCTCTACCGGCACTTCCCGCGCCGCCTCGACCTGATGCAGGCGATCTTCGACGGCAAGCTCGAAAGCTGCGTCGAGGCGGGCGAGCGGGCGCTGACCGTGCCCGACGCCTGGGAGGCGTTCACCGGCTTCCTGGAGCGGCTCTGCGAACTCCAGGCCCAGGACCGGGGCCTCAACGACCTGCTGTCCATGACCTTCAGCTGCGACTGGACGATCGATGCCCACGAACGCATCCGTGAGCTGTTCGCCAAGGTCGTCGCGCGGGCGCACGAGGACGGCAGGCTGCGGACGGACGTCACGGCCGAGGACCTCGTCCTGGTGGTCTGGTCCCACACCCGCGTCATCGAGGCGACCCGCACCTCGGCGCCCCATGCCTGGCGCCGTCACCTCGCCCTGACCCTCGACGGCTTCCGTGCCGACCGGGCGCATCCGCTGCCGGAGCCGCCCATGGCCGCCGCCGCGGTGCGCGAGGCGATGGCGGCCCTGGGCGAGTCGGTGGTCTGGCGCTGAGGCCGTCTCACGCCTTGCGGAAGACATCCTTCACCGCGATTTTTCCGTCGCGCAGCGTGAAGATGTCCACGCCCCGATCGACCACGGTGCCGTTCGGGGCCTCCACCGCGTACTCCAGGATCACCTTGTCCGCGGCCTCCACCTGCTCGCCGTAGACGATCCGCACCCCCTGGCTCTCCATCTCCTTGCGCTTCTCGATCATTCCGGAGAGCAGTGCGGGAATCTCGTCCCGCCGGTAGGTGGTGCCGGGCTCGGGTCCGTCCCAGGAGATCCAGACGCCGTCGTCGGTGAAGCACGCGACGGCCCCCGGTACGTCGTCCCCTTCGCCCGCCGCGAAGAACCTGCTCACTGCGTTGTCGGCCATGTTCCGACTCCCTTCTTCCCGACTCTCGTCGATGCGTCGATTCCGTGCTCGCGCCGGCCCTCGTGGCGGCCGTCGCGGCTCAACTCAGCCGCAGCGGGAGCCTGTCGAGGCCCCGGAACTGCATGCTGTACCTCCAGCGCAGGCTCGCTTCGGGCACCGCGAGCTGCCAGGAGGCGAAGCGTGCGAGCAACTTGCGGAAGACCACCTCCCCTTCCAGCCGGGCGAGCGGCGCGCCGAGACAGTGATGGATGCCGTGTCCGAAGGCGACGTGGCCGGATGCCGGGCGCTCGATGTCGAAGCGCTCGGGACCGGGGAATCTGCCGGCGTCCCGGTTCGCGGAGAGCAGTGACACGAAGACGATCGCGTCCCGCGGGATCAGGACGTCGCCGACCTGGACCGGGTCCTTCGTGAACCGGATCGTCGCCAGATTCAGCGGCCCCTCGAAGCGCAGGAACTCCTCGATCGCCCCGGGGATCAACTCGGGTGCCTGCCGCAGGCGTTCTTGCACCTCGGGGTGGCGCAGCAGCGCCAGGACACCGCTGCTGATCATGTTCGCCGTGGTCTCGTAGCCCGCGTTCATGACCAGGAAGATCGTCGACAGCAGTTCGCCCTCGTCGAGCCCGCTCCCGTCGTCCTGGGCTTCGAGCAGGGCGGTCACCATGTCATCGCCCGGCTGGGAGCGCTTGCTCTCGATGAGTCCGCCCATGTACGCGTACATCTGCGCGAGAGCGGTCTGCTTCTCGTCGGCGCTGCCGTCGATGTTGGTGAGGACGGCGTTCCAGCGTCTGATGTCGGCGAACCGGTCGTCCGCCACCCCGAGAAGATTGCCGATGACGTAGATGGGCAGGGCCAGCGCCACCTCCTCCACCAGGTCGAATGCGCGGTCGGCGACGATGGTGTCGAGCAGTTCGTCGGTGGCGTTCTCGATCCACGGCCGCATCTTCTCGACCCGGCGCATGGTGAATGCCTTGCCGATCAGCCGGCGCAACCGGGTGTGGTCGGGCGGGTCGCTGAAGAGCATGTTGCGCGGATTCGGCGGCGCGGCGGGCGGCGCGGCTCCGGGCGGCGCCGTCTCGTCGGGCACGAAGTTCGCCGCGATGACCTGCGGCAGACTCCGCGCGTCCTTGGACAGCCGGGGGTCGGCGAGCAGTGCCCTGGCTTCTTCGTAGCCGGTGACCACCCAGGCGTCCATCTCCGCGGCGAACGTCTTGACCACGCGCCTGTGTACGGTGCCTTGTCCCCGCAGATCCTGGTAGACGGCGTGCGGGTCCTGGAAGAACTCGGGGGCCAGGAGTGACCGGTGGCCCGGCGGCGGCTGCTCTAGCACGGCATCGTTCCTTCGTCAGGTCCCTGCGGTCGGTCGTTCCGTTCCTGCGCCTGCGTCTGCGTCTGGGCCTGCGCGGTCAGCCAGTTCTCCACGGCTTCGGCCGTCCCGTCGGCACAGGTGTCGATCACGCTGAGGTGGTCGCCGGGGACGTCCACCGGGGTGTGCGGGGCGGGCCACACGGCGCACTGCGGACCCTCGGTCCCGGACAGCGAGTCCGTGGCCCTGACGTGCAGGACCGGGCAGCGGATCGCCCCGGGTGACCACGGCCGGAACAGCTTGAGGTACCACCCCATCGCCATGAGTTTCCTGTCGTCGACGAGATCGGCGACCAGCTCACGGGCCGCGAGCCGTCCGAACAAGTCACCCTGGAGGGCGTCCAGTTCAGGGCTGTCGGGAGGCGAGGAGTCGAGCAGGACGACGCCGGACGGCGCTGCGGCCTCGCCTCCGGCTGCCAGCCGCTCGGCCAGGGCGTGCGCGAGCCACCCGCCGGACGAGTAGCCGACCAGTACGTACGGAGCGCCTTCGGCGCACTGCCCGACCGCCGTGGCCTGGCGGGCGACGAGTTGGTCCAGGGTCGTGGGCAGGGCTTCGTCGTGCCGGTAGCCGGGCGGGGCGATCACCGCTACGTCGCGTACGTCCCGGAAGGCGGCGGCGAATCGCGCGTACTGGTACTCGCTGGCCGGGGCGGCGAAGCTGGGCAGGCAGATCAGGGCAGGCGCGGTCGGCCCCTTCGCGAACCGCACGGGCTTGTGCGCGGCCCGCTCCCGGGCGGTGGGGCGGTCGAGGCCGAGTGCCTGCGAAGCCGTGGCCAGCAGGTCGAGTCCATCGGCGGTCCTGCCGTGGGCGCACGCCTGTTGGAAGAGCGCGGCGAGCGAGGTGTCGTGCGGCGGATCGGCGGGGGCGGCTTCGTTCGTGGTGGCGAGGCCGGTGGCCAGGTGGGCGGCGAGGGCCGCTGGTGTCGGGTGGTCGAAGACCGCCGATGTCTCCAGCGGCATGCCGGTGGCGGAGGCGAGTTCGTTGCGGAGTTCCACCGCGGTCAGGGACGTGATGCCCAGCTCCGTGAAGGAGTGGGTGGGCGGTATCTCTTCCAAGGGGTACCCGAGGGTCCGGGCGGTGCGGGCGCGGACGAGTGCGAGCAGCGCGGACTCCCGGTCCCGGTCCGGCAGGGAGGCGAGGGGTTCGCTCCCGGCCGTGGTGTCTTCCGGTGGGCCGGCGGCCGGTTCGCCGGCGGGACGCGACCAGGCCGTGGCCGGCCAGTAGCGCTTCCGCTGGAAGGCGTAGGACGGCAGGTCGACGCGGCGGGCGCCGGTGCCGGCGTAGAACGACGACCAGTCGACCCGGGCGCCGCGGACCTGGGCCCTGGCCAGCGCCGTCACGGCGGACCGCGGCTCCGGCCGGTCGCGGCGCAGCACGGGTACGGCGGCCACGGCCGACGGATCGGCGGCGCAGTCGGGAATGAGCGCCGACAGGACGCCGTCCGGGCCGAGTTCGATGAACGTCCGCACACCGTCGTCCTCCATGGTGCGCACGACGTCGAGGAACCGCACCGGACTGGTCACGTGGTCGACCCAGTGGTCAGCGGAGGCGATCTCGTCGGTCACCGGCTTGCCGGTCGTCGCGGACACGAGGGGGATGGCGGGGGCGGAATAGGTGAGCGTGCGGATGGCGGCACGGAAGGCGTCGAGCACGGGGTGCATCAGCGGCGAGTGGAATGCGTGGCTCACCTTCAGCTTCTTGGTCTTGCGGCCCTGTCCCGCGAACTGCTCCCGCACGCGCTGCACCGTGGGCTCGTCACCGGCGATGACGACGGACCGGGGGCCGTTGATCGCGGCGATACTCACCCGGTCCTCGCAACCGGACAGCAGGGGAAGGACTTCTTCCTCGGTCGCCTGAACCGACACCATCGCTCCGCCGGACGGCAGCGCCTGCATCAACTTCCCACGCGCTGCGACCAGTTGGGCGGCATCCGCGAGCGAGAAGACCCCCGCCACATGCGCCGCCGCGATCTCCCCGACCGAATGCCCGGCCAGCGTATCCGGCCGGACACCCCACGACTCCAGCAACCGGAACAGCGCCACTTCCACCGCGAACAGGGCCGGCTGCGTCAACCCCGTCTCGTCGAGTCCGTCACCCGACCACATCGCCTCGCGCAACGACCTGCCCAGCAGCGGGTCGAGCCGCGCACACGCCTCGTCGAGCGCCGCCGCGAACGCCGGGAAGGTCCCGTACAGTGCGCGGCCCATGCCCGCCCGCTGTGCGCCTTGGCCGGTGAAGACGACGGCCAGCCGGCCGGGCGCCACCACCGACCCCGTCACCACGTCAGGCCCCGCGCCGTCGCCCGACGCCAACGCGCCCAGGCCGTCCAGGAGTTGTTGGCGGTCTTCCCCGATCACCACTGCCCGGTGCTCGAACGCCGAACGCGAGGTGGCCAGCGACCGGCCGATGTCGGCGGCCGACACGTCACCGTCCGTCCGGGCGTACGCGTGCAGCCGCTCGGCCTGTGCCCGCAGGGCCGGTTCCGAGCGGGCCGACACCGGCCACGGTGTGATGGTCGGAGGCGGAGTGTCGCCTTCGCGTGCGCCGGCTTCTTCGCGGGTGTCGTCGTCCGGTGCCTGTTCGAGCACCACGTGGGCATTGGTCCCGCTGATCCCGAAGGACGAGACGGCGCTCCGGCGGGGGCGTCCGGTCTCCGGCCATTCCCGGGCTTCGCGCAGCAGTTCCACCGAGCCGGATGTCCAGTCGATGATCGGTGACGGCTGCTCCGCGTGCAGGGTGCGCGGCAGCACGCCGTCCCGCATCGCCATCACCATCTTGATCACGCCGGCGACACCGGCGGCGGCCTGCGTGTGACCGATGTTGGACTTCACCGAGCCCAGCCACAGGGGATGGCCGGCCGCGCGCTCCTGCCCGTACGTGGCGAGCAGCGCGTCCGCCTCGATCGGGTCGCCCAGCTTGGTTCCCGTGCCGTGCCCTTCCACGGCGTCCACATCGGCGGCCGAGGTCCCGGCGTTCGCCAACGCCTGCCGGATCACCCGCTGTTGGGCGGGTCCGTTGGGCGCGGTCAGGCCGTTCGACGCGCCGTCCTGGTTCACGGCCGAGCCGCGCACCACCGCCAGCACCCGATGTCCATGGCGCCGGGCGTCCGACAGCCGCTCCACCAGCAGCATCCCCACACCCTCGCCCCAGCCGACCCCGTCGGCTCCCGCGGCGAAGGGCTTGCACCGGCCGTCGGGGGCGAGTCCGCGCTGGCGGCTGAATTCCACGAAGCTCGTCGGGGTGCACATCACCGAAATGCCGCCCGCGAGCGCCATCGAGCACTCGCCCGCCCGCAGCGCCTGCCCGGCGAGGTGCAGTGCCACCAAGGACGACGAGCAGGCCGTATCGAGGGACACCGCAGGTCCCGCCAGCCCCAGTTGGTAGGCGATGCGCCCCGAGGCGACGCTGGCGGCGTTGCCCGTCAGCAGGAAGCCCTCCGTTTCCTGTGGTGCCCGCATCAGCAGGAGCGGGTAGTCCTGGCCGTTGCCTCCGGTGAAGACGCCGACCTGGGTGCCGCGTACCGTCTCCGGATCGATGCCCGCGTGCTCGAAGGCTTCCCAGGACGTCTCCAGCAGCAGCCGCTGCTGCGGGTCCATCGCCAGCGCCTCACGCGGCGAGATCCCGAAGAAACCGGCGTCGAACTCCCCCGCGTCGTAAAGGAATCCGCCCTCACGCGCATACGACGTCCCCGAACTCGCCGGATCGGGGTCGTACAGCTCGTCGAGGTTCCAGCCACGGTCGGACGGAAGTTCCGAGACGGCGTCGACGCCGTCGGAAACCAGCCGCCACAAATCCTCCGGCGTCCGCACCCCGCCCGGGAACCGGCACGCCATACCGACGATCGCGAGGGGTTCCGACGCCGATGCGACGAGTTTCCGGTTGTGCTGACGTAGCCGCTCGTTGTCTTTCAGGGAGGACCGCAGGGCCTCGACCAGCTGTTCCGTGGAATGAGCCACAATATTCACCGCCGCCAGGTCGTCGGTCGGTCAGTCGGACAGGTTTCCGGTGGCCAGCCGCAGCAGGCTCTCGGCATCCATCGTGTCGATCTCGTCCACCGGTTCCGTCTTCTCCTCGTGGTCGGCAGCGGCAAGGTTCAGCAGCGTTTCCAGGACTCCGGCCTGCCGGAACCGGCTCAGCGGAATCGTGGTCAGAATGCGGCGGATTTCGGCTTCTTCGCCGTCGGTCCCGTCCGGCACCACCCCGCTTTCCTGGGGGAAGAGGGCCGAGTGCAGGTATCCGGCGACGGCTGCTGCGGTCGGGTGGTCGAAGACGAGGGCGGCGGGCAGGCGCAGGCCGGTGGCGGCGCCGAGCCGGTTGCGCAGTTCGACGGCGGTGAGCGAGTCAAAGCCCAGCTCCTTGAACGCCCGGTCCTGCCCGATGCCCCGCTGATCCGGGTGGCCGAGCACCGCAGCGGTCTCGCCTCGCACCAGGTCGGCCAGCGCCCGGTGGCGTTCCGTTCCGCTCAGCGCGTCCAGCCGCCGTACGAGGCCGGACGGACCGTCGTCCCCACTGCCGCCACCCGCTCCGGCCCCGTGCGCCATGGCACGCCGGACGGTCACCCTGACCAGGTCCCGCAGGAGGACCGGCAGGTTCTCGCCCTGCTCGCGGAGCGTCGCCGTGTCCCAGCGGACCGGGGCGAGAAGGGCCTGGTCGAGGCGGAGGGCGACGTCGAAGAGCGCCAGCGCATCCGCGTCGCTCAGGGGTGCCAGACCGCCGCGCGCCAGACGGCGGCGGTCGTCGGCGCCGAGGTGGTCCGTCATGCCGCCGGCCTCCCCCCATAGCCCCCAGGCGAGCGAGACGGCGGGGATTCCCTGGCGTCGGCAGTGGTGGGCGAGCGCGTCGATGAAGGTGTTCGCGGCGGCGTAGTTCGCCTGGCCGGCTCCGCCGAGCAGACCGGCGGCGGAGGAGTAGAGCACGAAGGCGGACAGGCCGAGGTGCTTGGTCTCCGCGTGGAGGTTCCATGCCGCGTCCACTTTGGGGCGCAGCGCCGTGGCCAATTGCTCCGATGTCATGGTGGAGACGATGCCGTCCGCCAGTGCCCCGGCCGCGTGCACGACGGCGGTGAGCGGGCTCTCCTTCGGTATACCGGCGATGAGCCGCGCCAGCTGCGCCCGGTCGGCGACATCGCACGCGGCGACGGTGACCCGCGCGCCCGAGGCCCGCAGCTCCGCCGCCAACTCCGCCGCCCCTTCGGCCTGTTGGCCACTGCGGCTCACCAGCAGCAGATTCCGGACGCCGTGCCCGGTCACCAGGTGGCGGGCGAGCCTGGCACCCAGCGCACCGGTGGCGCCCGTGAGCAGCACCGTGCCGTCGGAGCCCAGCGGGGAGGGGACCGCGGCGGCGGGGTTCACGGTCACTGCGGGGACCTTGGCGAGGCGCGGCGCGAAGGCCGCGGGGCCGCGCAGGAGCAGTTGCGGTTCCCCGGTGGCGAGCGCGGCGGCCAGCTGCCCGGAGTCCGCTTCAACCCCGTCGGTGTCGGCGAGCACGAAGCGGCCGGGGTTCTCCGTCTGGGCGCTGCGCAGCAGGCCCCAGACCCCGGAGTGCGCCAGGTCGTGTACCTCCTCGTCGGCGCGGCAGACGGCTCGGTGCGTGCGGACGAGAAGCCGGGAGGCGGCGAAACGCTCGTCGGACAGCCAGGACTTGACGAGTTCCAACGCCCGAGCGGTGGCGGCGTGCGCATACTCGACGACCTCGTCCTCCGCGTCCGGTGCGGAGACGAGGGACGCCACGACGACCGATGGCACCTCCGCGCCTTCGTCCAAGGCGCGGACGAGGGCACCGAGGTCGTCGTAGGTGCGCACTCCAGCGGCTCGGGCGGCGCCGAGAACCGCCCAGGAATCCGGGGCCGGTTCGTCGGCGCCCGAGGCGAGCGGCACGCTCTTCCACTCGACCCGGAACAGCGAGGCGTACGGTTCGCCCTGCTCAGACCCGCGCAGCTGATCGGCGGGTACCGCCACCGCCGTCACCGATTCCGCGGAGACCACTGCCTGCCCGGCTTCGTCGGTGGCCGTCAACGACACCGTGCCGGAGCCGAGCCCCGACAGCCGGACGCGCAGGGCGGTGGCTCCGGTGGCGTGGACGCGGACACCCGACCAGGAGGACGGCAGCACGACACCGGCGTCGTGGCCGTCGTGGCCGTCGTGGCCGTCGTGGCCGTCGTGGCCGTCGTGGCCGTCGTGGCCGTCGTGGCCGTCCGCGGCATCGGGCAGCATCGCCTGGGAGGCGGCGTCGAGCAGTGCCGGGTGGAGGGTGAAGGAGTCGGCGTCGGAACGGTGTTCCTCCGGCAGTTCGACCTCGGCGTAGATCTCGCCCGCACGCCGCCATACGCGCCGCAGGCCCTGGAACGCGGGGCCGTAGCCGAACCCTGCGGCGGACAGGGACTTGTAGACGCCGTCGACCTCGATCTCCCGGGCGTCGGCCGGGGGTGGCCATTCCCACGACGGGGCGGGGGTCTGGGCAAGGGCAGGGGCGGCAGCCCGCGCGAGCAGTCCGGTGGCGTGGCACGTCCAGGGAAGGTCACCATCGGCGTCGGAGTCGGCATCGGGGCGGGAGTAGATGGTCACCGCGCGGCGGCCCGACTCATCCTCATCTCCGACAACGACCTGCAACGGGACGCTCCCGTGCTCGGGCAGGACGAGCGGCGCGGTCGCCGTCAGCCGCTCCAGCACCGCGCAGCCCACCTGATCCCCGGCGCGTACCGCCAGCTCCACCCAGGTCGCGCTGGGAACCAGGGGCCTGTCCAGCACGGCGTGATCCGCCAGCCACGGATGCGCGTCCGCCGACAGCCGGCCCGTCAGCACCACCCCGGACCCGTCGGCCAGCTCCACCGCGGCGCCCAGCAGCGGATGGTCCGCGGCACGCAGCCCGGCCGCGGTCACGTCACCCCGCTCCGGCTGTACCTGGAGCCAGTACCGCTCGTGCTGGAACGCGTACGTCGGCAGCTCCACGCTCCGGGCCCCGCCGCCGAACACCCGCTTCCAGTCCACGTCGACGCCACGCACCCACGCCTCGGCCACCGACTCCAGGAACCGGCGCAGCCCGCCCTGCTCCCGGCGCAACGACCCCACGACCACCACATCAGCACCAACGGCTTCGGCGGCCTCCTCGATGCCGTACGTCAGCACCGGATGCGCGCTCACCTCGATGAACGCGTCGTGCCTGTCGCGCAGGAGCGCCCCGACGGTCTCCTCGAACCGCACGGTCCGCCGGAGGTTGCGGAACCAGTAGTCCGCGTCCATGACGGTGGTGTCGATGGCCGTGCCGTCGACGGTGGAGTACAGCGGGATGCGGGACGGGCGAGGGCGCACGGCGGCGAGAACGTCGCGCAACTCATCCTGGATGCCCTCTACTTGGAAGGAGTGGGAGGCGTAGTCGACGGGGATCAGACGGGCCCGGACACCGTCGGCGTCGTAGGCGGCGACGAGGGCGGCGACCGCCTCCGCAGCGCCCGAAACCACCGTGGAATTGGGGCCGTTGACGGCGGCGATGCCTACTTGGTCGTCCGCGTCGATCCTTTCGCGTACCTGGTCCTCCGGCAGCGCGATGGATGCCATACCGCCGTGGCCGGCCAGCTCACGTCCGATGACCTGCGAGCGCAACGCGACGACACGGGCGCCGTCCTCCAACGACAGCGCGCCCGCCACTACGGCCGCAGCGATTTCGCCCTGCGAATGGCCCACCACGCCGGACGGGACCACGTTCAGCGAACGCCACAACTCCGCGAGCGACACCATCACCGCCCATGAGACCGGCTGCACCACATCCACCCGGTCCAGCGCGCCCCCGTCCCGCAGGACCGACGTCAACGACCAGTCGACGTACGGCTCCAGAGCCGCCTCACACCGCGCCATCCACTCCGCGAACACCGGGGAATCAGCGAGCAGTTCGGCAGCCATTCCCACCCACTGCGTCCCCTGACCCGGGAAGACGAACACGACCTCTGAACGCACACCACCCACCGCGCTGGGCGCCGGATCCTCACCCGCCGCAAGCGACCCCAGACCCGACAGCAGTTCATCGCGGCCCGACCCCAGCACCACCGCACGATGCTCGAACACCGACCTCGACGACGCCAACGACCACCCCACATCGCACGCCGACGCATCACCGTCGGCGACGAACGCCCGCAACCGCGCCGCCTGCCCCCGCAACGCATCCGCCGAACGGCCCGACACCACCCACGGCGTCACCGCCGGAACACTGGCATCAGCGGCCTCATCCGCCTCCCCCACCGGCGCCTGCTCCAACACCACATGGGCATTGGTCCCGCTGATGCCGAACGACGAGACACCGGCCCGACGCGGACGGTCCCCCACCTCCGGCCAGGCACGCGCCTCACGCAACAGCTCCACCGCGCCCGACGACCAGTCCACGGCTTCCGATGGCTGATCGACGTGGAGTGTGCGCGGCAGCTCGCCTTCCTGCATGGCTTTGATCATCTTGATCACGCCTGCGACACCGGCGGCGGCCTGCGTGTGTCCGATGTTGGACTTCAACGAGCCCAGCCACAACGGCCGGTCCGCGTCCCGGCCTTGGCCGTACGTCGCCAGCAGCGCTTCGGCCTCGATCGGGTCGCCGAGACGCGTCCCCGTGCCGTGCGCCTCCACCACGTCCACATCGGTGGTGGAGAGCCCGGCAGCCGCCAGAGCCTGACGGATGACCCGTTGCTGCGAGGGACCGTTCGGCGCCGTCAGGCCGTTGCTCGCCCCGTCCTGGTTGACCGCCGAGCCACGCACCACCGCCAGCACCCGGTGCCCGTTCCGCCGGGCGTCCGACAGCCGCTCGACCAGCAGCATCCCCACGCCCTCGCCCCATCCGGCGCCGTCGGCGTCGGCGGAGAAGGACTTGCAGCGGCCGTCAGGGGACAGTCCGCGCTGGCGGCTGAACTCCACGAACAAGGTGGGGGTGTTCATGACGGTCACGCCGCCCGCCAGCGCGAGTGAGCACTCCCCGGAGCGGAGCGCCTGAGCCGCCAGGTGGAGGGCCACCAGCGACGAGGAGCAGGCGGTGTCCACCGTTACCGCCGGGCCCACCAGGCCCAGCGAGTAGGCGATGCGCCCCGAGGCGATGCTGCCCGAGTTTCCGCTGACGACGTAGCCTTCCAGGTCGCCGGGGGTCTGTGCGTGGTCCGGCACATAGCTCTGGTACATGAGCCCCGCGAAGACGCCGGTTCTGCTGCCGTGCAGTCCGGTGGGGTCGATGCCGGCGCGCTCGAATGTTTCCCATGCCGTTTCGAGCAGCAGCCGCTGCTGCGGGTCCATTGCCATGGCCTCGCGCGGGGAAATCCCGAAGAACGCGGCGTCGAAGTCGCCCGCCTCGTGCAGAAATCCGCCTTCTCGCGCATAGGTCTTTCCCGAACGGTCCGGGTCGGGGTCGTAGATGTTGTCTTCCCAGCCACGGTCGGACGGAAAGTCGCCTACCGCGTCGACCTCGTCCTTCACCAATTTCCAGAGGCTCTCGGGGGATGTCACCCCGCCAGGAAAGCGGCAGGCCATACCGATGACGGCGAGGGGTTCTTCAGCTTTGGATTCGAGTTCCTGGACTCGTCGGCGGGCCCGGCGCAGATCGACGGTCATCCGTCGCAGATAGTCGACGAGCTTTTCCTTCTCATCTTCCGGCACCGGTGCCACTTCCCCCGTCGGGTAGCCTGTCGCAATAAACGAATGGGTAATGTGCAGGGTTGATGCGTGAGTTGGCGCGTGAGTTGGCGCGTGAGTTGATATGCGGAGTGGGTGTGCGCGACTGATGCGCAATGCTACCCAGCGTCCGTAACCCGGCACCCCCTAAGTTCCCCCTAGGGAATGGGTTCGGTCGGTTCGTTCAGTGGACGAGGACGGGTTTGATCGTCCGTCCGGCCGCGGCGTCTTCGGCCGCCTTGTTGATCTCTTCGAATGGATAGGTGCGAACGATTCTGTCGATCGGGAATCGGCCGTTGACAAAGAAATCGGCCAGCCGCGGAATCAGCAGGGCGGGCACGCTGTCCCCTTCCAGTACGCCCTTCACGGTGCGTCCGAAGAGCTGGCCGAGACCGAGGGAGATCTCCTGTCCAGGGCCGCTGCCCGAGCCGAGCACCGCGGCGGTGCCGCCGACGGCGAGTGCGGCCACGGCGTTGCGTACGGTCTGCGGGTGGCCGACCGCGTCGACCGTGGCGTCCGCTCCGCCGTGGGTGAGGCCGACGATCCGACGGACCACTTCGTCTCCCCCGGCCGCGTCGTAGGCGTGTGTGGCGCCCAGTTCACGGGCGGTTCGGAGGCGGTGGGTGTGGAGGTCGACGGCGATGATCCGGTCGCATCCTGCGATGCGCGCCGCCATGATCGCGGCCAGTCCGACGGCTCCGGCGCCGAACACGGCGATGGAGCTGCCGGGTTCGGGCCTGAGCACGTTGAGGACCGCGCCCGCGCCGGTCTGGAATCCGCAGCCGAGGGGGCCGAGGAGTTCCAGGGGTGCGCGGTCGTCCACCACGACGGCGGATCGTGCGTCGGTCACGACGTGGCGGCTGAACGCGGACTGGCCGAAGAAGTGGGCGTTCAGTTCCGTGCCGTCGGCGCCGTGGTAAGCGGTGGAGCCGTCGGCCCGGCGGCCCCGGAAGTTCAGCGGCAGGAACACCGCGCAGTGCATGGGGTGGCCGGTGCGGCACGGGCGGCACTCACCGCAGCTCACCGGGGCGAGCACCACCCTGTCGCCGACGGAGACGGACGTGACGGCCGAGCCGGTGGCCTCCACCACTCCGCTGCCCTCGTGGCCGAGTACGGCGGGCGCGGCCGGCGGCAGTGTCCCGTCGCGTGCCAGGAGGTCGGTGTGGCAGATGCCGGTGGCGGTGAGCCGCACCCGTACTTCGTTCGGCCGGGGTTCGGCCACCGTCACTTCCTGGATGCGGAAGGGGCCGCCCTTGTCGTGGACGACTGCCGCTGAGGTGGTACGCACGTAGGTCTCCCGTCGGTCTTCGTCGCTCATGTCGAGGTACGGGTCACGGGCTCCCGGGCGCTGCCTCGAGGGGGCGCCCGGGGCCCGGGAGACGGGAAGCGCCGGTCGTCCGGCCCTCCGGACGGTCAGATGGACAGTCCGTGGCGGAAGACGTTGCGCGGATCCCATGCCTCCTTGATGCGCTTCAGCCGGGGGTAGTTGTCCCGGTAGAACAGGGTCTGCCACGGCGTCTTCGAGGTGTTCAGCGTCGGGTCGGCGAGGTCGACGTCGGGCCAGCCGATGTAGCAGCCGTCGTAGTGGTCGCCGGGGACGGGCGCTCCCCCGGTGTCCTGGTGGAGGTCGCGGTAGAAGTTCCTGGACCAGGTCAGGTGGTGGTTGTCGTCCTCCGCCTTGTCCCAGTAGTTGTAGATGGACGCCAGCAGGACGGCCTGGCGGTGGGATGTGGCGGTGGCGTCCATGGCCGGGGCGTTGATCTGCCCGCCGTACGAGGAGAGCGCGAAGGCCGCCGGCGCGTGGCGGTAGTCGGGGCCGGTCAGGTACTGGTGGACGGTCTCCAACTGGTCGTCGGTGTAGCGCTTCTTGAGGTAGGCGCCCTTGGTCTTGGACCGGAGGGGCGGCTTGGCTCCGAGGCCGACGCCGGTGTCGACGTAGGACAGCACGGTGGTCAGCCACGGCAGTCGCGCGGATGTGGTGATCGTCGGTTTGACGTTCACGTTCTCGCAGGCGGCGGTGATGAAGTCGTGGAGGATGCGCTCGTTGCCCTCGACGGTGGGGTCGACCTGTCCGGCGACGGTCACCGAGCCGAATTCGACGCGGGGCGCGATGAACCCTCCGAACAGGGCGTTCTCCCGCATGCCCGGTGCGCTGTACCGCTCGTGCCAGGCACCGAAGTTGCGGGCGATCCGGACGAAGGAACTGCGGTCCAGTTCGTCCCACTTCCACACGGCGCGTGACATCAGCGTCCCGCCGGGCGCCTTCGGCAGCATCCGTCCCGCGTCGTTCGTCCGCGCGTCGGGAGAGCGCAGCCAGAAGCGGGTGACCACGCCGAAGTTGCCGCCGCCGCCACCGCAATGGGCCCACCACAGATCGCGGTTGGGGTCCTTCGGCTCGCGGGTGGCCACCACGGCCCGCGCGCTGCCCCGGGAGGGCACCACGACGACCTCGACGGCGTACAGGTTGTCGGCGACCAGTCCGTACTGCCGCGACAGGGCGCCGTAGCCGCCTCCCGCGATGTGGCCGCCGACGCCGACGGGCGGGCAGGCGCCGCCGGGAAGCGTGACGCCCCAGCCGTAGTAGAGGGCGCGGTAGACCTCGCCCAGGGTCGCGCCGGCCTCGATGGCGAAGGCCCGCATCCTGGGGTCGTAGGACACCGAGCGCATGCCGGTCAGGTCGATGACGCTGCGCACCCGGGGATCGTCCACGAGTCCGTCGAGGTTGTGGCCGCCGCTGCGCACGCCCAGTTGCCTGCCCTCGCGCACCGCGTCGTTGACGGCGTCGATGACCTGCTCGGTGCTGGTGACGACGCGGATGTTGTCCGGGTTTCCGGTGAAGCGGCGGTTGTATCCCCGCAGGAGCAGGTCCTGGTACCGGGGATCGTTCGGTGTGATGGAGACGGACTCCCGGTGGGGCGTCTCCATGAAGCTGGGCGCGGCGGCGGCCGAGAGTGCCGCGTCCGAGGCCAGATCCGGAGCGATGAGCGCCAGATCAGCAAGCATCCAGCCATCGGCCATGATGTGTTCTCCCCCGTTGCTGTGTACCCTGCCCGGGGCCGTGGCGGTGGTCAGCGGCTCGCTGCCGCGCCTCCCGCCGGTACGGGCCCCGGTTCTCGGTTTTCAGCCAAATCATTGCGGGCTCACACCTGCCTGCCACCCCTATCAACCCCCTAATCTCCCGGGCTCGCAGGCACGGACGCCCCGCCGAATTCCGCCGGAATCAGCTCACGTCCAGCTCCCCTTCGATGATGCTCAGCAGTTCGTCCACCGGAGCCGAGTGGACGTCGTCGTCCAGTGAGCCGCCGTCCGCGTGCACCGCGCTCCCCGTCGTGCGGAGCTTCGACAAGAGGCTTTCCAGCCGGTCCGCGACCGCCGCGTGATCCGCGCCGTCCATGGCCCCGGAACGCACACCCGCTTCGAGCCGCTCCAGCGTCTCCAGCACGGAACCGTCCGCGGACGCGGCTGCGCCGAGCGGGAGTTCCGCGGCCAGGTGCCCGGCCAGCGCCGTGGGGGTGGGGTGGTCGAAGACGAGGGTGGCGGGCAGCCGGAGCCCGGTGGCGGCGCCCAGCCGGTTGCGCAGTTCGACGGCGGCCAGCGAGTCAAAGCCCAGTTCCTTGAACGCGCGGCCACGGTCGACGACTTCGGGCCCCGAGTGCCCCAGTACGGTGGCCACCTCGGCGCGCACCAGCTCCAGCAGGGCCCGGTCCCGTTCCGCCGCGTTCATCGTCGCCAGCCGCTGGACGAGACCGCCGCCGGCAGCGGCGGCGACGGCCGGACGCCGGTTGACGGCGGGTACGACGCCGCGCAGCACGGCGGGCATCCGGTCGCCCTGCGCGCGCAGCGCCGCAGTGTTCAGCCGCACCGGCGCCAGCAGGGCCTGGCCGAGCCCGACGCCGGTGTCGAACAGCCGCATGCCGTCCTGGGACGGCAGCGGGACGACGCCGCCGCGCGCCATCCGACGCCGGTCGGCCTCATCGAGGTGGGCGGTCATGCCTCCGGCCTCGCCCCACAGCCCCCAGGCCAGGGACACCGCGGGCAGTCCTGCCGCGCGCCTGTGATGGGCGAGCGCGTCGAGGAAGGTGTTGCCTGCGGCGTAGTTGCCCTGTCCTGGCGGGCCGATCAGCCCGGAGACGGAGGAGTAGAGCACGAAGGCCGACAGGCCGAGGTCCTTGGTCGCCTCGTGCAGGTTCCACGCGGCGTCGACCTTCGGGCGGAGCACCCGGTCGAGCTGTTCGTGTGTCATGGCGGCGAGCACACCGTCGTCCAGCACACCGGCCGTGTGCACCACCGCGGTGAGCGGGTGCGCAGGCGGTACGGAAGCGAGCAGTCCGGCGAGGGCGGTGCGGTCGGCGACATCGCAGGCCGCCATGGTGACCGTCGCCCCGAGTGCGTCGAGTTCGCGCGTCAGCTCGGCGGCCCCGGGTGCCCGATCGCCCCGCCGGCTGACGAGGAGCAGGTGCCGGACGCCGTGTTCAGTGACCAGGTGCCGGGCGGCGAGGACACCGAGGGCGCCGGTCGCGCCGCTGATCAGCACGGTGCCCTGCGGCGTCCAGGGTGTAGCGGCCAAACTGCCTGATGTGGCAACGGTGTTGACGTCCGCCTTCGCATCGGCCTTGGCCAGGCGCGGTACGCGTACCTCGCCGTCACGGATCGCGCACTGCGGTTCCTCCCCCGCCAGTACCGCGGGCAGGGCGCGGAGCGAGGCCGGCTGCCCGTCCGTGTCGACGAGCACGAACCGGCCGGGGTTCTCGGTCTGCGCCGTGCGCACCAGCCCCCACAGCCCCGCCTGCCCGAGGTCCGCCGCCTCGCCGGTCTCCGGCGCTGACGTGGCGACGGCCCCCCGCGTCAGCACGACCAACCGCGAGCCTTCCAGAGCCTCGTGGGCCGACCAGCTCTGCACGATGTCCAGCATCGCGCGGGTGGCCGCCCGTACCGCCGACGGCAGAGTCGCCGCGTCCGGAGCGCCCCCGCCTCCGGCAGGGCCAGGCACGTGCAGGACGGTCCCGGGCGGGGTGGCGCCCTCGTCCAGGGCCCGGGTCAGAGCGGCCAGATCCGCGTAGATCGCGGGCGGGCCGGACAGTACGGGCAGTCCGTGGCCGTCGGCGGCGTCCGCGAGGGCACCGGCGAAGGCGGCGGCGTCCTCGCCCAGCAGGGCCCAGGCGGACCGGGATGCGGAAGCGGGGACGGCGGCGGGAGCGGGCAGGGTGGGCCACGCGACTTCGTAGAGGTCGTCGATCGTGCCCTGCGCGGCGGCAGCGGCGGCACGCAGCGCTTCCAGCGACACCGTGCGCCACACGAGCGAGTCCACGGTGGCCACGGGCGCACCGGTCCCGTCGGCTATCAGGAGCGACGCGGAGTCGGATGCCAGGTCCGTCGACAGCCTGACCCGCAGGGCCGACGCCCCGGGTGCGTGGATCCGCACCCCTGACCAGGAGAAGGGCAGGCCGGGATCGGCGCCCTCGTCAAGTGCCTTCAGCACGGCGGAGTGCAGGGCGGCGTCCAGGAGTGCCGGGTGCAGGGCGAACGCCTCGGCGTCGGGGCGCAGTTCCTCCGGCAGCTCCACCTCGGCGAAGATCTCGTCCCCCCGGTGCCAGGCCCGCTTCAGGCCCTGGAAGACGGGACCGTAGCCGTACCCCTGTCCGGCGAGCATCTCGTACAGCGTGTCGGTGTCCAGCTCCGATGCGCCCGTCGGCGGCCAGGCGGTGAGCCCGCCGGGGGCGGGCGCCGGCTCGGTGGACAGGACCCCGGTGGCATGGCGCGTCCACACCGGTTCGCTGCCGCTGTCGGCGTCGGTTCCGTTCCCGGTGTCGGGGCGCGAGTGGACGCCGACCTGACGCCGCCCCGCTTCGTCCTCCCCACCGACGACGACCTGGAGTTGGACGGCCCCGTGCTCCGGCAGGACGAGCGGCGCCGCCAGCGTCAGGTCCTCCAGGTGGTGACAGCCGACCTGCTCGCCCGCCCGCACGGCCAGCTCCACGAATGCCGTGCCCGGCAGCAGCACCGTGTCCATCACCGCGTGGTCGACGAGCCACGGATACGCACGCAAGGACAGCCGGCCGGTCAGTACCGCACCGGCGCCGTCGGCCAGCTCCACCGCGGCGCCCAGCAGCGGATGCCCGGCGGCGCGCAGGCCGACCGCCGTCACATCGCCGCCGTCGTCGGGCGCCGCCAGCCAGTACCGCTCGTGCTGGAACGCGTAGGTCGGCAGCTCCACCCGGCGCGCACCGCACTCCGCGAACACCCGCTTCCAGTCCACACCGACGCCACGCACCCACGCCTCGGCCACCGAGCCCAGGAACCGGCGCAGACCGCCCTGCTCCCGGCGCAACGACCCCACGGCCACCACATCAGCACCAAGGGCCTCCACCGTCTCCTCGATGCCGTACGTCAGCACCGGATGCGCGCTCACCTCGATGAACGCGTCATGCCCCTGCCCGATGAGCGACTCGACCACCTCGCCGAACCGAACCTCCTGCCGCAGATTACGGAACCAGTACCCCGCATCCATCGAGGACGTATCGATCGCACGGCCCTCGACCGTCGAATGGAAGGGAATGTCGGACCCGCGAGGCTCCAGGGAGGCCAGCGATGCCAGCAGTTCGTCCTGGATGCCCTCTACTTGGAAGGAGTGCGAGGCGTAGTCGACGGGGATCAGACGGGCCCGGACGCCCTCGGCCTCGTAGGCGGCGACGAGGGCGGCGACCGCCTCCGCAGCACCCGAAACCACCGTGGAATTCGGCCCGTTGACAGCAGCGACGCCCACCTGACCGTCCGCGCCGATCCGCTCACGCACCTGGTCCTCCGGCAGCGCGATGGATGCCATACCACCGTGGCCGGCCAGCTCACGTCCGATGACCTGCGAACGCAACGCGACCACACGAGCGCCATCCTCCAACGACAACGCGCCCGCCACCACGGCCGCAGCGATCTCCCCCTGCGAATGCCCCACCACACCGGACGGCACCACACCCAGCGAACGCCACAACTCCGCAAGCGACACCATCACCGCCCACGACACCGGCTGCACCACATCCACCCGATCCAGCGCGGCACCCTCCCGCAGGACCGACGTCAACGACCAGTCCACGTACGGCTCCAGAGCCGCCTCACAACGAGCGATCCATTCCGCGAACACCGGGGAATCAGCGAGCAGTTCGGCAGCCATTCCCACCCACTGCGTCCCCTGACCCGGGAAGACGAACACGACCTCCGAACGCACACCACCCACCACGCCGGGCACCGGATCCTCACCCGCCGCGAGCGCTCCCAGACCCGACAGCAGTTCCTCGCGGCCCGACCCCAGCACCACCGCACGATGCTCAAACACCGACCGCGACGACGCCAACGACCACCCCACATCACACGCCGACGCATCACCGTCGGCGACGAACTCCCGCAACCGCGCCGCCTGCCCACGCAACGCATCAGCCGACCGACCCGACACCACCCACGGCACCACCACCGGAACCAGACCCGGAACCGAAGCCGGAGCCGGAGCAGCATCAATGGCCTCCGCCGGCGCCTGTTCCAACACCACATGCGCGTTCGTCCCGCTGATGCCGAACGACGACACCGCCGCACGCCGAGGCCGCCCCGCCTCCGGCCACGCACGCCCCTCCCGCAGCAGCTCCACCGCGCCCGACGACCAGTCGATGAACGGCGAAGGCTCATCGGCGTGCAGAGTCGGCGGGAGAACGCCCTCCCGCATCGCCATCACCATCTTGATCACACCGGCGGCTCCCGCGGCGTGCTGGGTGTGGCCGATGTTGGACTTCACCGAGCCGAGCCAGAGGGGCTGCTCGGGCGAGCGGTCGCGGGCGTAGGTGGCCAGCAATGCCTCGGCCTCGATGGGGTCGCCGAGTTTCGTGCCGGTGCCGTGGGCTTCGACGGCGTCGACCTCGGTCGGCGACAGGCGGGCCGACGCCAGCGCCTGCCGGATCACCCGCTGCTGGGACGGGCCGTTCGGCGCCGTCAGGCCGTTGCTCGCCCCGTCCTGGTTCACCGCGGAGCCCCGGAGGAGCGCGAGTACCGGATGCCCGTTCTTCCGGGCGTCCGACAGCCGCTCGACGAGGAGCATGGCGACGCCCTCGGACCAGCCTGCGCCGTCGGCCGATGCCGAGAACGCCTTGGAGCGTCCGTCCGGGGCTCCGGCGCGCTGTCTGCTGAATTCGACGAACAGGGTGGGTGTGGACAGCAGGATCGCGCCGCCGGCGAGTGCCATGGAGCACTCGCCCGACCGCACGGCCTGCGCGGCGAGGTGGAGTGTCACCAACGACGACGAGCAGGCCGTGTCCACCGTCATGGTCGGGCCGACGAGCCCCATGGTGTAGGCGATGCGGCCGGACGCGACGCTGCCCGCGCTGCCGGTCAGCAGGTAGCCGTCGAATCCGGGGGTGCGGGCGAGGATTCCGCCGTGGTCCTGCCCGCTGGCGCCGACGAAGACACCCGTCTGGCTCCCGCGCAGGGTGTGCGGGTCGATCCCGGCGCGCTCCACGGTCTCCCATACGGTTTCGAGCAGCATCCGCTGCTGCGGGTCCATGGCCAGCGCCTCACGCGGGGAGATCCCGAAGAACGCCGCGTCGAACCGGTCGATGCCGTCCACGAACCCTCCTTCCCGCGTGTAGGACTTTCCGGGGCTGTCGGGGTCGGGGTCGTACAGTCCGTCGAGGTCCCAGCCGCGGTCCGAGGGGAATGTGGTGATGGCGTCCGTGCCGTCGGCCACCAACTTCCACAGGTCTTCAGGGGAGTTGGCGCCTCCGGGGAGCCGGCAGGCCATGGCGACGATCGCGATGGGGTCGTCGTCGGCGCCGGTTGTCGGCGATGACGGGGGCAGGGCGAGGGCGGCGGCTTCCCGGGTTTCCCCGGCATCGAGGAGTTCGGCGCGGAGATAGGCGGTGACGTCCGCCGGGGTCGGGTGGTCGAAGATCAGCGCCGCGGGCAGCCGGAGGCCGGTGGCGGTGCCGAGCTGGTTGCGCAGCTCGACGGCGGTGAGCGAGTCGAAGCCCAGTTCCTGGAAGGCCCGGTCGGCGCCGATGGCGCTGCGGTCGCCGTATCCCAGGACGGCGGCGACCTGTGAGCGCACGAGCTGGTCCAGTTCGCGCAGTTGCTCCGCTTCGGGCATTCCCGCCAGGCGCCCGGCCAGTGAGGGGCCGTTGTCCGTTCCGGCCGCCACGCCGCGCCGAGGGGCCCGGCGCACGAGTCCACGCAGGAGGGCGGGGAGTGTGTCCGTGCGGGTCCGCAGGGTGGCGAGGTCAAGTCGCATGGGCAGCACGTAGGGCGCGTCCTGTGTGAGCGCCGCGTCGAACAGTGAAAGGCCCTCGTCCCGCCGCAACGGGAACATGCCGGCGCGGGCGATGCGGGTCCTGTCGTTCTCGCTCAGCCCTTCGGTGATGCCGCCCGCTTCCTCCGATTCGGCCCACAGGCCCCAGGCGAGCGACAGGGCGGGAAGGCCCGAGGCGCGGCGGTGAGCGGCCAGTGCGTCCAGGAAGGCGTTGGCGGCGGCGTAGTTGGCCTGGCCAGGGCCGCCGAAGGTTCCGGCGGACGAGGAGTAGAGCACGAAGGCGGAGAGGTCCAGGTCCTTGGTCAGTTCGTGCAGGTTCCAGGCGGCGTCGACCTTCGGCCTGAGCACCCGGTCCAGCTGCTCATGGGTGAGGGCCGCCGCGATCGCGTCGTCGAGGACGCCTGCCGTGTGGATCACGGCGGTCAGCGGGTGCTGCTCGGGAATCGAGGCCAGCAGCGCGGCGAGCGCGTCCCGGTCGGCCGCATCACACGCCACGATCCGGGCCCGCGCGCCGAGTTCGGCCAGTTCCGCCGTGAGTTCGTCGGCACCGGGGGCGGCCGGGCCGCGCCTGCTGGTCAGCAGCAGGTTCCGGGCACCGTACTCGGTCACGAGGTGCCGGGCGAGCATCGCACCGAGCGATCCGGTGGCGCCGGTGATGAGGACGGTGCCTTCGGTGGCGTGGAGATTCCGGTTCCGGTCCGATGACATGTTCCGGTCCGATGGCGTGTTCCGGTCCGATGGCGTGTTCCGGGCCGGGGTCCTGGTCAGTCTGGGGGCGGTGATCTCGCCGTCGCGGATGGTGAGTTGGGGTTCGCCGGTGGCCAGGGCCGCGGCCAGCAGCCGCAGGAAGGGATCGCCGACGACCGGATCGTCGGCCGCCGGATCGCCGGATTCGGCATTCAAGCCCGCGCCCGCCGCCACACCCACGCCCACATCCGTGCCGTGGCCCATGTCCACCAGTACGAAGCGGCCTGGGTTCTCGGTCTGGGCGCTGCGCAGGAGACCGAGGGCGGTCGCGGCGGCGAGGTCCGGCGGTCGCGGAGTGGCCGCGTCCCCGCCGGAATCCCCGTCCGTGGCCACGGCGCCGCGGGTGACCACGACGAGCTGAGCGGCGGCGAGGCGGTCGTCCGCGAGCCAGGAGCGCACCATGTCGAGGGTCGCGCCGGCCAGTTCGTGGGCTGCGGGCACGACTTCGTCGCCGGTCGCAGTGCCGTCGGCGGGTGACCAGATGACAGCCTCGGGAGCGGGGCTGCCCGCGTCGAGATCCCGGCGCAGTGCGGCGATGTCCTCGTAGGCGCGTGTGCCGGTGAGCCCGCCCGGCAGGCCGCCCGTGCCCAGCCTGGCCCATGTGGACGGGTCGGCGTTCGTCGCGCCGACGGCCGGGACGGGCTGGAAGGCGAGCCGGAAGAGGGATTCGTGGTACGTCGTGCCCGCGCTGCGCAGTGCCTCGGGGGATATCGCCCGCGACAGCAGGGAATCGACGCTCACCACGGGCGCGCCGGTGCTGTCGACGGCCGTCAGGGACACGGTGTCCTGGCCGCTGACGACCAGCCGCACCCGCAGCATCGTCGCGCCCGACGAGTAGGCGCTGACCCCGGCCCAGGAGAACGGCAGGCCGCCTTGGCGTGCGTCGTCCACGACTCCGCGCAGCAGCGGGTGCAGGGCAGCATCGAGCAGGGCGGGGTGGAGCACGTACTTACCGGCGTCCGAACGCTGTTCATCGGGCAGGGCGACCTCGGCGTAGATCTCGTCGCCGCGCCGCCAGGCCCGCCGCAGTGCCCGGAACGAGGGCCCGTAGCCGTGGCCCTGTTCGGCGAGCCGGTCGTAGACGCCGTCGAGTGCGACTTCCGCCGCGTCGGCGGGCGGCCAGCTCGCCGTCGGCGTATCCGAAGGCGCCGGTCGGCTGCCGGTGGCCAGGACGCCGGTGGCGTGCTCGGTCCAGGAGTGCTCCGCTCCGTCGTCGCCGTCGGGCCGTGTGTGGATGCCGAACTCGCGGCGTCCGGAGTCGTCGGCGGCACCGACGGAGAGTTGCAGGCGCACGGCGCCGTGGTCCGGCAGGATCAGCGGCGCGGCCAGCGTGAGTTCGTCGATGCGGTCGCAGCCGACGTGATCGCCGGCGCGGAGGGCGAGTTCGACGAAGGCGGTGCCGGGCAGCAGCACGGTGCCGAGGATGGCGTGATCGGCGAGCCACGGGTGGCTTTGCAGGGACAGGCGCCCGGTGAGGATCACGCCGTCGCCGTCCGCAAGCTCGATGGCCGCTCCCAGCAGCGGATGGCCGGCGGCGCTCAGCCCCGCCGACGCCACATCCGCCGCGCCGCCTTCCGGTGCCGACAGCCAGTACCGCTCATGCTGGAAGGCATACGTCGGCAGGTCGACGCGACGGGCGCCCGAACCCTCGTAGAACGTCTCCCAGCCGACGCCGACACCCCGCACCCAAGCCTGGGCCAGAGCCGCCACCGCCGACTGCGCCTCGGGACGATCCCGGCGCAGGAGGGGGAATGCCGCTGCCCTGGCGTCCTCGCTGACGCAGTCGGGAACGAAAGCCGAGAGCACTCCGCCCGGCCCGACTTCGAGGAACGTCCGTACGCCCGCACCCTCCATCTCGCGTACCGCATCGGCGAAACGGACCGGGCGGCGTACGTGCTCGACCCAGTAGTCGGCGGAGGCGATCTCGTCGGTGACGGACGCACCGGTGACTGCGGACACGATCGTCGCGCTCGGGTCGGTGAACTCCAGTCCGCTGATCGCCGCGCGGAAGTCGTCCAGCATCGGGTCCATCAGCGGCGAGTGGAATGCGTGGCTGACCGTGAGCCGCTTCGTCTTGTGTCCTTGGGCCTGGAGCAGAGCTTCGATCTCTCCGACGGCCGCTCCGTCACCCGAGATGACGACGGACCGGGGGCCGTTGATCGCGGCGATGCCCACCCGGTCCTCGCAACCGGACAGCAGGGGAAGGACTTCGTCCTCGGTCGCCTGAACGGACATCATCGCGCCGCCGTGCGGCAGCGCCTGCATCAACTTCCCGCGTGCTGCGACCAGTTGGACGGCGTCCGCGAGCGAGAAGACCCCCGCTACGTGCGCGGCAGCGATCTCACCGACCGAATGCCCGGCCAGGACGTCCGGCCGGACGCCCCACGACTCCAGCAGGCGGTAGAGCGCCACTTCCACCGCGAACAGGGCGGGCTGCGTCAGCGCCGTCTCGTCGAGCCCCTCCCCCGACCACACAGCCTCACGCAACGATCCGCCCAACAGCGGATCGAGCTGCGCACACACCTCGTCAAAAGCGGAGGCGAACACCGGGAACGACTCGTACAACTCCCGTCCCATGCCCATCCGTTGAGCACCCTGACCGGAGAAGACGACACCCAACCGGCCCGGTGCCACCGCCCCCGTCACCACACCGGCACCACCGGCACCATCCGGCGCCAGCGCATCGAGGCCAGTGAGCAGCCCCTCCCGGCCGTCCTCGCTCAGCACCACCGCCCGGTGCTCGAAGGCCGACCGCGACGACACCAACGACCAGCCCACATCGGCGGTCGGGAGTGAAGTGTTCTCTTCCACGTACGCCCGAAGCCGCGCCGCCTGCCCACGCAACGCCTCCGGTGACCGGCCCGACACCACCCATGGCGTCACCACCGGAACACTGTGGTCAGCGGCCTCATCCGCCTCCCCCACCGGCGCCTGCTCCAGCACCACATGGGCATTGGTCCCGCTGATGCCGAACGACGAGACACCGGCCCGACGCGGACGATCCGCCGCCTCCGGCCAACCACGCGCCTCGCGCAGCAACTCCACCGCACCCGACGACCAGTCCACATGCGGCGAGGGCTCATCCGCGTGCAGCGTCCGCGGAAGAACCCCCTCCCGCATCGCCATCACCATCTTGATCACACCCGCCACGCCTGCGGCGGCCTGCGTGTGACCGATGTTGGACTTCACCGAGCCCAGCCACAGCGGACTGTTGACGTCCCGCTCCTGCCCGTAGGTCGCCAGCAGCGCCTCGGCCTCGATCGGGTCACCGAGCCTGGTCCCCGTGCCGTGCGCCTCCACCACGTCCACATCGGCGGTGGAGAGCCCGGCGGCCACCAGTGCCTGACGGATCACCCGCCGCTGCGAGGGACCGTTCGGCGCCGTCAGACCGTTCGACGCCCCGTCCTGGTTCACGGCCGAGCCGCGCATCACCGCGAGCACCCGATGTCCGTTCCGCCGGGCGTCCGACAGCCGCTCCACCAGCAGCATCCCCACACCCTCGCCCCAGCCGACCCCGTCGGCCCCGGCGGAGAAGGACTTGCAGCGGCCGTCGGGTGACAGCCCGCGCTGCCGGCTGAACTCCACGAACGTCCCCGGCGTCGACATCACCGTCACTCCGCCGGCGAGCGCCATCGAGCACTCGCCCGAGCGCAGCGCCTGCGCCGCCAGATGCAGCGCGACCAGCGACGACGAACAGGCCGTGTCCACCGTCACCGCAGGGCCCACCAGGCCCAGGTTGTAGGCGACGCGCCCCGAGGCGACGCTGCCCGCGCTGCCCGTCAGCAGATAGCCCTCGAATCCGTCGGGAATGTTGTGCAGCCGGATTCCGTAGTCGCCGTACATGACGCCGGTGAAGACTCCGACCGGGGTTTCCTTCACCGCGGCGGGGTCGATTCCCGCGCGTTCGAACGTTTCCCAGGCGATTTCGAGGAGCAGTCGCTGCTGTGCGTCGGTACCCAGGGCCTCGCGCGGGCTCATGTCGAAGAACGCCGGATCAAATGCGTCGGCGTCGTGCAGGAATCCGCCTTCGCGGGTGTAGCTACGGCCCTGAGTTTCCGGGTCGGGGTCGTACAGGTCCTCGTCCCAGCCGCGCCGGGTCGGGAAAGGCGTGATCGCGTCGGTGCCGTCGGACACCAGGCGCCAGAGGTCCTCGGGGGACGTCACCCCGCCGGGGTAGCGGCACGCCATGCCGACGATCGCGATCGGCTCCTGGTCGCGGTCCTGCAACTCCTGGAGGCGATGGCGGGTCTCGTAGAGATCCGCCGTCACCCGCTGGAGGTATCCGAGCAGCTTTTCGTCGTTGGCCATCTCGCAGCTTCCCCTACTCTTCGTCATTCCGCAGGCCCGCGTTCCACCCGCCGCTCGGTCAGTCGAGGGCGATGCCGAATTCCTTGCCGAGAAAGTCGTAGATTTCCTCGGCCGATGCGGACTGAAGTCCTTCGGTGACGTCCACCACCTGTGTCGTCACCGCTTCCTGGCTCTTCTCGTCCCACCGCGACAGGAGGCCGTTCAGACGCACCTTTGTCTGCGCGCGGGCGATGTCGTCCAACTGGACCGCCGCCAGTGCGGATTCCAGCTGCTCGATGTGGTCGAGCACGTATTTCTCCGGCGATACGCCCGAATCGACGAGTTCTTCCTTCAGGTAATCGGCGAGTGCCTGCGGCGTCGGATAGTCGAATATCAGGCTGGCCGGGAGCCGCATTCCGGTGACCGTCGTGAGGCGGTTGCGGAAGTCGACGGCGGTGAGCGAGTCGAAGCCGAGTTCCTTGAAGGCCCGGTCGCGGTCGACGGCTCCCTGGTCGCTGTGTCCGAGCACCGTCGCCGCCTGGCCGCACACCAGCTCCGTGAGGACGCGTTCCTGTCCTTCCACCGTGAGCCCGGTCAGCTGTTGCGTCAGTGAGCCGGGATCCGCGGTCGGTCCTGAGGCGGCGCCGCGCCGGGCCGTGGTCCGCACCAGGCCGCGCAGTACCGGCGGGAGCGCATCGCCCTGTGTGCGCAGCGCCTTGAGGTCGAGGCGTACGGGCAGGGTCCAGGGCCGCCCCGCCGCGAGCGCGGTGTCGAACAGCGACAGTCCTTCCCCCGTGGTCAGCGGCACCAGACCGGCGCGTGCCATGCGCTGGAGGTCCGCCTGGGCGAGGTGCCCTGTGATGCCGCTGCTCTGCGCCCAGAGCCCCCACGAGAGGGTGGTCACCGGCAGCCCCTGGGCGTGGCGGTGGTGAGCCAGTTCGTCCAGGAAGGCGTTGGCGGCGGCGTAGTTCGCCTGGCCGGGGGCGCCGAACACGGCGGCGGCCGAGGAGAACAGCACGAACGCCGACAGGTCGTGGTCCCGGGTCAGTTCGTGCAGATGCCAGGCGCCGGCCGCTTTGGGCTCCAGTACGCCGTCGATCCGCTCCGGTGTCAGCGAGCCGACGACGCCGTCATCGGCCACCCCCGCGGCATGGACGACCGCGGTCAGCGGATGCTGCGGCAGGATGCCGGCCAGCAGTTCCGCGACGGCCGTACGGTCGCCGATGTCGCAGGCGGCGACCACGACCTCGGCGCCGAGCGCGGTCAGCTCCGCCCGCAGTTCCTCCGCTCCGGTCGCCTTCGGTCCCCGGCGGCTGACCAGCAGCAGGCGCCGCACGCCGTGCGCCGTCACCAGATGCCGGGCCAGCAGTCCGCCGAGTACGCCGGTGGCACCGGTGATCAGAACGGTTCCTGCGGCGTGAGCAGGCAGGGATGCGGCTTCGGAGGCGGGGACGGGCAGGAATGCGGCTGCCGGAGTCTCGTCGTCCACCGCCACACGGGCCAGCCGGGGAACAAGGAACTCCCCCGCGCGCAGCGCCACTTGTGGCTCGCCCGCGCTCATCGCGGCGGGCAGCGCCTGCCACGACGCGTCCTCCTCGTCCAGGTCCACCAGGACGATCCGGCCCGGGTGCTCGGTCTGGGCCGACCGCAAGAGCGCCAGGGCGGATGAGAGGGCGAGGTCGGCGGGGTCGGTGGCGCCGAGCCCGACGCCGCCACGGGTGAGGACGACCAGACGGGTCGCGTCGAGCCGCTCGTCGGCGAGCCATTCCTGCGCGAGCCGCAACGCGTGGTGGCTCAGGGCACGCACCTCGTCGATCAGCTGCCGCCCCGTCCCAGGCGTTCCGGAAGCCGCGGGCAGCGGTGCGAGAACAATGGCCGGCATCGGCGCACCGGCATCCACCGCCGCCAGCAGCGCGCCGACGTCCGCGTACGAGTACGGCGTGCCACCGAGCCGTTCGGCCGGTCCCGGTGCGTCGGAGCCCAGGAGAGCCCATGCCTGCGGGTCGTCCATGAGCGCGGCGGCGTCGGCGCTGTCCGGCAGTTGGGCCGGCGCCGTCCAGTCGACCTGGAACAGCGCGTCGTGATATGCGGTGCGTACGCTGCGCAGGGCGTCGGCCGACACCTCGCGCCACCGCAGCGAATCCGCCGTGAACACCGGCGCGCCCGCGCTGTCGATGGCCGTCACCGACACGGTGTCCGCCCCCGTGCGGTGGAACCGGACGCGGAGCGCGGTGGCGCCCGTCGCGTGGAGCCGTACGCCGCTCCAGGAGAACGGCAGGGCGGGAGCCGCGGCGTCCTCCAGTGCGGTCAGCATGGGGGCGTGCAGGGTCGCGTCCAGAAGGGCCGGGTGCAGGGCGTACCCCGCGTCCTCACCGGTCTGTCCGTTCCCGCGGCCGTTCCCCTCGTCGGGCAGGACCACCTCGGCGAAGACGTCGTCGCCGAGGCGCCAGACCCGGCGCAGGCCCTGGAACGCCGGGCCGTACGCGTATCCCTGCTCGCCGAGCGATGCGTAGACGCCGGTGGTTCCCTGATCCGTTTCGACGGCGCCGGGAGGCGGCCACTCGGACACCGGAACGCTCTGCGGACCGGCGGCAAGGGGACCGTTCGCGAGCGTGCCCGTGGCGTGCTGGGTCCACGGGGATCCGGCGTCGTCCCCGCCGTCGGACCGCGCATGGACACCGAACTCCCGCCGTCCTTCCTCGTCCGCATCCGAGACGGTGACTTGGAGCTGGACGGCGCCCTGGTCCGGCAGGATCAGCGGCGCGGTGAGGGTCAGTTCGTCGATGCGGTCATAGCCGACCTGATCACCGGCGCGGAGGGCGAGTTCGACGAAGGCGGTGCCGGGCAGCAGGACTGTGCCGAGGATGGCGTGATCGGCCAGCCACGGGTGGCTCTGCAACGACAGGCGCCCGGTGAGGATCACACCGTCGCCGTCCGCGAACTCAACAGCCGCGCCCAGCAGCGGGTGACCGGCCGCGCTCAGACCCGCCGACGCCACATCCGCCGACGCCCCGCCTTCCGACGCCGACAGCCAATACCGCTCGCGCTGGAACGCGTAGGTCGGCAGGTCGACGCGACGAGCACCCGAACCCGCGTAGAACTTCTCCCAAGCGACGCCGGCACCCCGCACCCAAGCCTGCGCCAGAGCCATCACCGCCGACTGCGCCTCGGGACGACCCCGGCGCAGGACGGGGAACGCCACCGAGCCCGAAGAATCACTGACGCAGTCGGGAACGAGCGCCGAAAGGACACCGTCCGGCCCGACTTCGAGGAACGTCCGTACGCCCTCGCTCTCCATCTCGCGTACGGCATCGGCGAACCGCACGGGCCGCCGCACGTGCTCCACCCAGTAGTCGAGGGACGCGATCTCGTCGGTGACGGAATCGCCGGTCACCGCGGACACCATCGCCACGCTCGGGGCGGCGAACGTGACGTCGCTGATCGCCGAGCGGAAGTCGTCCAGCATCGGGTCCATCAGCGGCGAGTGGAACGCATGGCTGACCGTGAGCCGCTTGGACTTGCGTCCCTTGGCCTCAAAGGTCTGCGCGAGTTCGATGACCGTGGCCTCCTGCCCGGAGAGGACGACGGACCGGGGCCCGTTGATCGCGGCCATGCTCACCCGGTCCTCGCAACCGGACAGCAGGGGAAGGACTTCTTCCTCGGTCGCCTCGACGGACACCATCGCCCCGCCGGGCGGCAGCGCCTGCATCAACTTGCCGCGCGCCACCACCAGTTGAGCCGCATCCGCGAGCGAGAACACCCCCGCCACATGCGCAGCAGCGATCTCCCCCACCGAATGCCCGGCCAGCACATCCGGCCGCACACCCCACGACTCCAGCAATCGGTAGAGCGACACCTCGACCGCGAACAGCGCCGGCTGCGTCAGGCCCGTCTCGTCGAGCCCCTCCCCCGACCAGACCGCCTCGCGCAACGACCCGCCCAGTAGCGGGTCGAGATGCGCACGCACCTCGTCGAAAGCTGACGCGAACACCGGGAAGGAGTCGTACAGCTCCCGGCCCATCCCCGCCCACTGCGCACCCTGACCGGTGAAGACGACACCCAGTCGGCCCTGCGCCACCGCCCCGGACACCACACCAGGGCCGCCGGAGCCATGGCCTGACGCCAACTCACCCAAGCTGTCCAGGAGTTGGCTGTCCGTCTCCGCTACCACCACCGCCCGGTGCTCGAACGCCGAACGTGACGATGCCAGCGACCACCCGACGTCCACCGCCGACGCGTCACCGTCGGCGGCGAAGTCCCGAAGCCGTGCCGCCTGCCCGCGCAATGCCTCCGCCGACCGGCCCGACACCACCCACGGCACCACCACCGGGACAACGGCGTCAGCACCGGCCTCGTCCGGCTCCACCGCCACCGGCGCCTGCTCCAACACCACATGCGCATTCGTGCCGCTCGCGCCGAAGGAGGACACCGCTGCGCGGCGCATCCGTTCCGTCTGCGGCCAGTCCCGTGCCTCGCGCAACAGCTCCACCGCGCCGGCGGACCAGTCGATGTACGGCGAGGGCTCATCGGCGTGCAGCGTCCGCGGCAGGACACCCTCCCGCATCGCCATCACCATCTTGATCACGCCTGCGACACCGGCGGCGGCCTGCGTGTGTCCGATGTTCGACTTCAACGAGCCCAGCCACAACGGGCGATCCGCGTCCCGGTCCTGGCCGTAGGTCGCCAGCAGCGCTTCGGCCTCGATCGGGTCGCCGAGCCTGGTGCCCGTGCCGTGTGCCTCGACCGCGTCCACATCGGCGGTGGAGAGTCCGGCAACCGCCAGAGCCTGGCGGATCACCCGCTGCTGCGACGGGCCGTTCGGCGCCGTCAGACCATTGCTCGCCCCGTCCTGATTCACGGCCGAGCCGCGCACCACCGCCAGCACCCGGTGCCCGTTCCGCCGGGCATCCGACAGCCGCTCCACCAGGAGCATCCCCGCTCCCTCGGACCACCCGGTCCCGTCGGCGTCGGCCGAAAACGCCTTGCACCGGCCGTCAGGGGACAGCCCGCGCTGGCGGCTGAACTCGATGAACGTGCCGGGAGTTGACATCACCGTCACTCCGCCGACCAGGGCCATGGAGCACTCGCCCGAGCGCAGCGACTGTCCCGCCAGATGCAGCGCGACCAGCGACGACGAGCACGCCGTGTCCACCGTCATCGCGGGTCCGACGAGGCCGAGGGTGTAGGCGATACGGCCTGCGACGACGCTCGCGGCGTTGCCGGTCATGAGGTAGCCGTCGATGTCCTTCGGCGCCCTGGTCATCATCGTGGCGTAGTCCTGGCCGTTGCCTCCGGCGAAGACGCCGACCTGGGTGCCGCGTACCGTCTCCGGGTCGATCCCGGCGTGTTCGAAGGTCTCCCAGGACGTCTCCAGCAGCAGCCGCTGCTGCGGGTCCATCGCCAGCGCCTCACGCGGCGAGATGCCGAAGAATCCGGCGTCGAACTCCCCCGCCTCGTAAAGGAATCCGCCCTCACGCGCATACGACGTCCCCGAACTCGCCGGATCGGGGTCGTACAGGCCGTCGACATCCCAGCCGCGGTCCGCCGGAAATCCCGACACCGCGTCGACCCCTTCGACGGCCAGCCGCCACAGCCCCTCCGGCGACCGCACCCCGCCCGGGAAGCGGCACGCCATACCGACGATCGCCAGCGGTTCCGATGGGTCGGTGATCGCGCCTGCGGTGACGGCCTCCGGCGAGTCCGTGCTCAGGAGTACGTCCCGCAGGTGGCGGGCGACGGCGTCGGGGGTCGGGTAGTCGAAGACGGCGGATGTCGGGAGGCGCAGCCCGGTGGCCGCGTGGAGTCGATTGCGTACCTCGACGGCGGTGAGCGAGGTGAGCCCCAGGTCGTTGAAGACCTGCCGGCCGTCGATCGCTTCCCGGTCGGCGTATCCGAGTACGGCGGCGACCTCGGTGCGTACGAGGTCCCGCAGGTGGCGTTCCTGATCGGCGGCGCTCAGGCCCTCGATGTGGGCGCGCAGCGCGGCGGAGCCGTCGTGGTCGGCCGGTTGCTCGTCGTCCGGGCGGTCGGCGTCGAGTGCCGCGCGGAATGCGGGAAGGTCTTCCACGGTCCGCCGGACGCGCGGGGGGAGGCCCGAGGCGAGTACCCGTTCCCAGTCGACTCGCGCGACGGTGACGCAGGCGCGGTGTTGCCGTACCAGGTCGCTCAGCAGGGAAAGGGCCGCGTCGGCGGGGATGGGCGCAAGGCTCTGCGGCCAGGAGTGCGGGCCGTCGCTTCTGCCGGCGGGGTCCTGGGCGTCGGTGGAGGCAGTGTGGTCGGTGGTCGTCCACGGGCCCCAGGTGACCGATGTGGCCGCCAGCCCTTGCGCTCGCCGGTGCCGGGCCAGCGCGTCGGCGCATGCCTGTCCGGCCGCGGCGCCGCTCCGCCCCGGGCTTCCGACCAGGGTTTCGGCCGGTGAGAAGAGGACGAAGGCGGAGAGGTCCGTGTTCCGGGTGAGTTCGTGGAGGTTCCACAGCGCCGCTGTGTGGGTGTCGAGCAGTGGCCCGCACTGCTGCGCCGCCAGGGGTGCGAGGTCACGGTGCCCGTCGTCGCCGTCGTCAAGACCTGCGGCGTGGACGACGGCGGTCAGCGGGTGCGCCGCGGGCACCGAGGCGAGGGCGGCGGCGAGTGCTTCCCTGTCGGCCTCGTCGCAGGGCGCCACCGTGACGCCGACCTCGATGCCACCGAGGTCGTTCACCAGCTCCGACACGCCTGGCGCCGAGGTGGCGTCCCGGCCGGTCAGCAGCAGGTGCTGGGCGCCCTGGGCGGCCAGCCACCGTGCCACCGCCTGCCCCGCCGTGCCGGTGCCGCCGGTGACGAGGACCGTTCCCCGGACGTCCCAGCCCTGCGCGGTGGTGTCCTCGCGGCCGTGCGGCAGCGCACGGTTCACCGGGGCCAGCCGGCGTACATAGGTGCCGGTCGGCCGCACCGCTACCTGGTCGTCCCCGCCGTCCGGGGCCGTGACCACGGCGGCCAGTCGCGCCCAGTCGTCCGGTCGCGGTACGGCGGGCATGTCCACGACGCCGCCCCAGCTCCGTGACCGTTCCCAGGCGAGCACGCGTGCCAGCCCCCAGAGGGCGGCCTGCGCGGGCCGGTCCGCGGGGTCCTCCGGCTGGGCCGGGACGGCTCCGGTGGTGACGCACCACACGGGCGCTGCCACTTCGGCCCGTTCGACCGCCTCGGCGAGCGCCAAAGCGGCGGTCGCGGCGGACGAGCCGATCGGGCCGGTCGGGCCGGTCGAGCCGGTCTCCTGTGAGAGCAGGGACAGCACGCCACCGAGTGGCGCGCCGTCCGCCGCCGCCCGGCTCCCGAGTTGCCGGACGCGCCGGGTGAGCGCATCCGCATCGAGACTGCCGCCGTCGACGCCCACAACGACACCACGCACCCCGTGCGCGTCCAGAGCCTCGACGGTCCCGGAGGCCGCGTCGCCCTCCTCGGCCCCTTCGGGAACGCACACCACCCACGTTGCCTTCGTCTTCGTCGCGGCGATTGCCCCACTGCCGCCCAGCGGTTTCCACACCACCTGGTACTGCCAAGGCTCTGCGGTCGGTTCGTCCGCTGTGGACGGCAGCAGCCAGTACCGCTCGCGCTGGAAGGCGTACGTCGGAAGATCCACGCGACGGGCCCGGGAGCCGGTGTAGAACGACGACCAGTCGGCGTCCGCACCGCGCACGAACACCTGGGCCAGCGCGGTTACGGCCGACTGCGGCTCGGGGCGGTCCCGGCGCAGTACGGGAACGGCTGCGGACAAGCCGGGTTCGCCGACGCACTCAGGAACGAGGGCCGAGAGGACACCGTCCGGCCCGACCTCCAGGAACGTCCGTACGCCCTTGCTCTCCATCGCCCGCACGGCATCGGCGAACCGCACCGGGCGGCGTACGTGCTCGACCCAATAATCCGGCGAAGCGATCTCGTCGGTCACGGACTCGCCGGTCACCGCGGACACCATCGCCATGCCCGGAGCGGCGAACTCCAGACCACTGATCGCCGAGCGGAAATCGTCCAGCATCGGATCCATCAGCGGCGAATGGAACGCATGGCTGACCGTGAGCCGCTTCGTCTTGTGCCCCTGCGCCCGGAGCAGGGACTCGATCTCCCCGACGGCCGCTCCGTCACCCGAGATGACGACGGATCGAGGGCCGTTCACCGCGGCCACACTCACCCGGTCCGCACGACCGGACAGCAGCGGCACCACCTCATCCTCGGCAGCCAGCACCGACAGCATCGCCCCGCCGGACGGCAGCTCTTGCATCAACCTGCCGCGTGCCACCACCAGTTGGGCGGCGTCCGCGAGCGAGAACACCCCCGCCACATGCGCAGCCGCGATCTCCCCCACCGAATGCCCGCCCACCACACTCGGCCGGACACCCCACGACTCCACCAACCGGAACAGCGCCACTTCCACCGCGAACAGGGCGGGCTGCGTCAGGCCGGTCTCGTCAAGCCCCTCCCCCGACCAGACCGCCTCACGCAACGACGCCCCACCCAACAACGGGTCGAGATGGCCACACACCTCGTCAAAGGCGGACGCGAACACCGGGAAGGACCCGTACAATTCCCGGCCCATCCCCGCCCGTTGCGCACCCTGGCCGGTGAAGAGGACACCCAGACGGCCAGGCGCCACCGCCCCCGACACCACACCAGGACGGGCGGCGCCGTCGGCACCGTCGCCTGATGTCAACGCGTCCAGGCCGTCGATGAGTTGCTCGCGCGCTTCCCCGATCACCACCGCCCGGTGCTCGAACACCGAACGTGACGACGCCAACGACCACCCGACGTCGCACGCCGACGCATCACCGCCGGCGACGGACTCCCGAAGCCGCGCCGCCTGCCCTCGCAACGCCGCCGCCGAACGTCCCGACACCACCCACGGCGTCACCACCGGGACAACGGCGTCACCACCGGCCTCATCCGGCTCCACCGCCACCGGCGCCTGCTCCAACACCACATGCGCATTCGTCCCGCTGACGCCGAAGGACGAGACACCGGCCCGGCGCGGACGATCCGCCGCCTCCGGCCACTCGCGCGCCTCCCGCAACAGCTCCACCGCGCCCGACGACCAGTCCACGTGCGGCGAGGGCTCATCAGCGTGCAATGTCCGCGGCAGCACACCCGCCCGCATCGCCATCACCATCTTGATCACACCGGCGACGCCGGCGGCGTGCTGCGTGTGGGCCAGGTTCGACTTGACCGAGCCCAGCCACAGCGGGCGGTCCGCGTCCCGGTTCCGGCCGTAGGTCGCCAACAGCGCCTCGGCCTCGATCGGGTCGCCGAGCCTGGTCCCCGTGCCGTGTCCCTCGACCGCGTCCACGTCGGCGGCCGTCAGCCCGGCGTTCGCCAGGGCCTGGCGGATGACCCGCTGCTGGGCGGGGCCGTTCGGCGCGGTCAGGCCGTTGCTGGCGCCGTCCTGGTTCACGGCGGAGCCCCGGACCACGGCCAGTACCCGGTGCCCGTTCCTGTGGGCGTCCGACAGCCGCTCGACGAGCAGCATGCCGATGCCTTCGCCCCACCCGGTGCCGTCCGCTTCCGCGCCGAAGGAGTTGCACCGGCCGTCGGCGGACAGGCCGCGCTGCCGGCTGAACTCCACGAACGTGCCGGGAGTTGACATCACCATCACTCCGCCGACGAGCGCCATGGTGCAGTCGCCTGACCGCAGGGACTGCGCGGCGAGGTGCAGGGCCACCAGCGACGACGAGCACGCCGTGTCGAGCGTGACGGCCGGGCCTGCCAGTCCGATGTGGTAGGCGATCCGCCCGGACATGACGCTGGCGGTGCCGCCGGTGAGCATCAGCCCTTCGACGTTCTTCGGTGCGTGGTGCATGCGGGGGCCGTAGTCCTGGCCGGTGGCTCCGACGAAGACGCCGGTGGGGGTGGTGCGCAGGGTCGTCGGATCGATGCCCGCGTGTTCGAAGGTCTCCCAGGAGGTCTCCAGCAGCAGCCGCTGCTGCGGGTCCATCGCCAGCGCCTCACGCGGCGAGATGCCGAAGAAACCGGCGTCGAACTCCCCCGCGTCGTAAAGGAATCCGCCCTCACGCGCATACGACGTGCCCGAGTGCTCCGGGTCGGGGTCGTACAGGCCGTCGACGTCCCAGCCGCGGTCCGCCGGAAATCCCGACACCGCGTCGACGCCGTCGGACACCAGCCGCCACAGTCCCTCCGGCGAGCGCACCCCGCCCGGAAAGCGGCAGGCCATTCCGACAATCGCGATCGGCTCGTATGCCTTGTTCTCCGCTTCGCGCAGCAATTTGCGTGCTTCGTGCGCGTCGGCGACGGCTCGTTTGAGATAGTCGCGGAGTTTCGCCTCGTCAGCCACGTGCTTCCCCCTGTGTTGCCAGTTGACGTTGCCTGTTGCGGTCAGCCGAGTTCGTCGATCAGCGCGAACAGCTCGTCGTCGCTGGCGGAATCGATGTCGGGTGCGTCGGTGCCGGAACGGGAAGTGGAGTGCGCGGAGCCGGAGTTGGCGCCGTTCCCCGTCGTTCCGGTGCTGCGGGCGCCGTGGGTGGTGCCGCAGATGGCCAGCAGTTCCCGCAGCCCGTTGATCATCCGTTCGCGGTCGCCGTCACTGTTGCCGTCGCTGTCGTCGGAGGCGACCGCCGCGCGCAGCGTGCTCTTCAGCCGTTCGATGTCGGCCAGCACGGGCTCCACCGCGGACACCTCGTCGAGTACGAACTGCGCGCGCAGGTACTGGGCCAGTTCGCCGGCCGTCGGATGGTCGAAGACGACCGCGGTCGGCAGCCGGAGTCCGGTGGCGGCGCCCAGCCGGTTGCGCAGTTCGACGGCGGTGAGCGAGTCGAAGCCGAGTTCCTTGAACGCGCGGTCCCCTGCCACGCTGTCGGCGCTGCTGTGCCCCAGGACCGTGGCCACCTGGGCGAGGACCAGGTCCGTGAGGAACGGTGTCCGTTCCCGTTCCGGCATTCCCTGTAGCCGCTGCTGGAGGGACGGCGCAGCGCCGGTCCCGTTCGTGTCTGCGGCTGCCGCCCTCCGGGTCCTGCGCTCCCCGCCGCCTCCCGTGCCGCGGACCAGGCCGCGGAGCAGGGCGGGGGCGGTGTCGCCCTGGGCCCGCAGTGCCGCGGTGTCGAGCCGGGTGGGGGCGACGACGGCTGCGCCGGTGCGCTGTGCGGCGTCGTACAGCGCCATGCCGTCCTGCGAGGACAGTGCCAGCAGTCCGCTCCTGGCCATCCGCTGGTGGTCGGCGTCGGTGAGGTGTCCCGTCATGCCGCTGGCCTCGGCCCACAGCCCCCAGGCGAGGGAGGTGGCGGCCAGGCCCTGTGCCCTGCGGTGGGCGGCGAGGGCGTCCAGGAAGGCGTTGGCCGCGGCGTAGTTGGCCTGGCCAGGCGTGCCGAGGAGTCCGGCGAAGGAGGAGTAGAGGACGAAGGCCGACAGGTCGAGGTCCCGGGTCAGTTCGTGGAGGTTCCAGGCGGCGTCCACCTTGGGCCGCAGGACCGTGTCCAGCTGCTTCGGGGTCAGGGCGGCCACCACACCGTCGTCGAGTACGCCGGCGGTGTGGACGACCGCGGTGAGCGGGTGCTCGGGCGGTACGGCGGCCAGCAGGGCGGCCAGGGCGTCGCGGTCGGCGACGTCGCAGGCGGCGACGGTGACCCGGGCGCCGAGGTCCCGCAGCTCGTCCTCAAGTGCCGCCGCGCCGGGGGCCCGGGGCCCGCTGCGGCTGACGAGCAGGAGGTTGCGCGCCTTGTGCTCCGTCACCAGATGCCGGGCGGTGAGTGCTCCCAGGGCGCCCGTCGCGCCGGTGATGAGCACCGTGCCCTCGGGGTCCAGGGGCGCGGGAACGGTCAGGACGAGCTTCCCGACGGCCTTGGCCTGGGACAGGTGACGGAACGCCTCGGGTGCCCGGCGCACATCCCAGGTGGTCACGGGCAGCGGTTGCAGCACGCCACGCTCGAACAGGCCGAGTACCTCGGTCAGGATTTCCTGGAGGCGTTCGGGGACCGCGCCCGCGCTGTCCGGTTCGGTGCGGGCGAGCGCCGTCAGGTCGTAGACCTGGTAGCTCACCCCCGGGTGTGCCGCCTCGACCTCCGCCGCATCGCGGATGTCGGTCTTGCCCATTTCCAGGAAGCGACCGCCCGGGGACAGCAGCCGCAGGGACGCGTCGATGTGCTCGTCCGCCAGGGAGTTGAGCACCACGTCCACTCCCTCGCCGCCGGTGGCGGCCAGGAACTCGTCGTGGAAGTCCAGGGTCCGGGAATGGGCGATGTGGTCGTCGTCGAGACCGAGCGAGCGCAGTGTGTCCCACTTGGCCGGGCTGGCCGTCCCGTACACCTCGGCCCCGAGATGGCGGGCCAGTTGGACCGCCGCGATGCCCACGCCACCGGCCGCCGCGTGGACGAGTACGGAGTCGCCGGGGCGTACGTGGCCCAGGTCGACCAGGCCGTAGTAGGCGGTGAGGAAGACCACCGGCACCGAGGCTGCCTGGGCGAACGACCATCCCTCGGGGATCTTGGCGAGCAGTCTGCGGTCGGCCACCGCCACCGGCCCGAAGGCGCCGTCGAAGTAGCCCATGACCTTGTCCCCCGGCGCCAGGCCGGTGACGCCGGGGCCGGTCGCCAGCACGACGCCGGCGCCCTCCGCGCCCATCAGGGCATGCTGCTCGGGCACCATGCCCAGAGCGATCAGTACGTCCCGGAAGTTCAGGCCCGCGGCGCGGACGGCGATGCGTACCTGCCCCGGTCCGAGCGGCTCCTTCACCTCCGGGCAGGGGACGGCTTCGAGGTTCTCCAGCGTCCCCTTCCCCTCCAGGACCAGCCGCCACTGCGGGGCCCCCGGAGGCGGCACGAGGACCTGTCCGGCCGTGCCCCGTGACAGCCGGGGTGCCAGGAGCTGTCCGTTCCGGATCGCGATCTGCTGCTCGTCCGTCGCCATCGCCGCGGACAGCGCTGCCGTCGAGACGGGCCGCCCGTCGGTGTCGATGAGCGCGAAACGCTCCGGGTTCTCGGTCTGCGCCGTACGCACCAGACCCCAGACCGCGGAAGCCGGCAGGTCGATCGGGCCGTCGGCGCCACCGCCCGCCGAAGTGGCGACGGCGTTCCGCGTCACCACGACCAGCCGCGAGGAGCCGAACCGCTCGTCCGCCAGCCAGGACTGGACGGTGTCGAGGGTCTGTTGGGCCACGTCGTGTGTGCCTTGCGCGATGCCGACGTCAGGAGCGGAATCGGCGCCTGCGCCTGCGCCTGCGTCGGCGTCGGCAGGTGGCGTGGCGACGGTCAGCAGGACCGTGCCGGGTACGGGGCTGCCGTCGGAGTCGATCGCCTGGGCCAAGGCGGCAAGGTCCGCGTGGACGGGGAGCAGTGCGGCCGGGGTCAGCGTTTCGGCGAGGTGCAGGGGGTCGGCTCCCAGTACGGACCAGGGTTCGTCCCCCGCGCCCCCCTCAGCGGCCTCTCGGGCGGCAAGCGGCGTCCAGTCGAGGTGGTACAGCGCGTCATGCATGACATCGGTACGCGCGGCGAGCCGCCCTCCCTGCGCCATCGGCCGCAGGGTCAGCTCATCCGCCGTCGCCACCAGCGCGCCCGCCTGGTCCATCGCCACGAGGGACACCGACGTGGTGGCGGCAGCGTCCGCATCTCCACCGCCGCTGTCCGGTGCGGACACGGACAGCCGCACCCGCAACGACGCCGCACCGGAGGCGTGCAGGCGCACACCCGCCCAGGCGAAGGGCAGAACCGTACGTGACGGCTCGGCCTCGTCGGAGAAGCCGGGCAGCAGCGTGTGCAGGGCGGCGTCCAGGAGGGCCGGATGCAGGGTGAACGCCTTGGCGTCAGAACGCAGTTCCTCCGGCAGTTCGACCTCGGCGAAGATCTCATCCGCGCTCCGCCACACACGACGCAGCCCCCGGAAGGCAGGCCCGTAGTCGTAGCCCTGCCGGGCGAGCCGGTCGTACGCACCGTCGAGCACGACCTCATCGGCACCGGGCGGCGGCCAGGCAGCCGAGGGGGCGGGCGGCTGAGGGGCGTCGTCCACCGCGAGCAGCCCGGTGGCGTGGCACGTCCAAGAAGGGGCGCCATCGGAGTCGCCGTCGGGGCGGGAGTGGATGTTCACCGCACGACGCCCGGACGCGTCCTCGTCACCGACGACGACCTGCAACCGGACGCTTTCCCGCTCGGGCAGAACCAGCGGCGCGGCCAGCGTCAGCTCCTCCAGCACCGCACAGCCCACCTGATCCCCGCCACGCACCGCCAACTCGACCAACGCCGTGCCCGGCACCACCACACTGCCCAGCACGGTGTGATCCGCCAGCCACGGATACGCGCCCACCGACAGCCGCCCCGTCAGCACCACCCCGGACCCGTCGGCCAACTCCACCGCGGCGCCCAGCAACGGGTGGTCAGCGGCGCGCAGTCCGGCCGCGCTGACATCGCCTGCGGCGGCGCCCCTGGCGAGCCAGAAGTTCTCGCGCTGGAAGGCGTAGGTCGGCAGGTCCACCGGCCGGGCCCCGGTCCCGGCGAACACCTGCCGCCAGTCCACCTCGACACCACGCACCCACGCCTCGGCCACCGACGACAGGAACTGATCCGCACCCCCTTGACCTCGGCGCAGGGACCGCACCGCGACCACATCGGCGCCAAGCGCCTCGGCCGCCTCCTCGATGCCGTACGTAAGCACCGGATGCGCGCTGACCTCGATGAACGCGTCATGCCCCTGCCCAATGAGCGACTCGACGACTTCGCCGAACCGAACCTCCTGCCGCAGATTACGGAACCAGTACCCCGCATCCATCGAGGACGTATCGATCGGCCGGCCCTCGACCGTCGAATGGAAGGGAACTTCGGACGCACGAGGCTCAAGCGACGCCAGTGAAGCCACCAACTCGCCCTCGATACGCTCCACTTGGAAGGAGTGGGAGGCGTAGTCGACGGGGATCAGACGGGCCCGGACGCCCTCGGCGTCGTAGGCGGCGACGAGGGAGGTGATGGCCTTCGCATCGCCCGACACCACCGTGGAATTCGGCCCGTTGACGGCGGCGATGCCTACTTGGTCGTCCGCGCCGATCCGCTCACGCACCTGAGCCTCGGGCAACGCGATGGACGCCATACCGCCCGGACCCGTCAGCTCGCGTCCGATGACCTGCGAACGCAACGCGACGACGCGGGCGCCGTCTTCCAGTGACAGCGCGCCCGCCACTACGGCGGCAGCAATCTCACCCTGCGAGTGGCCCACCACACCGGACGGCACCACACCCAGCGAACGCCACAACTCTGCAAGCGACACCATCACCGCCCACGACACCGGCTGCACCACATCCACCCGATCCAGCGCGGCACCCTCCCGCAGGACCGAAGCCAACGACCAGTCGACATACGGCGCCAGAGCCACCTCACACCGGCCCATCCACTCCGCGAACACCGGGGAATCAGCGAGCAGTTCGGCAGCCATTCCCGTCCACTGCGTCCCCTGCCCCGGGAAGACGAACACCACCCCGGAGCGCGCACCGCCCACCGCATCGGTCACCTGCTCCGCACCCGAGGCAAGCGCCTCCAGACCCGACAGCAGCTCGTCGCGGCCCGACCCCAGCACCACCGCACGTCGCTCGAACACCGACCGCGACGATGCCAGCGACCAGCCCACATTGGCGGCCGAAAGCGAACCGTTCTCCTCCACGTACGCCCGAAGCCGCGCCGCCTGCCCCCGCAGTGCCTCCGGCGACCGGCCCGACACCACCCACGGCGTCACGGCCGGAGCCGAGGCCGGAGTCGGGGTCGGAGCCACGTCGCCGGCCTCCGCCTCTTCCGGTGCGGCCTGCTCCAACACCACATGGGCATTCGTCCCGCTGATGCCGAAGGACGAGACACCGGCCCGACGCGGACGATCCGCCGCCTCCGGCCACCCACGCGCCTCACGCAACAACTCCACCGCACCCGAAGACCAGTCCACATGCGGCGACGGCTCATCCGCATGCAACGTCCGCGGAAGAACCCCCTCCCGCATCGCCATCACCATCTTGATGACGCCCCCCACACCGGCCGCCGCCTGCGTATGCCCGATGTTCGACTTCAACGACCCCAGCCACAAAGGCCGATCCGCATCCCGCTCCTGGCCGTACGTCGCCAACAGCGCCTCAGCCTCGATCGGATCGCCAAGACGCGTCCCCGTGCCGTGCGCCTCCACCACGTCCACACCGGCACCCGGCACACCCGCATTCGCCAACGCCTGACGAATCACCCGCTGCTGAGACGGACCGTTCGGCGCCGTCAGACCATTGCTCGCCCCGTCCTGATTCACCGCCGAGCCACGCACCACCGCCAGCACCCGATGACCGTTCCGCCGGGCATCCGACAGCCGCTCCAGGAGCAGCATGCCCACGCCCTCTCCCCAGCCGGTGCCGTCGGCGTCGGCGGAGAAGGACTTGCAGCGGCCGTCGGGTGACAGCCCACGCTGCCGACTGAACTCCACGAACGTGCCGGGCGTGGACATCACCGTCGCGCCGCCCGCGAGCGCCATCGAGCACTCGCCCGAGCGCAGCGCCTGCGCCGCCAGATGCAGGGCCACCAGCGACGACGAGCACGCCGTGTCCACCGTCACGGCAGGACCCACCAGGCCGAAGGTGTACGCCAGGCGGCCGGAGAGGACGCTTCCGGTATTGCCCGTGAGGAGAATGCCTTCCAGCTCCTCCGGCATCTGGTGCACGGGCGGGGCGTAGTCGTGGTACATCAGCCCGGCGAACACTCCGGTCCGGGTGCCCTGGGCCGTTGCCGGGTCGATGCCTGCCTGCTCGAAGGTCTCCCAGACGGTTTCCAGCAGCAGGCGCTGCTGGGGGTCCATCGCCAGCGCCTCGCGCGGCGAGATGCCGAAGAAGGCGGGGTCGAACGCGCCCGCTTCGTGGAGGAAGCCGCCCTCCCGTACGTAGCTCTTGCCCGGACGGTCGGGGTCCGGATCGTAGAGGTCATCGGCCCAGCCGCGGCCGGTCGGGAAGGTCGAGATCGCGTCGGTGCCGTCCGCCACCAGCCGCCACAGGTCTTCCGGGGAGGCCACTCCGCCCGGGTAGCGGCAGGCCATGCCGACGATCGCGATGGGCTCGTCGGCCGTGGCGGGGCTCGCGGATGCCGGTGCGGCGGTCGTGGCCGGGGTGTCCGGGGCGCGCGTGTCCACGTACTGGTCCATGAGCAGACCGACGATGGCCTCGGGGGTCGGGTAGTCGAAGAGGAGCGTCGCCGGGAGGGTCAGTCCCGTCGCGGTGTTCAGCCGGTTGCGCAGTTCGACCGACGTGAGGGAGTCGAATCCAGCGTCCTTGAAGGCGCGGTCGGCGGGGAGCGCGGCTGTTCCGCCGAGTCCCAGTACGGCGACCGCCTGGTTGCGGACCAGTTCGCGCAGCGTGCGCCGCTGCTCCGGTTCCGTCAGCGCTGCCAGACGCTCGATGAGGGACGAGCCGGCAGCCTCACGTTTCCGCTGTTCACGCCGGGTACGTCGAGGTCGGGTGCCGGGCACGAGGCTCCGGAGGAACGGCGGGACGTCGTCCGCATCCGCCCGTGTCCGCAGGGCCTCGGTGTCAAGGCGCATGGGCACCAGCAGGGCGGTGTCCCGCTCGCCGGTCGGTGCGTCGATGGCGGCGTCGAACAGTGCCAGGCCGTCCTGTTCGGAGAGCGGCGCCACACCCGTGCGGGCCATGCGCGCCATGTCCTGGCGCCCGAGACCTTCGGCCATTCCGCCGCTCTGTTCCCACAGCCCCCAGGCCAGGGACAGCGCCGGCAGGTCCTGGGCCCGGCGGTGGGCGGCCAGGGCGTCGAGGAAGGCGTTGGCAGCCGCGTAGTTGCCCTGGCCCGCGGCGCCTATGAGACCGGAGATCGACGAGTAGAGGACGAAGGCGGAGAGCTGCGTGCGCCGGGTCAGCTCGTGCAGGTTCCAGGCGGCTGTGATCTTGGGCCGCAGTACCTTTTCGAGGCGTTCCGGCGTCAGGGCGCTGATGATCCCGTCGTCCAGTACGCCTGCTGCGTGCACGACGGCGGTCAGCGGGTGCCCGGCTGGCAACTCGGCCAGGATTGCGGCCAGTTGGTCGCGGTCGGCGGCGTCGCACGCGGCCAGCGTGACCTGACATCCGATGGCGGTCAGCTCCTCGCGCAGGCCACGCGCTCCGGGCGCGTCCGCTCCGCGGCGGCTGAGCAGCAGCAGATGACGTACGCCGTGCGCGCGGACGAGGTGGTGGGCGAGCAGCCCTCCCAGCCGTCCCGACGCGCCCGTGATCAGCACCGTGCCGTCGGGGTCGAAAGCGGGCCCGGAGCCCGCTGCGGAAGCCGGCAGCCGGACCAGGCGGGGTACGTGTACGTCGCCGCCGCGCACCGCGACCTGCGGCTCGCCCGCGGCCAGGGCGGCGGGCAGCGCCTCGCTCGCGGGCGCGTCCGCGTCGACCAGCACGAACCGGTCGGGGTGCTCGGTCTGTGCCGTCCGCAGCAGCCCCCACACACCGGCCACAGCGGGGTCGACGGCGGTGCCGCTCGCCCCCGCGCCCTCGGCGTTCTCGACGCTATCGACATCAACGGCGCCTCGCGTGAGCAGCACCAGCCGCGAGGTGGCGAACTGCTCGTCGGACAGCCATGACTGGACCAGTTCGAGGGTCCGCCGCGTCAGGGCGAGCGCCGCCACGCCGGCATCGTGCCCGATGCCGTCGGCGGAGGGCGCGGCAAGCTCCACGGCGACGGTCTCCGGCCAGGTCTCTTCGTCACCGCCGCGCATGGCGCCGGTCAGGGAATCGACGTCAGGGAAGTACCGCGTGCCCTGCGGCAAGCTCGCCTGCGGCTCGGTCTTCTGCCACTCCACCCGGAACAGCGAGGTGTCGTCCTCCGCACGAGCCGCGTCACGCAACGCGTCGGCGGACACCTCGCGCCACAGCAACGACTCCACGGCCGCGACCTGCGTGCCGGCGCCGTCGGCAACGGTCAGCGCAACAGTCTCCTGGCCGACCGGGGCGATCCGGACGCGCAGGGCCGGGCCGAGGACCGCGGACACGCTCACCCCGGCCCAGGAGAACGGCAGGCTCAGCGACCGGGAGTCGGGCTGCGCACCGCCCTCGCCCGTCGTACGGTGCGCGTCGACGGCGCGCGGGCCGGGCAGCAACGGGTGCAGCGCGGCATCGAGGAGCGCGGGATGGAGCACGTACTCACCGGCGTCGGACCGCTGCTCATCAGCCAGAACGACCTCGGCGAACAGCTCCTCGCCGCGCCGCCACACCCGCTGCAACCCCCGGAACGCCGGACCGTAGTCGTAACCGTCCGCCGCGAGCCGGTCGTACACCCCGTCGGTGTCCACCTCCACCGCGTCCGCCGGAGGCCACACGGACAGATCCGCCGCACCGCTGTCGAACTGATCGTGATCGGTCCGTGACGCCACCAGCGTGCCGTGCGCATGCCGAACCCAGGACGGGTCCGAACCCCCGTCCGCCGCCGACGCCCTGCTCGCGGGCCGCGAGTGAATGCCCAGCTCGCGCCGTCCTTCTTCGTCCGCGTCCGAGACGGTGACTTGGAGCTGGACGGCGCCCTGGTCCGGCAGGATCAGCGGCGCGGTGAGGGTCAGTTCGTCGATGCGGTCACAGCCGACCTGATCACCGGCACGGAGGGCGAGTTCGACGAAGGCGGTGCCGGGCAGCAGGACCGTGCCGAGGATGGCGTGATCGGCCAGCCACGGGTGACTCTGCAACGACAGACGACCGGTGAGGATCACACCGTGGCCGTCCGCAAGCTCAACAGCCGCACCCAGCAAGGGATGCCCGGCGGCGTTCAGCCCTGCCGACGCCACATCGGCCGACGCCCCGCCTTCCGGTGCCGACAGCCAGTACCGCTCGCGCTGGAACGCGTAGGTCGGCAGGTCGATGCGACGGGCGCCCGAACCCTCGTACAGGGCACCCCAGTCGGCGTCTGCTCCCCGCACCCAAGCCTGTGCCAGAGCCATCACCGCCGACTGCGGCTCGGCGCGATCCCGGCGCAGGACGGGGAACGCCGCTGTCGTGACTGCCTCGCTGACGCAGTCGGGAACGAGCGCCGAAAGGACACCGTCCGGCCCGACCTCCAGGAACGTCCGTACGCCTTCCCTCTCCATCTCGCGTACAGCATCGGCGAACCGCACCGGGCGGCGTACGTGCTCGACCCAATAGTCCGGCGAAGCGATCTCGTCGGTCATGGACGCGCCGGTCACCGCGGACACCATCGCCATGCCCGGAGCGGCGAACTCCAGACCGCTGATCGCCGAGCGGAAGTCGTCCAGCATCGGATCCATCAACGGCGAATGGAACGCATGGCTGACGGACAGCTTCTTGACCTTACGGCCCTGCTCCCGGAGCAACGCGCCGATCTCCGCGACGGCCTCACCCGCACCCGAAATCACCACGGAGCGCGGCCCGTTCACCGCGGCCACGCTCACCCGGCCCTCATGACCGGACAGCAGCGGCAGGATTTCGTCCTCGGTGGCCAGGACCGACAGCATCGCCCCGCCGGACGGCAGCGCCTGCATCAACTTGCCGCGCGCCACCACCAGTTGAGCCGCATCCGCGAGCGAGAACACCCCCGCCACATGCGCGGCAGCAATCTCCCCCACCGAATGCCCGGCCAGCACATCCGGCCGCACACCCCACGACTCCAGCAGGCGGTAAAGCGACACCTCCACCGCAAACAGCGCCGGCTGCGTCAACCCCGTCTCGTGGAGCCCCTCACCCGACCACACCACCTCACGCAACGACCCACCCAGCAACGGGTCGAGATACGAACACACCTCATCAAAGGCAGCGGCGAACACCGGGAAGGACTCGTACAACTCCCTTCCCATCCCCGCCCGCTGCGCGCCCTGACCGGTGAAGAGCAGGCCCAGCCGACCGGGCACCTCCGCCCCCACCACGACACCTGGGCCGTCGCCGTCCTGGGCTATCAACGCACCCATACCATCGAGGAGTTGCCCGCTCCCCTCCCCGACCACCACCGCCCGATGCTCGAACACCGAACGCGACGACGCCAACGACCACCCCACATCAACAGCGCTCACGTCGTCAGCGCTCACGTCGTCAGCGTTCACATCACCGGCGGCGAACTCCCGAAGCCGCTCCGCCTGCCCCCGCAAGGCATCGGCCGACCGGCCCGACACCACCCACGGCATCACCACCGGGACAACGGCGTCACCACCGGCCGCATCCGGCTCCACCGGCGTCTGCTCCACCGGTGCCTGCTCCAACACCACATGCGCATTCGTCCCACTGATGCCGAAGGACGACACGGCCGCACGCCGAGGGCGAGGTTCGTTCGCGGGCCACTCGTGCTCTTCCCGAAGCAGCTTCATCGCGCCGGATGACCAGTCGATGTACGGCGAGGGCTCATCGGCGTGCAATGTCCGCGGCAGCACGCCCTCCCGCATCGCCATCACCATCTTGATCACACCAGCCACACCAGCCGCGGCCTGCGTATGCCCGATGTTCGACTTCAACGACCCCAGCCACAAAGGCCGATCCGCATCCCGCTCCTGGCCGTACGTCGCCAACAACGCCTCAGCCTCGATCGGATCGCCAAGACGCGTCCCCGTGCCATGCGCCTCCACCACGTCCACACCGGCACCCGGCACACCCGCATTCGCCAACGCCTGACGAATCACCCGCTGCTGAGACGGACCGTTCGGCGCCGTCAGACCATTGCTCGCCCCGTCCTGATTCACCGCCGAACCCCGCACCACCGCCAGCACCCGATGACCGTTCCGCCGGGCATCCGACAGCCGCTCCACCAGCAGCATCCCCACACCCTCTGACCACCCGGTCCCGTCGGCAGCCGCCGAAAACGCCTTGCACCGGCCGTCAGGGGACAGCCCGCGCTGCCGGCTGAACTCCACGAACATGCCGGGGTTGGACATCACCGTGGCGCCACCGGCGAGCGCCATCGAGCACTCGCCTGACCGCAGCGCCTGCGTGGCCATGTGCAGCGCGACCAGCGACGACGAGCACGCCGTGTCGATCGTCATCGCGGGTCCGGTCAGCCCCAGCTGATAGGCGATCCGCCCGGACATGATGCTGGCGGTTCCGCCCGTCAGTACGTGCCCTCCGACGCTGTCCGGGGCCTGGTGCATGCGCGGGCCGTAGTCCTGGGCGGTGGCGCCGATGAAGACACCGGTTTCCGTGCCCCTGTGGTCTACGGGATCGAGGCCGGCCCGCTCGTACGCCTCCCATGCCGTCTCCAGCAGCAGCCGCTGCTGCGGGTCCATCGCCAGCGCCTCGCGGGGTGAGATTCCGAAGAAGCCGGCATCGAATTCGCCCGCTGAGGAAAGGAATCCGCCCCGGGTGACATAGCTCTTTCCGGAGCCGTCGGGGTCCGGGTCGTACAGGGAATCGAGTTCCCATCCGCGGTCGGTCGGGAACTCCGACAGCACGTCATCGCCCTGTGTCACGACCTGCCAGAGGTCTTCCGGCGATGACACCCCGCCAGGGAATCGGCACGCCATTCCCACGATCGCCACCGGCTCGTCGAGGGCAGCCGCAACAGGCCGTACGGAAGCTTCCGCCGCTTCGCCGAGCACTTCATCGTGCAGGTATGCGACGAGTTCCCGTGGGGTCGGGTAGTCGAAGAGCAGGCCGCTCGGCAGCCGGAGTTCGGTGGCCGCGGCCAGCGCGTTCCGGAATTCGACAGCGGCCATGGAGTCGAATCCGAGGTCGGTGAAGGGCGTCCGCAGCTCGACTGTCTTTGTTCCGGGGTATCCGAGTACCGCGGAGATGTGTGAGGAGACCTCTTCGGCCACCACCCGTTTCTGCTCGTCGGCCGGAAGGCCCGCCAGTCGGCCCGCCAACCCCTTTCGTGCGCTGGGCTCTTCGGCCGCAGCCACTCCGCTCTGCGGATTGGCCGCAACAGGGCTGTGGTCAGGCCCCGTCAGCCAATAGCTCGCACGCTGAAAGGCATACGTCGGCAATTCGACACGGCGGGCGCCCGACCCCCGGTACAGGGCACCCCAATCGGCATCCGCACCCCGCACATATGCCTGAGCCAGCGCGGTGACCGCGGACAGCGGCTCGGCGCGGTCCCGGCGCAGCAGCGGTATCGCGGCGGCTTCGCCCGCGTCGTTCAAGCAGTCCGGAATGAGCGCCGAGAGCACGGCGTCCGGGCCGACTTCCAGGAAGGTGCGTACGCCATCCCGTTCCATCGCCCGCACGGCATCCGCGAATCGCACCGGCTGCCGTACATGTTCGACCCAGAATTCCGGCGAAGTGACCCGTTCGGAAACCATGGGGATCGTCGGCTTCGCAAAGGTGAGTCCGGACACCACGGCACGGAATTCGTCGAGCATCGGGTCCATCAGCGGTGAGTGGAACGCATGGCTGACGGACAGCTTCTTGACCTTACGGCCCTGCTCCCGGAGCAACGCGCCGATCTCCGCGACAGCCTCACCCGCACCCGAAATCACCACGGAACGCGGCCCGTTCACCGCGGCCACACTCACCCGGTCCGCACGACCGGACAGCAGCGGCACCACCTCATCCTCGGCAGCCAGCACCGACAGCATCGCGCCGCCCGACGGCAACGCCTGCATCAACCGCCCCCGAGCCACCACCAGTTGTGCCGCATCCGCGAGCGAGAACACCCCCGCCACATGCGCAGCAGCAATCTCCCCCACCGAATGCCCGCCCACCACACTCGGCCGGACACCCCACGACTCCAGCAGGCGGTAAAGCGCCACCTCCACCGCAAACAGCGCCGGCTGCGTCAACCCCGTCCCATCGAGCCCCTCCCCCGACCACACCACCTCACGCAACGACCCACCCAGCAACGGGTCGACATGCGCACACACCTCATCGAAAGCCGACGCGAACACCGGGAACGCCTCATACAACTCCCGGCCCATCCCCGCCCGCTGGGCACCCTGACCGGTGAAGACGACACCCAGTCGGCCGGGCACCACCGCCCCCGCCACCACACCCGGAGCACCAGAAGCGCCTGGCGCGCCAGGCCCCACGGTGACGCCACCCGAGGCCAGAACATCCAGCCCGTCGAGCAGTTGGCCGCGCCTCTCCGCAACCACCACCGCCCGGTGCTCGAACGCCGACCGCGACGACGCCAACGACCACCCCACGTCAATGGCGCTCGCCTCGCCGGCGTTCACGTCACCGTCGGCGACGAACTCCCGCAGCCGCGCCGCCTGCCCCCGCAAGGCATCGGCCGACCGGCCCGACACCACCCACGGCGTCACCACCGGAGCGACAACGTCACCGCTGGGCTCCCCGCCTCTTTCTCCTGCGACGGTGCGCCCCGCCACGGGTGCCTCCGCCAGGACGACATGGCAGTTGGTACCGCCCATGCCGAATGAGCTGACGCCGGCGATCAGGGGCTCGTCGCCCTGCGGCCAAGGCCCTGGCTCCCGTTGCACGGTCAGGTTCAGCTCGTCGAGGGGGATGCGCGGGTTCGGGGTCTCGTAGTTGAGGCTGGCGGGCAGTTCGCGGTGGGTCAGGCTGAGTACGGTCTTGAGCAGGCCGCTGATTCCCGCGGCGCCTTCCAGATGGCCCAGGTTGGTCTTCACCGAGCCGACCCGCAGCGGGTTGCGCCGCCCCGGCACGGCGCCCAGTGCCGCTCCCAGTGCCTCGGCCTCCACGGGGTCGCCCACCTTGGTGCCGGTGCCGTGCAGCTCCACGTACTGGACGGCCGACGGTGCCACCCCGGCCCGTTCGTAGGCGGCGCGCAGCACGGACTCCTGGGCCTGCGGGCTGGGGGTGGTCATGCTGCTGCCCGCGCCGTTGTTCACGGCGCTGCCGCGGATCACGCAGTAGATGCGGTCGCCGTCGGCCAGCGCGCGGGACAGCGGCTTGAGGAGCACGGCTCCGCCGCCTTCGCCCCTGACGTAGCCGTCGGCGCGGGCGTCGAAGGTGAAGCAGCGGCCGTGGGGCGAGAGGCCGCCCCATTTGGCGGAGATGACGGAACTCTCGGCGAGGAGGGTGAGGTTGATGCCGCCGGCGATGGCCTGGTCGGACTCTCCCTTGCGCAGGCTCTCGCAGGCGAGGTGGACGGCGACGAGGGAGGACGACTGGCCGGTGTCGACCGTCAGGCTGGGGCCTTGTGCTCTGAGGAAGTAGGACAGGCGGTTGGCGATGACGCCGCGGTGGATGCCGGTCATGGCGTGCTGGGCGCCGCCGCCCAGCGCACCGTCCCCGTGTCCGTCCGCGGTCGCCGCGCCCCTGACCAGCCGTGCGTAGTCGTCCCAGATCGCGCCCACGAAGACGCCGAGCCGGCTTCCCGCCACCGTGTCCGCTATGACGCCGGCGTCCTCCAGTGCCTCCCACCCGAGTTCCAGCATGATCCGCTGCTGGGGGTCCATGAAGGTGGCCTCGCGGGGTGAGAGGCGAAAGAAGTCGGCGTCGAACAGGTCGACGCCGTCCAGGAACGAGCCGAATGTGGAGTTCATACGGCCGGGGGCGGATGCGTCGGGGTCGTAGAACTCCTCGGCGTTCCAGCGTTCTTCGGGGACCTCGGTGACCGAATGGCGGCCACCGCGCAGCAGGTCCCAGAACTGCCGGGCCGACGAAGCGTGCGGGAATCGGCAGGATACGCCGACAATCGCTATCGCTTCCTCGGCCCGCGAGGAATCACCGTGCTCCACAACAGCCGTGTTATTCATAGCCCGACCCCGTCAGCAAGAAGCGGATTCCAGTGAATCCTCTGCATCATGCAAATTCGCGATTCAGGCTAACAAGGGGTGGTTCCGGCCAACCCCCTAAACAACCCCTAAGCTCCGTGCGGTTTCATGAAGTACCCATGTCACCGCGGTGAACGGCATCGTTGATCAATTTTTCGGCGCCGGGTACGGGAAGGTCGGGAAACGGGAATGGTGCCACCGGCCGGTCCGCCATGACAAGCCATGCCTGTCCGGTCCGCCCGTCGGCGAGCACCGTCTCGAATGCGTCGGCCACGTGCTCGACGCTCGCCACCGGGAGCCCCGCTTCGGCGATGGCCGGCCGGCGTCCGGCGATCAGCGGGGTGTCCACCAGGCCGGGGCAGAGCGCGTTGAGCGAGACTTTGTCGGGTTGCAGCACGGGGGCGAGGGAGCGGACGAGGGCGACCACCGCGCTCTTGGTCGCGGAGTACACGACTTCGATCGAGGGGCGCAGTGCCGCCGCGCTGGCCGTGACGACGATGTGCCCGCCGCTGCGGCGCACCTGCGGCAGGGCGGCCTGAATGCCGAAGACCACGGAATCGAGGTTGATGCCGACGATCTTCCGGTAGCCGTCGGGGTCGAAGCCGGGCCCGAGGGAAGTCCCGCCGGTGATGCCCGCGTTGAGGTGGACGACGTCGAGGCGGCCGTATGTGGCCACCGCCGCCGCGACCGCCGCCTCGTTGTCCTGGAGGGCGGCCACGTCGGTCCGTACGAACACGGCGCCCGTCCGCGCGGCGACCGCTTCGCCCCTCGGTGCGTCGATGTCCGCTATGACGACGCGGTATCCGCGGGCCACGAGACGCCCTGCGACCGCGGCGCCGATGCCGCTCGCCCCGCCGGTGACGAGGGCCACCGGGCCGCGGGCCTGGGATTCGCTGTTCTCCTGCGCTGCCATCCGACCGCCTCCCTCTTCCACCCTTTTTGCCCTTCCTTCCTTTTCCGTCGATCCGGTCATCCCAGCCTGGCCCGCAGTTCGCTGCGTCCTGCGAGCTGGAGTTTGCGGTAGATGCGGGTGAGGTGCTGCTCCACCGTGCTGACCGTGACGGAAAGGTCGTGGGCGATCTGCTGGTTGCTGCTTCCCTGTGCCGCGAGGACGGCGACCTTCTGCTCGGAAGGGCTCAGCTTTTCCAGATAGGCGGAGTGCCGGTCGTAGATTTTGTAGCGGCGGATTTCCGGCTGCTGTTCGGTCTCCAGGTGGCCTTTGCGGAATCCTTCCAGCGTGCGGAAGAGGTCCGGGGTGGCGGCCGTTTCCCGGAGTTTTTCGAAGACGGATTCCCGGAACTTGGCGCGGGTCCGGGGGGCACCGGGCCGATTTCCGTCCGCGCCCGCGCCGGTGCTCACCGCCGCGCCCACGGGGGTGTCCACGCCCGCCAGGTCGAAGGTTTCGTCGATGCGGTCGACGGCTTTCCCGTACTCGTTCATCGTGACGTACGCGGCGGCCACTCCCAGCCGCCACGGGATGAGGCGGTGCCGGTCGATTCCCCAGTCGGCCATCAGGCCGCCGCATCTGAGGAAGTCGGCAAGACCGGCCAGGGATTCGCCGACCGCGAGGCGGTAGAGGCCCCGGGCGTAGAGGTAGTCGAGTCCGTAGCGGGTGTCGAAGAGGCAGTCGGGCACCTTGTGCGGAAGCAGGGCGGCTGCGGATGCGGGGTTGCCTGCCGCTACGTGGGCCAGGACCGAGCAGGCGAGCAGTTCCGCCATGCGGATGCCCCACAGGCGGGCGGGAAACAGGTCAAGTGCCTTCTCCACCTCCGCTGCGGCTTCCTTGGGTTCGCCACCGCGCAGTGCGATCTCGGCGCGTACCACTCGCAGGCGTGCCTCGCGGCAGACGTGCCGTCCGCCCGTTCCGTCGGCGAAGCGTTCGCACCAGAACGCGGCCTGTGCGGGGTCGTCGTGCCGGACGATCGTCGCCAGTGCGGCCGTGATCGCGGGCAGGTTCTCCTCGTTCGGGTCGCAGCCGTACAGGGCGAGCTTGGCCGCCCGTACCGCTTCCCTGCCCTCGCAGCCGTCCTCGGTGAGGGCGCCCGACAGGGCCCAGGCCGCCGCGTAGTACGGGGCACGGGTGAGGCGTTCCTCCAGGATCCGGCGGGCCGGCCGCTCCCTGGCCCACACCTCTCGCAGCAGTACCGGAAAGTCACAGGCGAGCAGCAGCCGCCTGGCGATGAGCGCGAGCAGTTCGGCGCTCTCGGGGCGGCTGACGGCGGCGATGCGCCGGTCCAGCAGGGCGAGTTCGTCCTTGGCGAGCCACAGGGTGCGGTGGTCCTCAAGTTCGGGGGTCGGCTCGGCGGTGGGGGCGGGCGCGAGGCGCGGTCCGCCGTCGCCCGTGTCCGCCGGTGAACCCGCCGGGGGGCGGCGGCGTTGCCCGGGTACCCGCTCACTCTCGTCGGCCACGGGGCCGGCGATCAAGGTCCTGGCCGGCGCCGCGGTCCGCACCCGCCCTTCGACCGCCTCCCAGCGGGCCCGGGGCGGTGTGCGGGGCGCCCGTGCACCGGCGTGGTCGACGTCGTCCATCGCGCTCAGCCAGCGGGCGACGTCCTCCGTGGTCGCGCCCGCGGCCCTGAGGACCGTCGCCGCGCGTGCGCTCAGTCCGGCGCGGCGATTGCGCGGCATGTCGCCGAGGACGACCCCGCGTACGGCGGGGTGGCGGAACGCCCCGTCCGCCAGCAGTCCGCAGGTGGTGAGTTCGGCCGCCGACTCCTGGACCGCGCGCGGGTCCATGCGGGCGAGTTCGGCGATGACGTCCGGTGCGCCGAACCCGTCGGCCACGGCCAGGGCTTCCGCCATTTCCCTGGTGTCCGGGTCGAGGCGGTGCAGGCAGTCCAGGACGGCCTGCCGGTAGGCGGGGCCGATGAGGGGCGGCCTGGTGTCTTCCTGCTCGCCGCGGCAGCCGCAGCAGGCGGCGTGGTCGTGGAGGAGTGCCCTGGTGAGCGAGGCGTTCCCGCCGGAGAGCCGCCGCAGCCGCTCGGCGAAGCCGTCGGCGGCGGCGTGCAGGGCGAATTCGGTGCGGGCGATGTCGGTGACGTCGGCCTGCGACAGCGGGGTGAGGGCCAGTCCGCGTACGTGCGGCAGCCGGTCGAGGTGGCCGCGGAGCCGGATGGAGTTGTGCGTCGCGTCGGTCCTGTCGGTGACGACGACCAGGACGGGATGGCGGGTGATGCTCGCCGCGAGCGATTCGATGAAGCGTACGGAGGCGGGGTCCGCGTGGCGGATGTCGTCCACACAGACGACCAGCCTGCCCGCCGCGGCCAGTTCCAGGATGCCGCGGACGGCGGTCTCGGCGGCCCGTGCGGGTGAGCGGGGCTCGGGGTGCGGGTCCGCGGGTCCGTGCCGGTCGCGCAGCAGTTGTCCGGGCACTCCGAGGAGGTCGTGGCGGCTGAACTTGGAGCAGTTCGCGGTGAGTACGCGCAGACCTCGTTCCTGGGAGGCGTGCGCGAATTGTTCGACGAGTGTGGTTTTCCCCGACAGTACGGGTCCGGTCAGCAGGACGAAGCGACCGTTCTCCGCGTGGACTTCGGCCAGATATCCGTGCAGCGCTGTGCGCGCAGCGGTACCCGACATGTGACGTGTCATGCTCTTTCCCCCGTAGCGATGTCGCCAAGGCCGCACCGGTGGCCGTGCGAAGGCCCGACCGGTCCCCGTCCCCCAAGGCGCGCAGGTGAGGGCGCGACCTCGCTGTCGAAGCCTGATCACCTGCGTCGGCGGCTGCACAAGAATGACGTGCCGTCTGGAATCCGTTTTGTGACCGCGGTGGACACCGCGGCTCCCAACCCCCCTCACCCCTCCATCGGAGCGGTCGGCGACAGGAAATCCGGTGGTTGCGCAGCACCGTCGGCCGGCGTGGGTCTCCTTCGACCGCAGCCGCTCGGTGTCGTTGTCCGCCGTTCCCCCGGCACCCCTTCGTTGGCCCCTGCCGCGTGACCAGGAACCGAGACTAAAGGCGTCCGCCGGTCAGTTCACAGTGCTCCGGAGGCCAATCGGCGCGGCTCACTCGCCGGGGAGAAGCCGCAGTTCATGTCGGCGGTGCGGTGGCAGCACCGCCTCGCCGCAACGGTCTCCCTGTCTGAAAATCGCCCCTTGCATTTGCTCTCGAAGCGGCCTTGACCCCCCTTCGGCCCTCCGACGGCGCGCATCTCGTCAATCGCTGTGGCCCGTGTGGCGAACTACCGGTAGCGGCCAAGGAGTTGACGAGCCATTCTCCTGACCTGTCCCCGTCATCCCGGTCGGCCCGCCCCCGGGACGGACACCGGCCGGTTCAGGTCGGCTCCCGTGATGGCCCTGCCCGGGAGGACGGAGCCGGGCTGGACACGCAGGGCGTCCAGCAGGAGTTCCAGCAGCCGGGCAGGTACGGAGTCGGCCACGTCGGCAGGCGCGCCCGTCTCCTGGACGAGCCGGTCCATGAACATCACGATGTCCCCGCACCCGACGTCGCGGCGCAGCACTCCGTCGTCCTGGGCATCGCCGACCATGCGCTCGAACAGGCCGATCCAGACGTCGCGGGCGTCGCGCAGTTGCTGGTTGGCGCGGAGCGCGTCACGCATCGGGTGGCACAGCGGGGAGTTGGCGAGACCGAAGCGGAACTCCGCCCACTCCCGCAGGAAGCGGTTGAGCGAACTCCAGGCGCTGCCCCCTTCCGCCATGGCCTGCTGCGCCATGGCCGTGAGCCGCTCGTAGATGTCGAGGGCCACCGCCTCCAGCAGCACGGTCCGGTCGGGGAATCTGCGGTAGAGCGTCCCCTTGCCGACCCCTGCCCTGCGGGCGATCTCATCCATCGACGCGTCCACGCCCTGGGTCATGAAGACCTCGCGGGCCGTCGCCACGATCCGCTCCCGGTTGCGCCGGGCGTCGGCCCGCAGGGGCCCGGATTCCGTGCCGTCGGGAGTGCCCGTGGCAGCTTCCCCCGTCGCTCCCATCGCGGAGCACCGCCTTTCGCCCACGGCCGACTCGCCGCCGGCCCTGCCCAGCGCCCTTGGCCACCCCGGGATGGGCTGGAAACTGGGACACTTTCCGTCCACTCACTGTATCGTAAGACGCGAAGCGGACAGATTTCGTCCAGATAGGTTCGGGATACGGGGGTTCCATGACGGAGACAGCCGCGAACAGCGCGCCCGCGGAGACATCGGCTGATCCCGCGGGGAGTGCCCGGCGCTGGTGGGCGCTGGCCATGCTCAGCGGCGCCCAGCTGATGGTGGCGCTGGACATGACGATCGTCTCGATCGCGCTGCCGACCGCCCAGGCCGACGTGCACCTCAGCGACGCCTCCAAAGGATGGGTGATCACCGCCTACACCCTTGCCTTCGGCGGGCTGTTGATGCTCGGCGGCCGGCTCGGCGACGTACTGGGCCGCCGGCGCGCGGTGCTCATCGGGGTGGCGGGCTTCGCCGCAGCGTCCGTCCTGGGCGGCGCGGCGTCGAACGCCACCATGCTCATCGCCGCCCGCGCCCTCCAGGGCGTCTTCGCCGCGCTGCTCACACCCTCCACGCTGGCCCTGCTGACCAGCATCTTTTCCGAGGGCCGGGAGCGCGCCAAGGCCCTGGGCCTGTACGGTGCGGCGCTGATGTCGGGCGGTGCGGTGGGGCTGCTGCTCGGCGGCGCCATCGCCGAGTACCTCAACTGGCGCTGGACCCTCTACGTCAACGTCCCGATCGCCCTGGTCGTCATCGTCGGCGGTCTGCGGCTGTTCCCCGACCCGCCGCGGCCCGCGCGGGTGCCGCTGGACGTCGTCGGCGCGGCTCTGGGCTGCGCGGGCATCGTCGGCTGCATCTACGCCTTCGGGGAGGCGGGCGCCCGCGGCTGGGAATCGGGGGTGGTGCTCGGCTCGCTGGCGGCCGGCCTGGTCCTGCTCGTGGTCTTCGCCGTGGTGCAGTCCCGGGTGGCCCATCCCCTGCTACCGCCCCGGGTACTCGCCGACCGCAACCGGGCCGGCGCCTTCCTGACGATCGTGATCTCCACGTTCGCGATGCTGGGCATGTTCCTGTTCATGACGTTCCAGTTCCAGGACGTCATGCGCTACTCGTCCCTCAAGGCCGGACTGGCGTTCCTGCCGTACGTGGTGGTCGCCGCGGTGATCTCCACCCGGGTGACCGGGCGGATCATGCCGCATGTCCGCCCGCGGGTGCTGCTGGCGTCCGGTCTCGCGGTCGAGGCGTCCGGGCTGCTCGTCCTCACCCGCCTCACGCCGGACAGCGGGTACGCGACGTCGGTCCTGCCGGCCCTGCTGCTGTTCGGTATCGGCGTCGGCCTTCTCGTCGCCCCCATCATGAGCACGGCGACCACTGTGTCCGACCCCGCCGACACGGCCATCGCCTCGGCGTTCGTGAACACCTCACAGCAGATCGGCGGTTCGATCGGCACGGCGCTCCTCAACAGTGTCGCCGCCGGTGCATCGGCGGCCTATCTGGCCACGCACGCCCATGCCCCGCGCAGTTGGGCCACGGTGCACGGCATGACCGTCGCCTGCGGCTGGGCCGCCGGGGTGCTGGCGGTCGGCGCCGTCATCGTGGCGTTCCTCGTCACGGCCGACCCGCGGGTCGCCCCGGGCGGCGCCGCCCCGAAGGGGAAGACCTCCTGACGCCACCGGCGCACACGGCGTCACCGCCACGACGTCACCGTCGACGCGTGAACCCACGGCTCCGGGAGGTCTCCGTAAACCGGTGGGCGTCGGCGGTGAGGTCCTTCCATTCCAAGGCGGTGCGCGTCCGCCACCACAACTCCGCACGCTTCAGGCGCCGTTAGCACCCATGTCCCGGCTCCCGGTACCCATCGCGTTTCGGACAGTCCCCGGAGGCCGGACCGTCCGGCAAGCCGGGCGGCCCGGAGCGGTCAGCCGGCCTTGGGGGACGGGCAGCCGCAGTAGCAGATGCCTCCCCCATCGGATGACGGGGCGACGCAGAGCAGGGCGGCGATGCCCGCGTGCAGATGCTCGCGCAGCGTGGCCTCGGGAGCGTTGTCGAGGGCAGGGGTGCGGAACGCCTTGCACAGCAGGCTGGTGCCGAGCATCCACGCGGCCAGCAGCTCCGCACGCAACCGCGCGTCGGGCCCCTCAAGGCGGGCCGCGAAGCGCTCGGTGAACACCTCGGTGACCTCGTCGCGGAAGCGGTCCAGCGCCTCCCCGCGGCTCGACGAGCGCAGCACGGACAGCACCGGGTGCGGCACCTCGTCGTCCTTGGGGCCGCGGGTGACGAAGGCGCAGATCCAGGCGGGGACCTCCTCCAGCGGGATCTCCAACAGCGGGTCGAACAGCGTGATGTTGGTCGACACCAGCTGAAACAAGGCGTCCTTGGAGCCGAAATAGCGGTAGACGAGCGCGGCGTCCACACCGGCGTCCCTGGCGATGTCCCGGACGCTGGCGCCGTCGTAGCCGTACCTGCCGAACCGCCCGGCCGCTGCTTCGATGAGTGCGGTGCGGGTACTCGCCGCGCCGTGCTCGCGGGCTCGTGGGGGATGCATGACGGTCTCTTCCTGCTCTGTTGACGTGTTCACCTGTCGTACCTCTGCTCGGTCCGTGTTCCAACGGCTCATGGTCCTGCCTCCGGACGCTGTCCGGAAGTCATCGGTCGTTGTCACCGATCGTTGACTGATTCTCGGGCCGGGGGCTTATGTTCGGTGAAACGGGCGGCGATTCGAACGATCGCTCTCGTGTTCCCAGGGCCGGACAACGGAGTTCGGCCCTGCCCGTCGACGCCGCGACAACTGCCGCGACGCCGCACCACAGGGGACCGGCGACCGCCGGCCCCCACACTCCACGGCGCGGACCCGCCCAGGACCCCACGGCAGGAATGGTGATCTCCAGTGCCCGCACGACATGTCGCCGTCATAGGAACCGGCTACGTCGGACTGACCACCGGCGCCTGTCTGGCGTCACTCGGTCACCACGTGGTCTGCGCGGACGCCGACCCCCACAAGGTTGAACGGCTCCGGCAGGCCCAGGTCGACATCCTGGAGCCAGGACTGCCCGAACTCGTCGCGGACGGGCTCGCATCGGGACGGCTGAGCTTCGTCCAGGACACCGCGGGAGCGGCGGCGGGCGCGGACACCGTCTTCCTGTGCCTGCCCACGCCCATGGGTGCCGGAGGCGCGGCCGACCTGGCCGCGGTGGAGTCCGTCGCCGCCGAGATCCGCTCCGTCCTGCCGCAGGGCTGCGCGGTGGTGAACAAGTCGACCGTGCCGGTGGGGACCACCGAACGCGTCGCGGAACTGCTCGGCCGCCCGGACACGACGGTCGTCAGCAACCCGGAGTTCCTCCGTGAGGGCCGCGCCGTCCACGACTTCCTGCACCCCGACCGCATCGTGGTCGGTGCGGACGCCCCGCAGGCCGCTGAGCACGTCGCCGGGCTGTACGCGGCGCTCGACGCGCCGGTGGTGCTCACCGACGCCGCCAGCGCCGAACTCACCAAGTACGCGGCGAACTTCTTCCTCGCCATGAAGCTGTCCTTCGCCAACAACCTGGCCACCGTGTGCGAACGCTTCGGCGCCGACATCGAGGCCGTCACCGTCGGCATCGGCCACGACCCCCGCATCGGCAGCGCGTTCCTCCAGCCAGGACCCGGCTGGGGCGGCTCCTGCCTGCCCAAGGACACCCACGCGCTGCTGACCGTCTGCGAACAGGCCGGGGTGGAGTTCCCGCTGCTGCGTGCCACCATCGAGACCAACGTCGAGCACCAGCGGCAGCTCGTCGAGCGCGTCGCGGCGGGCTGCGCAGGCCCTGACGGGTCGCTGCACGGTGTCCGCCTCGCCCTGTTCGGTCTCGCCTTCAAGGCGGGCACCTCCGACCTGCGTGACTCCCCCGCCCTGGCCATCGCCCGTCAACTGCGGGAACGTGGCGCCGAGTTGTACGCTTATGACCCGGCACTCTCCGAGACCCGTCCCGACCTCAGCGACCTGCTCACGCTCGTCGACGACCCGGCCGACGCCGCCGCGGGGGCAGCCGGATGCGTCGTCCTCACCGAGTGGCCCGAGTTCCACGACCTGGACTGGCAGGCCATCGCCCGGCAGCTGCACGGACCCGTCGTCTACGACTTCCGCAACCTCCTCGACCCCGGCCGGCTCGCGGACGCGGGACTGGCCTGGCAGGGCATCGGCCGCACGCTCAGCATGACCGGCTGACCCACGGCACCGACGCCACTCCTCCCGCGGTACCGCGTCCCACCGCACGGGACAGGGACCGCCGTACCGGCCCACCCTCGATGACCGAAACAGGAAGGTCCCCTCATGCGGGTTCTGTGCACCACCCTCGGCAGCCCTTCGCACGGGCGCGCCCAACTGCCCGTACTCCGGGCGCTCGCCGCCGCAGGGCACGAGATCCTTGTCGCGACCACCCCCACGCTCGCCGCGGTGTTCCAGCACGACGACGTCCGCGTCGTCAGCTGCCTGCCCGAATTCACTCCCAGCACCTTCGCAGGACCCGCGCTGGCCGAGCTGACCGAGCGCACCGACCTCGACGAGGCGGAGCGCCAGGAGCTGTTCCGGCGTCTGATGACCGAGACCATCTCCGGAACGCTCGCCAGGAAGCTGCTCGACCTTCTCCGCCCCGTGGTCGATGACTTCGGCCCCGACCTCATCCTGCGCGACGGAATGGACCTCAGCAGCGTCCTCACCGCCGAGAGGCTCGGCATACCCCAGCTGCCGACCCCGTCCGGCACCAGCAACACCCTCGACCCCGCCCACACCGTGGAGGGCCTCAACACGCTGCGCGGGGAACTCTCCCTGCCGACCGTCGACGAGCCCCTCGCGCTCGCCGCGCACGGGCGCATCGACTACGTGCCGGCGGCCTTCTCCTACTCCCAGCACCTGCCCGGCTCGCTGGCGTACCGGCAGACGGTCAATGTGGAACGCACTTCCATACTGCCTCGGTGGGTGGCCGAGTTGCCCACCGACCGACCCTTGGTGTTCGCGGCGCTCGGCACCGCCCTTCCCGAGTTGCACCGGCGGTCGGCGGACGACACCCCCTCGGACAAGATGCCCGTGGACTTCCCCGATCCCATCGAGACGCTGAAGACGATCACCGAGGCGGCGGCGCGGCTCGACGAGTGCAGCGTCATCGTCGCGACCGCCGGTCTGGCGGTGGACGGCTCCGGGCTGCCGCCGCACGTCCACCTCACCGAACGGCTCCCGCAGCCCATCCTGCTGGAGGCCACTGACCTCTTCCTCACCCACGGCGGCTTCAACAGCGTGCGCGAGTCGCTGCGTACCGCCACACCCACGGCCGTGCTGCCGCAGTTCGGCGATCAGTACATGAACGCGCGCCGGACCGAGGAGCTGGGACTCGGCCGGGAGGTCACCGACCGCACCGCCGACGGCATCGTCGCCGTGTGCCGCGACGTGCTCGCCGACACCGGCATCCAGACGCAGGTGCGCCGGGCGCGGCTGGCGATGCTCGCACTTCCCGAGGTCGAGAGCGCCGTCACCGACCTGGAGAAGCTGGTGGGCTGACCCGGCACCCCTCCGGCCCCGCGCCGGAGAGTGCCGGATCACGGAGGGGCCGGGGGCTCGGACCCTCGGCCCCTCCGCTGTCCGCCCGGCTGCACACCTGACATGCTCAACTCCGCTATGTCAAAAGGGCGTTGAGTGCTCGCCCGTCCCGACTCCTGACGGCCGGGCGGCCGAGCGCTCGCGCCCAGCAACCCCAAGGAACCGACGTGACGTCACCGGACGCCCCCGCGCGCGAGCCCGCGGCCAGCCCACCCGCCGACACCGGCCGCCCGGCCAGGCTCACGCACCGGCAGATCACCGTGGTGCTGTCCGGTCTGATGCTCGGCATGTTCCTCGGCGCGCTCGACCAGACCGTGGTCTCCTCCGCGCTCCGCACCATCGCCGACGATCTGCACGGTCTGACCGCGCAGGCGTGGGTGACCACCGCGTACCTGGTCACCGGCACCATCGCGACACCGATGTACGGCAAGCTGTCCGACATCTACGGGCGCCGCGTCATCTACCTCGTCGCGATCCTCTTCTTCGCCGCCGGGTCGCTGCTGTGCGGCTTCGCCGGGTCCATCCACCAGCTGGCCGCCTTCCGGGCCGTGCAGGGCCTTGGCGGCGGCGGCCTGATGTCCCTGGCCATGACGATCATCGCCGACATCACCTCACCGCGCGAACGTGGCCGCTACCAGGGCTGGTTCATGGCCGTGTTCGGCGGATCCAGCATCGTGGGCCCGGTCATCGGCGGGGTGTTCGCGGGCCACGACACCCTGCTGGGGCTCGACGGCTGGCGGTGGATCTTCCTGCTCAACCTGCCGCTTGCGGCCGTTGCCATCACCGTCATCATGCGTGTGCTGCGCCGCGTGCCGCACCAGCCCGTCCGGCACCGCCTCGACTACGGCGGCGCCGCCGCGCTCACCGTCGGCGTCGTGCCCCTGCTGACCGTCGCCGAACAGGGCCGCAGCTGGGGCTGGTCATCGGCGCCCGCGCTGACCATGTACGCCGTCGGCGCGGTGGGGCTCGTCGCGTTCCTCCTCATCGAGCGGCGGATGGCGGATGCCGCGCTGCTGCCGCTCCGGCTGTTCCGGACCCGTTCGTTCCGGCTCGGCACCGTGCTCCACTTCATCGTCGGCATCGGCATGTTCGGTGCCATGACGACGCTGCCGCTCTACCTCCAGCTCGTGCAGGGCATGAGCCCCATGGCCGCCGGTCTCGCCATGCTGCCCACCATGGCGGCGAACGTGGTGGTCACCCTGGTCGTCGGCCGCCTCATCTCGCGCACCGGCAACTTCAAGGTGCATCTGGTGACCGGCGTCGTCTGCATCACCGCCGCGATGCTGGCGTACGCCACCCTGCGCGCCGACAGCCCCATGTGGCACGTCGCCATCGGCATGCTCTTCATGGGCGCGGGGCTCGGCGCGTCGATGCAGACCATGACCACGCTGGCCCAGTCGGAGGTGCCGGGCCGCGACATGGGCGCCGCGACCGCGTCGGTGAACTTCTTCCGTTCCAACGGCGGGACCGTCGGCGCCGCCGCCTTCCTCTCCATCCTCTTCTCCCTCGCCGGCTCCCGCATCAGCGAGCACCTGGCCACCGCGCTCCAGCAGCCGCACCTGCGCGAGCTGGCCGAACAGAAGCACAACGCCGACGCGTTGAAGGGCGTCATCGGCCCGGGTGGCAGCGTGAACCTGGAGGACTCCGCCTTCCTCCACACCCTCGACACCCGTCTCGCGCGGCCCTTCCTGGAGGGCTACGTCAGCGCCATGCAGGTCGTCTTCCTCACCGGCGCGGCCGTCACCCTGATCGCCGTCGTGATCGCCGCCTGGCGGGTACCGAACCTCAAACTGTCGGACGACTGAACGTCTACGGTCTCCCCTTCTGCGATGGGCGGCCGTCAGAAGCGCCCTGGTCGCCGCCGTCCCTGCCGACGTCGAACCGCAGCCGCAGCTGTGTGCTGACCAGTTCGTAGCCGGCCAGGTCCGGTGCGCTGAACGGGTTGGGCAGGACGGAGATCCGGCGGCGGGTGCGGTCGAGTACGTGGGAGACGTACACGAGGAAGTACGTCTCCTCCGGCTTCAGTTGAGCGGCGCGCCGTACCTCGGACTCGCCGAGGATGATCTCGCCGCTGTCGCCGACGGACGCCTTCACCTCGTAGTAGTAGGTCCGGTCGCCGTCGTGGATGACGAAGTCGTAGCCGAGCCGGTCGTCGCCCTGCTCGCCGCCGGCGAGACCGTGGACGCGCAGCCCGGAGCGCCACGAGTCCTGGGGTGCCACGCCGAACTGCTCGTGCAGCCATGCGGCCACCACTGCCTCACCGGCGAGTCCGATGGCGGCGGTGCGGTCCGGGTCGGCGGTGGGCGCCCGGTAGGTGCCGCTCCAGGATCCGCCTCCGGACGGGGTGCGCGGCCGTGGGATCCGGGGGGCGAGCCGCTCCGGCGACCGGGCGGGGGTGGCCCGCTGCTCCGCGGTGAGGTCGGCGGTCACCTCGCGGGCGAGCGCCGGCAGGTCGTCGCGGCGCGCCGACAGGGATCTGCCGTTGAGCTGCACCTCAGGTCCCGGCCCTGGTCCGCCGGACGGCGAGCCGCCCGCGCCGCCGCTGCCCGTGGGAGTCCCGGGCTGGTGCGTCCTGCCCAGCCCGAGGTCCGCGCGCCGGTCCGACAAGGGCATCCCCTCGGGCCAGTACCCGTGGGTCTTCAGCCAGTGGAGCAGCGACTTCACGGTCAGCGCCGCGAAGTCCAGCAGCCCTTCGCCGTCCAGTTCGCGCAGGATGTCCTGGGCGTCCGTCATGGCCGCGTACCGGCCTGCGTCGTGGAGCTGCGTCCACTCGGCGATCAGTTGCCGCAGTCGGGGCAGCAGCTTGTGGACCGTCGCGCTGGACGCCTCCCGTACGTCGGCGAGGGGCCGCAGCCGGGCCGGTACGGCCGGTGTGGCGGGCAGTTGGGTGTGCGCCCATGTGTCGGCGTGCGACCTGAGCAGGTCGTCGGAGAGGTTCCAGCGGGTCGTGTGCCACGCGGGGTCGGGGGCGAGCCCGGGAAGGGAGCGCAGTCGCACGTATCCGGTCAGGGAACGGCCGGAGCGGAACGCGTCCGCGTGGGCGTCCCTGACCCTCGTGGTGACCGCCGTACGGTTGCGCTGGAGCCAGGCCGCGAACTGCCTTTCGTGGCTTTCCCTGTTGTCGGTCCCGGGCAGGCCGAGTGTGCGCCAGGCCCGGTTGGCATCGGCCAACGAGACGGAGAGGGCGCTCAGTTGGCGTTCCTGGTCACTCTCCTCCAGCAGCCGCACGAGCAGCCCCGCGTTCTCCGTGCCGATCCCCTCGGCCAGCCACGTGACGAGGGCGGTGCGGTCGGAGAAGTCCTCCACGCGTTGCTGGAGTTCCTCCGCGAGGTCGAGGTCGAGGCAGGCGAGCAGCGGGACGATCCGTGCGCTGCCGGAACGCTGTGAGGCGCGGTCGGCGAGGACGGCCTCCAGTTGGTGCGGCCTGATGTCGAGGACGGCGGCGATGTCCTCGTCGGCGACGTGCCGTACGTCCAGGCCGCGTTCTTCCAGCTTCGTCAGCGCGGCCCACAGGCTCCCTTCGAGGTAGGGCACGCCGATGAGCGAGGCCACGGCGGGCGCGGCATTGCGCACCACCCGCCATCTGGTGCGGTGCCCGGTGTGGACGACGACGATGCGGGGGCGGTCGGGGTGCGGGTGGAGCAGTGCGCGGTCGGCTCCGTTCTCGGTGAGGCGGTGTCCGGCGATCCAGACGACGGCCTCGCCCGCCACGGTCACGTCACAGCTCCGCAGCAGCCCGTCGATGTCCGCCACCGGCACGGGCTCCGGGCGCAAGGCCCGTTCCTCGTCGAACTCCACGAGGGCCGCCACCAGCGTGCGCAGCCACGGTCCCGCGTACTCGGGCAGCGGGGTGCGGGGGGCTTCGCGGACGGGCAGCCGGTCGGTCTGAATGTCGTGCTCGGCGTCGGCGCAGCGTCGGGCGTCGAACGCCGACGTCTGCTTGAGGTAGGCGTGGATCCGGCCGCCGAGTGCCTTGTCGCCGACCGGGAGCACGGGGACGGCGACGCGGTCCAGGAGGGCCCGGTTCTGGGCGCCTTCCGGGTCGGGGACGAAGAGGGGTTCGCCCGGGGCGTCGGCTTCGAGCGTCTCCAGGACGCCTGCCCGGGTGACCACGAGCCGCTCCGGTGGGGTGGGGAGCGGGGCTTCGGCGCCCGGAGCGCTGTCGTCCGGTGGGCACAGCTGCGCCCACGCCTTTTCGTGCTCCCGCCTGATCTCGTGGGCGAGTCTGCCCTCGCGGAGGTGGGGGCCGCTGTGCACGAGGTCCGGCAGGTGGCGGAGCCGGGCCGCGGCGGTGCGGGGGTCGTCCCAGGAGCGGATGCCGAGCAGGCTGAGCCGTTCCGGGAGCCGGCCCGACTGCCTGCGGCGCAGCGTGGCCGGCGCCACCGTGAGGAACGCGGGCGGGGTGTGGGTGCCGAGCCACCACCAGGCGGTGTCCGCCGTGGCGAACGTCGGGCCTGCCGTGCCGCCCGGTGCCGGTGTCTGCGGTAGCCACGGCTGGTGGGCGAGGAAGACGGACAGCGGGGTGGGCCACAGGGTTCCGCCGGCGTCGCTGTGGCGGGTGAACCGCATCTGGAGTGCGGTGTCGGGCCAGGTGGCGAGGCCGTGCACGATCAGCTCCGCGTAGCGTCTGCGGTCCTCGTCGGAGAAGGCCGGGTAGTCGTTCTGCCCCGGCAGGACGGCCTGGGGTGTGCGCGGCCGGTATTCGACGCTGGTGTAGGTGACGCGGCGGCGGGTCGGCCAGCGTTCGGCGGTGGCCCGCCACTGGGACAGCCGGACGGCGCCGCTGTCAGGTATCCGGCACCAGAACCAGCCGGGCCGGTTGAGGGCTTCTCCCTTGATCTCCTCGGTGAAGGACTCGTAGCGGGGGCGCAGCCCGTGAAAGACGCCGTGCCGTTCGAGGAAGCGTCGCATGGCGTCCACGGGGATGCCGGTGTCCGCGCAGAGGTGCCCCGGGCCTTCGAGAAGGCGGCCCGCCGTGGTGGTGAGCACGGCCGACAGGCCCTGGACGCTGTCCAGGAACCGGGTCAGTGTGTCGTCGACGGAGGCGTGGTCGCCGGGCCAACCCGGCCCGAACATGGCCCGGTTCGCGTCGCACCAGCCCGACCGGGTGGGTACCCGGAGCTTCGGCAGGACGGGTGGCCTGCGCCCGCCGCGTTCCAGCGTGTGTGACACCACGCAGGCGTAGCGCAGCCATCGGAGCCGTACGTCGCCGTCCTCGTCGTCCCCGCTCAGGACGGAGGCGACGACGTCGAGGACCCGCTCGGCCCCGTAGTCGTGGACGAGGTTGACCGCCCTGAGCCAGTTCCGTGCCTGGATTCTGCGCTTGCGCCGCTTGCCGGTCCAGTCGATCGACTCGTGCACGAAGAACAGGCGGTCGGACAGGCCGTCGGGCAGCGGTGGCAGTGCGCCGCTCTCCGTGGTGCCGCGGTCGAGGAAGACGCCTTCGCCGCCGGCCGGTGCCAGCGTCATCGTCGTGCTGAGGACGATCCGTTTGCCTTTCAGGGCGGAACCGTCGGGGAAGAGCTGGGACAGGTCGTGGTAGAAGTCCGGCCACCAGCCCGGGTCGAAGGCGCCGCGGCCCGTGGCCAGGGCGAGCCGTTGTGCCCAGTCGGCGAGGAGGCGGGCCGGCGGTTCCAGGCGCCGGCCTCTGGCGCCGGCCAGGTCCGTCAGCCGCCGCAACCGGCCGGGGTGGAGGTCCGGGTCGGCCAGGTCGGTGACTCCGGTGGCGGCGACCGCGTGCGGGGTGAAGGCGAGAGCAGCGCTCCCGGGGTTCCACAGGGCTGCCCGTGCCAGCGAGGTGCGCGCGTCGGGCCGGGTGCCGAGCACCGGGATGAAGGGCACGTCGTCGAGGTCGCCGTCGAGTTCCTGGAACGCCGAGACCAGCCGTCGCAGGGCGTCCCGCCGCCAGCACATCAGGTCGACGAGGGCGCCAGGGGGGATCCGCACCCGGCCTTCCGCCGCGGCGAGTGCCGCCTTGGCGCACAGCTCGGCGAGGGTGTCGAGCAGCAGACCGTTCCACGGCACGGCCTCGTTGAACGAACGGCGGTTCATCTCGGCGAGGAACGGCGCGTGCACATAGCCGCGGACCGGCGCCGGTATCTGCTCGGCCATGGGCAGGAAGGTGTAGAGCCGCCCGGATTCCAGCGGGTCGCCGACCGGAACCGCGACCCGCACCTCGGCCTTCTTCTCCCACGCCGCCCAGTCGTGCCGCATCATGCGCTTCTCGATCGACGTGGCGATCGCGTCCCGTGCCCGGTCCGCTTCGACCTTCCCGCAGACGACGATCAGTTGCTTGCGCCGGCGGAGGGTGACCCGCTGGACCTTGAGGCCGCGGGAGCTGTGGAGCGTCTCCACCTCGCGCTCGCACGTCTTGCTGCGGACCTTGCCCGCGGTCTTCCGTGTCAGCGTCACGCGTTGCAGACGGTCGAGGAACAGCTCGAACGGGGCCGCGTCGTCCATGAGTTCCTGCAACTGTGCCCCGGCGGCCGAGCGGGCGTCGGCGGACTTCAGGGGCAGGCGTACGACGGTGACGAAGCCGCGGCGGGCGAATCGCCGGGCGGCGGGTGGCGCCTCCTCCAGGAAGACCGGCACCTTGAGCCGGAGGAGGTTCTCCCTCAAGTACGCGGCGAATCCGGGGCGTTCGGGTGCCACTTCGGCGGCCAGCGCGTCGAAGTCGTCGAGCAGGGCGAAGCGGAAGGTGAAGCCGTCGAAGGTGCGGGCCCCGGCCTGCGCCACGCTGTACACCTCGGGTGCGTCACACAGGTGCAGCACGCTTTTGAAGCCGACTCCTTTGTGGCCGATGCCCTCGTCGGCGCGCTTGCTGGAGAGGGCGATGCTGCACAGCGCCTTGAAGTCCCCGCTGCCGAACGGCTTCCCGCGGTTGGCCACATAGAGGGTGCCGTGCTCTCCCTCGTCGTCGTCGAGCACGATCTCGACGCGCCCGTCGGCGGCTCGCGCGGGGTGGGCGTCGTGCGCGTTCTGGAGCAGTTCGATGAGCACCCGCCCCTCGTATTCGGGCGAGATGATCGTCTCGGCGACGGCTTTGGCCTCGCGCGCCGCCTCCCGGCCGTCGTCCCAGTCCCGCAGGCACCCCCGGACCTCGGTCAGGGCCCGGTCCCTGACGCGCTTGCGCCGGGCGGCGGATCCTCGTGACGGTGCGGATCCTCGTGACGGTAAGGCCCCTGCCGTCGGACGGCGTCCCTCGCGTGTCATGCCGTGTGCTCCCCCCGGCCTTCGCCCCCGGCCCTTTGAAGGTGACTCAGCCGGTGATCCTACTGAGCGTCCCGGAGTTCCCGCACGCCGCGGTCGATCGCCCTCCCGCCGCACGCACCCGGTACGTCGCGGCTCGACGGGGGCGACGTTCCCGCGCGCACGGCGGGCGGCTCACGAGGTGTCACGCGTGTTCGCCCACGCCGCCCCCCAGCAGGGCAGCGCCCAGTGAGCGCAGGGTGTGGTGGACGACGCCGCCCGAGCGGTGGGAGGTGATGAGGCCGGCCTCGCGCAGGATGGCGGTGTGGTGGGTGGCGGTGGCCGGGGAGACGTTCAGGCAGCGGGCCAGTTCGGTGCTGGTGCAGCCGGCGGCGATGACCTCCAGGGCCGCCGCTCTGGTCCGGCCCAGCAGGGCGGCGCACGGCTGCCGGTCGGCCGGTGCCTTGGGCGGGCCGTCGGTGTCCGCCCAGCCCAGGGTGTGCTCGATCGGGTACACCAGCACCGGTGGCAGCGCCGGGTCGCGGAGCATGATGGGCGCGCGCCAGCAGAAGAACGACGGGATCAGGCGGAGCCCGCGGCCGTCCAGGTGGATGTCGCGTACGCCGCGTACCCCGCGCAGTTCGAGAACCGGAGGGTTCCAGCGCAGCGCCGGGTGCAGTGTGGTGAACAGTTGCTCCACCCCGCCGCCCAGCGCGTGCCGCAGCCGGACCTGGCGGTCGACCTCGGCGTCGCTGCGGATCTGCGACCAGTACGGGGCGAGTGCGGTGGCGTGGTAGGTGCGCATCGCGCCCGCCAGCCTGCGCAGGCCGTCCGCGCGCAGGTCACGGGCCCAGGGCGGGACGCGGCGGGTGCGGGCGAACTGTCCGATGTCGGTGCGCAGTCGGCTCGCTGTGGTGCCGCGCACCGCGTCGAGGCCGGGTTCCAGGCCGGCGGCGGAGCGGGCGGGGGTCAGGAAGTCCGGTGAGTAGCCGCGCGGTGGGGCGAGCGTGGCCAGGCTCCGTTCCTGCCTCCCTAATCGTGGGAGGGTGCGCTGCCGCCATCGGTCGAACACCAGCGGCCCGTCGTGGCTCTGCAGCAGGTGCAGGCTGAGCAGTACCTCCCAGAGCGGGTCGGGCCCCTCTGCGACTTGGGTGCGTGCCAGATCTTCCGTGCCGAAATGCATCCGCACAACCATGCGGTGATCCCCGTTCCCCCGTCGGCAGGGCACGTCTCCCCCGTCCCCCATCCGGAATCCAGCATGCACCCACCGGCTGGGCAGTCAAGGCATTTTCGGCTTCAACTCCCGCGTGTACTGCGGGTTTTGAACCTCGTCGAACACGGTTGGGGAAGCGTTGCCCCGCGCCTGACGCTGAAGGCATCAGCAGAACCACCGGGGGCCCGGGGCACGACAGGCTCCAGCTCCCGGCCACGCACCGTACGGGGGAGGATGACATGCCCAACCTGATCTGGTTGGCGGACGTGCTCAGGAAGGACGGCCTGGCGGTCCAGGAGGATCCGGGCTGGCAGTCGCGCGGTCATGGCGAGATGGCCGACATCCGCGGCGTACTGCTGCACCACACCGGTGGGCCCGCGCAGGGCAACTACCCCAGCCTCCACATCGTCCGGGACGGGGATGCCTCGCTGGCCGGTCCACGCGCCCACCTCGGGCTGGCGCGGGACGGCAGTTGGATCGTCATCGCCGCGGGGATGGCCTGGCACGCGGGCAAGGGCGGGCCCTGGGCGAACGTGCCCAAGGACGACGCCAATCCCTACATGATCGGCATCGAGGCCGAGTCGGTGGGCACCAGGCCCGACTGGACCCCGCAGCAGCTCGACTCGTATCCGCGGGGTGTGGCGGCCCTGCTGCGGCACGCCAATCTGCCCGCCGAGAAGGCGATCGGGCACAAGGAGTGGGCGCCGGGGCGCAAGCCCGATCCGGCTTTCTGGCCGGGTGACATGGACGGCTTCCGGGCGAGCGTCAGGGGCATTCTCGAGGGTGCCCCGGTGCCGCCGTCGGGGCCTGGTCCGGGTGGCGGCGGCGCGGACTTCTCCACCTGGGGCAAGCAGGTCAGAGTGCACAAGGAAGCACAGCTCGCCTCGGAAGTCGTCAACACCCTCAACGTGCCGACGCCCGTGCATGTGGACTTCCAGCGGCGGGGAGATCTGGTGAACGCGGACGGGTTCAGCAACCCCTGGTGGGCACACGTCCCCGCACTGGGCGGCTTCCTGTCCAACATCTACATCGACACCCCACAGGCATTCCTGCCCAACGTCCCCGAGGGCTGACCCGCACCCGGCAGCACCGATCCGGCGAACTCACGGCTACAGCAGGGGGGACCGATGCCCTTCGCCCGGTTCCTCGGGTGGGGAAGACGGCACCTGGCCCACTCGGGAGAGCAGCACACCGCAGAGCAGCACACCTCGCCCACCGAGAACGAGCGGGCGGGACACAACGGGAGGGACACCATGGCCTACGACATCGAAGTGGCCAAGACCATCTACCGCGTCGGCAGGCAGCTCCAGGTCACGGACAAGGTCATGCTGGCCGCGTTCGAGACCGGCATCGTCGAGTCGGGGATGCAGAACCTGGACCACGGCGACCAGGACTCGATCGGCGTCTTCCAGCAGCGGCCGTCCCAGGGCTGGGGCACCCGCGAGCAGATCATGAACCCGGATTACGCGGCCCACAAGTTCTTCGAGCAGGCCATACCCAACGACCGCAAGGATCCCGGCCAGAGCCCCGGGAAGCTCGCCCAGAGCGTGCAGCGGTCGGCGTATCCGGAGCGGTACGACGCGAACGAAGGCCCCGCGAAGCAGCTGCTGGCCGAGGTGGCGGCGGCCGAGGGCGGCCAACCGCCGTCGGGGCCTGGTCCGGGTGGCGGCGGCGCGGACTTCTCCACCTGGGGCAAGCAGGTCAGGGTCCACAAGGAAGCACAGCTCGCCTCGGAAGTCGTCAACACACTCAACGTGCCGACACCCGTGCATGTGGACTTCCAGCGGCGCGGTGACCTGGTGAACGCGGACGGGTTCAGCAACCCCTGGTGGGCACACGTACCCGCACTGGGCGGCTTCCTGTCCAACATCTACATCGACACCCCACAGGCATTCCTGCCCAACGTCCCCGAGGGCTGACCCGTACGCGCGGACGATCCGCAGCCCCCGCACCGGGAGGCCCGCACCTCTGAGGAGGGCGGGCCTCCTGGCCTGTGCGCGGGCGGGGAGGGGTTCCCGTCGGTGCGCGGGCAAGGAGCGGTGCACGGGTGGGGGCGGTGCACGGGTGGGGGCGGTGCACGGGTGGGGGCGGTGCGCGGATGGGAGGCGGTGCGCGGGTGGGGAGCGGTGGCCGTCGCCGCGTGCGCGCCGGATCGGTCAACTCGGGTCGCCTGACTGCTCGTTCGTGGCTCGTGCCGCTCCCCCAGGGTGGCGGCGACTTCGAGACCGGTCGGCCGTATACGGGCGGTGGTGTGCCGGGGGCCGCCTCGTGTCGTCGGCCGTCGGCCGGTGCGGTGTTCGCTCGGTGTGGCCGGCGTCCCCGGCGGCTCCGACCTGCTGCGATGCCGCTTGCGGGGGCAGTCGGGCATGTGCCCCTGGCCCTGGCAGCCGGATTTCGCCACTGTGAAGGTTTTGCGACAAGCTGCGGACGGGTGTTGACGTCGTTCCGGCGCAGGTCGACCGCCACTGAACAGCAGGAATGAGACATTCCGCGTCAGAAATCCGGGGGCTCAACTGCCACTTCACTCTTGACCCACCTCATGCGCCAATCGAAGCTATGTCGGCCACAGCAGTCGAGGTCGGAGAGAGAGCTCACCGGTCTCGACTTCTTAGCGCCGCAGCGAGGTACTGACACGTATCTACGGGGGGTTCGATGCCTGAGCGCGACGTTGCTTCTGAACGCTTGAGCGGACGCATTTCCGCAAGCCCCAGTGCGTTACTCCACGAGGAGATCCTGGAACCCCAGTTCCGGTACGAGGCAAAAAATCTTCTTCCCTGGTACGTGGCCATCGAGAAGGTCCTGGCGTCCGAATACGGGCGCATGGAGCTGATCGGGGAGGAAGACGTCCGGCGCATCGGGCGACTGCTGAACGAGGTCACGGCCGACCGGATCCAGGCGGATCCGCAGGCGAATCACTCGGATATCGCCTTCGCCATGGAGAGGTATATCGAGCGACGGCTCACCACTCCCGTGCCCCGGTGGCATGTCGACCGGAGCCGCAACGACCTTCAATCCTGTGCGCAGTTGCTCTTCGGCAGGAGCCAGGTACTGCGGGCCGCCGCGTCACTCGCCGCTTTCGGGCGGTCCGCCCACCGGCTCGCCGCCCGTCATCTGCACACTCCGATGCCGGGGTACACGCACCTTCAGTCGGCCCAGATCATCACGCCCGGCTTCTACCTGGCGGCCGTGTCCGGCCAGGCACTTCACTCGCTGGAACGTTTCTTCAACACCTATCGGGGAATCGACCTCTGCCCGCTGGGCGCCGGTGCCATGGCCGGTCAGGAAATCCCCTGGGACCGCGAGAGGATGGCGCACCTGCTCGGTTTCCGGGCGGCCCATCCGCACGCCCTGGCATCGGTGGCATCGCGTGACTGGGTCGTGGAAATCACCGCGGAACTCTCCATACTCGCCACTTCGCTGGGCCGCTTCTGCACCGACCTGATGAACTGGGGAAGCGCCGAGTACGGGATGATCGAGCTTCCGGACGAACTCTCCGGCATATCGTCCGCCATGCCGCAGAAGAAGAACTATCCGATCCTGGAGCGCATCCGTGGAAAGACCGCGCACCTCACCTCGCTGCACCTGGACGTACTGCTCGGCCAGCGGAACACGCCGTACTCGAACTCGGTCGAGGTGTCCAAGGAGGCCGGCTCCCACCTGCTGGAGTCGTTCGACACGCTGTGCTCGACGCTGAATCTGTTCACCACGGTTCTCGACAATCTCCGATTCCGGGAACCGCGCATGCTGGCGGTGTGCGAACGCGAGTATCTGGGCGGGTTCTCGCTCGCCAATCTGCTCACCCTTGAAGAGGGGGTGCCGTGGCGCAAGGCGCAGGTCATCGCGGGTCAGTACATCACCGCAGCGGTGGGACGCGAACTGCTGCCCCGGCAGGCCGATCCGGGCCTGCTGTCGGACGTCGCCCTGAAAAGCGGCTTCACCCTCTCCAGGCCCGAACATCTCCTGACGGAAGCCTTCGACGTCCGCCGCGGACTGCTCCGGAAGAATTCTCCGGGATCCGCACACCCGGACGCGGTCCGCGCACTCCTGGACACCCAGTCCGTCCGTTTCGAGGCGCTGGAAGAGGAATGGTCCGCGTGCGGGGAAAGGACTGACGCCGCTCTCGCGGAGACCGACCGGCTACTCGGTATCGACGGTGGCGTGCCGGAATCCGCTCCTGCGGACGCACCAGGCGTGACCCGGTGAGCGCGGGAGATGCGGGACGGGCGGGAGACGCGGGAACGCGTCGTACCGGTCCCCTTTCCGTGGGAGCGGATCGTCACGTTTCCCTTTCCGGGGAAGCGGTCGGGACGGGTGCCGCTCACGGTACGTTCGGGGAGTTGTTGCAGGGGGTGCTCGAAGGGAACGGGCGCGACTTTCTGGTCACGTTGCCGATATCCCTGTCCTCCACCGCCGAATTCCGGCTGACCGAGGGCGCAGGCGAGGTGAAGGTCAGCCCCGTGCACAAGCGGAAGTCGCAGGCTCTGGCGCAGCGCATCCTGCGGGGCCGGCGGATCGACAGCGGCGGCGTCCTCACGCTGGCCAGCACGCTCCCGGAGGGAAAGGGGCTGGCCAGTTCGTCCGCCGATCTGGTGGCCACCGCCCACGCGGTGGGCGACTGTCTCGGGCTGCGCTTCACGGAGAGCGAGATCGAAGCGCTGCTCAGGGAAGTGGAGCCGTCGGACGGCGTCATGTACCGGGGCATCGTGGCCTTCTACCACCGGGAGGTCCAGTTGAAGGAACGGCTGGGCTTTCTGCCCCCGTTGACGATCGTCGCGCATGACATCGGGGGGATGGTGGACACGGTGCTTTTCAACCGGTCCCCCAAGCCCTTCGATGCGGCGGACCGGAAGAAGTACAGCAAGCTGCTCGACCGACTGCGTGAGGCGGTCTCGTGCGGCGATCTCGAAACGGTGGGCGAGATTTCCACCCATAGCGCACACATGAATTCGAAGATCATGGCGCGTGCGTACTTCGACGACATCCTGCGCATCTGTCACGAGGTCGAAGGGCTCGGTCTCGTGCTGGCACACAGCGGCACGAACCTCGGAATTCTGCTGCGTGACGACATCAGTGACCATGCGGACCGCCTGTCTCATGCCCGGAAGTCCTGTGAGGCGCTTCCCGGGGTCGTCTCGCTCTACCGCTCCATGGGTCCGCACAGCTATGACGCCGATGAAGAAGTGACCGTATCCAACAATTCGCGGGGGATATGACATGCTGTTCGGCAGCCTGGTCGATGCCATTGGCCATACTCCGCTGGTGCGTTTGCGTACCGCGGCGCCCGGCGTCGAGATCTACGCCAAGCTGGAGTTACAGAATCCGTTCGCGATGAAGGACCGGGTCGCCAGGAACATGCTCCTGGAGGCCAGGCGCACGGGGGCGCTGCGCGAGGGCGCACCCATCGTGGAGAGTTCGTCCGGCACCATGGCGCTCGGTGTGGCGCTGGTCGGGACGGCGCTCGGCCACCCGGTGCACATCGTCACCGACCCCCGGATCGATGCCCTGACCCTGGCGAAGCTGCGTGCGCTGGGGTGTGAGGTGCACGTCGTGCGGGCGATGACCAGCCACGGCTGGCAGAGTGCCAGGCTGGAGGAGTTGGAGCGGCTGATGGCCGGTCTGCCTGGCGCGTTCTGGCCCCAGCAATACAGCAATCCCGACAACCCCGGCGCATACCGGCTGTTGGCCGAAGAGATCCTGGCGGATCTCGGTCCGGTGGACGTGCTGGTCGGCTCGGTCGGCAGCGGCGGATCGCTGTGCGGAACGGCCATCGCGCTGCGGCGGACGCTGCCCGAACTGCGGGTGGTGGGTGTCGACTCGGTCGGCAGTGTGCTGTTCGGGCAGCCGGACGTCCCCGGGCGGCTGCAGAGCGGGCTGGGCAACAGCCTGTTGCCGAAGAACCTGAACCGGCGGGTCATCGACGAGGTGCACTGGCTCAACGACCGTGAGGCGTTCGAGTCCGCCCATGCCCTCGCGAGGGACCAGCAGGTGTTCGCGGGCAACACCTCGGGGTCGGTGTACCGGGTGCTGACGCATCTGGCGGCGCACGCGGAACCGGGCACCCGTGTCGTCGGCATCCTGCCGGACCGGGGCGACCGCTACGTCGGGACCGTGCACAGCGAGGACTTCTGGGCCGAGAAGGAACTGTCCGGGCTGGAGTCGCGCAGTGCCCCGGTGACCGTCCCGTTGGGGCAGGTCGTCCACGGCTGGTCCACCGCGTCCCTGCGGGAACTGCCGGACGCGCCACGCCACTTGCTGTTCGTGGAGTCCAACACCACCGGCACCGGCATGCTCGCGCTGTCCGTCGCGCGGCGTCTCGGCTTCGAGCCCGTGCTGCTGACCGGCGCCCCGGAGCGCTACGCGGGGCTGGACGAGGCCGGCTGCGAGGTGATCGTCTGCGACACCAACTCCCCGGTGGAATCGCGCCGGACGATCCAGGAGCGGTTCCGGCGCGAGGATCTGGCGGGTGTCACGACCACCAGTGACTTCTATGTGCCCGCCGTCGCGGAGCTGGCCGCCTGGCTGGGGTTGCCGGGCAATCCCGCCGACGCGGTGGCCGTGTGCCGTAACAAGGCGTTGCTGCGCGAGCGGCTGCGGGAGCACGGTGTGGCGCAGCCCGGGTTCGCCACGCTCACCGATGTCGCGGCGGTGCCCGCGGCGGTGGCCGCGGTGGGGCTGCCCTGTGTGGTGAAGCCCGCCGATGACTCCGGGTCGAACAACGTGCTGCTGTGCAGGACCGAGGAGGAGGCCGTCGCGCAGGCGCGGAAGATCCTCGGCATCCGTTTCAACGTCCGCGGGCTGCCCACCGCGGGCACCGTCCTGATCGAGGAGTACGTCGACGCCCCCGAGTTCAGCGTCGAGATGTTCAGTGGGGAGGGCGAGGCGCGCTGCGTGGGGATCACGGAGAAGAGCGTGACGGGGCTGCCGCACTTCGTGGAGTACCGGCATGTCTTCCCCGCCGCGCTGACGCCGGGAGAGGCGTCCGCCCTGGAGGACACTGTGCGTCGCGCCGTGCTCGCCACGGGCATCACGCTCGGCGCCACCCACACCGAGGTGCGTCTCACCCCGGAAGGGCCGGTGATCATCGAGATCAATCCGCGGCTGGCCGGCGGGATGATCCCGGAACTGGTCCAACTGGCCACCGGCACACAGTTGCTCGACCAGCAGGTGCGGGTTGCCGCGGGGCTGCCGTCCGAGCCGGTGCGGGCGCCCGCCCGGCAGGCAGGCATCCAGTTCCTGCTGGCGGACCGTGAGGGGCGCCTCGCCGAACTGGCCGGGGCCGACCGGGCGCAGGACACCCCCGGGGTGGACCGGGTGGTCGTCACCGCCGGGCAGGGGGCACAGGTGCGTGCGCCCCGTAACGCCTATGACCGTCTGGGCTATGTCATCGCTCACGCCGACACCTACGAGCAGGTCACCAAGATCCTGGCCGACGCCGTCGGCCGGACCGCCGTCGTCCTGGAGGGCGACGACGCACGAGAGGGGCACGCACAGTGATCGAACTGCGCAGCGACACGTTCACCCTGCCGACCCGGGAGATGCGCCGGGCCATGGGCGAAGCGCCCCTCGGGGACGACGTCTACGGTGAGGACCCGACGACGAACCGGCTGGAGGAGCTGGCCGCCGCCACGCTCGGCAAGGAGGCCGGGTGCTTCATGCCGAGCGGCACCATGGCGAATCTGGCGTCGATCATGGCGCATGTGCCGCGTGGCGCGAAGGCGTTGGTGGGCGACGAGAGCGACATCTACATCTACGAGGCCGGTGGCGCATCGGTGTGCGGCGGCGTCGTCTGCGAGCCGGTTCCCACGCAGCCGGACGGGCGGCTGCTCCTGGACGATCTCGCCAAGGGGTACCCGGACGAGCCGGAGGACCCGCAGTTCGCGCTGCCCGGACTGATCTGCCTGGAGAACACCCATAACCGGTGCGGCGGCGCCGTCCTGCCGCTGGATTACCTGCGCGAGGTCCAGCAGTTCGCCCGGGAGCGGGACACTCCGGTCCACATGGACGGTGCGCGGGTCTTCAACGCCGCGGTGGCCGCCGGTGTTCCGGTCGCGGACATCGCCCGGTACGCGGACTCCGTCCAGTTCTGCCTCTCCAAGGGGCTGTCGGCGCCCATCGGTTCCATGGTGGTGGGCACCAGGCCCTTCATCACCAAGGTGCACCGGATCAGGAAGATGCTCGGCGGCGGCATGCGGCAGACCGGGGTGGTCGCCGCGGCCGGCATCCTGGCCATCGAGAACGCCGGGCGGCTTGCCGATGACCACCGCAACGCCGGACGCCTGGCCGACGGTCTGGCGAAGATCCCGGGCATCGAGGTCGTCCCGGCGGCCACCCGGACCAACATCGTCATGTTCCGGGTCATCGACGACCGGTTCACCGTGCAGACCTTCGCGCAGGCGGCCGGCCGGCACGGTCTTGCCGTCGCCGAGCTGGGGCACGGGCGGCTGCGGGCCGTCACCCACCGCGGGCTGAGCGAACAGGACGTGGCCGACGCGGTCGACGTCGTCGCACGCGTACTGGCCGAGCCGGCCGGTCCCCTCTCGACCGAGGCAGGAGCCGGGAACCGTGTCTGAGCAGCCGAACACAGCGTTCCCCTCCCTTCCCGCCGCGCTCTCCCACTGGGCGGCGCAGCGGCCCGACGACGTCGCGTACGTCTTCGCGTCCCAGGACGGTGAACACCGCGTCAGTTACCGTGAGTTGGAGCAGTCCGCGCTCGGCGTCGCGGCGTTCCTCCAGTCGACCGCACAGCGGGGCGACCGGGTGCTGCTCCTGCTGCCGCCGGGCCTCGACTACCTGACCGCGTTCCTCGGCTGCCTGTACGCGGGGGTGGCGGCGGTGCCGCTGTACCCGCCGCGCCCCGGGGCGAAGCTCGACCGGATCGAGGCGGTGGTCCGTGACTGCCGGCCGTCGCACGCGCTCACCAGCGCCGGGCTGCTGGAACACCTCCAGGACATCCCGCGGTTCGCCGGGACGCACCAACTGGAGCTGCACAGCGTCGAGTCGGTCAGGGAAGCCGGTCCCGGCCCGTACCGTCCCGTCGCGCTCGACGGCGGGGAGCTGGCCTTCCTCCAGTACACATCGGGTTCGACCGGGCAGCCCAAGGGTGTGATGGTCGGGCACGGCAATCTCGTCGAGAACGAGCGGGCCATCGCCGAGGGGTTCGGGATCCGTCCCGACGACGTCATCCTCAGCTGGCTGCCGCTCTACCACGACATGGGGCTGATCGGCGCCGCGCTGCTGCCGCTGTACTTCGGCATCAAGGCCGTGCTGCTGGACACCTTCGCGTTCATCCACGATCCGCTGATCTGGCCGGAGGCCATCTCCCGGTACGGGGCGACCTGTTCCGGCGGGCCCAACTTCGCCTACCAGCTGCTGGCCGACCGGTACGACGCGGACCGGCTGGCCGGTGTCGATCTGGCCTCCTGGCGGATCGCGTTCAACGGGGCGGAGCCGATCATCCCGGCGACGCTGGAGAGCTTCGCCGCGCTGTACGGCCGGCACGGCTTCGACGAGCGGGCGGTGTACCCGTGCTACGGGCTGGCCGAGGCCACGCTGTTCGTCTCCGGCGCCGAGCCGATGACCGGCTACCGCAGCCTTCAGGTGAGCCGCCGCACGGTGGAGCGCGGGCGCCTCGATCACGCGGTGGCGGGGCGGGACGAGGATGTCGTCACCGTCGTGTCCTGCGGCAAGGCCGCCGCGCGCACCGGCATCGTGATCCGCTCGGACGACGGACGCGCTCTGGCGGACGGGGAGGTCGGCGAGATCTGCGTGCGCGCCGCGAGCGTGGCGGGCGGCTACTGGGGGCGTCCCGAGGTCTCCGAAGACACCTTCCGCGCGCGGGTGGCCGGGCAGGACGGTACTTTCCTGCGCACCGGCGACCTCGGTGCGCTCCGCGAAGGCCAGCTGTATCCGGTGGGCCGGCGCAAGGACTTGATCATCGTCGCCGGGCGCAATTTCTATCCGCACGACATCGAGAACGTCGCCACCGCCGTCTCCGGCGATCTGCGGCGCGGCTGCGCGGCGGCGTTCCAGCCCGATCTGGCGGAGCCCCGGGTGGTGCTGGTGCTGGAGGCGGCGCGGGCCGCGCTGTCCCGGCTGCGGGCCGATGCCGGGGCGGTGCGGGAGCTGGCGGCTGCGGTGCGCCGCCGGGTGGGTACCGAATGCGGTCTCGATCTGGCCGAGGTCGTGTTCGTCTTCCCCGGTTCGGTTCCCAAGACGTCCAGCGGGAAGATCCGCAGATCCGAGACGCGGCAGCGGTTCATCGAAGGGCGGCTGCGCCGGGTCGGCGAGGCGGCGGCGGAGCAGCCGGGCCCGGAGGCCGGTGCGGTGGACGTACGGGCTCTGGCCGCGTCGGATCCGCAGGTGGTGCGGGCGGCCCTGGCCCAACTGGTCGCGCCGCACGTGGGTGCCGCGCCGACGCCGGACGACTTCGCGCAGCCGCTGGCGGCGCTGGGGCTCGACTCGCTCAAGCTGGTGGCGCTGCGTACCGGCATCGAGCGGCATGCGGGGCGGCGGGTGGGCGCCGAGCTGTTCTTCGGTGACCGGTCGCTCGACGACGTCGCGCAGGCGCTGGCCACCGGGGCGCCCGCCGGGCCCGGGGCGGCGGACGGCGAGGGCGAGGTGCCTCCGGCCGACCCGGACCGTCCGTATCCGGCGACCGAGGGGCAGGTCCAGTTCCAGTTCCGTCATGAGCTGCTGCCCGACGACACGGCCCAGAACCTGCCGGTCGCCCTGCACGTCGGCCGCCGGCTCGACCCGGAGCGGATCCGTGCCGCGGTCGGCGCCGTCATGGCCCGTCATCCGGCGCTGCGGACCACCCTGGGGGAACCGGGGACTGGCACGCAGGTGCTGCACGAACCGGGCGCCCTGCGCCTGGACTTCAGCCACTGGGAGACCGGCGCCGACGACGACGGCGAGGCGCGGCGGCTGCTGGCGGACGTGGCGCACCGGCGGTTCGACCTCACCGGCGGCCCGCTGGTGCGTGCCGCGGCGGTGTGTGCGCCCGGCAGCACCGTGCTGCTGCTGACGGCCCATCATGCGGTGGTCGACTACTGGTCGCTGCGGATCGTCCTGGCCGAACTGCTGTCCTCGCTGCTCGACACCCCGCTGCCAGGACCGGGGCAGGACGCCGCGGGCGCGGCCCTCGGCGCGGTGGACTGGGCCAGGCACCAGGCCCGTGCGCTGGACACCCCGGACGCCAAGGGCCGGGTCGCCGAAGCGGCGGAGAAGTGGCGGCCGTTCCGCGGCCATCTGCTGTTCCCTTCGGACCGGCCGGCACCGCGCCGCCGTACTCCGGCGGGGGTGGTGGACTTCGCGGCGGACGCGGGCCTCACCCGCCGGGTGTACGAGGACGCCAGGGCTCAGGGGCAGACCCCGTTCGCCGTGCTCGCCGCCGCCTATCTGCGTGCGCTGCACCGGGTCACCGGCCAGGAGCGGATCGTCATCGCAACGCCGTACCACAACCGTTCCGACTGGCGGTTCTCCGGCACGGTCGGCTATCTGGTCAACATGGTGCCGCTGCTGGGCGACTTCCGTTCCGGTGACGCGGCCGGTGAGCTGCGCGCCCGCACCTGGCAGGAGCTGCGGCGTTCCATGGAGCTCGCGGACGTCCCCTTCTCCCGGCTCGTCAAGGCGCTGGAGCCGCCGCGGCACGGCCAGAACCCGCTGTTCCAGGCGACGTTGACCTTCCAGCAGTCCGCGGACGGCCTGCTGGACGACGGGTTCGCGATTCCGTGGAGCGGGTGCCGGCAGACGCTGGGCGACGTCCAGGTGGGCGCCGTCGACATTCCGCCGCGCGACACGGCCTTCGCGGTGAGCCTGTACGGCACCCGGGACGGCGACCGCCTGGTGTTCCGCCTGGAGCACCAGGAGCACCTGGTCCCCGCGGAGACCGCGCACCGGGTGCGTGACGCGTTCCAGGCCGCCCTGGCCGAGTTCACCGGCCCCGCCGACCCACCCCGCGGCACCAAAATCGCTGGAGGCTGACATGAAGGAGAACACCGTGCCGACCTCGCCTCTGGCGGACGTGGACAGCCTGACCGAGGCGTTCGACGCCGTCGTGCGGGCACACGGCCGGCGCACCGCGGTGCGCTGCGGCGACCTGTCGCTGACGTACCGGGAACTCGACGAGCGGGCCAGGTCCCTGGCCGCCGCCGTGAAGGACCGGGCCGGGGAGCCCGAGCGCCCGGTCGGCATCCTGCTGGAGCGGTCGGCCGACATGGTGGCCGCCGCCCTGGCCGCGCTGCGCACCGGTTCCTCGTATGTGCCGCTCGACCCGTCGAGCCCCGCGGCGCGCCTGGAGCTGATCCTTCAGGACGCGGCGCCCTCGGTGGTCATCACCTCCCGTGACCTGGCGGGGCTGCTGCCGGACGGGGTGCCCGCGGTGTGCGTGGACGATCCGCTGCCCCCGCCCGCGACGGGCGCGCCGGTGGCCGTGGACCGCGACACCCGCGCGTACGTCATCTTCACCTCGGGAACCACCGGGCGCCCCAAGGGAGTTCAGGTCTCGCACGGCAATGTGCTGCGCCTGTTCACCAGCACCGAGTCCCTTTACGGCTTCGGGCCCGACGACGTGTGGACGCTGTTCCATTCGTTCGCGTTCGACTTCTCCGTGTGGGAGATGTGGGGCGCGCTGCTGTACGGGGGCTGCGTGGTGGTGGTGCCCCGGCGGACCGCCCAGGATCCGCAGGCGTTCCGCGGCCTGCTGGACGAGGCGCGGGTGACGGTGCTCAACCAGACCCCGACGGCCTTCAAACAGCTCATCGCCGAAGACACCAGGCACCAGGACCGGCTGCCGCTGCGCTGGGTGGTGTTCGGCGGGGAGGCGCTGCACTTCTCCGACCTGAGCCGCTGGGTGGCCAAGTACGGCGACGAGGGACCGGCGCTGGTCAACATGTACGGCATCACCGAGACCACCGTGCACGCCTCCCACCGCAGGGTGCGCGGCGCCGACCTGAAGGACGGCCGCTCGCTGATCGGCCGTCCGCTGCCCGACCTGGACTTCGTCCTGGTCGACGACGCGCTCGCGCCGGTGCCCGACGGCGAGACCGGCGAGATCCTGGTGACCGGGCCCGGTGTGGCGGCCGGCTATCTGGGCCGTCCCGACCTCACCCGCGAGCGGTTCGTCGATCTGCCGGGCGGCGGCCGTGGCTACCGCTCCGGCGACCTGGCCCGGCGCACGCCGGAAGGGGAGTTCGCCTACGAGGGGCGCAAGGACGACCAGGTCAAGATCCGCGGGTTCCGCATCGAACTCGGCGAGATCCAGGCGGCGCTCAACGACGTCCCTGCCGTCCGCCAGGCCGCCGTGGTGGTGACCAGGCCGCAGACGCCGCCGGCCGGTCCCGTGGTCAAGGAACCTGAGCTGTCGCCGCGGATCACGGACGTGCGGGACCTCGTACGGGGCAAGGCCCGCGCCCGCAGGCCGGGGAGCGACGTCCCCCGGATCGTGGCGTACGTGGTGGGCGACGGCGGGCTCGACGCCGACGACCTGTTCGCGCGGCTGCGCAGGCGCCTGCCGCCGTACATGATCCCCGCGTTCGTGGTGCCCGTCGACGCGCTCGCCGTCAACCACAACGGCAAGGTCGACCAGGACCGGCTGCCCGCGCCCACCGCCGCCAACTCCCTGCGGGAGTCGGCCCCGAAGGCCGCCCCTGCGGGTGCGTCCGACGCCGGGACGGGCGCCATCCGCGAGGTGTTCGCCGATGTCCTGGGCGTGGCCGGGATGACGGATGACGACTCCTTCTTCAGTGTGGGCGGCGACTCGATCCTGGCGCTGAAGCTGCGCTCCCAGGCGCTCAAGCGCGGGATCTCCCTGGAACTCGGCGACATCTACGCCCTCCAGACGCCGCGGGCGCTGGCCGCCGTCGCCGAGTGGGTGTCGGAGTCCGAACAGCAGCCGCCCGCCGAGCCGTTCGCTCTGCTCGACGCGGCGGACCGCAGGGCGCTGCCCGCGGACGGCATCGAGGACGCCTACCCGGTGGGGACGCTCCAGGCCGGCCTGCTCTTCCACAGCGCCTACGAGAGCGAGGTGAACATGTACTGCGACATCTTCATGTTCCGGCTCCGTGGGGCGGCGTACGACGACGAGGCGATGCGGCGGGCCGTGGCGCGGGCCGTGGAACGCCATGACGTGCTGCGGACCTCGTTCCACTTCTCCGGCTACTCCCGGCCGCTCCAGCTGGTGCACCGCTCGGCCACCCTGCGCGTCGCGGTGGAAGACCTGCGCGGGCAGGCGCCGCACGAGCAGGAGGCGCAGCTGGCGCAGTGGCAGCAGCGCGAGCGGCTCATCCCGTACGACTGGGCCGAGCCCCCGCTGATCCGCTTCGCCGTGCACCTGCTGGGCGACGACGAGTTCCTGTTCTCGATGAGCTTCCACGACGCGCTGCTCGACGGCTGGAGCGAGTCGTCGCTGATCACCGAGATCCTCGCCGACTACTGGGCGCTCCGCGACGACCCGCAGCTGCCCGCCGCCCCGCGCGCGGTGCGCCGCTACGCCGACTACATCGCCCTGGAGCAACAGGCGCTCGACGACGGCACGGTGACGGACTTCTGGGCCAAGGAGCTGGCCGACGCCGAGCCGACGCTGCTGCCGCGCGGGGCCGACGGCCCGTCCGACGTGCACCAGGGGACCATGGGCTTCCTGGCCGTGGACATCGACCCCGACCTGTCGGACGCGCTGGACGACCTGGCGCGCGAGCACAGCGTCTCGCTCAAGCACGTCCTGCTGGCCGTGCACGCCCGGGTGCTGGCCGCGCTCACCGCGCGCGACCGGGTACTGCTCGGCGTGGAGTCCAACGGCCGGTTCGAGGGCGAGGGCGGCACCGATGTGCTGGGAGTGCACCTGAACGTGGTGCCCTACCTGCTGCCCACCCGAGGCGTCGTCTGGCACGACCTGATCAGGGCCGCCTTCGACAAGGAGAACGCCCTGCTGCCGGTGCGCCGGTACCCCTACGCCGAGCTGATCAGGCTCGCCGGGGCCCGTGAGCTGACCGACGTCAGCTTCAACTACACGCACTTCCACAGCTACGAGCGGCTGGCGGACGCGACCGGGTTCCAGGTGCTGGACGCCAAGGCGTACATCCAGACGCACTTCACGCTGCGCACCGAGTTCAACAAGGACCCCTTCAGCAAGCTGCTGACGCTGGACCTGGAGGCCAACGTCCAGCGGGTCACCGAGGACCAGCTGCGCACCATCGGCCTGATGTACCGCAATGCGCTGGCCCACGTGGCGGCGCACCCGCACGCCCTGCCCACACAGCGCGAACTGCTGGGCGATGACCGGTGGCAGGAGCTGCTGGACGGGGCCGGGCAGCCGCCGGTGCCGCTGTCGGCGCCGGGCTTCTTCACCCGCTTCGACGAGGCGGTACACCGGTACGCGGACGAGACCGCCGCCCGGTGCGGGGACGACGCGCTCACCTACCGCGAACTCGCCGACCGCGCGGGCGCGTTGGCGGCGTGGCTGCACGAGCAGGGGGTGCGGCCCGGCGAGGTGGTGGCGCTGGGCGCCGCCCGCGGGCTCGATCACCTGACCGCCGTGCTCGCCGTGCTGCGCACCGGCGCCGTGTACCTGCCGCTGCCCGGCGGCCCGGTCCGCCGGGTGGCCGGCATGCTGCGGACCAGCGGCGCCCGTACGGTGCTGTGCGATGCCGCGTTCCGGGCCGCCGTCACCGAAGCCGCGGGCGACGGGATTCCGGTACTCGACCTGGCGCGGGCGCTGGGCGAGTCCGCGGGGCGCGCGCCGTACACCGGCCCCGCGCCCACCGGACGGGACGCCGCCTACGTGATCTTCACGTCGGGGTCGACGGGCGAGCCCAAGGGTGCGCTGCTGCGGCACGACGGGATGCTCAACCACCTGGAGGCCAAGCTCGGCGACCTGGAGATGGGCCCGGGTGACCTGCTGTCCCAGGACGCGGCGAGCACCTTCGACATCTCGGTGTGGCAGCTGCTGGGCCCGCTGGTGGTCGGGGCCACCACCGTGATCTACCCCGATGACCTCAGCCAGGACCCGCCCCGCCTGCTGCGGGCGGTGGCCGACGACGGCATCACGGTCCTGGAGGTCTCGCCGTCCGTCCTCAGCGTGTTCAGCTCCGAGCTGGCCTACCACGGGGCGCAGGCGTTCGGTCCTTTCGCGCTGCGCTGGGTGGTCTCCAGCGGCGAGACGCTGACGCCGCGCTGCGCCAACGCCTTCCGGCGGCAGCTGCCGCAGGTGCGGCTGCTGAACATGTGGGGCGCCACCGAGGTGTCCGACGACTGCACCCACCACGAACTGGTCGGCGAGGCGGACGAGCGGGCGGCGTCGGTGCCGGTGGGCCGTCCGATCCGCAACGCCAAGGTGTACGTGCTCGACGCGGACCGGCAGCCGGTGCCCCTGGGCACCCCGGGCGAGCTGTACGTCGGCGGGCTGTGCGTGGGCGCCGGCTACGTCAACGACGAGGAGCGTACGGCGGCGGCGTTCGTCCCCGACCCGTTCGCCGGTGACCCGTCGGCCCTCGTGTACCGCACGGGCGACTGGGGGCGTCAACTCGCGGACGGCACCTTCGAGTTCATCGGCCGTATCGACAGCCAGCTGAAGATCCGCGGGCACCGCATCGAACTGGGCGAGGTCGAGCGTGCCCTCGCCGGTGTCGGTGACCTCCAGGAGAGCGCCGTGGTCGTCCGCGACGGCGGCGAAGGCGCGCAGCTCGTCGGCTTCTTCGTGCCGAAGGCGGCCGAGAGGCGGGCGCCGGACGAGACCGCACCGCCTGCGGCGGAGGTCCGCCGGATCGCCGTCACGGCCGCCGCGCTGCGCGACCGGCTCGCCGAGACGCTGCCCCGGTACGCCGTCCCCGACTACCTGATCCCGCTCGACGGGCTGCCGCGCACCCCGCACGGCAAGGTGGACACCGCGGCGCTCGCCCGCTGGGACCTGACGGCCGTCGCCGCAGGTGACGAGCAGGACGGCGGGCCCGCAACCCCCACCGAGAACACCGTCATCGACGTGTGGACCGCGGTGCTCGGCCTCGACCGCAGGCCGTCCCCCGGCACCCACTTCCTGGACGTGGGCGGCCACTCGCTGCACGCGACCCAGGTCATGGCGCGGCTCAGGGACCGTCTGGGGCAGGACCTGCCGCTGCGCCTGCTGTTCGAGAACCCGACGCCGCGCGCCCTGGCGGCCCGGCTCGACGAGGTGGCGTCGGACCACTCGTCCGCGGACGCCGGTGGTCTGCGGATCCCGCCGCGCGCCGCGGGGGCGGACACCTTCCCGCTCACCGCCGGCCAGTCGAGCCTGTGGTTCCTGAACCAGGTCGATCCCGACGACCGTGCCTACGACAACACGTCGCTGCTGCGCCTGTCGGGCCCGCTGGACGCCGAAGCGCTGCGCGGCGCCGTGGAGTTGCTGGCCGACCGCCACGAGATCCTGTCCATCCGGTTCGGCGCCAGGGACGGCGTCCCGTACCAGGCGGCGGATCCGGAGGCGCGGGTGCGTCTGGAGACCGAGGACGCCGTCGGGCTCGGGCTCGACGCACCCGATGCGATGGTGGCGCACGTGCGGGAACAGGCGCTGGCGCACCGCTTCGACCTGGCCCGCGGGCCGCTGGTCGTCGCGCGCCTGTACCGCTTCTCCCCCACCGAGCACATCCTGCGGTGGAGCAGTCATCACACCGTCTCCGACGGCTGGTCCACGGACGTGGCGGTCCGGGAGATCACCGAGGCGTATCTGGCCGCCGTCGAGGGGCGGCAGCCTCAACTGCCCGGACTTCCGGCGCAGTACGGGGACTTCGCGGTGTGGCAGCGGGACTTCCTGGCCGCGCAGGCCGGCCAGGAGCGGGCGTTCTGGCGCGGGTACCTGGACGGCTGCCCCGACACCCTCGCACTGGCCACCGACAGCGAACGCACCGAGGACCGCTCCCGTGCGGCCGGGCAGCTGACCACGGTCTGGGACCGTGCCACGGCGGAGGGGATCGGGGCGCTGGCCCGCGCCCACGACAGCACGCCGTTCATGGTCTTCCACGCGGCGGTCGCGGCGGTCATGTCACGGTTCGCCCAGCAGTCCGACCTGGTGCTGGGCGCGGCGGTCGCCGGGCGCACCCTGCCGGAGACCGAGAACCTGATCGGCTTCTTCGCCAACACCCTGCCGTTCCGCTACCACGTCGAGCCGGGCTTGAGCACCACGCGGCTGCTGGAGACGGTGACGGCGAGCGCGCTGGAGGCGCTGGAGCACCAGCATCTGCCGTTCCAGGAGATCGTCCGGGTGACGGGGGCCGAACGGCGTCCCGGCACCTCGCCATTGGTCCAGGTGCTGGTGACGGTGGACAACTATCCGCTGCGCCTGGACGGGATACCGGGTCTGGTCGGCGCTCTGGAGCAAGTGCCGTCGGCCACCAGCCAGTTCGACCTGTCGTTCCGGTTCGTGGCGGACGGCGCGCCGGGGCTGACGCTCCAGTACGACACCACGCTCTTCACCGAGGAGAGCGCCGGGCGGCTGCTGCGGGCGGTCGGGGCGATGCTGGCGGGTTTCCTGGCCACGCCGGACCGCGAGCCGCACCGCATCACGCTGATCGACACCGCCGACCAGGAGGCGCTGCGGCGTATCTGGCAGGACGTCAGCGGCGGGCTGCTCGACTTCGGCGACTCGGCCGACGCCGTGCAGGTGGCCGAGTCGCCCCACTGGGAGGAGTTCCTCCGGCGGGTGGACGACGGCGGCCTGCTGTGCGCCCTGCTGCTCGCACTCTGACGGACCAGGTGCCCGTGACGAGGGCGGAAGGAACACATCGATGAACAAGGACCGTGTGGAACAGCTGCGCCGGCGCGTCGCGCTGCGCGCCGGGCAGGGCGGCACCGCGACCGCCGCCGCGCCGGCCCCGTCCGGTGTGCAGGACGCCGGATCGCTGACCGAAGCCTTCGCCGCGGCCGTGCGGGCGTACGGCGACCGGGTGGCCGTGCGCTGCGGGGCGCAGTCGCTGACCTACCGGCAGCTCGACGAGCGGGCCGCCGTGCTCGCCGCCGCGCTGGCTCCCCGCAGCGGGGGCCCTGCCAGGCCGGTGGGCATCCTGCTGGAACGGTCGGCCGACATGGTGGCCGCCGCGCTCGCCGTGCTGCGGACCGGCTGCTGCTATGTGCCGCTCGACCCGTCGACCCCGCCCGCCAGGCTCGGGCTGATCCTTCAGGACGCGGCGCCCGCCGTGGTCCTCACCTCCCGCGACCTGGCGGCTGCGCTCCCCCCCGACCAGCCGGTGCTGTACGTGGACGAGTTGGCCCCGGCGCCCGTCGAGGGCAGCACGGGCGGGCCGGCCGCGGACCGCGACAGCCGCGCGTACATCATCTTCACCTCGGGCACCACCGGCCGTCCCAAGGGCGTCCAGGTCACCCACGGCAATGTGCTGCGGCTGTTCAGCAGCAGCGAGGGGCATTACGGGTTCGGCCCCGACGACGTCTGGTCGCTGTCCCACTCCTTCGCCTTCGACGTGTCGGTGTGGGAGATGTGGGGTGCGCTGCTGTACGGCGGGACGCTGGTGGTGGTGCCCAAGGACGCGGTGCAGGACCCGGCCGCCTTCCGCGGGCTGCTGCGGGAGGAGCGGGTGACGGTGCTCAGCCAGACCCCCACCGCCTTCAACCAGCTCATCGCCGAGGACGTCCGGCACCCCGACCGGCTGCCGCTGCGCTGGGTGGTGTTCGGCGGCGAGGCCCTGCACTTCTCCGACCTCAAGCGCTGGACCGCCAAGTACGGGGACGACACCCCGGCGCTGGTGAACATGTACGGCATCACCGAGACCACCGTCCACGCCTCCTTCCGCCGGGTCCGCCTGCCGGACCTGGACCGGGGCGTCTCCCTCATCGGCCGCCCCCTGCCCGACCTGGACTTCCTGCTGCTCGACGAGAATCTGGCGCCGGTCCCCTTCGGTGAGATCGGCGAGATCGTGGTGACAGGACCCGGCGTGGCGCTCGGCTACCTGGGGCGGCCCGAGCTGACCAGGGAACGGTTCGTCGAGCTGCCGGGCGGGCGCGGGTACCGGTCGGGCGACCTGGCCCGGATCGTCCCCGACGGCGAGTTCGAGTACCACGGCCGCAAGGACGACCAGGTCAAGATCCGCGGCTTCCGCATCGAACTGGGCGAGGTGGAAGGGGCGCTGCGGGGCCTTGACTGCCTGACCGAGGCCGCGGTGGTGGCCCACGACCTGCCGGAAATCGGCCGGACGCTGGTGGCCTACGTCGTCGCGGACGGCCCGGAAGTTCCCGCGGCTGAACTGCGGCGGCGGCTGGCGCGGGTGCTGCCCGACTACATGGTGCCCGGCGTGTTCGTCCCGCTCGGCCGGCTGCCGCTGACCCCCAACGGCAAGCTCGACCGCAGGGCGCTGCCCGATCCGTCGGCGGCGGGTCACCCGGCCGAGCCGGAGAGCGCCGTCGTGGACTCCGCCGCGGACGCGGGCCGCGACCCGGTGGAGACCCGCATCGTCGCGGCCATGTCCGACCTGCTGCGCACCGAACAGATCACCCCGGATGGCGACTTCTTCGACCTGGGCGGGCATTCGCTGCTGGCCATCCGGCTGCTGGCGCGGATCCGTACCGACTTCGGGGTGACCGTCGCGCTGCGCGACTTCCTGAGCGATCCCACCGCGCGTGCCCTGGCCGCCACCGTGCGCGACGGATCCGCCGCCGGACGTGGCGACGGGCCGGTGCCTCCCCTCCTGAAGGCGCCGGAAGGCGACCGCCAACCCGCCACCTCCGCCCAGCAGCGGCTGTACTTCCTCTCCCGTCTGGAGCCGGACAGCTCGGCGTACAACCTGCACCTGTCCGTGCTGCTGGACGGTGACCTGGACGAGGCGGCGCTGTGCCGCGCCTTCGGCGCGCTGGCCGACCGGCACACGCCGCTGCGTACGGTGCTCCGCCTGGTGGACGGCGAGGTCACCGCGGTCACCCGGCCGGCCGGTGAGTTCCGTCCTGTGGTGGAGGAGCCGCCGGCCGACGCCGGTGGCGGCACGCCGGACGAGGTGGCCCGCGTCGTCGGGCGGCTGGCCGACGAGGAGACCGCCAGGCCGTTCGACCTCGAAGCGGACCTGCCGCTGCGGGTGCGGCTGATCCCGTTCGGGCCGCGGCTGCACGCGCTGCTGGTGACCATCCATCACGCGGCCGGTGACGGCTGGTCCAACGCCGTGCTCGGCCGCGAACTGCGGCTGCTCTACACACACTTCAAGGAACAGCCGCAGGCCGGGGACAACCCGCTGCCGCCGCTGCCCGCGACGTACGCCGACTACGCGCACAGCATGCGGGAGTGGCTCGGCGGTCCTTCCTCCGAGCCGGACATCGACTACTGGGAGGGGCGTCTGACCGACCTGCCGGACGAGCACGGTCTGCCCATGGACCGGCCGCGTCCGCAGCGGATGACGCACCACGGGAGCACCCTCACCCACCCCGTGCAGGGCGCGGCGGCCACGGCGGTGCGCCAGGCGTGCCGGTCGGCCGACGTCACCTTGTTCATGCTGCTGCAGGCGGCCTTCGCACTGTTCGTCGCGCGGCGCGGCAAGGAACCCGACGTGGTGCTCGGCACGCCGGTGGCCAACCGCCCGTCCCCCGACTTCGACGACGTCATCGGGATGTTCGTCAACACCATGGTGCTGCGCACCCGGGTCGGCACGTCCGGGACGTTCGGTGACCTGCTGGCGCAGGTGCGTGACCAGACGCTGCGCGATCTGGAGCACCAGCACGTGCCCTTCGAGGAGTTGGTCAGGCGGCTGAACCCGCGGCGCTCCGCGCAGCACACCCCGCTGTTCCAGCTGATGCTGGTGGTGCAGAACAACGAGCGGGTGCCGCTGGGCCTGGACGGGCTGTCGGTGACGCCCGTGCGGTTCCCCGAACAGGAGGCAAAGACGGACCTGGTGCTCGATGTGGCCGAGGACGGCGAGGACTTCGACCTGCGCTGGCGGTACAACACGGACCTGTTCGACCGGGAGACGGTGGAGGGGATGGCCCGGGAGTTCGCCGAGCTGCTGGAGCGGGTCTGCAGCGACCCGCGCACCCCGCTCGTCGCGCCGTCCGAGGCAGCCGCCGGCACGGCGCAGCGGGCCGCGGGTGCCCTGTTCCCGCTGCGCAGGAATCCGGGCGGGGCGCCGCCCGTGTTCGCGTTCCCCGGCATCCTGGGGCTCGGCGCCTCCTACGCCCAGCTGTCCGCCTGCTTCCCCGAGCGGTCCTTCCACGCCCTGTCCACCAAAGAGCTGGTGCGGGCGCACGGCGAAAGCCTGACGGTGCCCGCGCTGGCCGAGGAGTGTGCGGGGGTCATCGCCGACGAGGCGGCGGGCCGTCCTGTGCATCTGGTGGGCCACTCCTTCGGCGGGGCCCTGGGGCATCACGTCGCCGCCGCCCTGACGGAACGCGGTCACCCGGTGCTGTCGCTGGTACTGCTGGACTCGCTCGTCCCCGAGGCGCTCCAGGCGGAACTGTCCGTGCCCCGCGGCGAGTTGCTGGCGTTCTTCCTCGGCAGTCTGGCGGCGGCCTTCCCCGAGATCGGCCGGCAGCACGCCGAGGGGGTGGCCCGCGACCTGCGGACGCTGCCGGAGGCCGAGGTGCTGCGGAAAGCGGAAAAGATCATGGGGCCCGCGGTCGAACTGCTCGGCGGCACGCTGCACGAGGCGTTCGACCGCTACCTGCGCCTGGCCGGATTGCGCTGGCCGCGGACCGGTGGCGGGGCGGGTGTGCCCACACTGCTGGTGGAAGCCGCCGAAGCGAACGGTCAGGGCAGGGCGGAACCCCGGCCGGACTGGGAGCGTCTGCTGTCCGGCCGGCTGACCTGCGGGAGCGTTCCCGCCGACCATGAGGGAATGCTGCGCCACCCGCACACGGAGACGGTCGCCGGGCTGATGCGGCGCTTCTTCGCTCCGTACGACCGCGGCTCCGCCCCGGCGAGCACGCCGACGCAACTGTGAAGGGACATCGGCCACGATGACACGTTCCACCGCCTCGCCCCCGTTCATCGCGAGGCTGCTGATCGTCGGCTCCGGCATCATGAGCCTGGCGAACTCGTTCACCGTTCCGTTCCTGGCGGTGTTCCTGCGCAGGGAGTTGGGCCTCGCGCCGTCGACGGTGGGTTTCATCGTCGGTTCGTCCGTGTTCTTCTCGGTCTTCGCGGGCTTCGTCGGCGGTTCGCTGTCCGACATCCTGGGCCGCGCCCGGCTGCTGCTGTTCTCCCTGCTCGGCGTCATCGCGTCGTTCATCGGCTTCTATTTCAGCCATCACGTCCTGGCCGTGTTCGCCTGCAACGCGGCGATGTCGATGAGCGCGGCCTCGTTCAGCCCGGTCGGCAAGGCGATGCTCAGCGACGTACTGCCCGACCACAAGCGGGTGAAGTGGTTCTCGCACCAGTACCTGGCCCTCAACATCGGCTTCGCCGTCGGCCCGCTCATCGGCGGTTTCGCCGGCCTGTCCGGAGGGCGGACCGCGTTCCTGGTCTCGGCCGCGGTGTACGCCTGCTACCTCACCCTGCTCGGGTTGAGTCTGCTGCTGAACCGCGGTGCGCGGGCGGCGGGCGGGGCCGGGGCGGCGCCGGACGCCGAGCGTTTCGGGGCGGTGACGCGCGGTCTGCTGGGCAGCGCGCGGGTGGTGGCAGCGGACCGTCTGCTGCTGTGCTTCATCGTGGCGGGGCTGCTCCTGGAGGCGGTGCACGGCCGGATCTCGACGCTGCTCGCCCAGCATTTGGCGATCGGCTTCGACAACGGGACGACCATCCTCGGCTACCTGCTGACCACCAACGCCGTGACGGTGGTGGGCTTCCAGATGCTCGCCTCCCGTTTCGCGAGCAAGCGGGAGCCCGTCACGTCGATCACCATCGGCGGGCTGCTGCTGTTCGGCGGCATGGTGGGCTTCGCGGCCTCCGCCGAGCCCTGGCAGTTCGTGGCGTCCATGGTGGTCTTCTCGGTGGGCGAGACGTTCATCATCCCGTCCGAGTTCGCCATCATCGACCGGATCGCGCCCGAGAACGGCCGCGGCAGCTACTTCGGCGCCCAGACCTTCACCCAGCTCGGCGGGTTCGTGGGTCCGTCCGCCGGCGGTCTGCTGCTGGCCGGGGCAGGAGGCACCGCGATGTTCCTCGGGGTGGGCTCCTTCGCGCTGGTCAGTGTGGGCATCTACCTTCTCGTCAGGCGGCGGATCCCGGTCCCGGCCGCACCGCGTGGCACGGACAAGGAGGAGACGCATGAGCCCGCGTGAGGAACTGGTGCGGCACGGCCTCAACCTGGCGGCGCTGCCCAGCCGTTGGGCCCACGCCGACCACGGGAGTCTGCGGCTCGCCGGGATGCTGCGGGGCGCCGCGGTCCGGCGGGACGGGCGCGGGGTGCCCTGGGTCGATGCGGACAACGAAAGGGACCTGTACTTCGCCGCCGGGTTCGCCCAGGCCCAGGACCGGCTGTGGCAGATGGACGTGCTGCGCCGCCGGGCCCGCGGCCGGCTGTCGGAGGTGTTCGGGGCCGCGACCGTGCAGGAGGACGTGCGGGCCCGCAAGCTGGCGCTGACCCGGGTCGCGCGCCGCTCCGAGGAGTTGCTCGGGGCGGAGCACCGGGCCGCGCTCGCCGCCTTCAGCGCCGGGGTGAACGCCGCGGCCGACCGGATGCGGCGGCGCGGCGGGCTGCCGGTGGAGTTCCTGCTGCTGCGCTACCGGCCTGCCCGGTGGACTCCGCTGGATTCGATCCTCATCGTGAAATACCTGGGCTTCGACCTGGCCGTGAACATCAAGAACGAGGTGTTCAGGTCCCGCCTCGCGGCCGAACACCCCGAGTACCGTGCCGCGTTCACCGAGCCCAGGTACCCGGCGGACGGGCCCGTGACGGTGCGCAGCCGCAGGCCCCGTACCCGGTCCGGCGCCGCGCCGGTGCCGCCCCCGGCGATCGGCTCGCTGCCGCGGGAGTCCCGGCGGTGGCTCGACGGGCTGCTGGACGGCGAGCACCCGATCGGCTCGAACGCCTGGGCCGTGTCCGCCAGCCGTACGGCATCCGGACACCCGCTGCTGGCCAACGACCCGCACGTGCCCTTCACCCAGCCGAGCCTGTGGTACCAGATGGGCCTGCACCTCACCGGGGAAGACGGGGAAGGCGCCTTCGGGTACGGCGTCACGGTGCCCGGCGTCGCGGGCCTGATCGCGGGCGCCAACCGTCAGCTGGCCTGGGGCATCACCAACTCCACGGTCGACACCCAGGATGTGTGCGTGCTGCCGCCCTCGCCCGCCGAGACCTGGCAGGAGGAGAGCACGGTCGGCGTCCGCGGTGGCGCCGCCGTCCCGGTGCGGGCGGCCGGTGGGGCCCGTTACGTCGCCATGGATCCGCCGACGGCAGGCGACGAGGAGCGGTACGGCCTGTTCTGGAGCGGTTTCGAGCCGTCGACGGAGGTCGCGTGCTGCCAGCTGATGTGGCGGGCGGGCGGCCCCGGGGAGTTCCGCGAGGTGCTGCGTGGGTTCGGGGTGCCGGTGCTGAATGTGGTCCTGGCCTGCCAGGACGGCACCGTATCCGTCAAAACCGCGGGTCACGTCCCGGCGCGGGTGCCCGGCAGCGGGCGCGCCCCGGCGGAGCAGGAGCAGGTCGCGGCGTCCTGGCACGGTTTCCTCGACTTCGACGACCTCCCGGAGGACGCCGATCCGGAACGGGGTTACGTCGTCTCGGCCAACCACAAGATGCTGCCCGACGACGACCCGGTGGACGTCGGAGCCGACTGGGTCGCCCCCTACCGTGCCGAGCGGATCGAGGAGTTGATCACCACGGCGCCGGAGATCACCCCGGAGGCGTGCGGCCGGTGGCAGGGCGACCTGGCCAACGGGCGGGCCGCAAAGCTGCTGCCCACGCTCCTCGCCGCGCTGGCCGACGATCCCCCGGCCGAACCGCTCGCGGCGGCCTGCCACCGGCTGCTGGCGGACTGGGACGGGCACGATCACGGTCAACTGGCCGCGCCGCTGGTCTTCTTCCGCCTCCTCCAGAAGCTGACGGACCGGTGGGTGCGCGACCGGCTCGGCCCCGACCTGGCGGCGGCCATGCCCGATGTGACGCTCCAGGTCGACCATCTCGTCACCACCGCCGACGCCAGGGCAGGGCTCGGCGAACCCGACCCGCTGCCGGTGGTCGTCCGCCGGGCGCTCACCGAAGCCGCCGCCTGGATCGCCGATGAGCAGGGCACGGAACCCGAGCGCTGGCGCTACGACCTGACCCACCGGATCAGCGACCGGCACGCGCTGGCGAAGGCGGTACCGGCGCTGGGCTCCTTGTTCGGCGGTGTCACGACGCCGTCCGGCGGCAGCGGGCACTCCGTCTGCCTGATGACACCCGACCGTACGGGCACGGTGGTGGAGGGGGCGCCCTGGCGGTTCGTCGCCGAGCTGCGGCCGGACGGGCCGCGGCTCTGGGACGTGCTGCGGCACGGCAGTTCGGGGCATCCGCGCTCGCCCCACTACGACGACCAGACCCCGCTCCACGCCGCAGGCCGGCTGTACCCGGTCCGGCTTGAGGGCCCGCGGCGGGAAGCGGCGCGCCTGCTGACGCTGCGTCCCCGGGGCGGAGCGACCGCGTGAAGGAGAACGGAAGCGGCCCGGCGCACGTCCCGAACCGGGCGGGCATCGTCCGTTCGCTGTCCCTGCACGCTCCGCTGCGCAGGACACCGCACCGGATGCTGCGCGCGATGCTGGAAGCGCTGCCCAGTGACGGTCTGCCCGATGACCCGGTCGCCGAGCTGGAGCGCCGGATGTGCCGGCTGCTCGGCACCGAGGCGGCGCTGATGTTCCCCACGGGCACGATGGCGCAGCAGGTGGCGCTGCGGCTGCACGCCGAGCGACGCGGTACCCGTACCTTCGCCGCCCATCCGCTGACCCACCTGGAGGTCTGGGAGGAGCGGGGGTACGCGGCGGTGCACGGGCTGCGGTTCCGGCCGGCCGGCGACCGCGACCGCCTGCTGACCACCGCCGATCTCGACGCGGTGACGGAGCCCCTCGCGGCCCTGCTGCTGGAGCTGCCCCAGCGTGACATCGGCGGCCAACTGCCTTCCTGGGACGACCTGGTGGCGCAGGTCGCCTGGGCCGGGGAGCGGGGCGCGGCGGCCCATCTGGACGGTGCCAGGCTGTGGGAGGCGCAGCCGTTCTACGGGCGCCCGCACGCCGAGATCGCGGCGCTCTTCGACACCGTGTACGTCTCGCTCTACAAGGGCCTGGAGGGCATCCGCGGCGCCGTCCTGGCCTCCGATGCCAAGACCATCGACGAGGCCGCGCTCTGGCGGCACCGGCTCGGCGGCACCATCGACGACGCCTGGCCGCTCGCCGCTGCCGCCCTGGTCGGTCTTGACACCGTGGCGGGCCGGATGTCCGTCTTCCGTGACCACGCGGTGGCGGTCGCCGCGGCGCTGCGCGCCGACGGAGTGGTCCGTGTGGTTCCCGACCCGCCGCAGACACCGTTGTTCCACATCCATGTGCCCGCCGCCCCGGAGGCGACCGAGGACGCCGCACAGGAAATCCTGCGGGAGCACGGTGTCCAGCTGTACCTGAGACTGCGGACCTCCCCGTACGAGGGCCACTGCTCCTTCGAGGTCTGTGTGGGGGAAAACGCAATGGAGTTCGCGCCCGGTGAGGTGGCCGCGCTGACGCGGGATCTCGTGCACCGGGCGCGCCGTACCGGAGGTGCCCGATGAAGGACGTCGAGACGTACACAGCCCCGGAGTTCGTCCGGTCCCCGGCGCTGCGCGCGCTGGAGTGCATCCAGTGCTCTGCGCAGTACCCGGTGGGCGACCATCCCCGGGGCTGCCCCGCGTGTGACGCGGCCGGGCGCAACGCCAACCTGTTCTGCGTGTACGACGAGCGTGCGGACGGTCTGGAGGACCGGCTGCCGTACCGGAACACGCCCGCTCTGGGCGAGGGCGGCACGCCGCTGCTGCGGCTGCCGTGGCTGGCGGGCGCCTCCGTCAAGAACGAGGCCGCGAATCCCACCGGCTCGCACAAGGACAGGTTCGCCGCGATGGCCGTGGCACACGCGGCGGCTTCGGGTTTCGACGCGGTCGCCATCGGCTCGTCGGGTAACGCGGGGATCGCGCTGGCCGCCTACGCCGCCGCTGCGGGGCTGCGCTGTACGGTCGCGGGCTTCAGCCGGCTTCCGGAGGCGACCCGGCAGCACCTGACGGATCTGGGTGCGGACCTCCGGCTCTTCGACACGGACCGGGAGCGCGTCGGGTGCGTACGCGAACTGGGCGCGCGGCCGGACACGTTGGCCGTGTCGAACATCGCGACGCCGTTCGTCGGCTGCCATCCGGTGGGCATCGAGGGCTACAAGCGCATCTCCTGGGAGATCGCCGATCAGGCGCCCGCCGAGGTCCGCCACGTCGTCCTGCCCACCTGCAGGGGTGACCTGGCCTGGGGTGTCCACCGGGGCTTCTGCGAGCTGAGCGCGCTGCGGGGGACGCCGGTGCCGCGGCTCCACCTGGTGGAACCGATCCCCCGCCTCGCCGCGGTGCTGGACGGCGCGCCGGTCACCGGCCACTTCCCCGGCGACAGCGGACGGCTGTACTCGATCGGCGGGCACACCACGACCGTGCAGGCCCACCGCGCGCTGACCGGTTCCGGCGGGAGTGCCGTGGTGGTGGACGACGCGGCGGCGGACGTGTGGTTCACCCGGCTCTGCCGCCGTGGCCACGTCTGGGAGCGGAGCAGCGCGACCGTGTTCGCCGCGTATGAACGCCTGCGCGCGGACGGGGTGATCGGCGACGCGGAGCACACGGTCCTCCTCGCGACCTCGCACTTCTTCAAGGGGCTCTGACCGCCCCGGTCCCGGCGGTGACGGGGGCACCCACCGGTTTGCTTGCTGGTTACGCGCTCAATAGCATCCCGGTATGCCGTCATCCGCCCCTCGCAAGCGCATCCGGAAGTCGCCGGCCGACCGCCGTGCGGAGATCGTCGACGCGGCAGCCTCGGTCGCGCTGACCGAGGGTCTTGAGTGCGTCACCCTGCGGCGGATCGCCGAACGGCTCACCGTGCGGCCGGGGTTGATCAGCCACTACTTCCCCGCGGCCGACGATCTCGTGGCCGAGGCGTTCGGCAGCGCCGCGAGCGCCGAACTCGACACCCTCCTCCCCGCCGAGCGGCCCGTCGGCACGCCGACGGGCCACCTCGCCCGGCTCCTGGCGCACGCGACGGGAGAGGCGTACGACGACATCAGCCGCCTCTGGATCAACGCCCGGCACCTCAGCCGCTACCGGCCCGCCCTGCGGGAACGGGTCGGCGAGCAGGAGGCCGCGTGGCGCGGTCGGCTGGCCGGCCTGATCGGCGAAGGCGCCGACCGGGGCGAATTCCGCACGGACGACCCGTATGTGACGGCTATTCAGATCCTGGTGGTGCTCGACGGGCTCGGCGCCCACGCCAACACCGACACCGGCAACCGCCCGCCCGCGGTGACCGGCATGGCCATCACCACCGCGGAACGCGAACTCGGCCTACCCACCGGCACCCTCACCCGCCCCGACGGCAGCTCCGACCACCCCCATGGCGACGATCAAAACGGCACACCTACCTAGCCCACCCGGCCCGACGCCGAAGATCTCCACACTTGTCCCGGTTTGGCGAACATCACACGCCGACAAATAGGACAAAGTGCATCAATTCCCCCCATCTCCTCAAAGCGCTCACGCCGACCGCCCGTATGGTCGCCATGTACCACGGAGGACATCCGCCCGCGGCCCGCACCGCCGGCCGGGCGCCCCACCGGTCCCATCCGGACCCGCAGCGCAGCCTCCGACACCCAGCGGACAGGACACACGCCTTCATGCACCGATCACGCACAGCGCGCTGCGCACGGCGCGGACTGGCCGCCTTCCTGGCCGCCGGGGCGCTGCTCACCGGGCTCGCCACCGCCACCCCGGCACTCGCCGACACCTCGACCGCCACCGTGCGGGACACACGGGTCGTGTGCACCTCCCGCACACCGGGCCTTGCGCCCGAGCTGTCGCGGGACATCGCCCGCGCCCTCGCGCCCCGGCACGGCCGTTCCGCGCTCGCCCTGTACGACCGGCGCACCAGGACCCACTGCGAGTTCAAGCCCGGTACGCACTTCGACTCCGCGAGCGTGGTGAAGGTCACGGTGCTCGGCGCCCTGCTGCGGCAGGCCGACGAGGCGCACCGCAAGCTGACGCCGACCGAGGTGCGGCAGACCACGGCCATGATCACCAAGTCGGACAACGACTCGACCTCCGCCCTGTGGCGCCAGATCGGCCCCGCCGGCATCAAGCGCTTCCTGGCCCTGGCCCACCTGCGGCACACCGTTCCGGGCCCCGGCACGTCATGGGGCCTCACCCAGACCACGGCAGGCGACCAGCTCACCTTGATGCGGCTCCTGGACACGGACAACCCGGTGCTCAGCCCGGCCGCACGCCACTACGCACTCGGCCTGATGCGGCACGTCGTCCCCGATCAGCGGTGGGGAGTGCCCACCGGCTCGCCCGCCACGACAACGACGCAGGTCAAGAACGGCTGGCTGCCGCGCGCGACCGAGGGGTGGCGGGTGCACAGCGTCGGCTCCTTCACCGGACACGGCCGCGACTACAGCATGGCCGTCCTCTCGTCAGGCAACCGCACCATGGCCGACGGCATCGCCACCATCGAAGGCGCTTCCCGCGTCATCCACCGCGACCTGAGCGCTACGGCCTCTCCGGCGGCCCGGCGGTAACAGCACGGGCCGCCGACCGGCCCGCGTCAGGTACCCGACAGGGCCGGCGAGCGCCGGCAGGGTCAGCGCCTGCGGCCCGCTGATCTCGGAGGAAGTTCTGGAGGAAGCGGTCGGGCCGCAGCACGGTCAGTTCGGGGACGCTCACGCTGTGCAGCCGTTCGGTGATGAGGTCATGGTCATCGGCATCCCTCCGTCCGCACCGGCCCCTGATCCCCACCCGGCCGGTCGTGATCACATTTCCTCTCCGCCCCAACGGCGCCCGGACACCGGCACATTCCCCGCCGGAGGTGTGCGTACATTTGCCGCCGGTGGCACACGGGCCAGGAGCGGTCGGTGGACGTGCTAGGTATGGGCATGTCGTCAGGAAGTGCGGACCGTTTGCCGCGCCGGTCGCATCGGCTGGGCGTACGAGGAGGTATGTGGTGTCCCCGCAGGAGATGTCCCGGGTTCTGGCCGTCATCGGCGAGTGCGTCGCCGCGGCCCACGAGGGGCAGAGCGGGGCGTTGTGGCGGCTCGCGGAGCGGGACAGGCAGCTCGACGCGAACCTGGTGCGGCTGCCCGGGGGCGGGTCGGTGGCCGCCCATGTCGAGCCCGCGCTGGACGTGTTGCTGATCGTGGTCGAGGGCGCCGGACGGCTCGGTGACGGGGTGACCCACCGGGCGCTTGAGCCCGGGTCCGTGGTGTGGCTGCCGAGGTCGGCGCGACGGGAGCTGTCCGCGGGCCCGGACGGCCTGACGTATCTGACCGTCCACCGACGCCGTCCCGGTCTGAGCATCGGCCGCCGGAGCGCCGGAGCGGCACCCGCATCCGCCGCGCGGGACTGCCCGTCGTGCGGGCGCCCGAGCCGGGAAGCGGAGGCGCGCTTCTGCTGCTGGTGCGGTGCGGAACTGCCGGCCGCCACGGGGACGTGACCGGCCGGCCGGGGGCACACCCGGCGGTACGGGCCGCCGGGCGGACCCTCAGGCGATGACGTTCTCCGGCGTATCCAGCCAGACCCGCTCTCCCTCGCGGGTGACGCTGATTCCGGCGCGCTCCCTTTCGGGCCGGCCGCGCCCCTCCCACCTGCGGTAGGAGCGTTCCGCCTCGTCCCAGAGGTTCCGCGGCCCGTACTGGCCGATCACGAACTCGTCGACCCCTGGCTCGTAGTCGGCGCAGGCCCAGGACCGCCGGTCGTCGCCGAGGATCCAGAGCGTCGACTCGCCGCTGTCGTCGTCCGCCTCGGCGAGCAGGTACCAGGCGTCCGGCAGGTCGAGCCCGACGAAGAACAGTGCCTCCGCGTCGCCTGCGATGCTCAGCGGCGACAGCGGACTCCGGGTTTCCCGCTCCTCGCCGCGGTGGTGCAGGAAGTCGCTGAGGTAGCCGCGGGCGGGGCGTCCGGTACGGGTGCCCATGAAGGCGGGGTAGCCGTGGAACCGGCCGTGGGCCCGGCCGTCGGCGGTCTCCAGCACGGCGAAGCTGTGCGAGAAGAAGCTGCCGCCCCAGGGCGCGACGATCCGGCCGTCAGGGACCTGCTCCACCCACGCATAGGGAATCGGGGAGGTGTAGGTCGCGATCAGCCGGTCGTAGGGGGCACCGTCGGGCAGGCCCTGCTCCCCGCGCCCGCAGACGATCCGCGGACTCAGCCCGGCGGCACGGCAGTTGGCTCTGGCCACGGCGACCAGCGACGGGTCCACGTCGACGGACGTCACGGCGTCCGAGCCGAGCCGGTGGGCGAGCCAGGCGGCGTTCCAGCCGGTGCCGGTGCCCAGCTCCAGGACGCGGTGGCCGCGCTCGGCGTGCAGCAGGCCCAGCATCTCCAGCATGATCGTGGGCATCGAGCTGGACGAGGTCGGCAGCCGGAACGCGCCCTGGGGGGACTCCTGTCCGTCATTGACCTGAGTGATCACCGGCACGTCGTCGTAGACCGCGGCCAGCCACTCCTGTGGGCGCTCGCCGCGCGCGACCGTACGGCCCCGCACCTCGACGGTGTCCGGCAGGAACAGCTCGCGCGGCACGCTCCCCACGGTGTCCGCCCAGCCGGGCGGGATCGAGCCCTTGTCCCCGAGGATCTTCAACAGGCGTGCCGGTGAACTCACGTGCTTACTTCTTCGGCGGGTCGGGGACCGGCTTACGCCACTGCCCGTCCCCCTCGCGAGGGGACTGCTGTTTGTCCCCGTCGGATCCGCCCTTGCCGTCTCCGTGCTTGCCCATGGGCCGCTTCCTTCCCCCGGAAATCAACAAGGGAAAGTCTGACGGACGCGCGGCACGGGCGAAAGTCCGCATCGCGCCACCTCCACGAAGGAGTGACGCGTGGGCCGCCCGCGGCGTGCGGTCCCGGCACCGGGCACCCCGCTCTACGGCTCGTTGATGTGAACAGTTGCCACGATGACCTTCAGGGCAACCGGAAGGGCGCGAAGGGGCAGCATTTCCAAGATCGTTTGAAGTGCACCGCCGGTGAATGTGATGCTGAAACCGGGGCGAATTCCGCCGAGTTGAACAGCGGCCCGGCAGTTCCCGCAGGTATGACGGATTCAGGAGCGGAACGTGGAGCACGGCCTGATGGACGAGAGGCGGGAGCGGGACGGCGCCGGGGAGGCGACCGGTTCCCGGGATCCGGCGGGCCGCACGGCACTGCGGTGCGCTGACGGACCGGCCGTCGTCAGCTTCCGTGCCGGGGAATGGCGGGGGCGCCCCCGGGCCACCTCGGTCCGGGTCGAGGCGGGGACACCGGCACAGGCCGCCGCCCTGCTGCTGCGGGAATTACCCGGCTGGCTGGTGGTCACCGATGACAGTGTGGCCACGGGGCTGATCGATGCGGGGGCCACGGTCCAACGGCGGGCCCACCGTTACGGCTGGGACCTGTCCCTGAACCCGCCCGACCCGGCCTGGCTGCGTCCCGGCCTCGCCGCCCCGCTCGTCCTGCGGTCCGCCGCCGAAACACCGGTGGACAGCCTGCGCGAACTGTGGCTCGCCGCCTACGCGCACGGCCACCCCGACCGGGCGCGCTACGCGCAGGCGGAGGACGGCCTCGCGACCCTCGCGAGCCTGTGGCGGGGTGAACTGCTGGGCCCGGTACTGCCGTTCAGTGCCGTGGCCGCGGACGACCAAGGGCCTGCCGCCGCGCTGACCGTCCACGCGCTGGAGTCGCCGTGGATCACTCAGATCTTCCGGGATCCGGCGCCGCGCGGCCGGGGTCTCGGCTCGGCCCTGATCCGGTACGCGCTCACCGCGGCAGCCGGGAACGGGCTGCGCAGCCTGGGCGCGTCGGTCACCGCGGGCAACGTCAGGTCCGGCCGGATGTTCACCCGCATCGGCTTCCGTCAACTCGGCGACAGCGTCGACCTGACACTCCCCGGCGCCCCCGACCACCCTGCGTACACCACCTGATTGTTGAGAGCACCATGTCTTCCCCCACACTCCTGATCACCGACGGCCCCGGCGGCCCCACCCCTTCCTGGTACCTGCCCCGGCTCTGCCCCCACTACGACGTCCACGTGCTCTGGCACCACGGCCCCGACCCCGCCGTGAACGCGCAGCGCGAGCGCGTCTTCGACGCCTGGTGCACGCACACCGTCGTCCCCGAAGGCGCCGAACTCACCGACTTCACCGTGGAGTACGCCAAGCAGCACGCGGCGGACGGCATCGTCGCGTTCAGCGAGATACCGGTCGTCGCGGCGCACACCGCCGCCGCGGCACTGAGCCTGCCGGGCAATCCGCCCGAGTCGCTGCCCGCCCTGCGCAACAAGCTCCAGCAGCGGTCCAGGCTCCAGGCGGCCGGTGTGCCCGTCCCCCGGTTCGCGGAGGTGCGCACGGCGGAGGAGTTCCGGCAGGCCCGGCGTACGGTCGGCCTCCCCGCGGTGCTCAAACCGGTGGTCGGCGCCGGCAGCATGGCCACCCACGCGGTCGACGCGGAGGACGAAGCGGACGAGATCTGGGCGCGGGCCTGCGAGGCGTACCTCAACGACCCGCGCGGCGGCACCCGCCCCGCGTTCATCCTGGAGCAGCGCCTGATCGGCTCGTCGTGGTACCCGGACACCCGGTACGGCGACCACATCAGCGTCGAATCCCTCGTGCGCCGCGGGGAGATCAGCCATCTCGCGGTGACCGACAAGTTCCCGCTGTCGCCGCCCTTCCGGGAGAACGGCGGCATGCTCCCCTCGGTCCTGCCGCCCGACCGCATCCGGGAGATCGAGGCGCGCACCACGGCGGCCATCAGGGCGCTGGGGCTCACCAACTCCGCGGTCCACACCGAGTTCAAGCTCACCGCCGCGGGACCGATGGTGATAGAGGTGAACTGCCGGATCGGCGGCGGCGCGACCGAAATGCTGCACCACAGCGCCGGATACGACTTCGTCCGGGCCACCGCTGCGGTGGCGACCGGCGGCCCGCTGCCCGCCGCCCCCGAACCGCACCGCTACGCGGGCCGCTTGATACCGCAGCCGCCCGACCACGCCGTCGTCCTCACACGGGTGCCCACCGCCCCCGAGGTGCTGGCCGTCTCGGGCGCCCAGGAAGTCGTGCTGCCGCACCGGGCCGGCGCCCGCCTGTCGCCGGAGAGGGGCAGCACCAACTACCTGGCCGCCGCCATCGCCGTGGCCGACCACCCGGAGCATCTGCTCGACTGCTTCGACCGGCTGACCGCGCCCGGCCTGTTCGCGTTCACCCCGTCCGAGGAGCGGGCGACCGGCTGACCGCGCGGGCGGTGGGCCAACGGGGGCCGTCGACGGGTTCGACGGCCCCCGTCCACGTCTCGGGGTGCCGGGCGAGCACGGCTCCGATGGCCCTCACGCACGGCCGCCTCACCCGTGGGACTCCCCCAGCCGCTCCACTGCGGGACCGTCACCGGTATGACCGCCGCCGATATCGCCGTCACGGACGCGGTCACCGGCGAGCGTACGCAGCAGGGCCAGGGCGTCGGCGGCGGGGCTGCCCGGCTCCGCTGAGTAGACGAAGAGCTGCTGGCCCGGTGCGCTGGTGATGGTGAACGCCTCGTAGTGCAGCCGCAGTTCGCCGACGTCCGGGTGCCACAGGCGCTTGTCCTCACTGGTCCTGGGCCGCACCTCGTACCGGGACCACAGTGACACGAAGGCCGGGCTGTGCAGCGACACGTCCCCGACGACCTCCGCGACGCGCCGGTCGCCGGGGAACGGCGCGGACAGGGCGCGGAGCGTGCTGACCGCGCCGCGCGCCGCCTTCTCCCAGTCGAGGAAGAACCGTCGGGCGAACGGGTCGAGAAAGGTCATCCGCAGCAGATTGTCGAAGCGCGCGAACCCGCCGTAGAGCTGCTCGGCGACCGGGTTGGCGGCGAGGACGTCAAGCGCGGGGCTGAGGACGCAGGCCGGCACGTCCAGGAAGTGGTCGAGCAGGCGCAGCAGTTCCGCGCTGACGGTCGGCTCGGATGTGGCCGCGGCTCCGGACGGCGCCGGTCTGGCCAGCCGGAAGAGGTGCTCGGCCGCGGCTGCGTCCAGGCGCAGGGCCCGTGCGACGGCGTCCAGTACCTGGTGCGACGGGTGCCGTTCCCTGCCCTGTTCGAGCCGGGTGTAGTAGTCGGTGCTGACCCCCGCCGGCAGCGCGACCTCCTCGCGTCGCAGCCCCTTCACCCGGCGGACGGTGTACGACCGCAGTCCCACGTCCTCGGGTGAGAGCAGTTCCCGGCGCGCCCGCAGGAAAGCACCCAGCGCGTTCTCCCTCGTCATGACCCCACGGTAGCCAACCGGCCGCCGCGGCAGCCTGGGTGTACTGCACCCCGGCTGACGGGCCTGATGAGGCCCCCGCCGTCGTTACGTTGGCCGAGCCGGGCGGCCGAAGCGCCACCGGCGTCGTTCAGCGGGGCCCGGCGGCAGGCGCGGGCCCATGTCCCAAGGAGGCATTCATGTCCGAGCAGAAGCACGCGCCGGTGGCGGTCACCGGCGTCACCGGAGCCCTCGGCAGCCGCATCGCCGCCCGGCTCGCCCGACGCGGCGTTCCCCAACTCCTCAGCGGCCGCCGCCCCGAGCGGATGCCCGAACTGCCCGGAGCGGAGCGGCGCGGACCGGCCGCCTACGCCGACGCTCCGGCCATGCGCACGGCGCTCGCAGGCGCATCGACGCTCGTCCTGGTCTCGGGCCACCCGACGGGACGGCGGCTGGAGGAGCACGCCAGTGCCGTCGACGCCGCGCTCGCGGTCGGTGTGACCCGCGTCCTGTACGTGTCCCTGCTGGGCGCCGCGCCGGACGCCACGTACCGCAACGCCCGCGACCACTGGCTGACCGAGCAGTTCCTCGCCGGCTCCAACGTCCGCCACACCGTCTTCCGGGCCGGCTTCTACGCGGCGACCCCGGCGGCACTCGCCGACGAGGAACTCGTCGTGCGCGGCCCCGGCGGCGACGGGCGGGCCGCCTTCGTCACCCACGACGACCTGGCCGCCGTCATCGAGACCGTCGCCACCGACGACGGGCCCGACTCCCCTTACGACGGTGCCGTCCTGGAGGTCACCGGGCCGCAGGCGCTGACCCTCCACGAGGTCACGGCCCGCATCGCCGCGGCGACCGGCCGGCCCTACCGCTATCAGCCCGAGACCTTGGAGGAGGCGTTCGCCCGGCGGTGGCGGCAGGGCACGAGCGGCAAGCAGATCGAAAGCTGGATCTCGTGGTACCTGGCCATCGCCAACGGCGAGCTGTCGGCGGTCACCGACACCGTGCCCCGGCTGACCGGCTCCCCCGCCACCGACGCCTCGGCCGCCGGCTGGTGGCCCGCGCCCAACTCGGCGTGGTGAGGCGGACGTTCCGGCTACGGGGACAGCGGTGCCGGGGGGCTGCGCCACGGCCCTGGCGCCCCGAATCCGGGTCAGTCGCGGAGGAACGCGAGGACGGAGTCCGTCTGCCCGAACAGCGCATGCCCCGCATCGGGCAGGACGTTGACGCGCGCGTCCGGGACGCACTCGCGCACCCGCCTGGCGGTGGCCGCGGAGTCGAACATGGCGTCCCGACCGCCGACGGTGACCTGCACGGGCATGCGGAGCCCGCGCAACGCGTCGTCGGGGAACACGGGCAGCCGCTCGGTGCGCGGCCTGAAGTGTTTGAAGGTCAGCACGACCTGGTCGAGGATCGGCCGGGCCTCCGGCGCCTTCAGCCCCACGACGGCGCACACCGACCGGCGTGCCCCCCAGCGTCCGAACGGGCGCAGCAGCAGGGTCGTGACCAGAACGCTCATCTTCTGCCTCCCCACGCCGCCGGGGCACAGGAGCGACAGCCGCGTCACCCGCCGCGGCCTGCGGATGGCGTAGTCGAGCGCCACCCAGCCGCCGAGGGAGACCGCGACCACCGGGGCGCTCGCGATCCCCAACCCGTCCAGCACCTCGTCCAGCCAGCGCGCGTGACTGTCGGATGCCAGCGGCGGACGGGCGGGCGCGCTCCCGCCCGGCTCGCCGATGAGGTCGACGGCGTAGGTGCGGAAGTGCCGCGACCAGGAGGCGACATCGCCCTGCCAGGCGGTGGCGTTGGCTCCCGAGCCGTGCAGCAGGAGGAGGGGCGGCGCGTCCTGCGGGCCGGAGGCGACGACGAAGGTCTCGCCTTCGCGGGTGGGCACCCGTATGTGCTCGGCGGGGACCGGCCAGGCGTCCAGCGCCTCCCGGTAGCGCCACCGCAACTCGCTCGCGCCGGCCTCGGACTTGTAGACCGTGTTCATGAGCTGAGCACACCTTCCATGTAGTCGAAGAGCCGGGCGGTGTCGCTGAGGCCACCCAGAACGATGACCTTCATCCGGGCCCTGTCCTTGTCGTAGACCGTCTCGATCCGCAGCGGCGCATCACCCGGGCCCCGGTGGGCGGCCGAACCCATCAGGAGGGTGGTCAGGCGGTGGGCCGTCTCGGCGTCGACCGCGTCGATCTCGACGATGCTCGACACCTCGGTGTGCCGCTGCCCCTCGGCGTCCCCATCGGAGCCCGATGACACCGGGCGGCCGGTGAACCCCTCCAGGTCCTCGTGCGCGACGCGGTACTGCTTGCCGATACGGACGGCGGGGAGCCGCCCGTCCCGCACGTAGTTGCGGATGGTGCGGACATGCAGGCCGAGGTGTTCCGCGACTTGTTCCAGGGAATAGAAACGATCACTCACGGAAGTTACTCTATTTTCCCTCACCAGAAGACGCAACAGGGAAGTTTACGGAAGGGTGAGGGAGGGTGGGGTGAGGTGAGTGAAGGATGGGTGCGGTTGAGGTTGAGGGAGTGCGACTGCCCCTGCCAGCCGTCCGGCCGTCCCGGCGTCCGCCGCGTCAGGGGAGCTGCGGGCCGCTCGGTAGCGCGTCGGCGGCCTCGTGCAGCAGTCCCCTGAGGTGACGGATGCCGGGACGCCTGGCCGTGCCGGTGCGGGCGGCGGTGAAGACCGTGCGGGTGACCGGGCGGACGAGGGGGTGCAGGCTGAGGGCGGCAGCGCTCTCGGGGAGCGCCAGTCGTGGCACCAGCGCGACACCGGCGTCGGCGGCGGCGAGCGCGGTCAGCACCGAGAAGTCACTGCTGCGCGCCCGGATGCGGGGCACGAACCCGGCGGCCCCGCAGGCGCGTTGGATCATCTCGTAGCAGGACGCGACGGGGGCGGGGGCGAGCCACGGGGCGTCCGCGAAGGCCGCCAGGTCGGCGGGTCGGCCGGTTGCCAGGCCGAGGCGGGACGCCCGGTCGGGATGCAGGGCGAGCAGCACCGGGTCGTCCAGCAGCTTCGTCTCCTCGCAGCCCGGAGGGAAGTCGCGGGGCAGCACGGTGTAGCTGTGCACGAGGGCGAGGTCGATCTCCCGCTTGCGCAGCCCGACGAGCGCGATCTCGGGCTCCTGCTCGACGAGTTGGAGCGTCAGCCCCGGCCGCCGCTCGGCAGCGTCCCCACCGGGGCCCGCCCCCGGAAACCGGCCCGTTCCCCGGCCCGCACCCGCCGTTCGCTCGCCGTGGGCGGCGCGCTGGCGGGCACCGTCGTGCTGTGGGCCTCGGCCTTCCCCGCCATCCGCGTGGGTGTCGGCGGACTCGGGGTGGCCGGGCTCTCGTTCCTGCGGCTGCTCGTGGCCGCCGTGGTGCTCGTCGCCGTCGCCCCCTTCGCCGGGGTGTGCCTGCCGCTCCGGCGCGACCTGCCCCTGATCGCCCTGTGCGGCGCGACCGGGATGACGGCTTACCAAGGGCTGCTCAACTGGGGCGAGGTGCACGTACCCGCGGGAACCGCAAGCCTGTTGATCGCGGCGGCACCGGTGTTCAGCGTCCTGCTGGCCGGGGTGTTCCTGTCGGAGGCCGTGACCCGCCGGATCGTGGTGGGCAGCCTGGTGGCGCTGGCCGGGACGGCCGCCGTCTCACGCGCCGACGGCACCTCGGGGTTCACCCCGTCCGTGCTGGTCGTCCTGGCCGCCGCGCTGTTCCAGGGCACCTACCACACGGCGACCAAGCCCCTGTTGAAGCGCTACAGCGGCCTTGAGGTCGCCACCCACGCCATGGTCGCCGGGGCGCTGTTCGCGCTGCCCATGCTCCCGGCCACCGTGGACGCCGTGGGCCCGGCGCCGACGGGCGCCCTCGTCGCGGCGGCCTTCCTCGGCCTGCTGCCCTCCGCGCTCGGCTTCGTCATCTGGGGCTACGCCGTGGCCCGCCTGCCGGTGTCGGCGTCCACCGCCGCCCTGTACCTGGTGCCGCCCGTCGCGCTCGTCATCTCCTTCGTGTGGCTGGCGGAGGTGCCCCACCCCGTCGAACTGGCCGGCGGCCTGGTCACCGTCATCGGCGTCGTCCTCCTCAACCGCCGTACCGGGCGGCAGGATTGAGGCGCGGTCATCGCCCGCCGCCGCCCGACAGGCGATGACCGGCCCCGCGAGGACCGCTGCCGGGCACCTACCGCGTCGCCCCCTCGCCCATCCGTGTCCGCGCTGGACCAATGGGGTCGGAGCGGCACACGGCAGGACCGGCGCCGGGTATAGACGCTCTGACGCACGCCGGACCGCACCCCGAACAGGAGCTCATCAGATGTCGAAACCCCCGCTTCCCGACGCGGCCGTCGCGATGCTGGCGCAGGCGAATCCGGCCGTCATCACGACGCTGCGCCCGGACGGCCAGCCGGTGTCCACGGCCACCTGGTACCTCTGGGACCACGGCCGGGTGCTGGTCAACATGGATGAGGGGCGCAGACGGCTCCAGCACATCCGCCGCGATCCCCGGGTCACGCTGACCGCGCTCGACGAGGGCAACTGGTACACCCACCTCAGCCTCGTCGGCCGGGTCACCGACCTGTACGAGGACAGCGACCTCTCCGACATCGACCGGCTGGCCCACCACTACCTGGGCAAGCGGTATCCGCGGCGGGACCGCGGGCGGGTCAGCGCCTGGATCGAGATCGACCGCTGGCACGGGTGGGGCACGCTGAAGGACAGCGGCCAGGTCGGCTGACGCAGGGCGGGGCACCCCTCGGCCTCCGGGCGGCTCCGACGGAAGCGGCCCCGCGGCGTGCCGCGGGCGGTGAGCCCCAACAGCCGCTCCCCCGGGCCCCGTTGACGCAACACGGCGCCCGGGGCGGGGGCTCGAACCGATCGGCCCCGGTCGCACAGGAGAGGAAGGGAACCCACCATGGCGGATGTGCGTCACCCGGGGGCGATGCTGCGGCGGGCCTGGCTGGTGAACCGGCCGTTGACGGCGACCGGCGTCCTCATGGCCGCGCTCCTCGTCGCCACGTCGGCGGGTGTGCTCCTCGACCTGCGCGCCATCACCGGGCAGCCCGCCTGGGCGAAGCCGTCCCGGTTCGCGCTCTCGATCTGCCTCTACTCCTTCACCCTGCTGTGGCTGCTGACCTTCGTCCGCGGTCACGACCGTCTGGTGCGCCTGGTCTCCCTGGTGACCGGTGTGGCGCTGACCGTGGAGATGGTGCTGATCGCCGGGGCGGCAGCGGCCGGTACGACCAGCCACTTCAACTTCACCACGGCCGCGACCTCGGCGGTGTGGCTGACCATGGGCGGGTTCATCCTGCTGACCTGGGTGATGAACCTCGTGGCCGCCGTCCTGCTGCTGCTCCAGCGGATGGACGACCGGGTACTGGCCTGGGGACTGCGTCTCGGGGTTTTCATCGCTGCCGTGGGCATGGCGGTCGCGTTCCTCATGACCCTGTCCACCCCCCGGCAGGACGCGGCGGCGGCAGCGGGACGCGGCATGCCGATCGGCGGTGCGCACACCGTCGGGCCGGACGACGGCGGGCCGGGACTGCCGGTCACCAACTGGAGCACGGTCGGGGGCGACCTCCGCGTCCCGCACTTCGTCGGCCTGCACGCACTCCAGGTGCTGCCGCTGGTGGGCCTTCTCCTCACGCTCGGGCCACGGCGGCTCGCTCCCCGGTACCGCACCGCGCTGGTGTGGATCGCCGCGCTGACCTACCTCGGCGTGATGATCATCCTGACCTGGCAGGCGCTGCGCGCCCAGCCGGTGACATCGCCGGACGGCCCGACCGCAGGCGCCTTCCTCGCCCTGGTGGCCGCCGCCTGTGCCGCCGTGGCGGTGGTGTTCCGCCGGGCCCGTACCTCCGCCCGCTGAGGCCGCGCGGACGGAGACGGGGTTCACACCTCGGTGACCAGGTCCGTCAGCGGACGGCGGCCGGTGGGGATCGCGGAGGTACCGGCGGGCCGGGTCGCGGGGTGGCCGAAGGAGAGCGCCGTACGCACCCGCCACGGGGCGGCGATCCCGCACACCTCGCCCGCCCGGTCGACGGCGGAGTCGGGAAAGAGGGTGGCGGGGCAGCTGCCCAGGCCCTGGAAGTGGGCGGCGAGCATCATGTTCTGCGCCACGCGGCCGGCGTCGAACTGCGCGTCCAGGCCACCGGCCGCCTCGTCGATCGCCAGGGCCACCGCCACCGGTGCACCCGCCAGATGTCCTGCGTAGGCGCCCAGCAGGGCGAGGCGGCGGCGCGCTTCGGGGCTGCGGACCACGACGAAACGCCACGGCTGGCGATTGCGGGCCGACCCCGTCCAGCGGCCGGCCTCCAGCACCCGGTGCAGCTGTTCGTCGGCGACCGGCCGGTCGGTGAACCACCGGGTGGCCCGCATCGACACGAGCGCCTCTCCGGTCGCGTGCGATGACGGCTCCATGACGTACCTCCGCCGGCTTGGCAAGTTGACGAGACGAGAGATCATTTTCGCCCAACTGCCGGGCCGCGGCAGCGGAGGGGCCCCGCGCCTTCCGGAAGGGCGGGGGCCCGCGCCGAGCGGCCGGCGAACATGCCAGAGTGGGGCGATGCAGACCATCGGGTTGATCGGCGGCATGAGCTGGGAGTCCACGGCCGAGTACTACCGGCTGCTGAACGAGCTGACGCGGGAGCGGCTCGGCGGGCTGCACTCCGCGCCGTGCGTGCTCTACTCCGTGGATTTCGCACGGATCGAACGGCTCCAGGCTGCCGGGCGCTGGGACGAGGCCGGGGAGCTGCTGGCCGAGGCGGCACTCGCGGTGCAGGCCGCCGGTGCGGACATGGTGCTGCTCTGCACGAACACCATGCACAAGGTCGCCGACCGGGTGGCGGCTGCCGTGCGGATCCCGCTCGTGCACCTCGCCGACACCACCGCCGCGGCCGTACGGGCGCAGGGCCTGCGGCGCGTCGGGCTGCTCGGCACCGCGTTCACCATGGAGCAGGACTTCTACCGTGACCGTCTCGCCTCCCATGGGATCCAGGTGCTCGTCCCGGATGCCGCGGGGCGGCGGCGCGTACACGAGGTGATCTACGACGAGTTGTGCCTCGGTGTCGTACGTGAGGAGTCCCGGCGCGACTACCAGGCTGTGATCGCGGATCTCGTCACGGCGGGGGCCGATGCGGTCGTGCTCGGCTGCACCGAGATCGAGTTGCTGATCGGCGCGGACGACAGTCCTGTCCCGGTCTTCCCCACCACCTTCCTGCACGCCGAGGCGGCGGTGACGCGCGCCCTTGAGGCCGCCGAGGAGCCGGAGCGGCGCTGAGCGCGCGCCGATGAAGCGGCCCGCGCCCGGACAGCCGCGTTCGATTGGCCTCACCGCACATCAACTGCCCTTCCCCGCCGCGTCGATGAGGATCTGTGCCAGCTCGCGGGGGCGGGAGAACATGGGCCAGTGGCCGGTGTCCAGCGTGACCAGCCGCCAGTCCTCGCCGACCAGTAGCGCGGCCACTCCCTCGCCCGGTTCGGCGCCGTCGGGCAGGCAGGCGAGGTAGGTCGCCGGGAGGCCGCCGAACGCGCCGGACAGTGCGGCCGGTTCGGTCAGGGTCGCGCCCGGGTGCGGTGTGGAGCCCGCGACGATCCATGCGATCTGCGCATCGCTGAGGTCCTGTCCCGCGTAGTCGGCCGCGGTCAGCGGCGGCCAGAAACCGCCGTGCGCGGCGATCGAAGCCTCCACCTCCGCCCGGCCGTCCGGCCAGGCGGACACGAAGGACTCGCCGTCGGCCGGAACGCTGGAGTCGACGAAGACCACGCGGGTCAGCCGGCCGCCGATCCGCTCGGCGGCCTGACCGACCGGTATTCCCGCATAGCTGTGCCCGGCCAGGACGACGTCGTGCAGATCGCGGCGTTCGATCTCGTCGACGATGTCCTGGACGTGGGTCTGCTGCCCGGCCGGGACGTCCCGCTTGCCGGCGAGGCCGGACAGCGTCAGGGGATGAGCGTCATGACCGGCCGCACGCAGCTCGGGCACCACCTCGTCCCACGCCCACGAGCCGAGCCATGCGCCTGCGACCAGCACGAAATTCGTCATGCCCGCAACGTAGCGGAGGGGTCTGACAATCCGGCCCGGCCGCCGGAACGGCAGGGTCGTCGCTGCTGGAGCGCCTGTGCCCGGAGCCGTGCCGGGGGGCCAGGGCGCTTCTGATGGATCTCCGTGGAGGAAGGAGCGGCGTCTGGTGCGTGCGATCGCAAGGCGCCGGGATGCCTTCATAGCGGAGCTATGGGGACATTGCGGCAACGCCGCGAGCGTGCGTGCCAGACGCCGCGACGCCGCGGAGATCCATCAGAAGCGCCCTAGGCGCCTGACGGCTCCGGGCGGTCGGCGTGCGGCGCATGTGTGACACCGGCAGGGTGAGAAGGGTGAATGGGGAAACGGTCAGGCGGTGGGCGGTCTGGGCGCCGGCAGCTGTGATCCTGCTGGCGGTGATCCTGGACCTCGCGACACCCACGCCGGTGACGACCGCGCCGCTGCTGGCCGTGGCGCCTGTGCTGTCGGCCCCGCTGCTGAGCCGCCCCATGATCATCGTCGTCGGCCTGGTCGCGATGGGCGTGCACGCGCTCCTCGCCTACCTCGACGGCACGTTCGGCTGGCAGCGCGGCATCTCCAACCAGCTCACCCTGGTGGCGGTGACACTGCTGGCGATCGCACTGAACCGCTCCCTCCGCTACGAGCACACCACCGCCCAGCACGCCAGGCGGGCCGCCGCGACCGCCGTACAGGCCGTGCTGCCGACTCCCCCGAGCCGGATCGGCGCGCTGCGCATCGCCGCCCGCTACGTGCCCGCCGAGAGCGGCGCCCTGATCGGCGGCGACCTGTACGCGGTGCAGGACACTCCGTACGGGGTGCGGGCGATGGTCGGCGATGTGCGCGGCAAGGGGCTCAGCGCCATCAGCGCGGTCGGCATCGATGTGGGCGCGTTCCGCTTCGCCGCAGATCAGGCGCCCGATCTGGTCGGGCTGGTCGACATGCTGGAGGAGGCACTCCAGCGTGAGGGGCAGCGTCGGCGGGGGCTGGAGCAGTCCGAGGGGTTCACGACCGCGCTCATCGCGGAATTCGCGGCCGATCTGAGCTGCGTCCGCCTGGTCAACCGAGGCCATCCGCCTCCGCTGCTCCTCACCTCACGCGGCGACGTGACCGTCCTGGAGCCGTCGGACGAGGCGCCCCCTTTGGGCATCACCTCGCTGGGCACGTGGGCCACGACGGTGGACACCTTCGCCTTTCCGCCCGGTGCGACGCTGCTGTGCCACACCGACGGCATCACCGAGGCCCGCAATCCGGCGGGTGTCTTCTACCGGCCCGAGTCGCGCATTCCCCACCTGCTGGAACTGCGGCTGAAGGCCGCTCGCGGCGCGCAGCCCGTCGATCCCGGTACCGTCCTCGATCTGCTGATCCGCGACGTCAGCCGGCACAGCGGCGGCCGTGCCCAGGACGACCAGGCGCTCCTCACCCTGCACCGCCCGCTCACCACGGCCACGCGGCCCACCGGCGGGCACAGTCCGTAGCCGCCTCCTGGCCTGCGGTCGACGACGCACACGCGCGGGAAGGGGCAGCTGCCGATCACACGAAACCGAAAGCGCCGCGTCAGGATTTCCGGCCCGGGGTGGGGCGCCAGGAAGTCAGCCCGCCCGTGGGGGTGCGGGCGCGCCAGGCGAGGTATTCGGGGTAGGTGCGTACGGCGTGCTCCAGGACCGCTTGGTAGACCCACACTCCTGGTAGCGGATCTCCCTGCGCGGCGGCGCCCTCCTTGACGGCGAGGATCGCGTCGCGGGTCTCGTCGGTCAGCGCGTTACGCAGGGGGTCCACGAGGTCTGTGGCGCGGGGTCCGGGGTGGTCGTGGGGGAGCCACCACATGTCGATCTGCCAGGTGCGGTCGGTGTGGTCCTCGTAGTCGAGGCGCCAGTAGAGGCCCTTGTCGTCCAGGTCCAGGGCGTTGGTGAACCGGAGCCTGCGCACGCCGGGCAGCTCGGCGCACGGGGTGAGCGCCGCGAATCCCTGGGCCACGGAGGGGGCTTCGGAGTAGATCTCCAGGTCGATGTCCGGCTCGACCACCAGGTCGAGCGCCACGGATCCGACGAGTACCGGGGCGCCGAGCGGGCGCCACCGCTCCAGCAGTCCCAGCGTCCCGAGAATCGCGAGGGCGTCCGTACGGCGGTGTCGGGCGCGCTCCCGGCGCGCGGCTGAACTGTCCATCCGTAGAGGGTAGGAGGGGCTCGGCGGGACGGCTCGCATCCGTACCGGTGCGGGGCTTTGCCGTGCCGGTCCGAGCCTCAACGGGTCAGTCGGTTCCGGTGGGTCGGGGTTCGGCGGTGGGTGTGGCCCGGCACGTCGGGCAGCGGTCCGTGCCGTCCCAGCCTTCCCAGCCGAACACCTCGGGTGAGAAGGGCCGGTTCTCCAGTTCGTTGCGGACCGCGACGCGGTAGCGCCAGACGGCTCCGATGTAGTGGTGGTAGACGTCGTGGAAGGCGGATGAGGAGGGTGTGGCGCCGGTGGCGACGGTGCGTTGGAGGTCCCGGAGCCGCTCGAACATGGCCTGACCGGCTCCGGCGACCGCCGCGGAGGCGTCGATGTACAGCCGCTCGCGTACGTCGTAGAGCGCGGCGTCGGCCAGTGCGGCGCGGGTGGCCGCCTCCAGGTCGGGCTCGGCGCCGGGGTCCTGGGCGATCTGGCGCAGGCGCGCGTGGCAGACCCCGGCGGCCGAGATGAACTCGATGTACACCGCGCGCCGTCGCGTCCCCACGCCGCGGTCGTCCTCGCGCCGGTGGCGCAGGTAGTCGGCGAGCACGGTCCCGGTGATGGCGATGGAGCCGCCACTGACCGTCGCGACGAGTGTCCCCCAGTCCACGCTTCCTTCTCCCCCTGTGCGGGTGGTGATCCCGCTGCGTACGTGGTGATCCGAGTGGCCGAATCTACGGAATCCACGGGCCTGTTGGGAAGCGGGAGCAGGAGCGGAAGCGGAGACCGTGGCGGGGCGCCCGGGGCGGTCAGTGGTCCATGTGGGCGGCGATCTCCTCCGCGCAGGCGCGCAGGGCCGGTACGTGGGAGCGCAGTTCGTCGGCTTCGGTGAGGGCGACGGCGGCGCCCAGGGAGACGGCCAGGCGGGGGGTGTACCCGGCGGGTGCGGGCACCGGCACGGCGATGGAGCGGACGCCGACCTCGCTCTCCTCGTCGACTTCCGCCCAGCCCTGGGCCCTTACCCGGTCGAGTTCTGCGCGCAGCGCGTCCGGGTCGGTCAGGGTGCGGTCGGTGACCTGCCGCAGCCCGGCCGTGAGGAGTTCCTCGCGTTCGCGCGGCGGCAGCGCGGCCACCAGTGCCTTGCCGAGCGAGGTGGCGTGCCAGGCGTTGCGGGTGCCCTCGGCGCTGCGGAGCTGGAGGTGCTGGGTGCCCTGTGCGGTCAGGACGAGGAGGACGTCGCGGTCGTAGCGGATGCCGGCGATCGCGGGCAGGCCGGTGCGGGCGGCGAGGTGGCGCATGGGGGCGGCTGCCGCGGAGTAGCCGGCCGGTGAGCGGTGGAATCCGCGGGACAGTTCGAGTACCCGTACGCCGAGGGCGTAGCGCCTGGTGTCCTCGTCGTAGGAGACGAAGCGTTCGGCGGCGAGGCGTTGGAGGATGCGGTGGGCGCTGCTGACGGGGAGTGCGGCGGCGCGGGCCGCTGCGCTGACGCCGAGGCCCGATGGGTGGTCGGCCAGCACGGTCAGCAGCCGCAGGCCCCGGCTGAGCAGGTCGTCGCCGGACGTCGTGGTCACGCTGCTCGTCTCCTGTGTGGTGCGTGGGTGCGCCGGGACGGTTCGCCGGCGCGTTCAGGTGCGGGTCGCAGCGGTCGGCTGCCTGGTCACGGTACCCGGGGCGGGCGGGGTGCGGGGCTCGCGGACGGCGAGCATGAGTGCTGCGGAGAGCAGGGCGCCGGCCGCCATGAGGGCGAAGGCGCCGCCGTCTCCCAGGGGCGTGCCGCGTATCCAGCCCACCAGGTAGGTGCCGGCGAAGGAGCCGAGTGCGCCGAGGGAGTTGACCAGGGCGACGGCCGCGCCGGACACGCCGGGCGGGGCGAGCGCGGAGACCAGGGCGAAGTAGGGGCCGTAGGGCGCGTAGAGGCAGAGTCCGGCCACGACGAGCAGGGCGAGTGCCACGGGGAAGTTCGATCCGGCGGCGTAGGACCCGAACAGGGCGAGTCCGCCCGCGCCCAGCCACGGCCATACGGCGATGCGGCGGCGTCCGCTGCGGTCGGACAGGCGGGAGTTGACGAGCATGGCGAGGACCGCGAAGGCGTAGGGGACGGCGGTGAGCAGTCCGGTGGCGCCGATGCCTTCGCCGGATCCCTTCTTGACGATGGAGGGCAGCCAGAAGATGAAGCCGTACATGCCGAACGACCAGAAGAAGTACTGCACCGCCATCAGGAGCACCGGGCGTGAGCGCAGCACCTTGCGGTACTCCTGGCTCAGGGTGCCCGAGGGGGCGGGGGCGGCGTTGCGGTCCTCCTGGAGGGCGGCCAGTTCGCCGGCGGACACCCAAGAGGCGTCCTCGGGGCGGTCCTTGAGGAGCCGCAGGCACAGCAGGCCCCAGATGACCGAGGGGATGCCTTCGACGATGAACATCACGCGCCAGTTGGAGACGGACACCAGCCATCCCGACAGCGCCGAGAGCCACATCACGGTGACCGGGTTGCCGAGGATGAGCAGGGTGTTGGCGCGTCCGCGCTCGCGGTCGGTGAACCACCGGCCCAGGAGCATCACCATCGACGGCAGCACCGCGCCCTCGACGACGCCGAGCGCGAAGCGTACGGCGATCAGCTGTCCCGGGCTGCTCAGCAGTCCCTGCACCACGGCGAGCAGCCCCCAGGTCACGGTCGACCAGGCGACGAGGCGGCGGGCGCTGCGCTGCTCGGCGTAGATGGTGCCGGGGATCTGGAAGAAGAAGTAGCCGAGGAAGAAGGACGCGGCGATCAGCGAGTCGAGGCCCGCCGAGAGGTGCAGTTCGCCGGTCATGCCGCCGGCCGATGCGATCGCGTAGTTGGACTTGTCCAGGTAGGCGAGCGAGTAGGTGAGGAAGGCGACCGGTATCAGGTACCGGGCCCGGCTGGAGCTCCAGAAGCCGCCGGTGGGCGGTGGGGCGCCGGCGGGTTGCCGCGCTCCTGTGGACGTCGGGGAACCGCTGGTCCGCCGGGAAGATGACGGCATTGTCATCCCTGACCCCCTGTTTTCCGTGAGGTGGAAAGTGTTTCACTGGGCGGGAAGAACTTACGAGGGCGCGGCGGCCGGGTCAATGGCCGGACGCACTCAGCCGCCGAACACCCCACCCCGAGCGAACGAAGCCGTGAACAAGCCGCCACCACCTCGAACAAGGGACGAATCGGACGCGGCGGACCACGGCCCGCGCCCCAGCACCGAAGGAGAGCCGCGATGACCGACATCCTCATCCCCTGGCCGGAACTCGACCTGCGCCACGGCCCCTGGCCCGACGGCGTACGCGTCCACCTCTGGGACGGCATCGCGCCGCCCGAACACCTCCCCCAGGAAACGCTCGACCTGGTGGACCTGTGGGTCATGCCCTACGCCGTCCCCGACGCACACCGGCTGCTGCCCAGGCTCCCCGCCCTCCGCGCGGTCCAGAGCCTCAGCGCCGGAGTCGACAAGCTCCAGCCGCTGCTCCCCCCTGGTGTCGCCCTGCACAACGGCCGCGGGCTGCACGACGCGTCGGCCGCCGAGCACGCCATCGGGCTGATACTCGCCGCACAACGCGAACTGCCCCGCTGGGCCGCGGATCAGACCGCCGGACGCTGGCAGCCGCACTTCACCCGCTCCCTGGCCGACAGCCGGGTGGCCCTCATCGGATACGGCTCCATCGGCACGGCCCTGGAACGCCGGCTGCTGGCCTGCGAGGCCGAGGTCGTACGGGTGGCCCGCACCGCCCGCCCCGACCAGCGCGTCCACGCCGTCGACGAACTGCCCGAGCTGCTGCCCGACGTGGACATCGCGGTCCTGATCCTGCCCGAAAGTCCCGCCACCACCAGCCTGTTCGGGGCCAGGGAGCTGGCGGCGCTCCCCGACGGCGCCCTCGTCGTCAACATCGGCCGCGGTCGCACCCTGCACACCGACGCCCTGCTCGCCGAGGCCGGCACGGGCCGCCTGCGCGCCGCCCTCGACGTCACCGACCCCGAGCCGCTCCCCGCGGACCACCCCCTGCGGCACGCACCCGGCGTCCTCATCACGCCCCATGTCGCGGGCGGCTCGGCCGCGTTCCGCCCGCGCGCCGAGCGGCTGATCGTGGAGCAGGTACACCGATGGGCCGCCGGAGAGCCGCTCCTCCACCCTGTCTCCGCCCGCTGACGCCCCCGTCGTCGTGCCGCCCGTGCCCTCCGTTCCCAGGGGCAACAGCAAGACACCCGCCACCGCGTTCATCTGACAAGATCAGCTGCGAGGCCCTGTCCCCGGCCCCACGCCGCAGCGATCACGGGCGGCACAGCGGCGCGCCGGGCCCGTGACACGCGGCCCGGCGGCGGCAGGCGCGGAGCGGACCGACCACTCGCCCCGAGCCGGGCCGCCCTGCGCGCCGGTCCGGGGCAGGCACTCGCCACTCCTTGCCGAGCAAGACGACAGGACACACATGCACTTCGGGACATTCCCCGCCACAGGGGTCGCCCGTCCGATGGGGCACCGCGCGCCGGACAGCCGGAGCGCCGGGGGACGGATACCGGCGGGCAGCCGGGCAGCACCGCTCCCGCGGGAGAGAAGAACGACGGAACCGGCACCGCGGGAGGGCACACGGTGACCGGCGCCTACATCCTCCCGCTCAGCACCGCGGCGCTGCTCTTCCCCGTCCTCGCGGTGCTGATGTCGGTGCCGATGGCGATCGTGCTCTACCGGCGGCACGGCATCATGACGCGCTGGCGGACGCTGTCCGTCTACGGCTGCGTCTACTACGGCATCTCGGCCCTCTGCCTGGTCGTGGTGCCGCTGCCGGGGCCGACGGTGGACGTCTGCCAGGCGTATCCGTCCTTCGGGAAGCCCCAGTTCATGCCGGGCAGCTTCGTTGCGGACCTGTGGAAGGAGGCGCACCACCACCTCTCCTTCGGTGCGCTCATCCTGCACAACCCCGCCTTCTGGCAGACGGTCTTCAACCTCCTTCTGCTGCTGCCCCTCGGCGTCTTCATCCGGCTGCACGTCCGCCGCGGCCTCGTCGCCGCCACCGCCGCGGGCCTGCTCGCCTCGCTGTTCTTCGAGTTGACCCAGTTCACCGGGCTGTGGGGGATCTACCCGTGCCCGTACCGGCTCTTCGCGGTGGACGACCTGCTGGCCAACACGGCGGGCGCGTCGATCGGTTGGGCGCTCGCCGGGCCCCTGGCGCGCTTCCTGCCGGAGCTGGACACGCTGGACGACCGGGCCCTGGCCGCCGACGACACGGTCCCGTTCGGCCGCCGCCTGGTGGCGCTGGTGGTGGACATGACGGGCCTGGTGGTGCTGACCGTGCCCGCCACCTTCGCCGTCTACCTCGTCTCCGACCCCGGCGACGCCCTGCTGACGCCGGTCGTCATCCTGGCGCTCTGGTTCGTGGTGATGCCGTGGCTGACCGGCGCGACACCGGGCAAACACGCACTGCTGCTCCGCCTCACCGGACCCGGCGGAGCCCGGCCCGGCCTCGGCCCCCTGGCCCTGCGGGCGCTCGCCCTGGCCGCTCCCCTGGCACTCACCACACTGTGCCTGGTCGCGGTCACACCCCTCATCGGCAACCCCATGTCCGGGGACCTCGCCGGGCTGCTGGCCGTCGCGGTGCTCGGCTGCCTGGCCGCCGTGGTCTGCCTGGCGCTGTACGCCTGGGGCATCAGGGACGCCCGGCGGCACCCCGAGCGGCTGGGCAGGCACGAGGTCTGGTCCGGCGTGACGAACGAGGCGCTGCCACACCTGCGCGCCCGCAAGGGGAACACCCCCGGCGCCGACCGTACGGCGGCGTCCGACGACGCGCAGCGGCAGCAGACGGAACGGGCACACTCCGGGTCGTGAGACGTCCTGCCCCGTGACCGGCCGGCCGACGCGCCCCGGCGTGACCGGCGGGCCGACGCGCCCCGGCCGCCGGTCACGGAGGCAGGGCAGCACACCGGATCCAACGAACCCGGCCCTTCGCTCAACTCCCGCTCTCCGCCTCGCGTCACTCCTCCCACAGGGGCACAACCGGCCCCATGAGTACCGGAGGTAGGACGGATGAACCGTCAGGCAACACGTAACGCCTTACTCGCTCTTGCCGTGACCGCCTCGGTAGGGGCGACCTCACTCGCCCCGGCCCACGCGACCGCGGCGGCCGGGAACCATCCCAAGGGCCCGGCCGCGGCCGTCGCACCGGCCGGTGCGCACGAAGCCACGCAGGCCGCGCTGCACAAGGCTGTGGAGAAGGGTGGGCTGCCCGGGATCTCGGCCGAGGTCCTGGACCGTACGGGCACCTGGAACGGCTCGGCGGGTGTCGCGGACACCGCGACCGGACGGAAGCGTTCGGCGGACGAGCACTTCAGGGCGGGCAGCATCACCAAGATGTTCATCGCGACCGTCATCCTCCAACTGGCGGACGAGGGACGGCTGAGCCTGGACGACAAGGTCGAGAAGTGGCTGCCAGGACTGGTGCGGGGCAACAAGAACGACGGCCGCACCATCAGCCTGCAAGAGCTGCTCAACCACACCAGCGGCCTGTACAGCCACACCGATGACGAAGAATTCAAGGTCAACGCCTCCGGCAAGAACTTCCCCGAGCACCGCTACGACACGTACACGCCCGAGCAGCTCGTGGCGGTCGCGATGCAGCACACGCCGAAGCCCGATGCCCACACGAACCCGTGGTACTCGAACACCAACTACGTACTCGCCGGCATGGTCATCGAGAAGGTGACCGGACATTCCTACGCGTACGAGGCGACGCAGCGCATCATCAAGCCGCTGAAACTGCACGACACTTCATTCCCCGGCACCGCGGCGCAGCTGCCGTCGCCCCACCCCGTCGCCTACTCGCGGCTGCACGACGAGAACCCCGACGCCCCGATCCACGACGCGACCGAGCAGAACATGTCCTGGCTGGGCGCATCGGGCGAGCTGATCTCCACGACCGGTGACCTCAACCGCTTCGAACGCGCCCTGATACGAGGGGAGTTGCTGCCTCCGGCGCGGATGAAGGAGATGCTCGAAGAGGTACCGGCCGGCCACGAAACGGGCTACGGGCTCGGCGTCGAATTCGCCACCCTGAACTGCGGCATACAGGTGGTCGGCAAGACCGGCCGGACCAACGGCTCGCTCTCCGGCGTCGTCGGCACCGCGGACGGCGAGAAGCAGCTGACCTTCAACATCAACGGCGACTGGCTGACGGACTCCGCGGTCTACACCGACGTCATCGAGGCGGAGTTCTGCGGAAAGCCCGGGCCCCCCCCCCCCCCAAAACCCCCCCCCCCACAACCCCCCCCCGCCGGGGGGCGCACCCCCGCCCCCCCCCCCCGCCGCCACACCTGAACAAAAAACCCTCGCAGGCGCCCCACGCAATGCCGCCGTACGGGCCCCCGAAGCGCACGCACCCCTCCCCACTGGCACCTGCCCGACGGGCGGGGCCACCCCCGAGGCGCTGCGCAAGATCTTCGCCGGACTGACGGAGATCGAACTGCGCCGCATGCACGACGAGCCGGAAACGTCACCGCTCTTCGGCGAGCCCTTTCTGTGGACGGCCCTCTTCCGCAAACCCCGCCAGGACGCCGCCGGGCAGCACACCCAACCGCCCCCGGAACAGCGGCAGGAGTAACGCGCACCAACCCCCGGACGCACCCGCGGCACCGACTCTCACTCGCCGGGCTTCTCCCAGACCGATACGTGCTGCCGGCTCTCACTCGTAAAGGGCTCCCCCGCCCACCCCGCCCACCGCTCCCGCAACCGCAGCCCGGCCAGCTGGGCCATCAGGTCCAGCTCCGCCGGCCAGACGTACCGGAAGGGGAGGGAACGGTACTCGGCATGCCCGTCTGCAACGTCAAAATGATGCGAGCTCATCGCCTGGGTGGCCACGTCATAGGTGTCGAACCCCCAGCGATCCGGGCCGACATGGAACGGTACGGCGTTCTGCCCCGGCGGCAGCCGCCGCAGCTCGGGCACTATCACCTCGATGACGAAGCAGCCCCCCGGCTCCAGGTGATCGGCGGCGTTGCGGAAGCAGGCGACCTGCGCCGCCTGCGTCGTCAGATTCATGATCGTGTTGAAGACCAGATACGCGACGGAGTACGTGCCCGGCACCCGGGTCGTCGCGAAGTCGCCGGTGGTCACGCCGATCGCGTCGCCGCCCGGCTTGGCGCGCAGCCTGGCAACCATGGCTCGTGACAGATCGATGCCGTGGACCGGGACGCCGCGGCGGGCCAGCGGCAGCGCGATGCGTCCCGTCCCGATGCCCAGCTCCAGCGCCCGGCCACCCGCCGCGAGCCCCGCCAGAAACCCGGCCGTCTCCTCGACGACAGCGGGTTCGAACATCTCCCCCGACGACTCGTCGTACGTCGCCGCAACAGGCTCTCCGAAGTAGCCGTCCTCATCGTCCATGGCCGGACGGTACTGCGAGGGGCCCCGGCCGCGCTGCGTATTTTCCGGGCGTCGACGGCCATATGGCCCGGCAGCGCGGCGGCGGCCCGGGCCACTGAGGCCCGGCCGCACACTCACCTTCCGGTGGGTCCGCCGCCGCCCAGTCCCCCGCCGTCCGCCGCCCGCGATCCCACTGTCCCGCTATGCCTCGTCGCCGCTGCCCGTGCGGCATTCCGGATGGCCCCAGCCGTCCGGGTTCTTGGCGATGGACTCGCCCGCCAAGTACGCGCGCCCGCAGCGGCAGCGGCCGGGGAACTTCGCCTTCAGCGTCCGCGCCGAGCCCCCGGCGCTGCGCTTGCGGGGCGCCGACGACGTCTTCGCCGCCGAGCCCTGGGTGCCGCGGCGCCCGCCACCGGACCGTGCGACGTCCGGCGCGGCCGGCGGCTGCGCCGAGCCCAGCGCGCTGCCGGCGGCCTCCTGAGTGATCGCTGCCTGGCTCGCCGCGCGGTCGGCGAAATCGTTGAGCCGGTCCCCGTCCACCTGGTGCGCCGGCACGTACCGGAACTCGACGGAGCGGCCCGCGAGCAGCTCGTCGATACGGACGACCAGTTCCTGGTTGGCGACCGGCTTGCCCGCCGCCGTCTTCCAGCCCTTGCGTTTCCAACCGGGCAGCCAGGTCGTGACCGCCTTCATCGCGTACTGGGAGTCCATCCGGATCTCCAGCGGGACGTCAGGGTCGACCGCCGTCAACAGCCGCTCCAAGGCGGTGAGTTCCGCGACGTTGTTCGTCGCCTTCCCCAATGGACCGGCCTCCCACCGGCTTGGATTGCCCTCCTCGTCCGCGACGACCCAGCCCCAGCCCGCAGGACCGGGATTCCCTTTCGACGCCCCGTCGCACGCGGCGCTCATACGTTCAGCCATGCCGTCGATCATCCCAGGTGGGAGCGGGGGCGGGGGCCGTGGGGGCTGGCGCCCACGCAGAAGCCCCTGCCAGTGAAGTGTTCGATATCTTCACCGGCAGAGGCTCGGGTTACGCTCTTACGCCAGAGGATCAGGTGACGCGCCGCCGCCCCGCCCTGTACCTCGCTGCGTTTCCTCGTTCGGGCCGCGCTTCAAATAGGGCATGCAGACCCCTTGCCCTTCCGCGCTGTTATACGACTGTCCGTGGCTCACCGAATCGACGTGCTGGCTCCCAGAGTGGGAAGGAGAGTTAGCTATAGCAAGTGCAACGATGAAGTCAAATGGCGAAAACAAGTGCGATGGCTCCTTGACAGGGCACAAGAGGGGGCGAGCATGGCAGGGCACCGATGAACCGGCACCCCCATCGCTCACTACTCCGCAATGATCACTCAAATCTCTGGTCATCGCAAATTCTTCTGCGCTCCTCGGACCTGACAGGAAGTCTTACAGGGGGTTCCATCCAGCATAGACTTTCGGCATATGCCAATAGTCCAGTCGCTCCAAAAGACCGCTTAAGGCACCTTGCACCTTTTCGCGACACACAGCGGAGTCGGCGAGCTCAAATCACTCGCGACCGACAGCGTCGCCCCGCGGTACAGCCCATCAGTCGCCGGAGGGCAACTCACCCAACCCCTGGAGCCCAGCCAACGCCCCCCGAGCCCGGGCCTCCTCCGCGCGCGCCCCGATGCGCCGGCTGAGGTCAAGGCCGGCCTTCCAGCGCTCGGCCGCCTGCTGGAGTCGGCCGGTCGCCCGAGCCACTCGCCCCAGGTCATAGAGGGCGGCGATCTCCTCGCCGGTCGCGCGGATGCGCCGCGCCTCCACCAGGGCGGCGAGGTGGTGCGTCATCGCTTCCTCCTCGCGGCCCACCGCCTGGAGTGCCCTACCGAGCCCATTCCGGGCAATGACGGTTCCGCGCGCATCGGCGACGCTGCGCAGCGCGGGCAGGGCCGCCTCAAAGAGGCGCAGCGCCTCGTCGGCTCGCCCGGTTTCGGCGAGAACACTGCCAAGGTTCATTTGAAGCGTCGCGTAATCGCCTCTACTGCCCATACTTCTCGACAGATCCATGGCTTTGCGATATGCGCGTTCCGCAGCATCCAGATTTCCCAATTTCTGCTGCAGCTCCGCAATATTGTTCAATGTGCGATATGTACCCCTTTGGTCACTGACTGCGGTGAATCCAGCGAGAGCCTCGGTGAAGCATTTCAGCGACTCTTCGATCCGATTCAGATGCAGATAGGTGATACCAATGAGGTTGTAACCGCGAGCAATCTGAAACTTGTCCGATGTTTGCAGTCGCAGATTAAGAGAGTGTTTCTGCAACTCAAGTGCAATGACGTATTGCCCCGTGTGCCAGAGCGGAATGGTCAATTGATGAATCGACTCACTCTCCAGCTCCGGCATCTTGAGCGCCCGTGCGAGCGCGAGCGCCTCATCGGCCGTCGCGTGCGCTTCATCGTAGTGACCACTGTGTGCGCACACCGTACTGAGATCGAGCAGTGCGCACGCGAGGGCATGCTCGTCACGGACCGTACGCCAGTGCGCGACGGCCGCGCGCAGCAGTGGCTCGGCCGTCGCCAGGTAGCCCTCCATGTCCAGGAATCCGGCGAGCACGTGGACGACTTCGGCCAGTCGCCCCGGCGAGCCCTGCGCCCGCACGTATTCCAGCGAGGCCAGGAGATTGCCGCCTTCCGTGATGAACCATTGCTCTGCGTCACCGGCATTGGTGAGACGGCCGCCGGGCTCCGCCACCGGCGCTTGTCCCGTGGGGAGCGGCGCGGAGCGTGAGCGGAAGGGGTAGGCGAGCCGGTCGGCCCGGTCCGCGACGCCGAGGTAGTGCGCCGTCAGCCGCTGGAGCGCCTGCCGCACATCGTGATCGGAATCGACGTCCGTGTCCTCGCCGGGCTCGTCGCCTATCAGTGTGCGCGTGTACTCGCGTAAAAGATCATGAATTCGGAACCGGTGCGGGGACGGCTCGAAGAGGAGGTGCCCGGTCAGCAGTGCCTCCAGCGCGCGTTCGGTCTCGTCGAAAGGGAGTCCGGACAGTGCGGCTGCGGCCTGCGGTCCGAACTCGACGCCGAGATGACGGCCGACGCGACGGAACACCAGCTTTTGCGAGGGGGTGAGATCGCGATAGGAGAGGGCGAAGATGTGTGCCATCCGCACCTCGCCGTCGCGGATTTGGGAGAGGTGACCGCCACTGCCGTTCAATTGCCGCAGCAGGTCAGCGGCTGTCCAGGACGGCCGGGAGAGCAGGCGGCTGGCGAGGATTTCAATCGCGAGGGGAATGTATCCGGCGAGCCGTACGATTTCCGCGCTGTCCGTGCGGCAGGGCAGGCGGTGCGGCCCCAGACGGCGCTCGAACAGGGCGACGGCGTCGTCGACCGGCATCTCGTCGAGCGAGATCGAGCGTATCTGCGGCAGGCCCGTGAGCCGTCGGCGGCTGGTCACGATGACGGCCGTCGGTGAGGAGCCGGGCAGCAGCGGCCTGATCTGGGCGAGCCCCGCGGCGTCGTCGAGGATCACCAGCATCCTGCGGTCCTGCACGGTGGTGCGCCACAGCGCCGCGAGTTCCTCCGTGCTCTGCGGCAGATTCTCCTTCCCGAGCTGGCGCAGCAGAATGGCGAGGCCCCGAGCCGGGTCCAGTGGCTCGCTGTCCGGCGTGTGCCCGCGCAGGTGGAGGTAGAGCCGGCCGTCGGGGAACCGGTCGCGCAACTGGTGGGCGACATGTACCGCGAGCGAAGTTTTTCCGATTCCTCCCATCCCGCCGATCGCCTCGACCGTGACGACGGGACCGCCTGCCCGGCCGGCGACGTCGAGGGCGTCCGTGAGATGACGCAGTTCGTCGCGACGGCCGACCCACAGCACGTCCATCGGCAAATTGTCCGGTGCCGCGCCCTTCGGGGCACCGGCCCCTGCCCTGACGGGCTCGGGCAACAGCGCGTCGGCCGCGGTGCCGGACAGGATTCCCCGGTGTATGTGCTGGAGCCGGCGGCCGGGTTCGGATCCGAGGTCGCGGGTGATGCGGCGGCGGGTCTGTTGCAGGAGCCGGGTCGCTTCGGCGGTACGGCCGCTGCCGTGCAGGGCGAGTGCGAGTTGCTCGACGAGCATTTCGTCCACGGGGTGTTCCTCGGCCAGCGGCAGCAGACCGGGTACGGCCTCCGCGAAACGGCCCTCCCGGAGGAGGAGGCCGGCGCGTAACTTCCCTGCGGTCAGGCTGACTTCCCGTACCTCGCCGCGTACCTGTTCGGCCCAGTAGGCGGTGATCCCGGCCAGCGGCTCGCCGCCCCAGAGGCCGTCGGCGCGGTCCAGCATGCGGAGCGCGTCGGCCGGTGCCCCGCTGTCCCGCAGGGTGCGGGCCTGGGCCACGAGGCTGAGGTAGCGGCGCAGATCCACCCGGTCCGGATCGACTTGCAGGACATAGGCGTTGGCGCGGCTGATGATGGTGGGCGCGTCGCTCCCGGCGCTGCTCAGCGCGCGCCGGATGCGGGAAATGTGCACGTAGAGAGCGTCTTTGGCCTTGGCGGGCGGGGTGTCGTCCCAGACCCGGCGGATCAGGGTGTCGATGCTGACGGTGCGACTTGCGTCCCAGGCCAGGGCGGCAAGCGTCAGCCGCGTCTTCATCGGTCTCAAATCGTCGGATTCACCGGCCGCCGGCACCTCGACCGATCCTGAAAGCCTGATCCAGAACTCCACCAGCGCCCCTCCCGCCGGTACGGTCTCCCCGTGCCCGACAATGACATGCACCTGGCCGACGCGACCAGATGCATTTCGTTGAAGTCTGGAATTGGCTTACGACCACGCATCTTTGTGTTCCTGAAGCGCGCGAGGCGGGGAGATGTCAATGTGCGGCTGACGCCGAAGTATGAGCGATGCATATGCCTATGACATTCTGGAGCCCTGTGCTGAGGAGGTTGCGGACGTGCCCACTCCCGAATTACACAGAGCCGATGAACTGCTGTCGGCCATGATCATGTGTGGGGGGAAAGAATCAGCCGGATGGCCGGAATTGGCCGCGGTCGCGCGCATCGCCGCGCACCGGCCCGTTGTCGCCGCCTGGGAAAAGGCCGCGGACGGCACCTCCGCCACGCTGCGCGAACTGGCCCTCGCCCTCCACGCACGGGCCGTTGACGACCCCGCCGTCCGCCAGGCGCTGAACGACTGGCTCCGGCGCCACGCGCCACGGCCCGACGCCGCGCCCCAGTACACCAACACCCTCGCAGGACAGGCCCAGGTGTACGGGTCGAGCGTGCAGGCCCGCGAGATCCGCGGCGGCGTGCACATTCACCAGCCCGTGACAGCGGCCATCCCCGTCCCCCGTCAACTGCCACCGGTACGTCCGGAGTTGATCGGGCGCGAGGCCGACCTGCGGGCACTGGAGGATCTGCGGGGCACCGCGCGTCTCGTCGTGGTCAGCGGGCTTGCGGGGGTCGGCAAGACGGCGCTCGTCTCCCGTTGGCTGCGACGCTGCGCGGACGACTACCCCGACGGCCATCTCTACGCCGACCTGAGCGGCCATCTCCTGGATCACCCCGACGTCCCGGACGGTGCCCCGGCCGACGACGCGACCGGGCCCGCGGCCCCGGTCGGCCCGGTGAGCGCCGCCGATGTGCTGAGCGGCTTCCTTCAGGCGCTCGGCGTCACCGCCGTACCCGCGGACACCGCGCAGCGCGTCGCCCTGTGGCGGTCCCTGACCTCGGGCCTCCGGCTCGCCGTCCTCCTGGACAACGCGGCGACGGCAGCCCAGGTCAGACCTCTGCTGCCCGGGGCGTCGGACAGTCTCACCATAGTCACCAGCCGAAATCAGCTCACCGGCCTGGTGGTCGACGGCGCCGCCGTGCACCGGCTGAGCGCGCTCGCCCCGGAGTCGGCCGTCGAACTGCTGGCGACCGGCGGCGGAGCCCGCGTCGCCCAATCCCCGGTCGCCGCCCGTGAGGTGGTCGCCCTGTGCGCCTGCCTGCCGCTGGCGGTGTGTCTGGCAGCCGCCCAACTGGCGTTCCGGCCGCACCGCTCGCTCTCCTCGCTGGCCGACAGCCTGTCGCAGGGACAGGGCGTGCTCGATGCTCTCCGCATGGACGGCAGAGCCGTGGTACGCACCGCGCTGGACGCCACCTACGCGCTGCTGCCCCCGGACGCCGCCGCGCTCTACCGGACGATGGGCCTGCTGCCGGCCGACCGGTACGACCTCTTCATGCTGACCGCGGTCGGCGAGTTGCCGTACGCCGGGACCGAGCGGGCGCTGAGCGCGCTGGTGGAAGCCAATCTCGTGGAAGAGACCGGCCCGGGAACGTACCGCCTGCACGACCTCATCCGCTCCCACGCGCGGCGCCGCGGCGATTCCCAGGAGGACGCGCCGGCGCACGAGCGGACGCTCCGGCGGTTCGTCGGCTGGTGCCTGCGCACCGCCACCGCGGCCGAGGGCATCCTCACCCCCGCCCACCGCACACTGCCCCGGGACTTCGGTGCGCCCGACATCGCGCCGTCTCCGCTCAGCGGCCCGGCCGATGCGCTGGCCTGGCTCGACGGGCAACGCACCGGGCTGATGGGGGCCGTACGCCACTGCGCGCGGGTGGAATGGCACACGGCCTGCTGGCAGTTGGTGGACGCCATGTGGCCGTGGTTCGTTCGCGTACGCAACTCCGATGCCTGGATCGAGGCGCACGAACTGGCGCTGGCCGCCGCCCGCAGCGCCGGGGACCGGGCGGGCGAGGGCCGCATGCTCACCTCCGGCGCGATCGGCTTACGGGACGCCGAACGCCACCCGGAGGCGATCCGCTGGTTCACCGAGGCCCTGGAGCACGCCACCGCCGACGGCGACGTCCGGCAGCAGGCACAGGCACTCAACGGCATCGGCCACGTCTGCCTGCGGGCCGGACAACTCGACGCGGCACGGGAGCACTTCACCCGCTCCCTGCACCTGCGCGAGTCGGCAGGCTACCGGCGCGGCGCCGCACTCACCCGCATCAGGCTCGGGGAGACCGCCCTGGCCTGCGACCGGCACGACGATGCCGCCGAGTACTTCGCAGCGGCACACACCGCGCTGGAAGCGGAGAACGAAACCTACGAGGCGGCCCGCGCGCTGGCCTTCCTCGGTCACGCCGAGACCTGCCGGGGGAATCACGTCAGCGGCACACCACGGCTGCGCGCGGCGCTGCAGATCTTCCGCGAGCCCGACACCCTCTCCCGGCACTGGCAGGGACGCTGCCTGGAATGGCTCGGGCAGTCGGCGCAGCAGCGCGCGGATGCGACGGAGGCGGTCCGGTGCTACACGGCGGCCCGTGACCTCTACCGGCTGGTGAGCCCGTCGGACACCGAACGGCTCGACGGCCGGCTGCGACAGCTGTGAACTGCCGCACCCGGCCCGGGGCGTGCCCGCGAAACCGGCCCGGCTCGCGGGCCGACGACGGGACTTCACGGACACGTCCTGATGAGCGGCGCCCCGCCCCCTGACGATCAGCGCCGGGCCCGCAGCACCTCGCGGGCCGGTGCCCGTGACCTGCCGCGCGGAACCGGGCTGACGGACCGTACGCACCCCGGGGCGCCGCCCGCGACCAGCCAGGCGTGCAGCACCGACGCGAGGATGTGCGGGTGGGCCCGGAGCCCCGTGCCCCGGGTGCCGCCCTGCCACCACACCGCTTCGGCCGCGCCGCGCACCGCGGTCACACATCCCCCTGTGGTGTGCGGGACCGCGGCGATGAGGCACCCCTGGTGGCGGGCGAGCAGGTCGTGGGCGCGCAGCAGCGCGTGTCCCGGGGCGAGCGGAGTACGGCCGACGAGGAGGTCGGCGCACTCCGTCCGGCCGGAAGGTCCCGGTGCGTCGGGGTCCGCCCACCGGTGTACGTCGGCGTCGTGGCCACCTCCCGGCGGAACGCCGCTCCCTGCCGGATCCCCCGCCACCTCCAGCAGGACCCGGGCGATTCCCCGGCCGGACGCCGAGCGCCAGACGACGGCGGCGACACCCGTGGCCTGACCGGACGGCAGCGTGCCGGGCCGCCACCGGCGGCCGAACCTGACCGTGGACCAGCCGGTGTCGGGCACCGGACGGATGCGGCGCCCGGCCGCGCGCCCGGTCACCGCCGCGCTCCCGGTGCCGCGGCTTCCCACACCGTCAGCGACGGTGGCTCGGGCACCGGCGCCACGACCGGCGCGCAGGCCGGCTCGCCCAGTTCCAGCAGGCGGTAGAGGAGGGTGCGCATGCGCTGGTGGAACTGGCCGGGTGCCGACGAGAGCAGGGCTGCCGCCTCGTCGTACTGTCCGGCCGTGCGCCGCCCGGCCGCGTAGTGCAGTTGCTCCTCCAAGGGGTGCAACGGCGACACCACGGGGGCCACCGCGGCGAGGCGTGCCGTCGGTGACGCGGCGGAGATGTCGCGGCGCGTTCCCGGGGTGAGCAGCAGCGTGGCGTCGGTCAGGCTGCCGTAGGCGGTCAGCGAACCGTGGTCACCGACGATCCAGTCCGCCGCGATCAGCAGCCCCTGCCAGTCCGCTTCGGGCGGTACCACGGCGATACCGCGCCGCCGGCAGCCGGCCAGCCAGCCGTTGATCTGCCAACCTCCGTGCCCGGCCCAGATGTTGGGGTGGGCGAGCAGCGCCACACGGTAGTCGCGGGCGGGCAGCTGATGCAGCAGTTGCGGCAGCAGGGCGTCCAGCCGCCCGAAGGTCGACGCGGGGCCCCACGTCGAGGGGACCACCACGAGCCGCTGCCCTTCCCCGAGCCCCAGCGCCCTGCGGTAATCGTCCCGGCGGGGCCGTCCTGCGACGATCCGGTCGTAGCAGGGGTCGCCCACGACGTGCGCGAAGGGCAGCGCTTCGGGGCAGGAGCGGGACAGTACTTCCAGGTCGCTGTCGTGCGCGAAGGCGACGGCTGCGGGCACCACGCTTCCCTCGCGCATCAGATGCTGACGGCTCATCATCCCGGGCGGCCGTTCCTCCCCGGGGCCGAGGGAGCCGGCGTTGCGCAGGAGCTTGATGTGGCCCGCGCCGTGCGAGAGGCGGACGACCGGCGCCCGCACTTCGTGCACCCCGCGCGAGCCGGCGGCCAGCGCCAGGTCGAACTCCCTGCGAACGGCCTGCTCCCAGGGCACCGTGACGATGCCGAGGCCGTGCAGGTACTGCGGGACACCGTCGCCGAAGGCGTGCGGCGCCGCGGTGAAGACCACCTGGATCCGCAGATCCGCCTCCAGCAGATCGAACACCTCCCGCAGACGCTGCGCGTACGTCAGGGTGTGGGCGATGACCAACACCTGTTTGCAGTCCTGTACGGTCGACCACTGGCCCCGCTGGACCAGAGCCGAATCCGTGGATTCTCCGGACATCACTTTCCCCCATGAATGTCGGATGGACAGTCCCGTCCATGGGGTGCCCGGACGTCACCCCGCTTTCCTTGCACCGGCCTTGCAGAAACCTTGCCCGCGTCCGGACCGGTCGCGGACCTTCCCACCGGCCCCTGTGACTGCGCAGGTGAGAGCCCCGGCGGAGTAATACGATCTTGTCTTGACGAAGTGGCCGTGGCCGATCTTCACTGCGTGGGTCCTCCCTACGACGGGTACCCTCCTCCACCGAAGGTCGCGAACATGCCGGTTGAGACCACCGACGCCACCGAAGTAGTCAAGCAGTTCCTGCTCGGCGACTCCTTTGCCTGCCTCGCCGGGCGCTCCGCCTGGCGGCAGGGCGGCATCACCCATCGCCACTACACGTGGTTCGGGGATGACGAGTCGGCCCGGCAGATGGCGGTCGATCTCCAGGCGTATGTGGCATCGGTGGACTGGAACGCCAAGCCCTTCACCAGTTTCGTGGCGACCTTCTCGGGGCCCCTCGAAGTGTCGGAGCTCGACTTCGAGCGGCTGTTGTGGCAGCAGTTGCAGGCCCTGCACGACCATGACAGCCGTACGCATCCCTGGGCCGACGGATACGAAGCCGACCCGTCCTCGGGGGCGTTCGCCTACAGCGTCGCCGGGCACCCGTTCTTCGTGATCGGTCTGCACGAAACGCACTGCCGCGTCGGCCGCCGCCCGCCGTTCCCGATGCTCGCGTTCAACTCCCACGCCCAGTTCGACCGGATCAAGGCCGCCGGGCTGTGGGAACGGCTCCAGGAGAAGATACGCAAGCAGGACATCGAGCTCCAGGGCGACATCAACCCCAACCTCCTGGAGTACGAGCAGCTCTCCGAGGCCAGGCGCTACTCGGGCCGCCCCAAGCCGGCCGACTGGACCTGCCCGTTCTCCGCACGTGTCTGAGGACGCCGTGCGGTGAACGTGGCGGCTGTGTCAGGCCGTTGACGTGGGGGGATCTGCGAGGTGCGGGTTGGCGGCGGTGCCCTCGGTGCTGAGCAGGACGACGGTGGCGGCAGGGCCGAGGCCGAGCGCGGTGCGGCGTTCGGTGGCGCCGGGGCCGGTGAGGGCGGCCCTGGTGCCGGCCAGTGCCGCGGCGCCGCAGGGGCCGCTGGAGACTCCGTGGGCGGCCAGGGCGCGGGAGGCCGCGGCGCTGTCGGCGTCGGTGACGGCCACGGCGGCGTCCAGACCGTCGCGCAGGTACGGCCAGGCGAGGTGGGAGAGGGTGCCGCAGTTCAGTCCCGCCATGGTCGTCGGACCGGTCTCCACCGGGGTCGGCTCTCCCCTGGTGAGGCTCTCCAGGGCGCAGGCGGCGCAGTCAGGTTCCACCGCGAGCAGCGCGGGAGACGGGCCGCCCGGCCGGCTGCGGTAGTGGGTGACGCATGCCTGGGCGAGCGATCCGACGCCGACCGGTACGGCGACGAGGCCGGCGTCCAGCTGTGCGCCCGCGCCGGTCAGTTGGGTGTCGATCTCGGCGAACAGGGTCGCGTAGCCCTCGACGATCCAGCCGGGGATCCGTTCGTAGCCGGGCCAGGAGGAGTCCTGGAGGAGTACCGCTTCCGGCGCACGGGCCGCGTCGGCCGCCTGCCGTACCGCGTCGTCGTAGCTTCCCTCGACCTCGGTGACCTGGGCCCCTTCGGCGGCGATGGCGGCCACGGCGGCCGGATGGACGCCCTGCGGCACGAAGACGTGGGCGGTGAGGCCGGGGCCGCCCAGGCGTCCGGCCATCCGGGCGACGGCCCTGCCGTGGTTGCCGTCGGTGGCCGTGACGAGGGTGAGCGGGGCGTGCGCACCATGGGGGGTGGCCCGTTCGGCCAGGACACGGTGGACCGCCCAGGAGGCGCCGAGCGCCTTGAACGCGGGCAGCCCCAGGCGGGACGACTCGTCCTTGACGAAGAGCCGTCCGACACCCAATTCCCGCGCCAGGTCGGGCAGTTCGACGAGCGGGGTGGCGGCGTAGCCGGGCAGTTCCGCGTGGAAGGCCCGCACGTCGGCGGGTGCGGGGGCACAGCGCCAGGTGCGGGCGGCGGGGCGGGCGTACCAGGGCGGCGGGGCGGATGAACGCTTGTCGGGCATCCGCTCAGCGTGCCGTCCTGCCGTTCCCGGGTCCAGCACAATTTTCGATCTCCGCGCGTGGCCGGAACTGATCGGGGGGTGCGGGCCGGTGCCGTGCCGGTTCCGGCGCGGACCGGGAGGGCTGCCCCCGGTGGTCAGCCGCTGCCGGGGAAGGTGTCCGTCAGCCGGGTGGGGGCCGCCTGCCGCCAGGAGTCGACGAGGATGTCGCGGAGTTCGTCCACGTCCTCCAGGGCGGCGAGGCGTACGCGCACCCAGGAGGACGCGGCTTCGTGCGGCGGTACCCAGAACTTCTCCGGCTCGGCCGCGATCAGTTCCTGCCGTTCCAGGACCGGGCAGCGCACGGCGAACGAGGTCTCGTCGTCGGGGACGGTGACGAACATCTTCCCCGCGACCCGGAAGGTGGGCATGCCCCAGGCGATCTTCTCCACGGTTTCCGGCAGGGAGAGAGCGAGGCGGCGGACGTCATCGGAGTCGGTCATGGCCCTACGGTAAGCAGGTCGGCCGACGTGGGGCGGACCGGGTCGCGGTGCTGTGCGCGGGGGCTTCAGCGGGGCGCGGCGGTCCGTCGGCAGACCTCGTCCAGGATGGCGGCCACGCGGTCGAGCACGGGCGGCGGTGGGGTGTAGGGCACGCGCAGATGCCGGACGAGGGCCGCGTCGGCGGCGAACGAGGGGCCCGGGGCGAGGGCGAGGCCGCTGCGGCGGGCCCGTTCGATGACCGTGGCGGCGCGGATGCCGTTCAATTCCAGCCACAGGGCGAGGCCGCCGGGCGGGACCGCGAAGCTCCAGCGCGCGTCGTCCGCGAGCAGGGCGCTCAGGTGGTCGCGCCGCGTCCGCAGCTCCGCGCGGCGGCTGCGGAGCAACGGCTCGGTGGACCCCAGCAGTTCGACGGCGATCAGCTGCTGTATCGGCGCGGCGGAGAGCGGTGCGCTCAGGGGGTGCCGGGCCAGGGCGGTGATCAGGGGCGCGGGTCCGCGGATCCAGCCGACGCGCAGGCCGCCCCAGAGGCCCTTGGCGGCCGAGCCGATCAGTACCGCGTGCCGGATGCGGGGCGCCGGGCGGGGCGCGTCGCGCAGGTCGAGTTCCCGCATGGTCTCGTCCACCACGACGGTGACCCGGTGCCTGGCCGCGAGGTCGGCGACGGTCCTGCGGGTCGGTGCCGTCATCAGCGCGCCGGTCGGGTTCTGGAAGTCGGGCACGAGGTAGGCCAGGCCGCCCCGGGCCGCCGCGAACGCCGCGTCGAGCTGGTCGGGATCCCAGCCGTCGGTGGTCACCCGGCAGCCGGTCAGCCTGGCTCCCTGCGTGCGCAGGACGTCCAACGCGTCGAAGTAGGTGGGGACTTCGACGGCCGCGGTCCGCGGGCGCAGGTGGGCGCAGAGCAGCGCGAACGCGGCGCGCGTCCCGGAGGTGACCAGGATCTGTTCGGGGCGGGTGGCCAGGCCCTGGCCCGTGAGCCGTTCGGCCAGCAGGGCGCGGAGTTCGGGCAGGCCGGGGCCTGGTTCCCCGTCTTCGGTCAACAGATGTCCGGCGCGTTCCACGGCCCGCAGGGTGGCTTCCCGGTAGGCGGCCCGAGGTGCGGCGGGCACGGCACGGCGCAGGTCGATGAGGCCGGTCTGTCCGGTGGCGGTGAGCGGGGCGAGCGGTTCGGCCGCCGCGTCCGGCAGCCGCAGGGTGCTGGCGCTGCCGTGCCGGGTGCGGACCCAGCCGCCGTCGCGCAGTCCTTCCAGTGCGGCGGTCACCGTGCCGCGGCTGACGCCGACGGCCGCGGCGAAGCGGCGTTCCGCGGGCAGCTCGCTGCCGGTCCGCAGCCGGCCGTCGATGACCGCCTCACGGATCGCCTCGTCCAACGCCGTGATCAGCGGGACACCCGGCCTGCGCCACGCGCCCAGGGCCCTGACCAGTTGTTCCTCGCCTACTCGCACGGGTCAAGTCTCCCCTACTCGTGCTGGTCCAGTGCCTCGCGATTGGACCAGCCGCATCGGCCGCCCGCCTCCTAGCGTGGAGCGCGTACCGATGAATGGAGCCGCACCACCATGCACCCTCGCCTCGCCGCAGACCTGTCCCAGCTCCCCGGCCTCCTGGAGGCCACCCGGCGGCACGCCACCGCGTTCCTCGACGGCCTGGAGGAGCGGCCGGTCGTGCCCTCCCTGCCGGTCCCGCAGGCCGTGCCGCTGCCGGAGCACGGGGGCGGTCTGCGGGCCGCCCTGGAGGAGTTCGCCGAACGGTGGGAGCCGGGTCTCTCCGGCGGCGCGGGCCCGCGCTATCTCGGGTTCGTCACGGGCGGCGCCACCCCGGCTGCGCTGGCCGGGGACTGGCTGACGGCGACCGCTGACCAGAACTCCAACACCTCGCTGGACGGCACGGGCCAGGAGCTGGAGCGCCAGACGGTCGGCTGGCTGCGCGAGCTGTTCGGGCTGTCCGACGCGCACCGGGGGACGTTCGTCAGCGGCGCGACGATGTCCAACACGGTGGGCCTGGCGATCGCCCGCGAATGGCTCGGGGAGCGGCTCGGCGTCTCGCCGGCGGAGGACGGCGTGGCCGCGCTCGGAGCGGTACGGGTGCTGTCCGGCAGCCCGCATTCGAGCGTCGCCAAGGGCCTGTCGATGCTCGGTATCGGCCGGGCTGCGCTGGTGCAGGTGCCGGTACTGCCGGGACGGGAGGCAGTCGACCCGGTGGCGCTGGAGCGGGCCCTGCGGGAGAGCGAGGGACCGTGTGTCGTGGTGGCCAACGCCGGTACGGTCAACACCGTCGACTTCGACGATCTGCGGGCCATCGCCGCGCTGCGCGAACGGTACGACTTCTGGCTGCACGTGGACGCGGCCTTCGGCGCCTTCGCCGCCCTCTCCCCCGATCACGCGCACCTGGTGGCGGGCCTCGACCTGGCGGACTCGGTCTGCGTCGATCTCCACAAGTGGCTGAACGTGCCCTATGACAGCGCCGTGCAGTTCACCCGCCGCCAGGACCTTCAGGCCCGGGTCTTCCGGAACGCGGCGGCCTACCTCGGCCCGTCGGACGGCGCCCCCGACCTGGTCCAGCTGACCCCGGAGAACTCGCACCGGCTGCGGGCGCTCGCGGCGTGGTTCACCTTGCAGGCGTACGGGCGGGACGGGCACCGCGAGATCGTCGAGCGGTGCGTGTCCTGTGCCCGCGCGCTGGGGCGGGCCGTCGAATCCTCGTCCCGGCTGCGGCTGTTGGCGCCGGTCCGGCTCAACGTCGTCTGCTTCACGTCGGCCGGCGAGCCGGACGCCGGGCGGCTGCGCGCGCTCGCCGCTGATCTGGCCGGTGAGGTCTTCATGACGCCGACGGTCTACGCCGGAGTCCCCGCGCTGCGGGCCGCGTTCAGCAACTGGCGTACCGGCGCGCGCGACACCGCACGGATCGTCGCGGCCCTGGAGGGCGCCGCCGCCCGGCACTGACGGGCGCGCACCGGGCCGGGCGGCACGGCTGCCCGGCCCGGTGGCGTGCGTGGTCATGACGGTTCGGCCTCCTCGGGTACGCGTTCGGCTGCGGGCTTGCGGACCAGGAGGTAGCCCTGCGGGGTCTTCTCCGGCCCTTCTGCTTCGCGTATCAGCCGGGCGGTGACGGTGAGTTGCGCCCGGCCCAGCAGTTCCTCCAGCCGGTCAGGGGTCCACCGGTAGACGTCCAGCGCGATGTCGTGGCCGTACGCGTGGGTCAACGCGACCTGTTCCTCACCGGCTTTGAAGGCGAGGGCGAGGTGTCCGCCGGGGGCGAGCACGCGGTGGAACTCGGCGAAGATGCCGGGCAGCAGTTCCCTCGGGATGTGGATGACGGAGTACCAGGCGACGATGCCGCGGAGGCTGCCGTCGGCGAGGTCGAGGCCGGTCATCGAGCCGACCTCGAAGCGCAGTCCGGGGTGGGTGCGGCGGGCCACGTCGACCATGCCGGGTGACAGGTCGATGCCGAAGACGTCGAGCCCGAGGTCGCGCAGGTGACCCGTCAGGCGGCCGGGACCGCAGCCGATATCGGCCACCGCGCCGCCGCCGTCCGCCCGCACCTTCTCGGCGAACGCGCCGAGCATCGCGCGGTCGAGCGGTATGGCCGCCAGCGTGTCGCCGAGCAGGGTGGCGTAGTCGGTGGCCACGGTGTCGTAGGAGGTGCGGGTCGAGGTCACGTACGAGGGTTCCGCCATGTCCTGGACCGTACCGGCAGCCACTGACAATGCCAGGCCACGAGCCTTTCCCCCGGCGGGAGTTACGTCATCGGGGCGCGGTATCCGGGTGTTCCGCCACAGAGAAGGACAAAGCCTTCGGTGGCGTCGGTTCGAACATCTGACGGAGAGGGGATCCGGTGATCCATGGCCTCGCGGCGTGACTAGACTTGCTGGATACAAGCAATGTCTTTTGCCGGTGGCGGGTTCGCCGACGATTTTTCACAAAGGAACATGATGGGTAACGGGACCGTCCGTCCCGGCGACCGCACGGGGGCGCAGATCACCGCCTCGTCGGGGCTGGACGAGGCTGCCGCCGGGCTGGGAACGGAAATCGTGCGCTTCACGCGGCTGATCGCCGCCTGGAAGCAGCGCGCCAAGAACGACGCGACCGCCGCGGACCGGGTGCTGCTGGCCCGGCTGGTGGTCGGCGGTGACCGCCGGGCCACCGACCTGGCGGCCGACGCGTTCCTCGACCTGTCGACCGTCAGCCGTCAGGTGCGGTCGCTGGTCGAACGGGAGTTGGTCGCCCGGCGTCCCGACCCGGAGGACCGGCGCGGGTCGCTGCTGACCGCAACCGACGCCGGGCGCGCCGCATTCGAGCACTACCGGCGTCAGCGGGACGCCGAACTGGCCGCGCTCCTGGAGTGCTGGCCCGCGCAGGACAGGGCCGATCTGATCCGGCTGATGGGCCGGCTCAACGACGACCTGGTGGATCACCAACACGCACGGCTGTCCCCCGGGGGAGACCAGGGAGCCGCCGTGAAGCAGGGAGACATACACGCATGAGCACCTCCACCTCCCCGCCCGCGGCGGGGACCAAGGCGATACCCGTGCCCGGGACACTCAGCCACCGGCAGATCCTCACCATCCTCAGCGGTCTGATGCTGGGGATGTTTCTGGCCGCGCTCGACCAGACCATCGTCAGCACGTCCATCCGGACCATCGCCGACGATCTGCACGGTCTGAGCCAGCAGGCGTGGGCCACCACGGCGTATCTGATCACCTCGACGATCGCCACGCCGCTCTACGGCAAGCTGTCCGACCTGCACGGCCGCAAGCCGTACTACCTGGCGGCGATCACCATCTTCGTGGTGGGTTCGGTGCTGTGCACCTTCTCCACCTCGATGACCGAACTGGCGTCGTTCCGCGCCCTCCAGGGCCTGGGCGCCGGTGGTCTGATGTCGCTGGCCCTGGCGATCATCGGTGACATCGTGCCGCCCCGTGAACGGGCGCGGTACCAGGGCTACATGCTGGGCACCTTCGCCACGTCCAGCGTGGCGGGGCCGCTGATCGGCGGGGCGCTGGCCGGGCAGGAACACCTGCTGGGCATCACGGGCTGGCGCTGGGTCTTCCTGGTCAACGTGCCGATCGGCATCGTCGCGCTGTTCGTCGTCGCCAAGGTCCTGAACATCCCGCACACCCGCCGTGACCACCGCATCGACTGGTGGGGCGCGCTCACCATCGCGGTGGGTGTCGTCCCGCTGCTGCTCGTCGCCGAGCAGGGCAGGGAGTGGGGCTGGGGCTCGACCGCGTCGGTCACCTGCTACATCGTGGGCGCCGTCGGCATCGTCGCCTGGATCTTCGTGGAGCGGTGGATCGGCGACGACGCGCTGATCCCGATGCGGCTGTTCCGTAACGGCACGTTCAGCATGACCAGCCTGCTGTCGGTGCTGATCGGCATGGGCATGTTCGGCGGGATGCTGATGATCCCGCAGTACCTCCAGATCGTGAAGGGCGCCAGTCCCACCAAGTCGGGTCTGGAAATGCTGCCGTTGATGGCGGGCATGTTCATCGCCTCGATCGCCTCCGGCCAGATCACCTCCAAGACCGGCCGGTACAAGATCTTCCCGATCATCGGTACCGCGTTGATGGTCGCGGCGATGCTGCTGTTCCACTTCCGGGTCCAGTGGGACACCCCGCTCTGGGAGACGATGGTCTACATGCTCGTCTTCGGCCTCGGCCTGGGCGGTTGCATGCAGACGCTGGTGCTCGCCGTGCAGAACGCGGTGCCGCCGCGGGACATGGGTGTGGCGACCGCCTCCTCGACGTTCTTCCGTCAGATGGGTGCCACCGCCGGTACCGCGATCTTCCTGTCGGTGCTGTTCAGCACCGTCGGCGACAAGATCGCCACGGCGTTCAGGTCGGCCGTGCGGACCGCGGACTTCCAGGCCGCGCTGCACGATCCGGCCGTGCTGCACGACCCGGCCAGCAAGCCGGTCCTCGACATGCTCAAGGGATCGGGCGGGGGCGGCTCCTCCAGCGTGCTCAGCGACTCGTCGTTCATCCAGCAGCTCGACCCGCGGCTGGCCGAACCGTTCAAGCGGGGCTTCGCCGACTCGATGCACACCGTCTTCCTGATGGGCGCGATCGTCGTCGCGCTGGCCTTCCTGCTGGTGCTGTTCATCAAGGAGGTCCCGCTGCGGCAGGTCTCCGGGCTCCAGGCGCGCGCCCAGGCCGACGCCGAGGCCGCCGGTGAGGCAACTCCGGCCGCCGCCGCGGCCGTTCCCGTGGAACCCGCCGACGCCGAGCCCACCGCTGCGGCGCCCGCGTCCGGCGCCACCGGCCCCCTCATCCAGGGGACGGTGCAGGACGGCACCGGCAGCCCCTTGGCGCAGGCCGTGGTCACCCTCATCGACATCGGCGGCCGGCAGCTCGGGCGCGCCTCGACCGGGACCGACGGCGGCTACGCACTGCCCGCTGCGGGCCCCGGCACGTACGTGCTGATCGGCTCGGCCGGCTCCCGGCAGCCGCAGGCCGTGACCGTCGTGGTGGCCGACGAGCCGGTCAGGTTCGATCTGGCGCTCAGCGGGGCGGCCGGGCTGGCCGGCGAGGTCCGTGCGGAGCAGGGCGACGCACCGGTGCCCGGCGCGCTGGTCGTCGCCACCGACGTGCGGGGCGAGGTCGTGGCCTCGGGTGTGGCCGGCGCCGACGGCGGGTTCGTCTTCGGCGACCTGCCGGCGGGCAGCTACACGCTGGCGGTCAGCGCCGAGAGCCACCGCCCCGCCGCCCTCCAGGTGGAGGCCGCTTCCGGTACCCGCAACTGGTACGAGATCCGGCTGACACCGGGTGCCCGGATCCGCGGCGTCGTGCGGACGGCCCGTAGCGGACCGGTCAACGACGCGCGGGTGACGCTGCTCGACCCGGCGGGCAACGTGGTGGGCACCTCCACCACGGGCGGCGACGGTGAGTACATCTTCACCGACCTCGACCGCGGTGCGTACACCGTGATCGCCAGCGGCTACCCGCCGGTCGCGGTGCCGCTGCGGGTGGACCAGGCGGGCCACGCCGAGTTCGACATCGACCTCGGGCACGACACGGCGCAGTGACGCTCCGCCGCCTGCGGCGCGGCGCGTACCGGGCCCGGCTTCCTGAGGAGCCGGGCCCTTCGTGTCGCGCTCAGGGCGTCGCCCGGTGGTCGGGGTGGCCCGGGGTGCGGCGGCACTCCTTCATCTCGGCCTCGTGCAGATGTTCCTTGCCGTCGGCGAGTTCCTGCCGCGCCCGCCGCTCGATCTCGGCGAAGGGCCGGTAGTAGGTGGCGTTGTACTCCTCGACGATCTGGAACGTCCAGCGGCCGGGGATGACGTTGCGTCCCACCAGCTCCCGCTCGATCAGGTCCGCCAGCTCCGGGTGCCCCGCCGCGTGCAGTTGCTGCACGCTCCTGCCCAGCGTGAGGTCGGCGCCGCCGGTCAGCTGGTGGAACTCGTAGAGGTGCCCCCTGGCCCGTTCCACGGTTTCCAGCGCTTCCGACAGCGTGCCCAGTGCCTGCACGGTGGCGTCGCTGACGCCTTCGGGGCGCCGGTGCCGCGGGTCCGGACCGTCGGGGTCCTGCCTGTCTTCGCTCATGTCCCTTCTGTGCCCCGGGCGCCGCGCCGCCGCCTCCCCCGCGCGGCCACCGGAGTGAATGCGGCGCCCGGTGGCGGACCGTCCCGGGGTGCCCGTGCGGCCCCGGGACGGACGGTGCGACACGTCGTCCCGGGGCCGGTCACGGGCGGGGGCTCACCGGTGGGTGAACTCCGGCGGGCGCTTCTCCGTGAACGCCGTCATGCCCTCCTTCTGGTCGGCGGTCGCGAACACCGCGTGGAAGAGCCTCCGTTCGAAGCGGACGCCTTCGGTCAGTGTCGTCTCGAAGGCCCGGTCGACGGCTTCCTTGGCCATCATGGCCACCGGTGCCGACATGCCGGCCACCGTCGCGGCGACGGAAAGCGCCTCGGTGAGCAGGTCGTCGGCGGGGACGATCCGGGAGACCAGACCGGCCCGCTCCGCCTCTTCGGCGTCCATCGTCCGGCCGGTCAGGCACAGCTCCATCGCCTTGGCCTTGCCGACGGCGCGGGTCAGCCGCTGGGAGCCGCCGATGCCGGGGATCACCCCCAGCTTGATCTCGGGCTGGCCGAAGACGGCGGTGTCGGCGGCGAGCAGGATGTCGCAGAGCATCGCCAACTCGCAGCCGCCGCCCAGGGCGTAGCCTGCGACCGCGGCGACGGTCGGCGTGCGGAGCCTGCCGAGCCGGTCCCAGGCGGTGAACCAGTCGCTGAGGTACATGTCCATATAGGTCTGCGGGCGCATCTCCTTGATGTCGGCGCCCGCGGCGAACGCCTTGGGCGAGCCGGTCAGGACGAGGCAGCCGATGTCCGGATCCCGGTCGAGTGCCTCGGCCGCCTCGACCACCTCGTTCATGACCTGGAGGTTGAGCGCGTTGAGTGCCTTCGGCCGGTCGAGGGTGAGCAGCGCGGTGCGGCCCCTGCGTTCGACGCGGAGGGTCTCGTACGTGGCCGCGGTGGTGTCGGTCATGCGTCGGGTCCGTTCTCTTCGGGCTGTGCGGACGACGACCGCTGCCTGATCGTCCGGATGATGGCGGAGAAGTCGTCGGCCGCTCCCGGCCCTTCGGCGAACTCCGCGTACAACTGGGCGGCGCGCAGGCCGAGTTCGGCCTGGACGCCGCCGTCCCTGACGGCGTTGGCGGCGAGTCCGAGGTCCTTGGCCATCAGCGGGGCGGCGAATCCGGGCCGGTAGTCGTGGTTGGCGGGGCTGGCGGGGACGGGGCCGGGCACCGGGCAGTTGACGCTCAGCGCCCAGCACTGTCCTGATGCGGTGGAGGCCACGTCGAAGAGCGCCTGGTGGGACAGGCCGAGGCTCTCGCCCAGGACGAACGCCTCGCCGACCGCGATCATCGAGATGCCGAGGATCATGTTGTTGCAGATCTTCGCGGCCTGCCCGGCGCCCGCGGCGCCGCAGTGCACGGCCTTCTTCCCCATGACGGACAGCAGCGGTTCGGCCCGTGCGAACGCCTCGTCGCTGCCGCCTGCCATGAAGGTGAGGGTGCCGGCCCGCGCTCCGACCTCTCCGCCCGAGACCGGCGCGTCCAGTGCCGTGTGACCGGCATCGGCCGCCGCTGCGTGGGCGGCGCGGGCGTCGGCGACGTCGATGGTGGAGCAGTCGATGAACAGCGTGCCGGGGCGGGCTGCGGCGAGCAGTCCGCCGTCCTGGTAGACGCCGATGACGTGCCGCCCGGTGGGCAGCATGGTGAGCACCACGTCCGCCTGCGCGGCGGCCTCGGCTGCGGTCGGCGCCGCTTCCACGCCGTGTTCCACCGCGGTCGCGAGGGATGCGGGCAGCAGGTCGAACCCGAGGACGCGGTGGCCTGCCGCGGCGAGGTTGGCGGCCATCGGGCCGCCCATGTGGCCGAGCCCGATGACGGCGATGACGGTGTTCACCAGGGCACCTCCTGGGGTGCGTGCGCGGTGGTGAGGGCGAGGCCGCCGGCGTCGGATGCCGTGAAGTACCGGTCCACGTCCGCCTCGGTGACCTCTTCGACGGTGGGCGGCGACCAGCACGGGTCGCGGTCCTTGTCGATGACCTGGGCGCGGATGCCCTCGACCAGGTCGGCGGAGTGCAGCAGGGCGCAGGCGATGCGGTACTCCTGTTCCAGGACCCGTTCCAGGGGGCCGAGCGCCGGGGCCTCGCGCAGCGCGCGCAGGGTGATCTTCAGCGAGGTGGGCGACTTGGTGCGCAGGGCTGCGGCGGCCCGTCCGGCCTCGGGCTCGCCGCTGCCGAGCAGCCGGGCGTGGATCTCCTCGACGGTGTCGGCCGCGTAGCAGTGGTCGATCCAGTGCCGCGCGCCGTCGAGCACGCCGGGCGGCGGTTCGGCGACGTACCGCGGCAGGACCTCCCGTACCGGCGCGTCGGCGAGGTCCGCGCCGATGGCGGTCAGCCGGTCCGCCGGGACGAAGTGGTCGGCGAGCCCGCACCGCAGGGCGTCGGCGGCGCCGACCGGCGTGCCGGTGAGGGCGAGGTGGGTGCCAAGCCGGCCCGGTGCCAGCGCCAGCAGGTAGGTGCCGCCGACGTCGGGGACGAAGCCGATGCCGGTCTCGGGCATGGCGATCCGGGAGCGTTCGGTGACGATCCGCACGCTGCCGTGCGCGGAGATCCCGACGCCGCCGCCCATCACGATGCCGTCCATCAGGGCGACGTACGGCTTGGGGTAGCGGGCGATGCGGGCGTTGAGGCGGTATTCGTCGCGCCAGAACCCGGCGGACGCGGTGCCGCCGATGCGCGCGTCGTCGTGGATGGCGCGGATGTCGCCGCCCGCGCACAGGCCGCGGTCACCGGCGCCGCTGATCACGACGGTTTCGATCGCCGGGTCCTTCTCCCAGGTGGTGAGGGCGTCGTCGATGCGGCCGACCATGTCGTGGGTGAGGGAGTTGAGGGCCTTGGGGCGGTTGAGTACGAGGTATCCGGCGCGCCCTTGGGTGTGCAGCAGGACGGTGTCGTCCGGGTGGGTGCCGCGGGTCATCGGGCGGCCCCTGTCAGGCCGCGGGCCACGATGAGGCGCATGATCTCGTTGGTTCCTTCCAGGATTTGGTGGACGCGGAGGTCCCGGACGATCTTCTCGATGCCGTACTCGGCCAAGTAGCCGTATCCGCCGTGCAGTTGGAGGGCGCGGTCGGCGACGGCGTAGCCGGTGTCGGTGGCGAACCGCTTGGCCATCGCGCACAGTTGGGGCGCCTGTGCGTCGCCGCGGTCCAGCGCCTGCGCGGCCTGGTGCAGCAGGGCGCGGGCCGCCGACAGCTCGGTCGCCATGTCGGCGAGCCGGAACTGGAGCGCCTGCGCGTCCAGCAGTCGCGCGCCGAACGCCTCCCGGTCCGCGAGGTGGGTCAGGCTGCGGTCCAGGGCGCTCTGGGCGCCGCCGAGCGAGCAGGCCGCGATGCCGAGCCGGCCGCCGTTGAGGCCGTTCATGGCGATCCGGAAGCCGTCGCCCTCCGCGCCGAGCCTGCGGCCCGCGGGCAGCCTGACACCGTCGAGGATCACCTGGCGGGTCGGCTGGGCGTTCCAGCCCATCTTCTTCTCGTTGGGCCCGAACGACAGGCCGGGGTCGTCCCGTTCGACGAGGAAGGCGGAGATGCCGCGGGGTCCTTCGCCTCCGGTGCGGGCCATCACGAGGTAGAGGTGGGAGGCGCCGGCGCCGGAGATGAACTGTTTCACGCCGGTCAGCACATAGCCGTCGCCGTCGGGTACGGCGCGGGTGCGCAGGGCTGCGGCGTCGGAGCCCGCGCCGGGTTCTGTCAGGCAGTAGCTGGCCGGTTCGTCGAGGGAGAGGAGTCCTGGCAGTCGGCCGGCGCGCTGGGCCGCGTCACCGTAGTGGTCGATCATCCAGGCGACCATGTTGTGGATGGAGAGGTAGCCGGCGATGGAGGGGCAGCCGGTGGCCAGCGCTTCGAAGATCAGGACGCCGTCGGCGCGGGAGAGCCCGGAGCCGCCGGATTCCTCGCGGACGTAGACACCGCCGAGCCCGAGTCCGGCCGCCTTGCCGATGACGTCGAGCGGGAAGTGCTTGTCCTGGTCCCAGGCGACGGCGTGCGGGGCGAGGTGTTCCGCAGCGAAGTCCAGGGTGACCTGGTGGAGGGCGAGTTGGTCTGCGGTCAGGGAGGTCGTCACGGCGCTCATCCCATGGTCGGCAGGGTGAAGTTCGCGCTTTCCTTGACCCCTGACGGCCAGCGCGAGGTGACGGTCTTGGTGCGGGTGTAGAAGCGGATGGCGTCCGGCCCGTGCTGGTTGAGGTCGCCGAATCCGGAGCGCTTCCAGCCGCCGAAGGTGTGGTAGGCGACGGGCACCGGGATGGGGACGTTGACCCCAATCATGCCGGTCTCCACCCGGCGGGTGAAGTCCCGCGCGGTGTCGCCGTCCCTGGTGAAGATCGCGACGCCGTTGCCGTAGGGGTGCTCGGTGGGGAGCCGCAGCGCCTCCTCGTAGTCGGCGGCGCGTACGACGGACAGGACGGGTCCGAAGATCTCTTCCTGGTAGATCCGCATGGCCGGGGTGACGCGGTCGAAGAGCGAGGCACCGGCGAAGAAGCCGTTCTCGTGCCCCGGGAGGCTGAAGTCCCGCCCGTCGACGACGAGTTCGGCGCCTTCCTGGACGCCGGACGCGACGTATTCGCGGACCCGGTCGACGGCTTCCTTGCAGACCAGCGGGCCGAAGTCGGCGTCCGGGTCGTCGGATGTTCCGATGCGCAGGGAGGCGATCCGTTCCCTGAGCCGGGCGACCAGCGCGTCGGCGGTCTCCTCCCCCACCGGCACGGCGACGGAGATCGCCATGCAGCGCTCCCCCGCGGAGCCGAATCCGGCGCCTATCAGCGCCTCGACGGCCTGGTCGAGGTCCGCGTCCGGCATCACGATCAGGTGGTTCTTGGCGCCGCCGAAGCACTGGGCGCGCTTGCCCTGCGCGGCGGCAGCGGCATAGAGGTGCGCGGCGACGGGCGTGGAGCCGACGAAGCCGAGCGCCTGGACGCGCGGGTCCTGCACGAGGGTGTCCACCGCCTCCTTGCCGCCGTTGACGACGTTGAGCACGCCGGGCGGCAGGCCCGCCTCCAGGAAGAGTTCGGCGAGCCGCAGCGGTACGGACGGGTCGCGTTCGGACGGCTTGAGCACGAAGGAGTTGCCGCAGGCGATCGCCGGGGCTGCCTTCCAGAGCGGGATCATCGCGGGGAAGTTGAACGGGGTGATACCGGCGGTGACGCCGAGCGGGCGGCGCAGCGAGTGGACGTCGATACCGCTGCCCGCGTTGTCGCTGAACTCGCCCTTGAGCAGGTGCGGTATGCCGGCGGCGAACTCGACGACCTCCAGGCCGCGTTGGATGTCGCCGTGCGCGTCGGGGACGGTCTTGCCGTGCTCGGATGACAGCAGCCGGGCGAGTGAGTCCTTCTCGGCGTCGACGAGTTGGAGGAACCGCAGCAGGACGCGGGCGCGGCGCTGCGGGTTCCATTCGCCCCACGTCTGCTGGGCCCGTGCCGCGTCGGCGATGGCCGCCTCGGTCTCGGCGCGGTCGGCCAGCGGCGTCCTCGCCTGTACGCGGCCGGTGTTGGGGTCGTACACGTCGGCGTGGGCGCCCGAGGTTCCCGGGAGGTGCTTGCCGCCGATGAAGTGGGTCAGTTCACGGACCATGGATGCCTGCTCTCGTCAGGTGAGATCCGGGGATGGCGCAGCGCGGTCCGGCGGCGGGCGCGGGTGGGCGCGCCGCCGGAACAGCTGGAACGCAGGGGCGAAGAACCGTCACCGGGCGGGGAGTGCCGCCGGGTGCGCCGGATCACCAGGGTCGTGGGTACGCACCGGTGCCATGCGTGTCTGCTCCATCCTCGTGGACAACACGGAACACCCCGCGGCCGGTATCCTGACTCCCGGATCAGCGCCCGTCCTCGTGCCTTCCCGACATCTGGCTCGTCAGTGGCGTGTCCTGCGAGGACGAACTCCCCGGTCACAGTGGCGGGACCGCGCCGGATTCACACCGGCTTCCCTGCACCGCGGGCTTGTCCATGAACATATAGTTGGACGTCCTAGTAAGTCCACCCCCCTTGGTGATCTCGGCGGCCCGCACCCCTCTTTCCGGACGGCCACCGTCCCTCAACTCCGCAGCCGCAACCGGCAGATCCCCGCGTTCGTGCCACGGCGTACGGCACGGGCGACCACCGCGCCGCGCTGGTTGTGCAGCAGCCGCTGCCACGGCCGCGCCGGTTCGGTCTCGGGGATCAGGACGGTGATCCGGGCGGTGGGGTGGGCGGCCCCCAGGTCCCTGACGTAAGCGGCGATGGGGCGTCCCAGGTCCCGGCGGTCGGAGTACAGCCGCAGCAGCGGTACACCGGGGCTCCAGCGCGCCCAGTCCGCCTCCAGCGCCGCGGCCACCGCCCGGTCGTCGGCGTCGGTGTGGGCGACCGTCACGGCGTGGACCTCGTCACCCATCGAGACGGCTGCGGACAGCGCGTCACGGGTGAGGCGGGTCAGCGAGGAGACCGGTACGACCACCAACGAGCGCTCCCGGCACGGGAGTCCGGGAGTTTCGCCGACGCCGATCCGCTCGCCGATCCGGTCGTAGGCGCGGCGGACCAGCAGGAAGACCGCCACCAGGGCGGGCAGGGCGAGGACGATCAGCCAGGCGCCGTCGGGGAGTTTGGTGGCGGTGACGACGACGGCGCTGACGCCGGTGAGCAGGGCGCCGAACCCGTTCAGCGCCGCCTTGCCCGCCCACCGCGGGCCGCGCACCCGCTGCCAGTGGCGGACCATGCCCGCCTGGGCGAGGGTGAAGCCGACGAACACACCGATCGCGAAGAGCGGTACGAGGGTGCGGGTGTCGCCGCCGGACAGCACCAGCAGCCCCGCGGCAACCAGCGCCAGGGCCAGTACGCCGTGCCGGTGCACCTGCCGGTCCGCGCGCAGGCCGAAGACGTGCGGCAGGTAGTGGTCACGCGCGAGCAGCTTCAGCAGCACCGGCAGCCCGCCGAAGGACGTGTTCGCGGACAGCGCGAGCAGCGCGGTGGTCGCGAACTGCACGATGTAGAAGGCGGTGTGGTGCCCCAGCGACGCGTCCGCGAGCTGCGCGAGCACGGTGACACCCTCGGCCGGCTGGAGCGAGAAGCGGGAGATCAGCACCGACAGGCCGATCAGCATGACACCCAGCAACGCCCCGAGCGCGGCCTCGGCCCGGCGGGCCCGGCGGGCGGCCGGCGCGCGGAAGGACGGCACGGCGTTGGCGATGGCCTCGACCCCGGTCAGCGCCGAACAGCCGGAGGCGAACGCCTTCAGCAGGAGCAGGGCACCGACCGACGCCGCGTCGCCGGTGAGCACCGGCGCATGACCCGCGGCCGACTCCATGCTCACCGGGTGGCTGCGGAACAGGCCGACGACGATCAGCACCAGGATCGAGCCGACGAAGACGACGGTGGGCAGGACGAAGGCACGCGCCGAGTCGGCGATCCCGCGCAGGTTCAGCGCGGTGATGACCGCGAGCACGGCCAGGCACAGCCACTGGCGGTCGTCGTACAGGGCGGGAAAGGCGGAGGTCAGGGCCGCGACACCGGCGGTGACGGCCACCGCGGCGTTGAGCACGTAGTCGAGGACGAGCGAGGCGGCGGCCACCAGCCCTGCCCGGCGCCCCAGGTAGGCGGTGGCGACCGCGTAACTGCCGCCGCCGTCCGGGAACGCGGCGATGACCTGCCGGTAGGAGGCAACCAGCACCGCGAGGAGGACGACGATCGCGACGGTGACCGGCAGGGTGAAGCCGAGCCCGCGGGCGCCCGCGGCGGCCAGGACCAGGGCGATGGCCTCGGGCCCGTACGCCACCGATGCCATCGCGTCCAGCGAGAGCGCCGCCAGGCCGGTGATCGCGGTGAGCCGGTGCCGCGCGCCCGGATCGGCCGTCGGCTCGGTACCGGCCGCGGCGCCGGGCGGCGGCAACGGCGGGGCGGGTCGCGGCGGGTCGGGATCGGGCGGCGGCACGGTCTCGGTGGTCGGCACGGACATCGGGCGGAGCTCCTTCGGTGCGGGTCGGCCCAGCGTGTGCCGCCCGTGGCGCCGCGACCCGGCCCCTTGCGGATTCTTGGCGCGATGAGGCGCCGCCTTCACGCATCCCTGACGCGCGGCAGGCGCCTGACCTGCCCAAAGCGCCCGCGACCCGGCTGCCGCCGGCGCCCTCCCCTGCGCACGGCTACTCCCAATGGCAGCCGCGCGCTGGCCCGTCCCACGCGCCTCGGGCAGCGTGGGGCTCCCTGACGACCCGATGAACGGCCGGGCCCCGGCGAGGAGCGGCCATGCACGAACGCCTGGCGCCGCGTCCGCTGCGGCCCGCGGGCCCGGCCGGAGCGCGCTCCCGTACCGCCCGCGCCGCGCCGTGGCCGGCCGCGGTCGCCGTCGTCTTCGCCCTGGTCCAACTGGCCGTGGTGGTACCGGGTTCGGAGCTGGGCTGGGACGAGACGGTCTACGTCAGCCAGGTCGGCCACCAGGCGCCCGCCGCGTTCTTCAGCGCGCCCCGGGCCCGCGGCGTCTCCTATCTGGTGGCACCGGTCGCCGCCCTGACCACGTCGACGACGGCGCTGCGGGTCTACCTCGCCGTGCTGTCGTCGGCCGGCCTGTTCGGCGCCCTGTGGGTGTGGCGGAAAGTCTTCGCCCCGCCGGTACTCGCCTGCGCCGGGGCCCTGTTCGCGGGGCTGTGGCCCACCGTGTTCTACGGCTCGGCGGCCATGCCGAACCTCTGGTGCGCCCTGGGGGCGCTGGCCGCTGCCGGCTACCTGGTACGCGCCTGTGGCGGCCCCGGCGACCGGGCGGCGCCCGCAGGGGTGGCCGGGTCGGTGGCCGTGGTGACGCTGATGCGGCCCGCCGACGGGCTGTGGCTGGCCCTGCCCGCCGCCGTCGCCGTCCTGCTGGTGCCCGCCCTGCGCCGCCCGGCGATCGTCGTCGCGCTCCCGGCCGGGCTGCTGGTGGGCGGCGCGTCCTGGGTCGCGGAGGCGTACACGCGGTACGGGGGCCCGGTCGCGCGGCTGCACCGGGCCGGTGAGATCCAGGGCGGCATCGGCTGGCAGCTCGCCGTCGACGACCAGGTGCGGGCGCTGGCCGGGCACACCCTGTGCCGGCCCTGTGACGTGCCGTGGGACGCTCCGTACACCGCCGTGTGGTGGTGCGTGCTGCCGCTGCTCGCGGCCGGTGGCGTGCGGGCCGGGATCCGGGCGCACCGGACGGCGGCCGTCGTGCTGCCCTGCGCGGTGGCGGCGGCCCTGGCCTTCCCCTACCTGTTCCTGATCGGCTATGCCGCGCCCCGGTTCCTGCTGCCGGTCTACGCGCTGCTGGCGCTGCCCGTCGCGGTCTGCGTCGTGCACCTGTGCACCGCCGCGGGCCGGCCGGTGCGGCGGGCGGTGTGCGGTGCGGTGCTCGCCGTCGCGCTGGCCGGGCATCTCGGCGTGCAGTTCCAGGTGCTCGGCCGTGTCGCGTCCGGCAGCCGCTCCACGGGCCGTGCCTACGCGCAGGCCGCCGCGGCGCTGCACCGGCTCGGGATCCGGGCGCCGTGCACGCTCAGCGGCGAGCAGGCCGTGCCCCTCGCGTACTACGCCGGCTGCGCTTCCCGGCAGACCGGCGGCCACGACAGGAGCAGCACACCGGCCGGTCTGGAGGCCGTCGCGCGCCGGATGCCGGTGGCCGTGATCGCACCTGCGGGCGCCGGGCCGCCGCCCTTCGCCCGCGCCTGGCGGCCGGTGGACCTGCCGCGGCTGCCCGGTTCCGCCGGGGCCTGGCGCGCGTATCTGCCGCCGGGTACGGACCGGCGCTGAGCGTGCGCGGCCCGGCCTCCGGGCGACGCACTGCGCCGAACGGCCGCCGGTGCCAGACTTGAGGAACCACGCCCGGCCGCCGGCCGGTGCCCCCGTCAGCGAGGGGGAGTTCCATGACCTGGGCATCCTGGACCACCGTCGGGATTCACGCGCAACCCGGCGCGGTGCGCACCGTGGAGGGCGGCGTGATCGACGGCGACCTGACCGTGCACACGACGTGGTCGGACGGGCAGGCCCACGTGGCGGCGCAGTACACGGGCGGGGCGGACTGGTTCACGATGGTGGGCAGCCCCGTGCCGTGCCCGTCGGAGGAGGCCAGCCGCACGTTCCATCAGGCCGTCGTCGAGGCGATCCGCGGCGGTGAGGACGCCGGGCCCGCGCTCCGGCGGCTCTTCGGGCAGTGAAGCGGGCGCTCCGAAGGACGCCCGGCGCACGGCTCAGCCCGTGGGCTCGCGCAACGGGGGCACGGCCGGGACTTCGATGGCGCCTTCGATGTCGGCGCGGGTCATCGTGAAGCGGTCGGGGTAGCTGTCGCGGCGGGTGCGCCTGGCGGGTTCGCAGGTGCGCCACATGTAGAAGCACTGCCGGCACTGGAGGACGTCCCAGGCGCCGGGCACGGGTGAGGTGAAGACGTTCTCGACGGCCGGGTGCGCGCAGCGCGGGCAGACCGTGGCGGGTGCGGACATGGTGCGGATTCCTTGCGTGAGGAGGGCCGGTTCCTTGCGTGCGGAGGGCCGGACGGGCGGTGGCCGCCGGGGAGTTCAGCGGCGGGCGGCGAGCTGCCGGAGGCGTTCGAGCCAGACGGCGGTCTCCGGCAGGTCGTGGACCTGGTTGCCGTAGTTGCCGCGGCGGTCGGGGGCCACGGGTGTGGTGGCGTCGATGACGAGCTTGTCGACGATGCCGGGTGTCACCGCCTGCGGGGCCAGTTCCAGGACGGGCAGGTTGGGAATCTGGATGAGGTCGCCCGCGGGGTTCATCTTGGTGGACAGCGCCCACATGACCTGGGGCAGGTCGAAGGGGTCCACGTCCTCGTCGACGACGATGACGGTGGCGGCGTAGCCCAGGCCGTGCGGGGTGGTCAGCACCCGCAGGCCGACGGCCTTGGCGAAGCCGCCGTAGCGCTTCTCGGTGGAGACGATGACGACGAGGCCGTGGGTGTACATCGCGTTGACCGCCCGGACCTCGGGGAAGTCCTTCTTGAGCTGCTGATACAGCGGCACGCAGGTGCTGGCGGCTATCAGGTGGTCGACCTCGGTCCAGGGCATGCCGAGGTAGAGGTGCTCGAAGACCGGCCTGCTGCGGTGGGAGATCCTGTCGATGCGGATGACGGGCATGGAGCGTCCGCCGGAGTAGTGCCCGGTGAACTCGCCGAACGGGCCCTCGATTTCGCGTTTGCGGCCCTCGATGACGCCTTCGATGACGACCTCGCTCCCCCACGGCACGGGCAGGCCGGTCAGCGGGGCGGCGGTGACGGGCGCGGGCGCCCCGCGCAGCGCGCCGGCCAGTTCGTACTCGTTCTCGTCGTACTTCATCGGGGTGGACGCGACGATGGAGATGACCGGGTCGTTGCCGAGGGTGATCGCGACCAGCAGGTCCTGGCCCGCTTCCTCGGCCTTGTGCAGGTGCTGGGCGATGTCGTGCATGGGGACCGGCTGGAGGGCCAGGCGGCGTCTGCCCTTGACCTCGATGCGGTAGATCCCGACGTTCTGCTTGTCGCTGTTGCCGGGGTCGTCGGGGTCCTTGGAGACGACGGCCGCCTTGTCGATGTAGAAGCCGCCGTCGCCGTCGTTGAGGCGGATCAGCGGCAGCACCTGGAAGATGTCGGCTTCGTCGCCTTCCATGGTGTGCTCGGCCCACGGCGGGTCGTCGCGGCGTTCCGGCGGGACGGGGAAGTCGGCCCAGCGGCGGATGAAGGCGTCGACCTGGTCCTTGGTGCCGGTCTCCTTGGGCAGGCCGAGGGCGAGGGCGTGGTTGGCCCAGGAGCCGTGCACGTTCATGGCGATCCGGGCGTCGGTGAAGCCGGTGACGCGGTCGAAGTAGAGGGCGGGGGCGCTCTCGCCCATGCGTGCGGCGGCGTTGGCCGCGGCGGCGATGTCGGGCTCGGGCATCACCTCGTCGGTGACGTGCAGCAACTGGCCCTCTTGGTCGAGGGTTTCGAGGAAGCTGCGGAGATCGTCGAAGGCCATGGGTGCTCCGTGAGTGAGGGGGCGGGTGCGGGGGTGCGCGCCGCGGGGGTCAGGCCGTCGGCCTGTTGTCGCGGGCGGCGCGCAGTCCTGCCCAGCGGACGGCGGCGGGCGCCGGGAGGTCGAACTGGTCGAGGATCCGGGCCGTGATGTGGTCGACGATGTCGTCGACGGATGCCGGGTGGTGGTAGAAGGCGGGCATCGGCGGGACCATCCGCACCCCCATCCGGGAGAGCGCCAGCATGTTCTCCAGGTGGATCTCGCTGAGCGGGGTCTCCCGTGGTACGAGGACGAGCCGGCGGCGTTCCTTGAGGGTCACGTCGGCCGCGCGGGCGACCAGACCGTCGGCGTAGCCGGCCCGGATGCCGGCCAGCGTCTTCATGGAGCAGGGCGCGATGACCATCCCGTCGGTCCGGAACGAGCCGGAGGAGAGGGTGGCGCCCTGGTCGTCCGGCGGGTGGACCTCGTCGGCCAGCTCTGCCACCTCGCGCGCCGACAGGCCGGTCTCCAGCTCGATGGTGGTGCGGGCCCAGCGGGAGAGGACGAGGTGTGTCTCGACGCCGGGAAGCTCTCGCAGGTTCTCCAGCAGGCGGATGCCGAACACCGCGCCCGTCGCACCGGTCATGCCCACGATCAGTCGCACAGCGGTCAGCTCCTCCGGAGGGAAAGGGGAAGGGAGCGTCGCGCCTTTTCGGTCAGCGCGGCTCCACGGCAGCGTCCAACCGGCCGGGTCCTTACGGCCCTTGACCGGTGCTGCCGCCCTCCACGCTAGGTTCGGTTCCACCCCGCGAAGCCGTACGCTGAAGACACACCATGGACAGAAACGGACAACACACGGACGTCACGGAACTCCCCTACCGGTCCGCAGCGGGAGCCCCGCCGGGGGCCGAGGTGCTCGACTTCCCCGGGCTGCTCGCCCGCGCGCAGGGGCACGGCATCGATCCGTACGCGCCCAAGCGGCCGGGTTTCCACGAAGTGATCACCGTGCGGTCCGGCACGGTGCGCTGTGCCGTGGACTTCACCGAGCACGAGCTGACCGAGGGCGACTGGCTGTGGGTGCGGCCCGGCCAGATCCACCAGTACCGTTCCGGCCTCTCCGACGCCGAAGGCACCGTCGTGCTCTTCCTGCCCGGCTTCCTCAACTCGGCCACCGTGGAAGCCGCCCGGGTCGACCAGCACCCCTGGCAGCGCCCGGTGCGGCCCACCGGAGCCGACGGGCAGGCCGTGCGGAGCGTCCTCACGCTGCTGGAGAGCGAATACCGGCGGCTTGCCGCGCTGCCGCTCGAAGTGCACATCGAGGTCGTCAGGCACCTGCTCGCCGTACTGGTGCTGCGGCTGGCCCAGCTGCACGGCGACCGGGCCGACGACGCGGCGGGCAGCGCGGCGTTCCGCGGCTTCCAGCAGGCGGTGGAGCGCGGCTTCACCCGCACCCACCGCGTGGAGGACTACGCCGGGGAACTCGGCTACAGCGTCCGCACCCTGACCCGCGCGACCCGGACCGCCGCCGGCTGCGGCGCCAAGCAGTTCATCGACGCACGCATCCTGCTGGAGGCCAAGCGCCTGCTGGTGCACACCGATCTGCCCGCCACCGCCATCGGCGAGCGGCTCGGGTTCCCCGGCGCCACGGTCTTCACCAAGTTCTTCCGCCGCCTGTCCGGCGAGACCCCCGCGGCCTTCCGCGCCCGCGCCTGGGGCACCCGGCGTTGAGGGCGGCGGAATGCCGCGTCATGCGGTGCCGTTCACCGGTCCCTGAGGTCCTTGATGCGGCGAATCTTGCCGACCGAGCGCTCCAGCGTTTCGGGGTCCACGACCACCACCTCGACCGTGACCCCCACGCCGTCCTTGACGCTCTTGCAGATCGCCCCGGCCGCCTCGGCGCGCCGGTCGGCCCCGGCGCCGGGACGGGCCTCGACGAGGAGGGTCATGTGGTCCATGCGGCCACGCCGGCTGAGCTGCACCTGGAAGTGCGGGGCGACGTCCGGGGTGCGGAGCACGATCTCCTCGATCTGGCTGGGGAAGACGTTCACCCCGCGCAGGATGATCATGTCGTCGCAGCGGCCGGTGATCTTCTCCATCCGGCGGAAGGCGGGGCGGACCGTGCCGGGCAGCAGCCGGGTCAGGTCGTGCGTGCGGTAACGGATGACCGGCAGCGCCTCCTTGGTGAGGGAGGTGAAGACCAGCTCGCCGCTCTCGCCGCCGGGCAGCACCTGGTCGGCGAGCGGGTCGACGATCTCCGGGTAGAAGTGGTCCTCCCAGATGTGCAGCCCGTCCTTGGTGTCCACGCATTCCTGCGCCACTCCGGGGCCGCAGACCTCGGAGAGGCCGTAGATGTCCACGGCGTGGATGTCCATCCGCTCCTCGATCTCGCGGCGCATGCTCTCGGTCCAGGGCTCGGCGCCGAAGACGCCGATCTTGAGGGAGCTGTCGCGCGGATCGATGCCCTGGCGCTCGAACTCGTCGAGGAGGGTGAGCATGTAGGACGGCGTGACCATGATGACCTCGGGCCGGAAGTCCCGGATGATCTGCACCTGCCGGGCGGTCATCCCGCCGGACGCGGGGATCACCGTGCAGCCGGCCCGCTCCGCGCCGTAGTGGGCGCCGAGGCCGCCGGTGAACAGGCCGTAGCCGTAGGAGATGTGCACCTTGTCGCCGGGGCGACAGCCGGCGGCGCGCAGGGAGCGGGCTATGACATCGGCCCACATCGACAGGTCGTTGTCGGTGTAGCCCACGACGGTGGGCGCCCCGGTGGTGCCGCTGGAGGCGTGGATGCGGCGGACGTCGGACATGGGGACCGCGAACATCCCGAAGGGGTAGGTGTCGCGCAGGTCGGCCTTGGTGGTGAACGGGAAGCGGGCCAGATCCTCCAGGGTGCGGCAGTCGTCGGGCCGCACTCCGGCGCGGTCGAACTTCTTGCGGTACAGCTCGACGTTGTCGTACGCGTGCCGCAGCGTCCAGCGGAGCTGCCTGAGCTGGTGGTCGCGCAGCTCGGGCGCGGACATCCGTTCCCCGTCGTCCAGCAGTGCGTCCGGGAGCGGCTCCCCCCGACGGGATCCCCCGGCCGCCGGGGCCGTCAGTTCGCTGCTCATCGCGACTCCTTCGTCTTCGTGCTTCGGATACTGCGGCTGCGGCCACGGAACTCCGCGATCAGTTCGTCCCCACGCCTGATGCTCACGTCGTAGATCCCGCTGCGGCCGTACCGGGTGCGCTCCACCGCGGTCGCCCGGAGTTCGTCCCCCTCGTGCGCGGGGGCGACGAAGTCGATGTCGGCGGCAGCGGCGACGGTCACCGGGCCGTGGCTGTTGCAGGCGCAGGCGAACGCGGTGTCGGCGAACAGGAACAGGTAACCGCCGTGGGCCGTCCCATGCCCGTTGACCATGGAGGGGGTGACGGTCATCCGGAGCTCGGCGGTCCCCTCGCCGTGCTCCACCAGCTCGATGCCGAGTGCCCGGGACGCCTGGTCGTCCCCGAACATCCGCTCCACCGGGCCGGCCGTTGCTTCCGTGGCTCGCCACACGTTGTCCACCGCCTCATCCACCGCCTTGTGCACCGACCGAACATTCGGTTAGCGTGCGGCTCAGTCAAGTAATCAAGCTTCACCACTGCCTGTCAAGAGGTGGGACAGATGCCCAGGAAAGCCCCTGAGTGCCCGGACTTCTCCGTCCGCCGCCGCGCGCTGCCGGAAGCGGCCCTCACCGCCGTGTCCTTCCCTCTCGGCGCCGCGCCAGGCATCATCCATCAGCCCCGCACGGGCAGCCGGCACCACGAAGACACCCCGGCCGACGCCGAGTTGGCACCCCTGGAGGCCGCCGCGCGCCCGGCGCGGCACCTCACCGGCGGCGGCCTCGTCAACCGGCCCGCAGCCTTCAGCAACTCCCACGACAAGGAGGGCAGCAATGCCTGACGAGGTCTACCTCATCGACGGGGCCCGCACCCCACAGGGCCGCTTCGGGGGCGCCCTGGCCTCCGTACGCCCCGACGACCTGGCGGCCCTGGTCGTGGGTGAGGCCGTCCGGCGCTCGGGGATACCCGCCGACGCGGTGGACGAGGTGATCCTGGGCGCCGCGAACCAGGCAGGCGAGGACAACCGTGATGTGGCCCGGATGGCCGTGCTCCTGGCCGGGCTGCCGCACACGGTGCCCGGCTACACCGTCAACCGGCTGTGCGCGTCGGGGCTGACCGCGGTGGCATCGGCGGCCCAGGCGGTGCGGTCCGGCGAGGCCGAACTGGTCGTCGCGGGCGGCGTGGAGTCGATGACCCGCGCCCCGTGGGTCATCGAGAAGCCGGGCACCCCGTGGGCGAAGCCGGGCGAGGTGCAGGACACCTCGCTGGGCTGGCGCTTCACCAATCCCCGCTTCGCCGCCGCCGACCGGGCGGTCCCCGCAGGCAGCGGCCCCGAGACGGTGAAGGTGACGCTGTCGATGGGCGAGACGGCCGAGGAGGTCGCCGCGCTCGACGGCATCGGCCGCGCCGCGTCCGACGCCTTCGCGCTGCGCAGCCACCGTCGCGCCGTCGCCGCCCAGGAGGCGGGCCGTTTCGACCGCGAGATCGTGCCGGTCCCGGTGAAGGACGGCGCGGTGGACCGCGACGAGGGCCCGCGGCCCGCGACGACGCTGGAGAAGCTCGGCGGACTGCGCACGATCTTCCGCAAGGACGGCATCGTCACGGCGGGATCCGCCTCACCGCTGTCCGACGGCGCCGCCGCCCTGGTCGTGGCGAGCGCGGCGGCGGTGGAACGGCACGGCCTCACCCCGCGGGCCCGGATCGTCACCTCCGCGTCGGCGGGGGTGCAGCCCAATCTCATGGGCCTGGGCCCGGTGCCCGCCACCGAGAAGGCGCTGGCCCGCGCCGGCTGGCAAACCGGCGAGCTGGACGCGGTCGAGCTGAACGAGGCGTTCGCCGCACAGGCCCTGGCGGTGATCGGCCGCCTCCGGCTCGACGACGCGATCGTCAACGCCGACGGCGGCGCCATCGCACTCGGCCACCCGCTGGGCTGTTCCGGCGCCCGGATCCTGCTCACGCTGCTCGGGCGGCTGGAGCGCGAGGACGCGCGCCGCGGCCTGGCCACCTTGTGCGTCGGCGTGGGCCAGGGCGCGGCCATGCTGGTGGAGCGGATATGACCCGGCCGGCTGCGGGACATCGGGCCGCGCTGTGCGCAGGCCAGGGCAAGAAGGACCGGACGACCGCCTTCCTGGAGAAGAGGAACCGAGCATGACCACCACCGCATCCCCCTCCGCGCCCGCCGTCGTCGGTGTGATCGGGGGCGGCCGTATGGGCGCCGGCATCGCGCAGTCGTTCGCGGCGGCCGGATCGTCCGTGACCGTCGTGGAGAGCGGCGGCGAGGCCGCGGCTGCGGCCCTGGAACGGGTGGCAGGCGGGCTGCGCCGGGCCGCCGAACGCGGCAAGCTCACCGGGCCCGTCGAGGAGATCCTGAACCGCGTCTCCACCGCGGACTCGGTCGCCGGGCTGCCGGCCGGCGCCGACCTGGTCGTCGAGGCCGTGCCGGAGGACGCCGCGCTCAAGGCGGGTGTGCTCGCCGCGGCCGAGAAGGCGGTGGGCGATGCGACGGTGCTGGCCACCAACACCAGCTCCCTGTCGGTCACCGAACTGGCCGCCGCCCTGAGCCGCCCCGGCCGCTTCCTGGGCATGCACTTCTTCAACCCCGTACCGGCCTCCGCCCTCGTCGAGATCGTCGTCGCGCCGGGTACCGACACCGGGGCCGTGGAGGCCGCGCTGGGCTGGACGCAGGCGCTCGGCAAGAAGGACGTCGTCGTCAAGGACTCCCCCGGCTTCGCCAGCAGCCGCCTCGGCCTGGCGCTCGGCCTGGAGGCGATCCGGATGGTCGAGGACGGCGTGGCATCGGCGGAGGCCATCGACGACGCCATGAGCCTGGGGTACAGGCACCCGATGGGGCCGCTGCGCCTGACGGACCTGGTCGGCCTCGACGTCCGGCTGGCCATCGCGGAGTATCTGCACGCCACGCTCGGTGAGCGCTTCGCGCCGCCGCAACTGCTGCGGGACAAGGTCGCCCGCGGTGAGCTGGGACGGAAGACGGGCCAGGGCTTCTACGCGTGGGAGTGAGCGCGGCGGCCGTCTCCGCTGCCCGCCGGGCGGGCAGCGGAGGCGCGTGACGCGGCGCCGGCCGGCCTCTTTGCCGGGTGCGTCCGGGCAGGCCACGGCGATCTGCCGGCAATCCCCGAAAGGGGCTTGCCCGATCACCGGAAACTCGTCAGAATATGAACCGAACGAATGGTCGGTAGGGAAGCTGGTATCGATGACCACGACACACTCCGCCTCGTCGGCCACCGACGGCGCCGAGCAGCAGCTCCAAGAGCAATTCGACGCCTCGATCGCCAAGGACCAGCGGATCGAACCGCGGGACTGGATGCCGGACGGCTACCGCAAGACGCTGATCCGGCAGATCGCGCAGCACGCGCACTCCGAGATCATCGGCATGCAGCCCGAGGGCGAGTGGATCACCCGTGCGCCCTCACTGCGCCGTAAGGCCATCCTCTTCGCGAAGGTCCAGGACGAAGCGGGCCACGGCCTGTACCTGTACTCCGCGGCCGAGACGCTGGGCGCCGACCGCGCGGATCTGACCGAGCGGCTGATCGAGGGCCGCCAGAAGTACTCGTCGATCTTCAACTACCCGACGCCGACCTTCGCCGACGTCGGCGTGATCGGCTGGTTCGTGGACGGCGCCGCGATCTGCAACCAGGTGCCGCTGTGCCGCAGTTCGTACGGCCCCTATGCCCGCTCCATGGTGCGGATCTGCAAGGAGGAGTCGTTCCACCAGCGGCAGGGTTACGAACTGCTGCTGACGATGATGCGCGGCACCGCATCCCAGCGCGCGATGGTCCAGGACGCGGTGGACCGCTGGTGGTGGCCTTCGCTGATGATGTTCGGCCCGCCCGACGGCGACTCCCCCAACTCCGCCGCGTCGATGGCCTGGAAGATCAAGCGGCACACCAACGACGAGCTGCGTCAGCGCTTCGTCGACATGACCGTCCCGCAGGCCGCCAAGCTCGGCGTGACCCTGCCCGACCCCGAGCTGCGCTGGAACGCCGAGCGCGGACGGCACGACTTCGGCACCCCCGACTGGTCCGAACTCCAGCGCGTGATCAAGGGAGACGGGCCGTGCAACGCCGAACGCATCACGCGGCGCCGGACCGCACACGAGGAAGGCGCCTGGGTACGTGAGGCGGCCACCGCCCACGCGGCCAAGACGGCGGCCCGCACTCCGGACGCCCCGCAGACCCAGGAAGGAACGGCGGCATGAGCAACACCGACGACTCCAAGGCCGGTTGGCCGCTGTACGAGGTGTTCGTCCGCGGCAAGCGCGGCCTGAACCACGTGCACGTCGGCTCGCTGCACGCCGCCGACGACCGGATGGCGCTCACGCACGCCCGCGACCTCTACACCCGGCGCAATGAAGGCGTCAGCATCTGGGTGGTGCCGTCCGTGCACATAGCGGCCTCCACCCGCGACGAGAAGGATCCCTTCTTCGCACCCAGCGCCGACAAGGTCTACCGGCACCCGACCTTCTACGACATACCCGAAGACGTCCCCCACATCTAGGAACAGGAGGAGCAGGACATGACTGACGTCACCGACGACCACGTCTACCTGTCCCTGGCCGAGGGACACGACGACAGCGACGCCCGCTGGGCGTTCGGCACCGGCTTCGAGGACCCACTGCACGGCGTCGACACCTCCGTGCCCGCCGGGACCGACGCCGCCGAACTGGCCGCCGCCTGCACCGCACTGGGGGACGATGCCCTGGTCGGCGCGCAGCGGCTGGCCGAGTGGTGCACCCGCGCCCCCGAGTTGGAGGAAGAGGTCGCGCTCGCCAACATCGGCCTCGATCTGCTCGGCCAGGCACGGCTGTTGTACGCACGGGCGGGCCAGGTGGACGGCTCCGGCCGGAGCGAGGACGCCTTCGCCTACTTCCGGGACGCGACCGCCTTCCGCAACGTCCGGCTCGCGGAGCTGCCCAACGGCGACTTCGCCTTCTCCACCGTCCGGCTGCTGGTCCTGTCCTGCTGGCGGCTGGCGCTCCTCACCCGCCTCGCCCGCTCCGCGGCGGACCCGGTGGTCGCCGCCATCGCGGCCAAGGGCGTCAAGGAGCTGACGTACCACCGCCAGTACGCCGCCGACTGGGCGGTGCGGCTGGGCGACGGTACCGAGGAGTCGCACCGCAGGATGCGCGCGGCGCTCGACGCGGTCTTCCCGTATGTGGGGGAACTCTTCGCCTCCCACCCGGTGTTGGGGACCGACCCGGCGGACCTGCGAGGCGAGGTGACCGGTGTCCTGCGGCAGGTGCTCGACGCCGCGGGCCTCGCCCTGCCCACCGTCGGATCGCTTCCCGGCAGCGGCCGGGCGGGCGACCACACCGCGCACCTGGCGCCGCTGCTCGCCGAACTCCAGAGCGTGGCCCGCGCCCACCCCGAAGGAGCGTGGTGACGATGCCCACCGTCGCGCCGCTCACCGACGCGCGCCGGGCCCAGCACCTCGCCGAGCAGGTGCCCGACCCGGAGCTGCCGATGCTCACGCTGGCCGACCTCGGCGTCCTGCGCGACGTCGAGGTGGCCGCGGACGGCACCGTCACCGCCTGCCTGACGCCGACCTACTCGGGCTGCCCCGCGATGGCCGAGATGCGCGCCGACGTCGCCTCCCGGCTGCGCGGCGCAGGGTTCGCGCGGGTGGAGATCCGTACGGTCCTGGATCCGCCGTGGAGCAGCGACTGGATCACCCCCGCCGGCCGCCGCAAGCTCGCCGAGCACGGCATCGCGCCGCCCGGAGCCGCTCCGCGGCACACCTCCGGTCCTGTGCCCCTGGAGCTGTCCGCCGTGCGACGCGCCGTGCCCTGCCCGCGCTGCGGATCCTCGGACACCCAGGAGACCTCGCGGTTCGCCGCCACCTCCTGCAAGGCCCTGTGGCGCTGCCGCAGTTGCCTGGAGCCTTTCGAGTACGTCAAGGAGATCTGATGGCCCCGACCTCGCCCGACCTCGCCGAGCAGCCGGCGCCCGGCGTCAGCGGCACGGCCCCCGCCACGCAGGCCCCTGCCCCGGCCGACGCACCCGCCGCGGCGGCCGGTCAGGCTCCCGTGCCCGCGCGGGCCCGTCGCCGCCCGGCGTTCCACACCCTGCGGGTCGCCTCGGTCCAGCCGCTGTGCGAGGACGCCGCGGCGATCAGCTTCGACGTGCCCGACGAGCTGGCCGACGAGTTCGCGTTCCGGCCCGGCCAGTCGCTCACCCTGCGCCGCGAGATCGAGGGCCGCGACGAACGGCGGTCGTACTCCATCTGCTCCCCGGCGGGCGCCCGCCTGCGGATCGGGGTCCGTGTCGTGCCCGGCGGACTGTTCTCGTCCTGGCTGGTGCGCGAGGTACGGCCCGGGGACGCCGTCGAGGTGATGGCCCCGACGGGGATCTTCACCCCGGATCTGTCCCAGCCGGGGCACCACGTCCTGATCGCCGCGGGCTCGGGCATCACCCCGATGGTCTCCATCGCCGAGTCGGTGCTGGCCGCCGACTCCCGCTCCCAGGTCACCCTCTTCTACGGCAACCGCCGCACGGACACGGTGATGTTCGCCGACGAGCTGGCCGACCTCAAGGACCTCCACCACTCCCGCTTCCAGCTCGGCCACGTCCTCTCCCGCGAACCCCGCGAGGCCGACCTGCTGTCCGGCCGGCTGGATGCCGAACGGCTGGCCGCACTCGTCGACGGCCTCGTCGACGTGCCGTCCGCCGACCACTGGTGGCTGTGCGGCCCGCACGGCATGGTGCGCGACGCCCAGCAGGTCCTGGCCGGTCTCGGCGTCCCCGACGAGCGGATCCACCAGGAACTCTTCTTCGCCGACGACGAGCCGATCCACACCGTTCACCACGAGGACACGGTGGCCGAAGGCCCGGTCAGCCAGGTCACCATCACTCTCGACGGCCGGTCCACCACCTCCGCGCTCCCCCGCGAGGCCACCCTCCTCGACGGCGCCTCCCGCATACGCCCGGACCTGCCCTTCGCCTGCAAGGGCGGGGTCTGCGGCACCTGCCGTGCCCTGGTCACCGACGGCAAGGCCGACATGCGCCGCAATTACGCCCTCGAAACCGCCGAGGTGGACGCCGGCTACGTCCTGACCTGCCAGACGTTCCCGGTCTCCGACGAACTCACCGTCGACTTCGACAGCTGACCCCTGGCGCCGCTCCAGACCGGGACCTTTGGCCCCTGCCCGTCGGCGCCGCCGCTGTCCGAGAGTGAGGGGGACGGGGCGGCCGACGGACAGGGCGGAGGCAAGCGATGACGACGACGGCGGAGTGGAAGGTCCGGGTGTACCTCTTCGAGGAGGGCGGCACGACCAGGGCGCGTGCGGTGCTGGACACCGGGAACGCCCCGCTCACCGGGCACGGCACCGCCCGGTGCAGCCCCGAGGACGTCGACATCCCGGTGATCGGCGACGAGTTGGCGGCCGGGCGGGCGTTGCGGGACCTGGCAGGGCAGCTCATCCAGGTCGCCGACCGGGATCTGGTGGGTGCCGGAGCCCCGCCCCCCGACCGCCCGCGGCGGGCGGCGTACGGCTGGACGGACGCCCTGGCCTGAGGCCGGCCATGGGCCGAAGGGCCTGACCGAGCCGCCGCCCAGCCCGGTCGGCGGTCCCGAACGGCGGTCCCGGACGGCAGCCCCGACAGCGATCCCCGGGCGGCACGGGCAGCAGCCCCCGGGCGGAGATCCCGAACGGCCGGGTCGGCCGTAGCTCACCCCTACCCGCCGGCCCCGTCGGCCGCTCTCCCTCCCTCTCGCCCCTCCCCCTCGCTCCCCCTCTCCCCCGCTCTCCGGAAGGGCCGTTCGATACCTCATCCGGCCCCCGAATCGGCCCCATGTGGCCCGGCCCCGGGGGCCGAACCGCCCCTCACCGGCCGTCGGCGGCGGTGCCAGGCTGAGGACGGTCGCCGGTCCGGGATCCTGCCGGTCGACGACGAGTCCGAGCGCCAAGGAGCAAGACAGGGAGCGAGATATGGCTACGCATGCGGGGACCGGCCACGCGGGTACCACCGCCCACCAGTCCACACGAATCGCGGTAACCGGCTGGACCGCCTTCGCCTCCGCCTTGATGATCTTCGGCGGCATCATGGCGATCCTGGAGGGCATCTCGGCCCTCGCCAAGGACAACGTGTTCATCGCGACGACCAACTACACGTTCCAGTTCAATCTGACCAGCTGGGGCTGGATCCACCTCATCCTCGGCATCGTGATCGCGGTGGCCGGCTTCGCCCTGCTCACCGGGGCACTGTGGGCGCGGGCCGTCGGAGTCGTCCTCGCCGGCGTCGTCATGATCGCCAACTTCCTGTGGGTTCCCTACTACCCGCTCTGGGCCCTCACGCTGATCGCGGTGAACGGCTTCGTGATCTGGGCCCTGTGCACGAGCCACCGGGACACATCGGCACGGTGACCCGGGGCGGGTCACCGACATCCCGCCCGGCTCACCGGGCGTGGCTCGCCGCCCACCACCGCCCTACCGACGGCCCCGCCCCCGCCCCTCTCCCCGGCGCCTGCCGCCCAAGATGCCCCCACGCCCCCGACGGCTACCGTGGAGACAGGGCCCCGCCCGCAGTGCGTGGGTCACGGCGGAGGCGTGGTGGGCGACGAAGAAACGGATCGCGGCGGTGACACCCGGCGGCGGCTGGACGCGCTGCCGGAGGACCTCAAGGAACGCCTGGACGCCGTACGCCAGGGCGGCCAGTCCTCCCACCTGCTGCTCGAAGCGGTGCTTTCGGTGGGCGGCGCGCTGGAGCTTCCGCAACTGCTGCGGCGCATCGTCGAAGCCGCGGTCGTCGTGGTCGACGCGGAGTACGGGGCGCTGGGTGTGGTGGGCGACGACACCCGGCTCACCCAGTTCCTGCCGGTCGGCGTCACGGACGAGCAGGAACGGGCCATCGGTCACCTGCCGGCCGGGCACGGCATCCTGGGCGAACTGATCAGACACCCCGAGCCGCTGCGGCTCGCCGAGCTGTCCGAGCACCCCGCGTCGTACGGCTTCCCGCCGCACCACCCGCCGATGCACTCCTTCCTGGGAGTCCCGATCCGGGTGCGCGACGAGGTGTTCGGCAACCTGTACCTCACCGAGAAGCGGGGCGGCGGGGAGTTCGACGCCGAGGACGAGACGGTGCTCGCGACGCTGGCGGTGGCCGCGGGCGTTGCCATCGAGAACGCCCGCCTGTACGAGGAGTCCCGCTACCGCCAGCAGTGGCTGGAGGCCAACGGCGAGATCGTCGCGAGCCTGCTGCCCGGCAGCCGGCTTCCGGGCGCGGACGACATGGACGTCCTGAAGCTGATCGTCGATCATGCGCAGCGCATCCTCGGCGCCGATCTCGGCGTGCTGGCGCTGCCCGCCGGGCGGGAGTCGCTGCACGTGGTGCTGGCGTCCGGGGTCTGCGCGGCGTCGCACCGCGGCCTCGACCTGCCGCGCGAGGGCTCGTTCGTCGGCGCGGCCCTCGACGCGGGCCGGCCGCTGATCAGCGTCGACGTGGAGCACGATCGCCGGATCACCGCGGGCCCCGCGCGCTGGGCGGGTCTTGGCCCTGCCGTCGCGGTGCCGATGATCACGGGGGAGCGGGCGCGCGGGGTGCTGATGCTGGCGCGGGTCCGGGGGCGCGATCCGTTCACCGAGCCGGAGACCGCGCCGCTGCTGACGTTCGCGGGGCAGGCGGCGCTCGCGCGGGAACTGGCCGAGCGGCGCAGGTCGGCCGAGCAGCTCGCGCTGCTCAAGGACCGCGACCGGATCGCCCGTGACCTGCACGATCTGGCCATCCAGCGCCTCTTCGCCACCGGAATGACGCTGCAGAGCGCGGTGCGGTTCGTGGACCATCCGGAGGCGAGCGAGCGGCTGCTGCGGGCCGTGGACGATCTCGACGAGACGATCAAGATCATCCGGTCGACGATTTTCGGCCTCCGCGCACGCCCGACGGGCCGCTCCGGGCACGGGCTGCGGGTGCGTACCGTCACCGCCGTGGAACAGGCGGCGCGCACGCTGGGGTTCACGCCGTCCCTCCGCATGGCGGGCCTGATCGACACCGATGTGCCGGCGGGCCTCGCCGATCATGTGGTGGCGGTGCTCGGCGAGGCGCTGAGCAATGTCGCACGGCATGCGCACGCCACGTCGGTGGACATCTCGCTGACCGTCCACGCCGGCACGCTGCGGCTGCGCGTCAGGGACAACGGGGTGGGCATCCCGCAGCACGTCCGGCCCAGCGGGCTGGCCAACCTCGCCAAGCGCGCCGAGAGCGCCGGCGGCTCCCTGACCGCCGTGGCCAGGAAGCAGGGCGGCACCCAACTGGAGTGGCAGGTACCGCTCTCACCGCCGTGAGAGTGCACCACCGCCGCGTGAGAGTGCACCACCGCCGTGAGAACGGCCCGGCGTTGTCACCACCGCCGTGAGCATGGCCCGGCGTCGTCACATCCGGTGCGGCCCGTCGTCGGCCGTTGCGGGCGGGGCCGCCTGGGTGGCGAGGACGGCGGCCTGGATCCGTCGCTCCACCCCGAGCTTCGCCAGCAGCCGGGAAATGTGGTTCTTGACGGTCTTCTCGGACAGGTAGAGCCGCTTGCCGATCTCGCGGTTGGTCAGTCCCTCGCCGATCAGGTCGAGGATCTCCCGTTCGCGCGGCGACAGCGCGGACAGCACGTCCGCCTCCGGATCGGCATCGGCTTCCTCGCCGCGCAGGCTGTTCATCAGCCGTGACGTGGTCGCCGGGTCGAGCATGGAACGGCCGGACGCCACCGTGCGCACCGCCGCGACCAGGTCCGATCCCTTGATCTCCTTGAGTACGTAGCCGGCCGCGCCCGCCATGATCGCGTCCAGCAGCGCCTCGTCGTCGTCGAAGGAGGTGAGCATCAGGCAGGCGAGCCGGGGCATCCGCGAGCGCAGTTCCCGGCAGACGCTGATCCCGTCGCCGTCCGGCAGCCGTACGTCGAGCACGGCGATGTCAGGGCGCAGGGCGGGGCCGCGGGCCAGCGCGTGATCGGCGGTGCCCGCGTCGCCGACCACCTCGATGTCGGGCTCCGCGTCGAGGAGGTCCTGGACACCGCGCCTGACCACTTCGTGATCGTCGAGCAGGAACACCCGGATCGGCCTCTGCGGTGAGAATGCGCCTGCGTCGCCCATGGTGCCCTCCGCGCGGTGGTACGGCTCGTCCGCCCTCATCGTCGCCCGCGCTCCCAGGGGCGTGCCAGGGCCGAACGGGCCCCGGGCCCGGCATGCGCCCCGCGGGCGCCCGCGCGCCGTGGGGCCGTTCGGCCTCTCCGCCCGGACGCCGTGGCGTGCAACGGTCGTGGCAGAGGGGAAAGGGGGCACGTGATGCCCTTTGTGAGTTTGCTCCGGCCGCCGGTCCGGCGGCGAACGCGGTGGCCGACGGCACGGTCAGGGAGGGCCGGACGGCGGTGGCGCCCGGTGCGCGGGCCGGTGACCGGACCACCGCCTGGCTGGACGGCCGGGGCGCGCTGCCGGCCGACCCCGTCACGCCGTCGCAGGCCGGTGCCGGGAGCGTCGCCGTCGGCACGGTGGCCGGGGCGGCGGGCTGCCTGGCGCTCATCGGCGCCGGACGGGCCGGTCATCTGCTGCTGATGCGCAGGCGTTACGCGCAGCGGGACCGGGAGTGGGCGGCGGCCGACCCGGGGTGGGGGCAGCGGGCGGCCTGAGCGGACGGCGCACCGTGTCCGGCGCCACCGCATTCACGCGTCCTCGGTACCGCTGCCCTGCGGCCCGTAGAGGTCCAGCAGGCGGGCCCGGGTGCGGTGCAGCCGGTCGGCGACGGTCTCGGCGACGTAGCGGTAGACGGCGCGCCCGAGCACGGGGTCGGCGTCGCAGAGCGCGCGGACGTGCGCGGCGTCGAACTCCTCCGCCTGCACCGGGAGGACGGCTTCCCCGCCCAGGTGCCAGATGCCCGGCGGGAACAGCCAGGACCAGCCGACCAGTTCGCCCTGTCCGAGCCGCTCGACGACCACCGCACGACGCCCCGGAACATGCAGGTCGAGGGCGACCTGGCCGCTGCGGATGACCCAGAAGCGGTCCGCCCTGCGGCCCTCTTCGAAGATCCGGGTGCCCCGTGGCAGGGTCACCTCGTGCGCCGTTTCGGCCAGCCGCTCATGCGTCTCGGCCGGCATCGCTTCGAGCAGGCTTTTGATCATGGGCTCCTCATCCTCCGTCCGGGACGGCCGACGGACCGGCCGCGGCCACCGGGGCGGGCCGACGGTTGCGTCCCGGCGCCTGCTTCGACGATATGCACAGTTTTGCCGGAATGCTCCGGAGTGGCCCGTCCGGAGCGGCAGGCCCCGCCCGGCGAACCGCCCGTGCCGCGCCGCCCGGCCCCGCTCCGTCTCCCCGGCGACGCGCCGGTTGCCGCGAGTCGTGATGCCATGGAGGCAGCCCCCGATGAAGGGATCCGGCCATGGCCGCCACGCCGTCCCTGGCCGCGTGTCTGCAATCCGTGCGGGCCGTGGTCTTCGACACGGACGGGGTCATCACCGACTCCGCCCGGGTACACGCAGCCGCCTGGCAGGTCGCGTTCGACGCCGCGCTGGCCGCCGCCGGCGGGCAGCGGCCCTTCGACCCGGTGGACGACTACCTGCGGCATGTCGACGGCCGCACCCGGGAGGACGGCGCGGCGGCGTTCCTGGCCTCCCGCGGAATCCGGCTGCCGCTCGGCGACCCGTCGGACGCGCCGGGCCCTGACACCGTGTGGGCGATCGCCGCCCGCAAGGAGGAGCTGTTCACCTCGGCGCTGCGCACGCACGGCATCGACGCCCTGCCCGGCACGGTGCGTCTGCTGCACGTCCTGCGGAGCCACGGCGTGCCGTGTGCCGCCGTCTCGGCTTCCCGGCATGCGACCGAGCTGCTGTCCACCGCCGATGTGCTCGGCCTGTTCCTGGCGGTGGTGGACGGCAAGGAGGCGCGGCGGCTGCACCTTCCCGGCAAGCCGGATCCGGCGCTCTTCCTGGAGGCGGCCCGGCGGCTCGGACCGCCCCCCGAGGACACCGCGGTGGTGGAGGACGCGCTGGCCGGCGTCGAAGCGGGCAGGCGCGGCGGCTTCGGCCTGGTGGTGGGCGTGGACCGGACCGCCGACCGCATCGCCGCAGCGGGCCTGCGACGCAGCGGCGCCGACGTCGTCGTGAGCGATCCCGGTGAACTGCTGGCCACCGGGGGCAGCTGATGCCGGGAGGCTGGACCTGGTCGTACGAGGGCTACGATCCGGCGGCGGAACGGCTGCGCGAGTCGCTGTGCGCGCTGGGCAACGGCTATTTCATGACGCGCGGCGCGGCATCCGAGTCGCCCCCAGGACCTGCGCACTCCCCCGGCACCTACGCCGCCGGCTGCTACAACCGGCTGGTCTCGAACGTCGCCGGACGCCAGGTCGAGAACGAGGACATGGTCAATCTGCCCAACTGGCTGCCGCTGCGCTACCGGATGTGCCCGGAAGGCGCGGCTCCAGGGCCCTGGCTCTCCCCCGACCATCCTCAGCTGACGGAGCACCGCCAGAGCCTGGACCTGTGGCACGGCACCCTGACCCGCCGGTCCGTCTTCCAGGACGCGGAGGGCCGCCGGCTGCGCGTCGAGCAGTGCCGTCTGGTGCACATGGGCGACCCTCATCTGGCCGCGCTGCGCACGGAGTTCACTCCAAACGGGTGGTCGGGCACCGTGGAGGTGGAGGCGGGCATCGACGGGGACGTCCGCAACACCGGCGTCGCGCGCTACCGCGAACTGGCCAACCGCCACCTGACCGACACGGACACCGGCACCGCCCGCGACGACACCCTGTGGCTGCGCTGCCGCACCGTCGACTCGGACATCCGCATCGCGCTGGCCGCGCGGATCACCGGGACACCGGAAGAGGCCGGCACGGCGCGCACGGCGCTCAGCCCGCAGCGCGTGTCCCGCACGCTGACGCTGACCGTGCGGCCTGGCCGTACCGCGGTCGCCGACAAGACGGTCGCGCTCCACACCTCCCGTGACCCGGCCATCGGCAATCCGCTGCGGGCGGCGGTGGACGACGCGCTGCGCGCCCCGGAGTTCCCGCGGCTGCTGGAGCTGCACCACCGCGCGTGGGAGCAGCTGTGGCAGCGGGCGCAGATCGACGTGCCGGGCAAGGCGGGCCTGATCCTGCGGCTGCACCTCTTCCACGTGCTGCAGACCCTCTCGCCGCACACCGCGGGTCTCGACGTCGGAGTGCCGGCCAGGGGCCTGCACGGCGAGGCGTACCGGGGGCACGTCTTCTGGGACGAGCTGTTCGTCCTGCCCTTCGTGAACCTGCACTTCCCCGAGGTCTCGCGGGCGCTCCTCGGCTACCGCCACCGCCGGCTGCCCGCGGCCTGCCAGGCGGCGCGGGAAGCGGGCGGGGCAGGGGCGATGTACCCGTGGCAAAGCGGCAGCGACGGCAGCGAGCAGACCCAGCGCTTCCATCTCAACCCGCGGTCAGGGCACTGGCTGCCCGATCATTCCCGCCTCCAGCACCACGTCGGCTCCGCGGTGGCGTACAACGTGTGGCGCTACTGCCACGCGGCGGGTGACACGGAGTTCCTGCACAACCAGGGCGCCGAGATGCTGTTGCAGATCGCCCGCTTCTGGGCGACCAAGGCGCAGTGGGATCCCGCCCGCGGCCGGTACCGCATCCGCGGGGTGGTCGGTCCCGACGAGTATCACGACGGGTATCCGGGCGCCGCGGAGCCCGGGGTGGACGACAACGCCTACACGAACGTGACGGCGGCGTGGGTGCTGATGCGGGCCCTGGAGCTGTGCCGGGAGCTGCCCGAGGCGCGGCGCGGCCTGCTGTTCGAGCAGCTCCAGCTGACGCCGGACGAGCGGGAGCGCTGGGACCACGTCGCCCACCGGCTCCATGTGCCCTACCACCGGGGCATCATCAGCCAGTTCGACGGCTACGCGGATCTCGCCGAACTCGACTGGCCCGGCTACCGGAAGCGCTACGGCGACATCCGGCGGCTGGACCGGATCCTGGAGGCGGAGGGCGATTCGGTCAACGGCTACCAGGCGTCCAAGCAGGCCGACGTGCTGATGCTCGGCTACCTCTTCCCGCCGGACGAACTCTCCGGCGTCTTCCGCCAGTTGGGGTACGCCTTCGACGACGAGATCTGGCGCACCACCGTCGACCACTACCTGCACCGCACCAGCCACGGCTCGACGCTCAGCGCACTGGTCCATGCCTGGGTGCTGGCCCGGGTACGGCGCGCCGATGCGTGGACGTACTGCGAGGAGGCGCTGATCGGCGACGTGGCGGACGTCCAGGGCGGCACCACGGCCGAGGGCATCCATCTCGGGGCGATGGCCGGCACCCTCGACTTCGTGCAGCGCGGCATGACCGGTCTGGAGGCCGGCGACCACGCCCTGTGGCTCGATCCCGCGCCGCTGCCCGAGCTGTCGACGTTCCGGGTGCGCCTCCGTTTCCGGGTGCACGGTGACGTCGAACTGCGCTTCCACGCGGGCAGGTTGACGGTCGCCGTACCGGACCCCGACAACACGGCGGTGACCGTGCGGCTCGGCAGCCGCACGGTCACCATCCCACCCGGAACCACCCGTTCGATCGGCCTGCCCGACGTCTGAGCCTGGTGCGCTCAGGAAGCCTTCTTCGTCGAGGTCAGGTGGGCGAAGACCACCACGTTGTCGACGTAGTCCTTGGCCGCCCTGTCGTAGACGCCGCCGCAGGTGATCAGCCGCAGTTGCGGGGTGGGGGTGTCGGCGTAGACCCGCTCGTCGGGGAAGTTCGCCTTGCTGAAGGTCTCGACGGAGTCGACCGTGAAGGTCGCGACGGAGCCGTCGTTCCGGGTGATGTCGGCGGTGCTGCCCGCCTTGAGCTGGTCGAGCCGGAGGAAGACGGCGGGTCCTGTCTTGGTGTCGACGTGGCCCGCGACGATCGATGCGCCCCGCTCGCCGGGGGTGGCACCGTCCTTGAACCAGCCGGCGAGGTTGCTGTCGTTGGGCGGCGGCGCGTTGAGCTGTCCCTTCGCGCCGATGCTCAGCGGGGTGAACGGTGCGTCGACGCCGATCTCCGGGATCGAGAGCCGCTTCGGGGCCGAACGGGGCAGCTCCAGCTCCTTCTTGGGTTCGGTGGTGGGTCCGGTGGTGGGGGCGAACAGGTTCGGGGCGGCGGGGGCGACGGCCGCCGGAGGCGCCGGAGGCTTGGCGTCCGCGGATGTGTCGAAGGAGTTGAAGACCAGCAGGGCTCCCATCCCCGCCGCCACCGCCGGCCACATCAGGGCGCGGGCGAAGGGTCGGGGTGCGGTGCCGGTCTGACGCGGTTTCGACGGGGGCTGCTGGTTTGGGGGAGCCATGGGAGCCATGGTGCGGTGCCTTTCTTCCACAAGGTGTCAGCTGGTCGGGCCCGGCTGCCGGGTGCGCGGGCGGCTGCACGCGGCAGCGGGCCCGGCGGGGTGGGCGGTGACCCGCCCGGGTGCGCGTCGTACGGGACCGTCCGCCCGGGGTGCTCCTCGCACCCCGGGTGCGGGGGAAACGCAATCGCCGCGGCCACCGCCTGGGAGGACGGTGGCCGCGACAGCACAGCGATCTACGCTGGAGGGAGTCAGGCCGCAGCGGTACCCGACGCGTTGCGACGGCGCAGCATGTACGCGCCGGCGCCGAGGCCACCGATCAGCAGGACCGAGCCGGCCGCCAGGCCGCCACCGGAGAGTGCCATGGCGCCACCGCCGGTGTGCATCCCACCGTGCGGACGGCCACCGCGGTCGCTGTCACCGTGGTCACCGCGGCCACCCTCGTCGTGGCCACCCTTGTCGTGGTCGCCCTTGCCGCCCCAGGACTTCTCCTCGCCCTTCCAGGACTTGTCGTGGTCGCCACCGCGGTCGCCGCCACGGTCGCCGCCACGGTCGCCGCCACGGTCGCCGGAGTCGTTGCCCTGACCCCAGTCGCCCGCGACGATGCTGGCGAGGGCACCGCCACCGGTGTTCATGCCACCGTGCGGACGGCCACCGCGGTCGTTGTCACCGTGGTCGCCGTGACGCCCCTTGTCGCCGTGGCCACCCTTGTCGTGGTCGCCGTGACCACCCTTGTCGTGGTCGCCGCGGCCACCATTGTCGTGGCCACCGTTATCCCGGCCGCCGTTGTCGTGGCCACCGTTGTCACGCCCACCGTTGTCGTGGCCACCGTTGTCGTGCCCGTTGTCACGGTCGCCGTTGTCGCCCATCAGCATGGCCAGGGCGCCACCACCGGTGTGCACACCACCGTGCGGACGGCCACCGCGGTCGTTGTCACCGTGGTCGCCGTGACGGCCCTTGTCACCGTGGCCACCCTTGTCGTGGTCGCCGTGACCGCCGCGCTCGTCGTGGTCACCGTGGCGACCGCCGTTGTCACGCCCACCGTTGTCGTGGCCGCCGTTGTCGTGGCCGCCGTTGTCGTGGCCGCCGTTGTCGTGACCACCACCGTTGTCGTGCCCGTTGTCACGGTCGCCGTTGTCGCCCATCAGCATGGCCAGGGCGCCACCACCGGTGTGCACACCACCGTGCGGACGGTCGCCGTTGTCGTGGCCGTTGTCACCGTGGCGGCCCTTGTCGTGGCCGTTGTCGCCGTGGCGGCCGTGCTCGTCGTGGTCGCCGTGGCGACCACCGTTGTCGTGGCCGCCGTTGTCGTGGCCACCACCGTTGTCGTGGCCGCCATTGTCGTGACCGCCGTTGTCGTGGCCGCCGTTGTCCCGGCCACCGTTGTCGTGACGCTCGCTGCTGTGGCTGGAGGATCCTCCGTCGTCACCGGCGACGGACAGCGCGTAGGCGGCGGGGGTGGTGATGGCGAGGACCGCCGAAATGGCGGCGGAAGCAAACAGGGTGCGGGAAGTGCGCATGGAGACTTGTTTCCTTTCGCGTCGATGCTGCGAGCGCTGACAGGTCGTCGGCTCATCGGATCGCAGTGCGACGTGATCACCGTCATCCGAAATGCGACTCCGCACCACCGGAGAGATCCGCATTCGGGGTACACCGTGGGCTCAACGAGTGGTACGGCGCCGATTAATCACCCATTGGACGGCGCGCTGCGCCCCAGACACGTCATCTCGATGGGGTAGCCGCCCGCCGGAACCGCACCGGCCACCCCCGCAGCCGCCCGGCCCGCCCCACCACCCTGGGCATCGCACCCCGGCCGCCCCTCCACTCACACACCACACCACGCGCCCCCTCTCCGGCCGGAGCCCGCCGCCCACCACCCCCACCGTTACCGGGCTCCCCCACGGAAATAACCGGCCGCTCTCACAACAAATACCGTGCAGGTACTGCCACTTACTCATACAACAAAGGAGATCGGCCTCAACGCAATTACCAATGACGGAAGTTGGATATTCGAGGTATTCCAATTCCCCTCTGACACACGGGAGTTGACAGCGCAGCTCGCACTCTCCGTCGGAATACCGGAACGCCGCAGCGCCCGCCCCGGCTCCGGTGTGGAGGCGCGGCGGGCGCTGCGTGGTGGTCGGTCCGGGTGGTGCGGGGCCACTGGGGCGGGGTGGTTCAGTCGTGGCAGAGGACCCGTCGCAGGACGTCGCGGAGTGCCTCCTCCGGGTCGTCCACGTGCCCCCGGGACCGCCAGGCCACGAATCCGTCCGGGCGCACCAGGACCGCGCCGTCGGGTGTGGTGCCGTGGACCTCCGCCCAGTCGGCGCCTTCCTCGGGGGCCAGGTCGTCGTCGGGGCCGGTCCCCACGGCGTAGGCGTCCAGCCGCCCCGGGCATACCGCGGCGACCCGCTCCGCCGCGGCGCGCCAGGCCGCGCCGCCCGATCCGGTGAGCAGGACGAAGGACCGTTCGTAGAGGTCGAGGGTGGAGCAGCGGGACGTGGCGGAGCGCAGCCACATGTGCGGGGCTCTGGTGCCCGGTGCGCCGGTCAGCTGCATCCGGGCGGGGACGACCGGCAGGTCGGGGTCCGGGTCGACGACCGCGCCGCGGGGGTAGGCGTAGCCGAGGGCGACGGTGAGTACGCCCTTCTGCCGGCCGCCGCCGGTGCCGGGGGCCGCGTCGTATCCCGGGTGGCTGTGTTCCGCCGAGCGGGCCGAGGCGCGGGCGCTGGTCTCCCGGGCGACGGGCTGCCGTTCCGTTTCGTAGCTCTGGAGCAGGCCGGGGCCCGCCGAGCCGTCCAGGACGGCGGCGAGCTTCCAGGCGAGGTTGTGGGCGTCCTGGATGCCGGTGTTGGAGCCGAAGGCGCCGGTGGGCGACATCTCGTGGGCGGAGTCGCCGGCGAGGAAGACCCGGCCGTCCACGTAGCGTTCGGCGACCCGCTCCGCCGCGTGCCAGGGCGCCTTGCCGGTGATCTCCACGGCCAGGCCCGGCACGCCGGTCGCCTCGCGGATGTGGCGTACGCACCGCTGGTCGGTGAAGTCCTCCAGGGTCTCGCCGCGCTCGGGGTGCCAGGGCGCGTGGAAGACCCAGTGCTCGCGGTTGTCGACGGGCAGCAGTGCGCCGTCGGCCTCGGGGTTGGTCAGGTAGCAGGCGATGAAGAGGCGGTCGCCGACCACCTCGGCGAGGCCCGGTGCCCGGAAGGTGATGCTGACGTTGTGGAACAGGTCGCCGGGACCGGTCTGGCCGATGCCGAGGCGTTCCCTGACGGGGCTCCGCGGGCCGTCGGCGGCGATGAGGTAGTCCGCGTGCAGCGTGGTGTGTTCGCCGGTCTCCCGGTTCTTCACCAGGACGCTCACTCCGTCGGGGGCCTGGTCGAAGGAGAGCAGCTCGGTGGAGAAACGCAGGTCGCCGCCGAGTTCGCGGGCGGCACGCAGCAGGACGGGCTCCAGGTCGTTCTGGCTGCACAGGCACCAGCCGGCCGGGCTGAAGCGGGCGAGACCGCCGCCCGGGTCCATCTCGCGGAACAGCCACTCCTGGTCGTCGCCGGTGAGCGAAGCGGCTTGCAGGATTCCGTGGTTGTCGGCCAGGACCGAGGCGGCCTCGCGGATGCGCCGTTCGACGCCGGCGGCGCGGTACAGCTCCATCGTGCGGACGTTGTTGCCCCGGCCGCGTGGGTGCCGTGAGGTGTCGGAATGCTTCTCGACCAGGACGTGCCCGACTCCCAGGCGTCCCAGGAAAAGTGATGCCGACAGACCCACCAGGGATCCGCCGACGATGACTACCGGAACCCTGTTTTCGACCGTTGTCTTCATTGCCTGCTCCAGCTCCAGCGGCGGCGCGTACGGAGCTGGAGTTTCCCCTGATGGCGGGCTATTCGATCATGCTTCACCCGCTTGGCTCACAGATCTCGCGCGGCCTGTGGCGGACGGCGACGATCAACAGGACGGCCACACGCGGAGCGGGGGCCGTCGGCAGTCGCGGGTCTGGTGCCCGCGGCGCACAAGGGTCTGACGGCCCGCCACCGAATCTGTTCCCGCCCCGAGGGAGTTGCGTAGACGATGACAACGCTGTCGGAACGAGTATCGCAGTCCGCCTTCGACGGCTCACGCCTTCGGGTTGTCCTGTTGCTGGACCTCCACGACGGCGCCCAGCAGCGCTTCCTCGAAGCGTACGAGCACCTGCGCAACCAGGTGGCTTCGGTGCCCGGACACCTCACCGACCAGTTGTGCCAGTCGATCGAGAACCCGTCGCAGTGGCTCATCACCAGCGAGTGGGAGAGCGCGCCGCCGTTCCTGGCCTGGGTCAACAGCGAAGAGCACGTCAAGATGGTGCAGCCGCTGCACAGTTGCGTACGGGACACCCGCTCGCTGCGCTTCAGCGTGCTTCGGGAGACCTCGAACACCGCGGCGCTCGCATCCGAGCCGCTCAAGGGCCGCCTCCAGGCGTCCCCGCGCGTCGGTGACGGCGTGGTACGGCACGCGCTGACCTTCACCGTGAAGCCGGGCAGCGAGGAGCAGGTCGCGGAGATCCTCGCCGGGTACACCTCGCCCGAGGCGCGGGTCGACGACACCACCCGGCTGGTGCGTACCTCGCTCTTCATGCACAAGAACCGCGTCGTGCGGGCGGTCGAGGTGCAGGGCGACCTGGTCGCGGCGCTGCGGCACGTCGCCCAGCAGCCCGAGATCAGGGAGGTCGAGGAGGCGATCAACCCGTACCTGGAGCAGGACCGGGACCTCAACGACCCCAATTCCGCGCGGGTGTTCTTCACCCGGGCCGCGCTGCCCGCCGTGCATCACGTGGCGGCCGGCAGGCAGGAGTCGGCGGACATCCGGCGGCACGCGCTGTTCTACCCGGCCAAGGAAGGCTGCGGGATGGCGCTGGCCCGGCTGCTGGCGCAGCAGGACGAGCTGGCGGCCGACGATCCGGCGAGTCCGATCAGCGGCAGCACCGTCTTCCAGCGCGACGACATCGTCGTCCGCCTCATCGACCTGCGGGTTCCCCTGGAGAGCGATCCCGCGCTGGTGCTCGGTGTGCACGGCAACCGCAAGGCGGACGTGCTGCGGCGGCTGCTGGACACCGACGAGGCGGGCGGTCTGTCGAACGACCGTGAACTGGCGCACTTCCTCGCACGGTCCGACATGGACCTCATCACCGACCGCCGGGCACCGCAGTCCTGAGCGGCCCGCCGCGGCGGCCGGCTCTGTGCACCGCCCGCCGGCCGCCGCGGCTTCCCCCCACCGTCGGCACCACGTACCTGGAGGAATCAGTCATGACCACGCACCGCCCACGCATCGTGGACCTCAGCGAGACGCAGCCCAACCGGCGCCGCGGAGGTGACCTGCGCGCGATGCTGACACCGAGCGCGGTGGGCGCCACGAGCGGCTTCATGGGCATGGCCCTGGTGCAGCCGGGCGAGCAGATCGGCGAGCACTACCACCCGTACTCGGAGGAGTTCGTCTACGTCGTCAACGGCGCGCTGGAGGTGGACCTCGACGGTGAGCCGCACCCGCTCCGGCCCGACCAGGGGCTGCTGATCCCCATCCGGATGCGGCACCGCTTCCGCAATGTCGGGGACGTCGAGGCCCGGATGGTCTTCCACCTCGGCCCGCTGGCGCCGCGCCCCGAGCTGGGGCACGTGGACACCGAGGGGGCGGATGCCGTCTCGCAGGCCGCCCCACCCGAACGTGCGGAGCCGGTTTCATGACCCGCCGTATCGCGGTGACCGGGATCGGCATCGTCGCTCCCGGCGGTGTGGGCGTGCCCGCGTTCTGGGACCTGCTGACCGCGGGGCGGACGGCTACCAGGGGCATCACCCTCTTCGATCCGACGGGGTTCCGCTCGCGGATCGCCGCGGAGTGCGACTTCGACCCGGCGGCCCTCGGGCTGAGCGGGGAGCAGGTCGCGCGCTCGGACAGGTACATCCAGTTCGCGCTGGTGGCGACCGGCGAGGCGCTGCGGGACGCGGGCCTGGACCCGGCCGCGGAGGATCCGTGGCGGGTCGGGGTGTCGCTCGGCACCGCGGTCGGCGGCACCACGCGCCTGGAGAACGACTACGTCGCCGTCAGCGGTTCCGGGGCGCGGTGGGATGTGGACCACCGGCCGGCCGGCCGCCACTTGCAGCGGGCCTTCTCCCCCAGCTCGCTGGCGTCGGCCGTGGCGGAGGAGATCGGGGCGCAGGGGCCGGTGCAGACCGTTTCGACGGGCTGCACCTCCGGGCTCGACGCGATCGGTTACGCGTTCCACTCCATCGAGGAGGGCCGGTCCGACGTCTGCATAGCCGGCGCTTCGGACTCGCCGATCTCCCCGATCACGGTGGCGTGCTTCGACGCGATCAAGGCGACGTCGCCGAACAACGACGACCCCGCGCACGCCTCCCGGCCGTTCGACGCGCACCGCGACGGATTCGTCATGGGCGAGGGCGGCGCCGTCCTCGTGCTGGAGGAGCTGGAGCACGCCCGTGCCCGCGGCGCCACCGTGCACTGCGAGATACGCGGCTACGCCACCTTCGGCAACGCGTACCACATGACGGGACTCACCCAGGAGGGACTGGAGATGGCCGAGGCGATCAATCACGCGCTCGGCCATGCCCGGCTGGACAGTTCGCACATCGACTACGTCAACGCGCACGGTTCGGGCACCAAGCAGAACGACCGGCACGAGACCGCGGCGGTCAAGCGGTCGCTGGGCGCACGCGCCTACCAGGTGCCGATGAGTTCCATCAAGTCGATGGTGGGCCACTCGCTCGGCGCGATCGGCGCGATCGAGATCGTGGCGTCCGTCCTGGCGCTGACCCATCAGGTCGTACCGCCGACCGCCAACTACGAGACCCCTGACCCGGAGTGCGACCTGGATTACGTGCCGCGGACCGCCCGTGCGGTGAAGCTGCGGTCCGTGCTCTCGGTCGGCAGCGGGTTCGGCGGCTTCCAGTCCGCCGTGGTCCTGAGCCAACCGGGTGGGAGGGAAAGATGAGCTCTGGGCAAGAACGTCGTTGCGTCATCACCGGCATGGGTGTGGTGGCCCCCAACGGGGTGAGCGCCGATGCCTTCTGGAAGGCGACCAGGGAAGGCGTCAGCGTCCTGGACCGGGTCACCCGCGAGGGCTGCGAGCAGCTGCCGCTGAAGGTGGCGGGCGAGGTACGGGACTTTGATCCGACGGCGCTGATCGAGGAGCGATTCCTCGTCCAGACCGACCGGTTCACGCATTTCGCGATGGCGGCGGCCAACCTCGCGCTGGACGACGCGCGGCTGGGTGCGACGGACGGGGACCGCTCACCGTTCGCGGTGGGAGTGATGACCGCGGCGGGATCCGGCGGCGGCGAGTTCGGTCAGCGTGAGCTGCAGCGGCTGTGGGGGCAGGGATCCCGTTACGTCGGCCCGTACCAGTCCATCGCGTGGTTCTACGCGGCGAGCACCGGCCAGATCTCCATCCGCGGTGGCTTCAAGGGCCCGTGCGGGGTGGTGGCGAGCGACGAGGCGGGCGGCCTGGACGCGCTCGCGCAGGCCGCCCGCACGGTCAGGCGCGGCACCGACGCCATGGTCGTGGGTGCCGCCGAGGCGCCGCTCGCCCCGTACTCGATCGTCTGCCAGCTGGGGTACGAGGACCTCAGCTACGTGGACGAACCGGCGCGGGCGTACCGCCCGTTCACCCAGGGCGCCTGCGGCTTCGTGCCCGCCGAGGGCGGGGCCATGCTGGTGGTCGAGGAGGAGGAGACGGCGCTCGCCCGGGGTGCGCAGGTCCGTGCGGTGGTGGCCGGTCACGCGGCGACGTTCACCGGGCCCTCCCGGTGGGTGGAGTCCCGGGCGGGTCTCGCGCGGGCGATCCGGGGGGCGTTGGAGGACGCGCGGTGTGCCCCGGAGGAGATCGACGTGGTGTTCGCCGACGCGCTGGGGGTGCCGGCGGCCGACCGCGCCGAGGCGCTGGCGCTGGCGGACGCCCTGGGCGGGCATGCCTCGCGGGTTCCGGTCACCGCGCCCAAGACCGGCATCGGGCGTGCGTACTGCGGCGCCCCCGTCCTGGACACGGCGGCGGCGGTGCTCGCCCTGGAGCACGGCGTCGTGCCGCCCACCCCGAACGTCGTCGACGTCTGCCACGACCTCGATGTGGTGACCGGCAGGGCACGCCCCGCCGCGTTGCGCACGGCGCTCGTACTGAGCCGGGGCCTGATGGGCTCGAACGCGGCGCTCGTGCTGCGTCAGGGCGACCAGACCCCCTCGTGAGAAGGAGAACTGCTCATGTCCGAACGACTGACCCTCGAAGAACTGGCGGCCCTGATGAAGTCGGCGGCCGGCCTCACCGTCGACCCGAAGCAGATGGCGTCCCTCCCGGACACGCCGTTCGCCGACTTCGGCCTCGACTCGCTCGGCCTCCTCGGTGTCGTGGGCGAGCTGGAGAACCGCTACGGCCGGCCCCTGCCGGAAGACGCCGAGCACTGCAAGACACCGAACGCCTTCCTCGACCTCATCAACACCGTTTCGACGACAGGAGCCTGACATGCCCGGCCACACGGAGAACGCCATCACCATCGCCGCGCCCCTCGACCTCGTCTGGGAGATGACCAACGACCTGGAGAACTGGCCGCAGTTGTTCAGCGAGTACGCGTCGGTCGACGTGCTCTCCCGCGAAGGCAACAAGACGACCTTCCGGCTGACGATGCACCCGGACAAGAACGGCACGGTCTGGAGCTGGGTCTCGGAGCGGACCACCGACCGCGAGGGGCTGACCGTCCGGGCCCGCCGCGTGGAGACCGGTCCTTTCGACCACATGAACATCCACTGGTCGTACTCGGGGAACAAGACCGGCACGACCATGCACTGGACGCAGGACTTCGCGATGAAGCCGGAGGCTCCCGTCGACGACCAGGGCATGACCGACATGATCAACCGCAACTCCCGCGTCCAGCTGGAACTCATCCGGGACAAGATCGAACAGCGCGACCGCGAGCTGAGGTCCGCTTCCGTCACACCCAACTGACGTCCCCCAGGACCCCGTTCGCACCGCCGCCCCGGCGGCAAGGAAGGAACCCTCCCGATGCACCACGCTCTGATCGTCGCCCGTATGGCGCCGGAGTCGGCTCCGGATATCGCCGACGTGTTCAGCGCGTCCGACCGCACGGAACTGCCGCATCTGGTCGGCGTCACCCGGCGGACGCTCTTCCAGTTCGGTGAGGTGTATCTGCACCTCATCGAGTCGGAACAGCCGCCGGGCCCGGAGATCGCCAAGGTGACAGGACACCCCGAGTTCCGCGCCATCAGCGACCGGCTGTCCGCCTTCGTCAGCCCGTACGACCCGGAGACCTGGCGGGGGCCGAAGGACGCGATGGCCCACCAGTTCTACCGCTGGGAGCGTGACGGCCGGTCCTGATCCGCCGATGCCGCACGAAGCAGGCCGCCTGCCGGGGAACTCCTCCGGCAGGCGGCCTGCTTCGTGGTGCGCGGACGGCCCGCGCTACTCGGGGACGGTGCACTCGAAGGCGTGCAGGTACGGGTTGACCTGGAGGATGTCGCCGATGATCAGGCCCGCTTCGCTCATCCTGTGCACCAGGCTCTCCTTGGAGTGCTTGGCGCCGCCGACGTTGAGGAGCAGCAGCAGGTCCATGGCGGTGGTGAACTTCATGGAAGGGCTGTCGTCCACCAGGTTCTCGATGATCACCACCCGGGCGCCGGGCCGCGCGGCGTCGACGACGTTGCGGAGCGTCCTGCGGGTGCTCTCGTCGTCCCATTCCAGGATGTTCTTGATGAGGTAGAGGTCAGCCTGGACCGGGACGGCGCTGCGGCAGTCGCCGGGCAGGATCCGGGCCCGCGCGGCGAGCGGGCCGCCGTCGCGCAGCCTGGGGTCCGCGTTGGCGACGACGTCGGGCAGGTCGAGCAGTGTCCCTTCGAGGTCCGGGTGCTTCTCCAGGAGTCCGGCCAGGACGTGGCCCTGGCCGCCGCCGATGTCGACGACGGTGGCGACTCCGGTGAGGTCGAGGAGTCCGGCGACGTCCTGCGCCGACTGCCTGGACGAGGTGGTCATCGCCCGGTCGAAGACCTGGGCCGAGTCGCGGGCGTCCTGGTGCAGGTACTCGAAGAAGCCCTTGCCGTACAGGTCGTCGAAGACGCTGCGGCCCGAGCGTACGGCCTGGTCGAGCATCGGCCAGGCGTCCCAGGTCCAGGGTTCGGTGCACCACAGGGAGATGTATCGCAGGCTGTTGGGGGCGTCGTCCCGCAGCAGCCTGGACATCTCGGTGTGGGCGTACCTGCCGTCGCCTGTCTCTTCGAAGACTCCGTAGCAGGACAGGGCCCGCAGCAGTCGTTCCAGGGGTCTGGGTTCGATGTCCAGTGTGGTGGCGAGTTCTTCCGGTGTGGCGGGCGCGTCTCCGAGTGCGTCGGCCACGCCGAGCCTGGCGGCTGCGCGCACGGCCGCGGCGCACGCGGCGCCGAAGACGAGTTCCCGCAGCTTCATGGCCGGCTGCGGGGTAGGGCTCACGGTGGTCATTCCGTCTCGTTTCTGCTGGTCGGGACCGGCGCGCGGGTCAGCACATGCCGGCCGGCTGCGAGGTGCGGCAGATGTTGGCTTCGAAGCGGTTGGTCTTGCCGGTGTCGCGGTTGGCGAGGTCGGCGGGCTTGTTGTCCAGTGCCACGTTGCCTTCGAGGACGTGGCGTTCGTTGAGCACCTTCACAAAGCTGTGGAAGAGGACGATTCCGCCGGACAGCGGGGAGTTGCCGACGTTGCCGCGGACGAGGTTCTTCTCCACGCGGGCGTCCTCGGCGCCGGTGAGGACGATGCCGGAGCCCTGGAGCGCGGGCAGGCGTTTGGTGGCGGGGCAGGACTTGTTGTTGTCGGAGACGTTGTTCCGGTTGACCGTCAACGCGCCGGCGCGCGGGCGGGATTCGTCGCCGACGACGAACACGCCGGCGCAGTTCCCTGTCACCTCGTTGTCGTCGACGCTCAGGTGGCGGGCGCGGCGGACGGTGATGCCGATGCGGTTGCCGGTGACGGTGTTGCGGTCGATGCGCGCGCCGCGGGTGTTGAGGGCGCCGCCTTCCTCCTCGACCGTGTTGGCCAGGAAGATGCCCGCGTCGCCGTTGCCGGACGCGGAGTTGTCCAGGAAGGTTCCGCGGGTGGATTTCTGCTGGGCGATACCCCACTGGCCGTTGTCGCGCGAGGTCACCCCGCGCACCCGCAGCCGGTCGGTCTCGGATGCCCAGATGCCGTTCTTGTGGAAGCCGGAGACGGTCAGGGAGTGGATGCCGACGTCGCGCAGACGATGGCCCGCCGTGCCCAGGACGCAGATGCCGTTGCCCTGCTGCCCGCAGGAGTTCGCCGCCCGGGTCTCCGCAGGACGGATCACGGTCCACTCGCCCGACCCGCGCAGGGTCAGGCCGGGCTTGTCGATCCGTACGCTCTCCCGGTACACGCCCGGCGCGATGTCGACGGTGTCACCCGGCTCGGCCGCGTCCACCGCCTTCTGGATCGACTCACCCGGGTGGACCGTGTAATGGTCGCCTGCCTGGCTCGGTGGGGCCGTGACTACTCCTGTGACCAGGACCGTTGCCAGGCACCCCGCAAATTTCAGCTGTCGTTTCACCATGAGGCGAAGTTATGGGCGGGCGACGGCGCTCGCCACCTGTGGTAACCCGATGACCACAGTCGGTACACCCGTCGGTATGCCGGGCGGGCCGCGGAGGCCGGTCGGGGCGCTTCCGGTGGTGGCTGCCGTGGCGGCCGACCATCATGGAACGGGCCGCCCCGAACGGCACGCGAAGGCCGCCTGCCACCGGGGACGGCCGCCTTGCCCCGCCCCTCGTCCGAAGGAGTCCGCATGAGCGCCGGAACGGACCTGCTCGTCGATGCCTTCGGCCGCATCCGGGAGGTCGTCGAGGAAGTGGTCGGCGGGCTCGGTCCCGGAGAGCTGGCCGAGCGCCCGGGTGGGGGCGAGGGCAATTCGATCTGCTGGCTCATCTGGCATCTGACCCGCGTCCAGGACGACCACATCGCGGACGCGGCCGGCACCGAGCAGGTCTGGACGGCGCAGGGCTGGGCCAAGCGCTTCGGCCTGCCCTTCCCGGCCGGCTCCACCGGATACGGCCACTCCCGCAAGGACGTGGCGGCGGTACGCGACCTGACCGCGCGGCAGCTCACCGGCTACCACGCGGCGGTGCACGACACCACCGTGGACTACGTCGCGACCTTGCAGGTCAAGGACCTGGAGCGGGTCATCGACAGCTCCTGGGATCCGCCGGTGACGCTGGCGGTGCGGTTGATCAGCGTGATCGCCGACGATCTCCAGCATGCGGGCCAGGCGGCGTATGTGCGGGGCCTGTTGGGGCACCGCGGGCGGGTGTGACAAGAGCGGCGGGGCGGCACCCTCCGTGCCGTCAGCGCTCCCTGAGCCCCAGCACCGTGGCGACGTGTTCCCCTGCGGGGGCCTCCAGTGCGTCGTGCAGGGCGAAGAACAGGTCGGCCGCGCGGATGCCGACCCAGTCCGCGGGCAGCAGCTCGGCGGGCAGGCCGGGGTCCAGGTAGGGCAGCCGCCGCCAGTCGGTCAGCGCCTGCACGTAGGCGGCGAACGCCTCGGGGCCGTCCACGGGTGTGCGGCTGCCGAGGTGTTCGAGCACCGGGCCGTGGTCGGCGATGAAGTCCGCGTAGAGCGGTTCGAGCTGGGCGAAGTCCCACCACCGCCTGACCTTCTCGGACAGGTCGCCGAAGGCGAGGTAGTCGCAGCGCAGCAGGTCGGCGTAGGCGGTGAGGTCGAGGCGGCGCAGCATGGCGGCGGTCGCGTCGTGCAGGTGGGCCGGTGCGATCCAGACGCCGGCCGAGACCGTGCCGAAGCCGAGCTTGGTGAGCTGGGAGCGCAGTTGGTGGCGCTTGTTGCGCTCGGACTCGGGGACGGAGAAGACGGCGAGCAGCCAGCCGTCGGTGAGGGTGGCGCGGGTACGCCGGAAGATCCGCTCGTCGCCCTCGCGGAGGATGGTCAGTCCCGCTTCGGACAGTTCGTAGCCCGCGGCGCCGTCGTGGCGGGTGGCGTCGAGTACGCCGTGCCGCTTGAGGCGGTGGACGGCCGAGCGGACGGCCTGCCCGTCGGCGCCGAGCCCGGCGAGCAGACCGATCAGCGCGGCCACGGACAGCCAGCCACCCTGACGGCGCGAGTAGAGGCCGTAGACGGTGACGATGAGCTGCCGCGGGGTGACGGCCCGGGTCAGCGGTTCCGCCGCCACCTCGGCGTCGGCGACGTCGAATTCGCTGGTCATCCGGTTACCGTACCAACGCCCCCGGTGCCGCCCGCCGTTCGGCCGGGGCGCCGCATCGGGCCCGGGGCCGGGGCCGGAACGGTGGGGGCCGAGGCGTCATCGGCAGCCAGGTAGGGGCTCATGGAGAACCGAGAAGCGTTTCGACGGTCGCGCGTGCGTGACGGGCGGGGGCGGTGTCGCCGCTGATGCCGGCGGCGACGATGGCTCCTTCGGCGAGCAGGAAGACCGGTTCGGCCGACGGCATCCCGGCGGCGTGCGCCCACCCGGCGATCTGGTCGTGGAACGCCCGCTTGTGCGACCGGACTTCGGCCAGCACGGGCTCGGATGACGCGCCGATTTCACCGTGTGCGTTGACCCAGGCGCAGCCGCGGAATCCGGGCTCCGCGAACCACTCGGCCAGCCAGTCGAAGACCGCGAGCACCCGCTCGCGTGGGTCCGCGACGTGTTCCACGTGAGCGGCCAGGCTGCCCCGCCACCGCTGGTCGCGGCGTTGGAGTACCGCGACCACGAGATCTTCCTTCGTCGCGAAGAGCCGGTAGATCCGCTTCAGGGGCAGGCCGGATGCCGCGCGGATCTGGTCCATCCCGACCGCTTGGATGCCCCGCTCGTAGAAGAGCGCCTCCGCCGCGTCCAGCAGCGCCTCGCGGTCCTGGCGGTTCTGTTCCTCGGTGATCGGGGCCGGCATGGCGGGGCTCCTTGACGTTGAGAAGGGTCGTTCTCTACCTTAGACCCATCGATGGAGAACGCCCGTTCTCAACATGAGGAGACCGCCGTGTCCGAAAGCCGCCCGCCCTGCCCGCCGTTCACCCAGCAGACCGCGCTCCAGAAGGTCCAGGCAGCCGAGGACGCCTGGAACACCCGCGATCCGCAGCGGGTGGCCCTGGCCTACACCCACGATTCGACGTGGCGGAACCGGGACCTGTTCGCCCGGGGCCGACAGGAGATCATCGCCTTCCTGACCCGGAAGTGGGAGCGCGAACTGGACTACGCGCTCCGCAAGAGCCTCTGGGCGTTCCACGAGGACCGCATCGCGGTGCGCTTCCAGTACGAGTGGCACGACGCCGGCGGTCAGTGGTGGCGCAGCTACGGCAACGAGCTGTGGGAATTCGACGCGCGCGGCCTGATGCGACGCCGTGAGGCGAGCATCAACGACACCGCCATCACCGAAGCCGACCGGCGCATCTTCGGCCCACGGCCCGCGGACGAGCACGGCATCGACTTCCCGCTCCGGTAGCGCCCGCCGGACCCCGGTCGGCGGCCCGCAGTTCCGGGGCGGTGCGGGCCGGCCGACGGGGCGATACGTCAGAGGTCATGTGCCGGATTCCAGGCCGGGCACGCCCCGGCTCAGGCGCCCTCGGCAGGAGCGTGGGCCGCCGCTGCTTTCGGGGTGGCCAGGAAGATCGTGACCAGGGTGAGGGCAGCGGCCAGCCAGGTGACGGTGTGGAACGCGTCGGTGAGTGCCCGTGCCGTTTCCTGGGAGGCACCGGCCTGCAGCGGGGACGACGAGGTGCCCGGCGGGAGAAGCAGGCGGTAGATGACCGTGGTGACCGTGCCGAAGACGGCGATCCCCAGACCGGCGCCCGCCTCGTAGGAGACGGACTCGATTCCGGCCGCCGCGCCCGCCTGGGCGGAGGGCGCGGTGGCCATGATCAGGTTCGAGGCGACCATCTGGACCAGGCCCTGGCCGAACCCGATCAGGGCCAGGCCGAGCGGGACCACCGTGCCGGACGCGACCAGGACGTACCCGCTCGCCGCGAGCAGCAGGCCGGCGGGCACCCCCATGCGCGGCCCCGTCCGGGAGAGGATCAGTCCGCCCGCCGGCCCCGCCACCATCGCGGCGACCGGCATCGGGATCAGGTACAGCGCGGCGGCCTCCGCCGACAGTCCCTCGGCGAACTGGAGGTACTGCACGAGTTGGAGTTCAAAGCCGACCATCACCAGCACCGGCAGCACCGATGCCACCACCCCGGCGCGCAGCGCGGGCAGCCGGAACAGGGACAGGTCCAGCATCGGATGCGCGCTGCGCTGCTGCCGCCGTACGAACAGGACCAGTGCGGTCAGCCCCAGCGCGCCCGGCAGCGCCACCTCCGCGACGGCGACGTCGTCGTGGGTGAAGGCGATGATCGCGTAGGCGCAGCCCAGGAAGCCCACGATCGACAGGAGGGGCGAGGTGGCTTCCCAGGGCTGCCGTTCGGACTCGACCTCGTTGCGCAGCAGCAGCGCGACGGCGGGCACGGCGAGCGCCACGACCGGCAGGTTGACCAGGAAGATCGAGCCCCACCAGAAGTGCAGCAGCAGGAAGCCGCCCGCCACCGGGCCCAGCGCCGACGCGCCGGCCGCGACCGCGCTCCACGCCCCGATGGCCACCGCGTGGTCGCGGCCGTCGCCGAAGGTCTGCCGGATGAGCGCCAGCGTGGCCGGGATGATCATCGCCGCGCCGACCGCCAGCGCCGCGCGGGCGCCGATCAGGGCCAGTGGTCCCGACGCCGTCGCGCACAGCGCGGAGGCCACGCCGAAGACCGCCAACCCGGCCAGCAGCAGCCGCTTGTGGCCGATCCGGTCGCCCAACGGCCCGCTGACCAGGACCAGTCCGACCATCAGGAGCGAGTACACGTCCACCGTCCACAGCAGTTCGGTGGGGGACGCGTGCAGTTCGTGGGCAAGGGTCGGGACGGTGATGGTGAGGATGGTGACGTCCATGGCTGCGGGCAGGAAGCACAGCAGCACCACGGTCAGCACCAGCCAGCGCCGGACCGCCCCGACAGCGGGCAGTGTGCGGGTCACGTGCCGAGGCCCAGAGCCGTCCTGGCGCTGACGATCAGTTCATGTAACCCGGCGAGACTTGGCGCGTAGAACATGCAGCTCAGTCTGCCATTGCGCAGATCGGTCAGTTCGGTGGGTACCACGCCACGTTCGGCGTGCCGGGGCGAGGCCACGAGCGGTCCGAGCAGCCGCAGTACGTCCGGCAGATCCGGCCGGTCAGGCAGGTCGTAGAAGTCGTAGTTGCCGACGGCGTGGGTGTCGAGGTAGTGGGGGCCGATGAGTTGCTCGCCGAATTCGTGGACGTGGCTCGATCCGGTGCGGCGGGCGTTGAGGTCGTGCATGTGGACGACGCCGTCGCGGGCGATCGCGTCGATGCCGAACCGCCCGCGGTAGCCGCGCCGTTGCATCTCACCGGCCAGCCGGAGCCCGCCTTCGGTCAGCGGGCGGTACCACCATGCGTCACGCAGTTCCCGTGCGGTGACGTTGCCGCGCAGGTGGGTGGCGCCCTCGAAGAGCATGTCGGTCGTGTAGCAGAGGTGCGGTGGTGCCTTCTCGGGGATCAGGTATTCCACGGAAGGGAAGGTGATGTCGCCGTCGATGAACTCCTCGACGACCACCGGGTCTTCGCCGTAGAACGCGCTCGCGGCCAGGCGTTCGGCGATGTCGTCGTCGCCGGGCCGGAAGATCAGCAGGCCGAGGCTCGCCTCCCCGCGGTCCGCCTTGACGATGCACGGCGTGCCCGTGGCGAGCATGGCCCGCACCGCCGCCGGCACCTCCTGCCGTCCGGCGCAGTGCGTACCGGGCGGGATGCGGCAGGGCCCGTCGGTCATGCCGAGGCCGGTGGCCAGATCGCGCAGTCCCGTCTTGGTGTCGAACAGGTCGCGCAGGCTCTGCTGCGGTGTGCTCTCCGGCAGTTCGGCCACCACGCCGTACTCGGTGCGCAGGGCATCGGCGAACCGCCACAGGTCGGTGGTGGTGGTGTGCGGGATCAGCCGGAGCCTGCGTCCGGGGCCCGCGTGGGCGGCGACGGCGGCCATCAGCGCGGGGTCGGCGAGCGTGTCGGCGAAGAGTGAGCCGGTCCTGCCCGCCGGGCTGAGGTTCAGCACGCCGTCCAGCTCCAGGAACTTCTGCTGCCAGTCCAGGTGGCTGATCGGCTCGTAGGTGATGAGCATCTTGTTCACGGGGCCCCAGAACAGCGCCTGGTCCTGCTGGGCGTAGCACTCCGACAGCAGCGCGTCGACGTCGTCGGCGCGGACGGCGAAGTCGCGCAGGGTGTCGACCGCGTTGCACACGCAGAGGGTGGGTGTGGTCATGTTTGCTCCTCGCGCAGCAGTCCGCTGCCATCGGACACCAGGTCGACGGCGGCGGAGACCACGTGCCAGAAGAGGTCCTTGCCCAGGTCGGCGGTGGCACCCGAAGTGCTCGACAGGACGCCTTGGTTGGTCGTGCGGCCGACGTCGACGGGGTGCAGGTAGATCCCCGGGCGGGGCGGGTCGGCGTGGTCGGGGCGCGCGGCCGACACCAGGTCGGGGCGGAGGTAGAGCATCAGGCTGGTCTCGGTGATCCCCGCGTGCTCGGCGTGCCACCCGGGGAAGAGCGGTATCCGTCCGGCGAGCCAGTCCGTGTCGACCAGGCTCCACCAGCTCAGCGCGATGAACTCCTTTCCCGCTGCGGCCGGCCGCCTGCCCACCTCGTCGAGCGCCTCGAACAAGAACGGCTCGTTCTCGAAGTGGCCGTTGACGACCAGGAGACGGCGCCACGGCAGGGCGCACAGCGACTCCAGTACGTCCGTCAGGAAGTCCAGCAGGGACTGGCCGCGTACGTGGACGGTGCCGGGGAAGGCCAGCCCTCCCCCGCTCTGCGGCAGCGACCGCGCCGCGATGGACTGGGCGGGCAGGGTCAGGGCGGTCAGCTCGTAGGCGATCTGCCGGGCGAACGCGTCGGCCAGGACGGTGTCCACGGACAGCGGCAGGTGCGGGCCGTGCTGTTCGATGGATCCCACCGGCCACACCACGGTCTGCCCCGCGGTGGCCGTCAGTACCTCGGCGCTGCTCAGGTCGCACAGCTGCGGCCCCGCCGACCGGGGGGTCATGGCCGCACCCGCTCGGACCGGCCCGCCTCGGTGGCGGGTGTATTGCCGGGATCGTCCGCTCCGGTGGTCTCGGCCACGATCCGGGCGAGCGTGAGGTACATGTCGGTGTGCAGCGCGGTGTACACCTGGGCGGCCACCGCGCCGACCCGCAGGTAGTCCTGTACGTCCCGGCCCGACTGGACGCCGCCCGAACCCAGCACGGGCAGGCTGAACCCGGCCCGGCGCAGCTGCCACAGTGCGGCCAGCACCAGCGGCTTGATGCCAGGTCCCGAGTAGCCGAAGACGCCGCCGAGCCGGAGTTCGCCGGTCTCCTGGTCCACGACGGCAGCGGGCAGGGTGTCGCTGATGGTCACCGCGTCCGCGCCGGCGCGGGCGGCGGCGAACGCACGGGCGTGCAGGCCCTCGCCGCCGGCCAGCTTGACCGAGAACGGCACCGGGGTCGCGGCGCGGACGGCCGCGGTGTAGGTGTGCACCCGCTCGGGGGTGTCGTCGAGGCCGTCCTCCTCATTGAGACAGGAGATGCCCAGCTCCAGTGCCCGGCAGCCGGCCGCCGCCACGCGGACCGCCAGATCGGCCAGTTCCGCCGGGCTGTCGGCGTGCAGCGAGGCGATGACCGGCAACCCGTCCCGTGCCAGGTCGCGCAGGATGCCGAGCCAGTGGTCGACGGACCGTTTGGAGTAGGTGGTGCTGTTGATCATTCCGGTGGGCAGCCGGAGGATGCGCTCGTCCAGGCCGGTCGGCGGGTTGGGGTGGATGGTTTTGGTGACCACTGCGCCCGCGCCGGTCTCCAGCAGTCTGCGGATGTTGCGTTCCTGGTCGGTGAGCAGCCCCGAACCGACCACGACCGGATTGGCCAGGCTCAGACCCAGCACCTGTGTCTCGGCCGCCACGTCAGGCCGCTGTCCTGGTCCGGCCCAGCGTCGCCAGCACGCCGTCGACCAGCAGTGCCGGGTCGGCCGCGATCTCCTTGGCGGACAGGAACGTGGCGTCGGCGACCTGGGCGAGCCCCTTGAGCAGGTGGCTGGCCGACTCGGCGAAAGGCTGGTCGGTGACGCCCACGATGGGGCGGCCCAGTGCGCTGGCCCACCCCAGTTCGATGTGCGTGCCGTCCGTGCGCAGCAGCGTGCCGTCGAGCACCGGCAGCACCGGCACGAACACATCGCACTGGCGCATCCACGCGTAGTCGCGCACGGACACTTCCTCGGGGGTGAACGAGGAAGTGTCGGCGCCGAACCGCTCGGCCACGTGCGCGGAAAGCACGGTGGCGCCGGCCTGCCGTGCCTGCTCGATGGTCAGGCTGACGCTATCGCGGATCGGCGCCGCCATACCGCCGGGTACCAGGGCGTGCTGGATCGGGCCGCCGACGAACAGGGTGACGCCGTGCAGGGCGTCCGGGGTGACACTCATGACTTTTCGAGGCTCCTTCGAAAGAGTCTGCCGGCGACCGTGCAATCGGACGGGCTTCGGCCACCGGAAAGGGGAAACGGGCAGCGCAATTAACTCTGCGCTTGCGATGAATCACAGGGGATCCCGGGCATGGGGCGCGACGGTTTCAACGGGGCACCCGGTTGCCTACTCGTCCCGCACTCCGCGTCCATCAGGTAGGCAAATAGACGGCCCGAGACTAGTCCGGGGCGATTTGGCGTCACAAGCACCATATCCGCCAAGAGGAGATGAGCGGCAAACGTCACATAAGGCACATAACTGTCAGCGGAAACCCTGATTCCGCCGCCCTTGAAAAGCACCCCCACGGCCATTTCACGGGCTTTTACGGCACCCGGAGGCATCGCTTCCAGCCGTATTCACTGCGTTATACGAACGGCCTGAACAATCCCGATCTCGCGCATAAAAGCCTTCGAGGTCCGATACTTAAAGATGAATGGAAAGTAAAATCGGAGACCGCATTGACAGGCACCAAAACCTCCTCTAGCTTCGATTGGCATGCATGACTGACGCCGTCATTTCCCGATCGGCGTCCGTTCACTTCCGGCTCATTTCACAGCCGCGTCCCCGTCCGCATTTACCGCGCACCGAAAACCGGCCGTGGCCTTTCGGACAGTCCCGCCCAGAGGGGAAAGTTCTGGTGAACTCTTTACAGACCATCAAGCGAATTCTCAGCTCCGATGTACTGGTGGAGGTGCCGATCGACCAGATGCGGCTCGACGACAGGCTGCGCGAGGGCTACGGCATGGACTCACTCGGCTTCGTGGAGCTGCGTGTGCAGTGTGAGGAGGCATTCGGCATCGACATCCCCGACGAGGCCGTCGCCGCCGGGGAGTTGACCACGCTCGGCGACGTACTCGCACTGGTCGAGCGACTGTCGGGGGCCGGCCAGTCCTCGGCCACCGCGTGAGCGCGGCACCGGCCGCCCGCGACGACCACCCCGGGGATCCGACCGGTGTGCTGTCGCGCGGCGCGGACCTGCACCTCAACCACTACGGCGCCCCACGGCTGCCGTTCGCCTGCGTGGGCGGGCGCGGCCTGGAACTCGACGTCGTCGACCTGAGCCCGGAAGGCCGCGGCAGGCGGCTGCGGCTGCTGGACGCCAGCGGCGGCTACGCCAGCGCGACGCTGGGCGGCAACCACCCGGTCCTGCGCGGGGCGCTGGCGCGCGGCACCGGGGTCGGCAACGTCACCGACGAACTCGGCTCCCTGGAGCGGGCGGAACTCCTCGACCGGCTCTTCGGGCCCGGCGGACTGTGGACCGGCCACTTCCCCGCGGGGCAATACCACGTCAGCGGGCGCAACTCCGGCTCGGAGGGCAACGAGTTGGCGCTGCGGCTCGTGCTGGAGTCCCGGTTCGACGGCCGACGGCTGAAACACCGTCAGGGCAAGGAGCGGCGCGACACCATCCTGGCCTTCCAGGGCGCCTGGCACGGCTGGACCGGTGAGCTGGTGCAGCTGCTCAACCGCAGGCACTACCGGGCCGGTCTGCCCGAGCCCGACACCACTGGCCCGTACGGCGTCCGGGTCGACCACATCCCGTTCGGCGACACCGACGCCCTGGCCGAGTACTTCGCCACCTCCGCCGACCGGCTGCTGGCCGTGGTGGTGGAGCCGATCCAGGGCGACGCGGGCATCCTCCTGCCCCCGCCCGGCTACCTGCGCGACCTCTCGCGGCGGTGCGCCGCCGACGATGTGCTGCTGGTGGCCGACGAGGTGCTGACGTTCGCCAAGACCGGCCACTGGCTGGCCATGCGCGACGAGGAAGGACCGGTACCCACCGACATCACCGTCATCGGCAAATACCTGGGCATGGGCGCGGTGTCCACGTCGATGGTGATCGCCCGCAAGGAACTGGCCGTCCGCGCAACCGGCGCCGTGACCACGTCCGATCTCCGGCCGCCGCACTGCGCGGTGATCCGTGACGGCATCGAGCACATCGTGTCCGAAGGGCTGCTGCGGCAGTCGGCCGACGTCGGCGCGAAGCTGGCCGAACGCCTCCGCACCGCCTTGGTGGGCGGCCACCCCGACGTGTTCACCGAGGTCCGCGGGACCGGAGTCATGCTCGGCGTGGAGCTGACCTCCGCGGCGGCCGAACAGCTCGGCACGCTGCGCAGGAAGCTGATCGAAGCGGGTGTGTACGCGGAGTTCATGGCGGGCGCGGGGAAACGGTCGGGCGGCCGGCGCTACATCCATCCCACCCTGCGCATCGTGCTGCCGCTGACCACCGGCCAGGCGCAGGCGGACGAGATCGTGGACCGGGTGGCGGCAGGCGCCGGGTCGCTGTGGTGAGCGCGGGATTCCGCACCCGGGTCGAGCACGTCGACACCGACGCGACCGGGATCGTGCACTTCTCCCGCTACACCTCACTGATGGAGACCGCGGGCACGGAGCACCTGGAGGCGCACGGCGCGGGGCTGACCGCCTTCGGCGCGGCCGGTGTCGACCTGGTCGCCGCCGAACTGCGGGTGACCTATCTCCACAGCGCCGTGTACCGCGACGTGATCGTCGGAGACAGCCGGGTCGACCACGTCGGCGCGGCCTGGTTCAGGCTCGCGGTGAGTCTGCTGCGCGAGGAGGCGGACGGCATCCGTACCCCGCTGGTGACCGGAGCCCTCGTCTTCGCCGCCGTCGCCCCCGACACCCGGCGCGCGGTGCCCCTGCCGGCGCCGCTGCGACAGGCCCTGAGAGGAATCGTCCCGGATGCGGCACACCAACGAATCGGCACCCCCTCCCTCATCGGACCGCGTGGCGCGTCCGCTGGGCACATCGGCGATCGCCGCCCTGGTGCGCGGACGCCATCCCCGGCTGTTCATCGACCGGGTGCTCGACCATGAGCCCGGCGTCTTCCTGCGCAGCATGTTCGCCGTGTCGGCGGAGATGGGCGCGCTGGCCGGGCACCTGCCCGAGCGCGGCCTGACCCCGGGGGTGATCCTGCCCGGCAGTCACACCATGCAGGCTTTCGCCCAATCCGGCGTGCTGCTCTACCAGTTGAGCAGCGCCCCGCTCGCCGACGACGAGGTGACCCTGGTCGGCACGGTCAAGTCCCGCTTCCTCGCCCCGGTCGTGCCCGGCGATCAGGTCGTGCTCGACGTCCGCGCGGACCGGCTGTCGGGCCACACCTTCACCTTCTCCGCCAAGGTGACCGTGGAGGGCCGTTCGGTCGCCGGGTTCCGCGGCGCGATGAGCCGGGCGAAGGTCGATCCGGCCAGGGCCCGGCCGTGGTGACCCCGGTGATCACGGGACTGGCCTGGGACACTCCGCTGGGCCGGGACCTGGACGCGGTGTGGGAGCGGCTGTGCGCGGGCGCATCGGGCCTGGCGCCCGTCGCATCGCCGCACCCGTTGCGCAACACCGCAGCCGCCGTCATCGATGCGCCGCCGTACGGGACTTCGCCGGCCGAGCGCCAGCGGCTGCTCGCCGCGCGTGCGCTGCGCGCCGCGTTCACGGACGCCGGCCTGTCCACGACCGACCCCGATGTCGGCCTGATCCTCGGCACCAGCTTCGGCGCCTCCTTGGACGAGGCCGAGCCGACGCTGCACGCCTGGGCCGATGACGCGGCGGCGGGCATCGGGCACCCCGGTACGCCGGTGTGTGTGATGACCGCGTGCTCCGCGGGGTCGGACGCCATCGCCATCGCGCACGCCCTGGTCCGCTCGGGCGAGCGGCGCGTCTGTGTGGCGGGCGGGGTGGACGTGGTCACCGAGGCGAAGCGGCTCGGGCATTCCGCGCTGGGCACCATGAGCCCCACCGGCCTGCGGGCGTTCGACCGGACGCGCGACGGGATGCTGCTCGGCGAGGGCGCCGCCTTCGTGGTGGTCGAGCACCCCGACTCCGCCCGGGAGCGCGGCGCCCGGGTGCATGCCAGGCTGCGCGGCACCGGCGCGGCCAACGACGCCGCCGGCCTGACCGCACCCGACCCGTCAGGACGCGCCGTGGTACGCGCGGTCGAGCGCTGTCTGACGTCGGCGGGCCTGGCAGCCGCGGACGTCGCGGTGATCAACGCGCACGGGACGGGGACACCGCTCAACGACGAGGTCGAGGCGCACAGCCTGCGGGAACTGTTCGGCGCCGAAGGCCCGTTGACGTTCGCCACCAAGGGGGCGTTCGGACACAGCCTGGGTGCGACCGGGGCCGTCGAGGCCGTCGCGACGGTGCTGGCGCTGCGTCACCGGCGGGTTCCACCGGTCGTCGGGCTGCGCGATCCGGCGGCGCCGCTGCGGCTGGCCACGGGATCGGCGCAACCGGTGGGCGACGGGGCCGGGTTGAGCCTGACGTTGGGCTTCGGCGGGTTCAACACGTGCCTGCTGTTCGAAGGGGTGAGGGAGTGACACAGGTGCCGCCCGGTGTGCGGGTGCTGGGTTCGGCGACGGTGGTCGCCGACGACCCGGCCGAGCACGCGGTCAACAAGCCGTCCTTCTATGCCGACCCGGCGGCCTGGCTGGTCGCCGAGACCGTGGACCGGGCGCTGGCGGACTGCGCCGAGCCGGTGCTCGACGCCGCCGACGACACCGGGATCGTGGTCATGAGCGCGAGCGGGACCGAGCGGACGATGCGCCGCATCGCCGGATCGGTGCCGAGATCCCGGGTGTCGCCGCTGCGCTTCGCCGGGGCGAATCCAGGGGTGCTGGCCGGGCTGCCCGCCCTGCGTCACGGGCTGCGCGGTCCTTCGCTGCTGCTGGCGGCGCACCCGGACCGGGCGGCCCCCGTGGCGTTCACGGTGATCGAGGGCTGGCTCGCGGACGGCCACACCCGGCACGTGCTCCTGGCCGGCCTGCAATCCACCGCGGAAGACCGGCAGTTGTGCCGCTGCCTGGTCCTGACCGGCGCCGGAGCGGACCGGTGACGGGCCTCACCCGGTCCGGGGTGGCCGACTTCCTGACCCGGGTCGCCGACACCAGGGCCGGTGGCGAAGGCGGCGGGCCGGCCGGAGTGGACGACGTGCTGGACGACCTGTCAGGTCTTGGCCTGGCACCGGGCGACGCGGTCGTGCTCTGCCTGGCCAACGGGGTGGAACTGCTGCGCGTGCAACTCTCCTCATTGCTGCTGGGTCTGGTGCCGCTGGCCGTGCCGCCCGGGACGCCGTGGCAGCGGGTCCGCGCGCTGGCCGGGCACGTCGGGGCGGGTGTGGTGGTGACCACCCGGCTGACCGGGGCCGGGCCACGGACGCCGGTCGGCGACGCGTTCGCCGTGCCGACCGGGCACCCCGCCACCCGGTACCGGCCGGGCGAGATCCTGCTGTCCACCTCCGGCACCTCGGGGATGTTCAGCGCCTGCGTGCACCGGGTGTCCTCGCTGCTGCACAACGCCCGCCTGCACACCGGGGCCACCGGCATCACCGCGGCCGACACCCTGCTGGTGAACCTGCCGCTGTACTACTCCTACGCCCTGGTGGCGCAGGCGTTCGCCGCGTACGTGACCCGGGCGCGGCTGGTGCTCGACGGGCCCCCGTTCTCGCCGGTCGGGTACCGCGACACGGTCGCCGCACACGGGATCACCCACTCATCGGTGACCCCGACGATCGTCCGCCAGTTGCTGGCCGACCCCGGGCTCGTACCGCGTGGCCTGCGGGCGCTTGCGGTCGGCGGGGACCGGCTCGCGCCCACGGAGGTGGCGGACCTGCTGGCCGCCCGGCCGGGCGCGGAGCTGTACCTGACCTACGGGCTCACCGAGGCCGGGCCACGCGTGTCGACGCTGGCCGCGCACGCCGAGCCCGCGCACCGGTACGGCTCGGTCGGCCGCACGCTGCCCGGGGTGCGCGCCTCGCTGCGCGAAGTACGCGGCGGGGTGGGTGAGTTGCTGGTCGAGTCCGGCACGGTACTGCTGCGCCGGGTCGGACAGCACAGCGGGCGGGCCCTGCTGGGGCCGCGGACCATCGCCACCGGGGACGCCTTCTCCCTCGACGACGGCTATCTCACCTTCCACGGGCGCCTGTCGGACTTCGTGGTGCTGCGCGGCGAGAAGGTCTCGCTGAACACCGTCAGACAAGCCGCGCACGCCATTCCGGGGGTGGTGCACTGCGTGCCCAAGGTGGTGGACGAGGGCGGCGCGCAGGTGCTCGACGTCCATCTGTCGGTCACCGACCCCTTTCCCGGCGGGGAGAAAACGGTGCGGCGCCTCCTCAACTCCCAGTTGCTGCCCGCCGAACGCCCGCGTGCGGTCTTCATCTCCGCCGCCGACCCGGAGTCCTTCCGCAAATGACCCTTCGCCTCGGCTGTACCGTCCCGACGGCCCTCTCCCCCGCCGGACTGCGCGAGTTCGCGGTGACCGCGGAGGGCCTGGGCTACGACCATCTGTCCGTCCCCGAACACCTGGTGTCCGGCGCTCCCGCCTACGAGAGCCTGACGCTGGTGGCGTTCCTGGCGGCGGTCACCAGCCGGATCGAGCTGGCCACGGCGATGACGATCCTGCCGCACCGCCCGGTGGTGCTCGCCGCCAAGCAGGCCGCGCAGCTGGCCCACCTCAGCGGCGACCGGCTGCGTCTGGGGGTCGCCGTCGGGTCCGACCGTGCCGAGTCCGCCGCACTCGGCGTCGCCCCGGAAGGCCGCGCGGCACTGTTCGAGGAACAGGTCCGTGCGCTGCGGGTGCTGTGGTCGCGTCCGGAAGCGGACTTCGCCGGCGAGCACCTCGCGTTCTCCGGCGTGACCCTCACCCCACGGCCCCACCCGGTGCCCCTGTGGATGGGCGGCGGCACCCTGCGCACCGGAGGCAGACCGCGCTCGCTGCGCCGGATCGCCGCGCTCGCCGACGGCTTCACCATGTCCGGCCTGCTCGCCGACCGGGTCGGCCGGGGTGCCGCGCTCATCGCCGAACTGCGTGCGGCGGTGGCCGAAGCCGGCCGCGACCCGGCCGCGTTCGGCGTGGAAGCCCGGCTCAGGCCCGCCCCCGGCCGGCCGGACACCTGGCGCTCCCTCGCCGACGCCTGGCGGTCCGCAGGCGCCACCCACCTCACCGTCACCACCGACGACCTGTCCCTGCTGGCCCCGCTGCACGCGGCGGTGACCGGATGACGCGCCCTGACGGGACGGCCGTGGGAGCCGTCCCGTCAGCACATCCCGGGATGCGGCGGCTTCAGGGGACCGGCCGCCGGGTCCTGCGCGGCCTCCGTCAGCGCCCGCAGGCCGCGGACGAGGCCGGAGCGGACGTCGACGGGCAGCCGGTCACGGGTGGGGCGTCGGCGGCCGATGCCAGAGCCGCGCCGGGTGTGCAACTGCCAGGAACAACAGGTGAGTTGGTGGCCTGCGCCACACCCAGGCCGGGGGATCGACCGCGACGGCAGCCGGCCGGACTTCCAGCGGTACACCCTCTGTGCCGCCGGGGCTGCGCACAGCACACCGTCGGCCGGTCCGACCGGGTTGCACCCGGAGCGCCCCGGGCGGAACCTGGAAGAGGAACGGCTCAACACCCGGATGTGAGCAGGATGGTTGACGGTGCAACCGGACGCCGGAGTGCGGGCGAGGAGGAGCCGGCGCGTGGCACCCGCCGCGACGAGAGGCCCCGCCACGAGACACCTCGCCACCGCATCCCCGGCTTCACGCGCGAGGGTGCGGAGATAGGACTTGGCGACGCGCTCACGCGGATGACCACGGCAGTGGGGTTCCGCCCCTGCAGCGGCTGCACCCGCCGGGCCACGGCGCTGAACCGGTGGATGGCGTTCGGCGGCAGACGTCACCGCTGAACCACCGTGCGTGAGGCACCGCGTACGGCGTGTGCGCGACATGGCGGCCGGAAGGGGATCCGCTCCGGCCGCGGAGCCGGACAGAGTGTGCCTGAGGAGAGACCGATGGATCCCGAGACCACCGAGACCGCCCTGAACACCCAGGCGGAAGCCGAGGTACGGCCCCCGCCGCCCGCCGACGCCACGCTCGACCCCGAGGATCCGCCCGGCGAGTCCACCGTCTCCCAGGCGTGCTGCGACTGCGCCACGGCCGACTCCCGCGACGGCGGGGGCAACAGCGAGAGCGGAGGCTACGTCTACGTCCTGGGCCGCGTCCACGCCGTCTTCCCCGACATGTCCATCCAGCGTGAGTTCCTCCAGGCGGCCGGCGCCGACGACACCACCTACACCACCGACGCGGACGCGCTCTACGGCGTCCTGTCCGCCCCGGAGAACCGCTACATCGCACGGCAGATGTGCTACGTCCTCGCCGTCCAGGGCGTCGACACCTACATCCTGGAGCCCAGCGACCCCACCGTGCTGGACGACCTCGTGGAGGCCCTGCGCCCGGTCGAAGACCAGCGCGACCTCGCCGTGATCGTCGGCCATCTCGGCCCGGTCGCACCGCCGCACGCCTGTCAGGGACTTTCGGTCCGGATCGTCGACGTCCTGCATGTCTGGGCCTTCGACAGCAAGAAGCTGGTCCAGGCGATCGACCGCCCCAAGAACACCTCCGGCGAGGAATTCGAGAGGTCCGCCCAAGCCCTGCTCGACCGGTTGCTTCAGCTCAGCGACAACGCGGGCACAGCGCCGACCGAACGGGCTCTGACCTTCCTGACCGTAAGGGACCAGGAGATCTACCGGAAAACCAACCAGAAATACAACGAGGGCTACACCCTCTCCGCAGTGGAAGCCGGACCCTCCCGGCTCACCACCGGGGCGCAGACCGTCATCACGGTCGTCTTCTCCTACACCCACCTCAAGACCAACGTCACCGAGAAGTGGTTCGCCCGCGTCGATGTCACCGGGCCCTTCCCCTTCCCGGTGACCCCGTATCAGGGCTACTACAGCCGATGACAACGAGAGAGAAAGAGGCGAACCGACATGCGTATCCCCGGCTTCGCCGTCGAGCCGGCGGCACACGGAGTGAACGCCGGTGACCTGGTACTCCCCCAGCAGTTCAGCTGCGAGGAAGAACTGGCTCCGGTGTGCCGCATCCGGTGCCGCGGCGCGACCAACTTCCGTGCATGCGTGCGGAGATGCCTGATGGAAGCCTGCTCGGCAAGGCGGTGACCTCAGATGCCCATCCCCGGATTCGACCGCACGCTGCCGATCCCGGAAACGCACGGCGACCGGCTCCTTCCGCAGCTGAAGTCGTACTGCGCCATGGAATGCCGCGCCGACTGCGACCACAGTTACGAGCACCATTCGCCCGAATGGTTCGAGTGTTTCGACTTCTGCATGGAGACCTGCCACTGACCGTGCCTGCACGGCCAACCACCGGTCAGGGAAAAGGTGATGAGGAATGTGGCACATTCCCGGATTCACGACCCCGAGCCCGGTCCCGGAAATGCTCGGCGACCGACTCGTCCCCCAGAAGATCACCTGCACGGAAGAGTTCGAGCACATATGTGAGGGCGACTGCGAGGGTTCCTGGAACCCCGATTGCGTCCAGGAATGCATCGACGGGTACTGCTCCGGGGAGCAGACATGACCTTGCCCGGCTTCGCGCCGCACCCCCGTTCCGACGCCCCCGGCGACCTCGTCCGCCCCCAGGAGATCACCTGTGAGCTCATCGAGGGCCCGCCCTGCCGCTGGCGCTGCGAAGGGCTCGACAATTTCGACGAGTGCTACGAACGCTGCCTGGCCGACCGCTGCCGGGATCCCGCCTGGTGGGGCACCCAGGCCCCTTCCGGGTAACGGCCCGTCCGACAACGGTGATCTGGCGACGGTGATACGCCATGCCCCTTCCCGGATTCGCTTCCGCGGCCTTCGCCCCGCCCGCCCGGCGGGACACCCCAGGTGACCGGCTGCACCCGCAACTCGACACGCACTGCGACACGTGGTGCACCCATGTGTGCGGCGACGACTGCCGGGACGCGCCGTCCTACGAAGCGGGCGACTGCCTGAACCACTGTATGAAGCAGTGCCTCTACGACTGCGACCCGTTCCCGTACCTGCCCGAGTAGTCCGGCCGCCCTATCCGGCGGCCAGAGGAGGCGGTGCCCATGGGCTCCCTGGCGGGCCCCTCGAATCCGGCAGACCCCATGGATCTGACGGATCCCATGGACTTGGTCGGCCTCACACCCCTCATGGCGCGCACCCCCGGCCGGCCCTCGGTCGTCGTCGGACTGATCGACGGCCGGGTGGCCCTGGACCACCCCGCTTTCGCGGGCCATCCGGTCCGGCAGCCGCACCCGGCCGCCGGTACGGGCGGCTGCCGCCGCGCCGATGTCTGCTGCACGCACGGCACCGCCGTCGCCGGGATCATCGCTGCGAGCCGGGGCGTCTGCCCCCACTGCACCCTGGTATCCCGCCCCCTCTTCACGGATCGACCGGCCGACGGCGGGCCCGCGACCTGCCTCTCCGGCGTGCGGACGGGGGAACTGGCCGAGGCGATCACGGAGACCGTCGACGCGGGCGCCCACGTCCTGAACCTCAGCATGGCCCAGCCCGCGCCGTCCGGGCTCCGCGACCGGACGCTTGAGACTGCCCTCGACCACGCCGCCAACCAGGGCATGATCCTCGTCGTCGCCGCCGGAAACCAGGGCCGGACGGGCTCCTCCGTCCTCACCGACCACCCATGGGTCATCCCGGTGACAGCGTATGACCGCGCCGGGCGCCCCATGCCGCAGTCCAACCTGAGCGCCTCCATCGGCCGCCACGGAGTCGGCGCCCCCGGCGACCGCATCCCCGGCCCGGGACTCGATGGCCGCCCCTTCCTGCTGAGCGGCACGAGCGCCGCGGCACCCTTCGTCACGGGCACGGTCGCCCTCCTCCGCTCCGCCTTCCCCGCGGCCACCGCGGCAGCCGTACGGTATGCGATCACCCACGGCCCCGGCCGACGGCGTTCGGTGTCCCCGCCGCTGCTCAACGCGTGGGCCGCGTACACGGCACTCCGCGACGTGGCGTAGCGCCCTCGATACAGGGGAACCGCCCTTGCGAGCCGGGGTGACGGGCGCGGTCAACGTGCTCGTCAACAGCGAACGGGGAACCTACCGAGAACGGCGCCCGACGGGATGCCCCGGCTCAGGAACAGGATCCGTCTCAGGACAGCATGTTGACCTTGTACTGCATGAACCGGTAGTTCTTCGGGTCGTACCACTGGCTGACGACGATGTGGAAGTTGCCGAACGTCGAGCCGGGGACGACGAATCCGCCGTACGGGCTGGCGACGAGGTTGGCCGCCTCCTGGCCCGGGGCGCAGGGCAGGATCATCGTCTGCTCCAGCGTCTTCGTCAGGTCCGACGTCGGGAGCGGGAAGACCATCGCGCGGATCGAGAGCGCGTTCATGTTCAGCCAGGTGAGGACGTACTTGCCGTCCATGGCGCGGAAGCAGATCTCGCCCCACTTGCGGGTGCCGAAGACAGTCGTCGGGGGCGCGCCCCACCGCCAGCCGCCGTCGGCGTAGCCCCACGGCTCGTAGGCGTCCGCGTTGCCGAGGCTGTCCTTCCGTACCCGGTGCAGCAGCATCCCCGACTCCACCTCGCGGTTGAAGACCGTGGACAGGACGTAGCAGTAGCCGTCGTCGGCCACCGCGTACGTCTTCTGCTGGAACTGGCCGCCGTGCAGGTCACCCGGCCACTGGCACAGGTACTCCCAGGTCTCGCCGTTGTCGGTGGAGCGCCAGAAGTCCGTGTGGTGGGTGTCGTAGATGACGCCGCGCATGAGGTGCATGTACATGACGCCGTCGACGACGAACACGTCGGACGGGATCGCCGTCGTGGCCTTGTCGCCGACCGGGTTGTGCGGCTCGTCGACGAGGCTGTTGGCGTGGCCGCCGCCGACGCTGCCGTCGATGCGGAGGTTGTTCAGGTCGGCGCTGCCGGAGCGCAGTCCGACCGGGGCGCGCCAGTCGTCGGCCGGCTCGCCCGGCTGCGGCACGTGGTCGCCGTTGAAGGTGTCGCCGCCGACGAACAGCATGGTGCCGTCCGGGCACAGCGCGGGAATGCCGAGGTCGGTCCACGGCGAAGCGAACGGGCCGGTCTCGGCCGGGCCACTGAGGTTCTTCACCTTGGTCGCGAGCGTCGGGCTGGTCGGGTCGTTCGGCCCACCGGCCACCGCCACCCCGGTTCCCGAACCGACGACCCCGGCCCCCACGGCGACCCCGATGCCGACCTTGAGGAGCTTGCGGCGGGAGTACCCGCCGGCCGCCGCGTCCGTCTCACCCGGTATACGCGTCATTCCATCCATACCTTTCAGATTCGGCCCGGTTGTCCGGTTGTCCGGAAGAAGCCCTCGGTGCCGCTGCCCCTGGCGAGGGCCGTGAGACAGGATCCCGTCCTTCTGCGGGCAGTGCGGGTGGTTTCACAGGAATCCCTGGAGGACCGTGACCGGGCTCCGGTGCCAAGATGATCGTTATCGGCGCGTGCCTGCCGCTGGAACGCCTGGCCGACCGGCACACCGCCCCGCCTCGCACGAAGGAGAGCACATGGACGACCAGTCGCCGCAGGAACAGGCGAGCCCCGAGGTGCACAGGCGCATCCAGGAGAGCTTCGACCGCCAGGGGCTGATGAGCCACCTCGGCGCCCGGATATCCCACATCGGCCCCGGCCGCGTGCACATCGTGCTCCCGAGCAGGCCCGAAGTGACCCAGCAACACGGGTACTTCCACGCCGGCGCCACCAGCGCCATCGCGGACAGCGCGGGCGGCTACGCCGCGTACACGCTGTTCCCCGAGCACACCGAGGTGCTCACGGTGGAGTACAAGATCAACCTCCTCGCGCCTGCCGTCGGTGACCACATCGAGGCGATCGGAACCGTCCTGAAGTCCGGTCGCACGCTGACCGTGTGCCAACTGGAGGTGTTCGGAGTCCAGGACGGCCAACGGAAACTCGTCGCCAACGGGCAGCAGACCTTGATCCGGGTGAACCTGCCGGAGCAGTGAGCCCGCGGCGGTCATCGCACCGGACGGCTTTCGTCACCCGCGTGCAGTCCGGTCCCTCGTACGGGTTGTTGCGGGTGCATTGCGTCGCGGGACCGGCCGCGTCCAAGAGATCTTGTCCGTGCGGTTCCGGGCCTGCTGCGCATCGGCAGGACCGCTCCGGCGCGGCTGCCCAACTGGGCCTGCGCCAGGTGCTGTTGGGATTCCGACGCCCCTCAGGAGCCGCCCGTAGCGAGAGGCGCCCGTGCCTGCCGTCCGAGGCCGTGTGCGGTGCGTCGAGATCTGTTCCGTGGAGGGATGAAGCCTCCACGGAGAAATGGAGTCCTGTAGTGCCATTGACGGCTGGATCCATCGCGCCCGAGCTGGAAGCGGCGAACCAGGTGGGTGACCCGGATGCCGACGCACTGGTGTCGGACCTGCTCGACAACGGCGAGGTCGACGGGGTCAACGCCTTGTTCCGCACGATCGGGACCTTGAAGCCGCATCAGGACCTGTCCCGACTCCCGGAGCGGTTGCGGGCGTTCCTCGACGAGGCGTCCGCCCCTCCGCCGGACTGGAGCGACGCGGACGTGAAGGCCGCGGAGGGCTTCTTCGCCCGCCACCACGGCGAAGTGTCCATGCTTCAGGGCACCGTCGGACTCATCGGGACCTACCTCTCCCCCACCGGCGCCTTCACCCTGCGCTCCACGGGCCGGCTGGGCGGCGTGGAAGGCCCCGGCCGGCGGCTTTCGCAGTCGTCCCGGCTGTTCCTGGACATGGGCAACAAGGACGCGATGCGGGACGGGACGCTGGCCGCGAGCGTCACCAAGGTGCGTCTGGTGCACGCCTCGGTACGGCAGTTGCACAAGAAGAGCGGTGAGTGGGACTACGAGAAGTGGGGCGAGCCGGTCTCGCAGAAGTACACCACCGGCGCCGCCTGCGTCTTCAGCACCCAGATCCTCCAGGCCATGAAACACCTCGGCCTGGACGTCTCCCGCGAGGACGCCCACGGTTTCGTGTGCGCCTGGCACTACGTCAACCACTACCTGGGCGCTCCGGAGAAGTGGCTGATCCCCAAGGACGCCGACGAGACCGAGCGGATGTGGAACGCCGAGCGGGACAAGGAGTGGCAAAAGAGCGACGACGGCGTCTTCATGACGCAGCAGGCCGTCAAGTTCTACGAGCAGTTCCTGCCGCCGGGGGCCAGCGACGCGTTCCTCGCCATGATCCGCGTGGCGCTCACCGACACGTACGCGGACATGGCCGGTCTGCCCAAGAGCCTGCTCGCCGAGGCCGGCAAGCCCCTTGCCGCGGGCCACGGCGTCGTCAGCAGCCTGGGCGGGGGACTCTTCGGGGGCGCCGCCGAGAAGACCGTGGGGGTCAACCCCTACAAGGACCTCATCGGGGTCGCCTCCAAGGCGTTCAACGGCGCGGAACGGTACGCGCTCACCCACGAACAGGACGACCAGCCGCAGATGCACCAGGAACTCCACGACAACCGCTGACGTCGGCGGTTCCGCAGCCGCGCGCCGGTCGGCGGACCGCCGAGGGACCAGCGTGCCCCGGGCCTGGAACTCCACCGGCCCGGGGCACCTGCGCGTCCGATGCCCAGCCGTCCGCGCGGTCAGGCGGGCTGCCTGAGTGCGCCGACCAGTGCGCGCGGGTCGTCGGCGTGGAAGCGGATCGTACGGGCCTCCCCGCGTGCGCCCAACGGGCGGGTGAAGGGGAGCGGCCGGTTCAGTTCCAGGGTCACCGAGGTCTGGCTGCCCACGATCAGATCGAGCACCCCGTCATCGGAGAGGCTGACCAGGCGGCCCTCGGGGTAGCGCCGGTCGACCCGGACGGAGGCGACCGCGTCCGGCGGTACGGAGAGGTCGAAGAGGGCTCCGTAGCGGATCCTCAGGGAGCCGTCGGGGCGCACGACGTGCGGCCTGGTCACGCAGGCGGCGTGCAGGGCGAGCACGAGCAGCACGCCGTACAGGTCGAGCACCAGGACCACCCGGTGGACCGTCGGCCAGGGAATGAGGAAGGCCAGGCCGACCGTCTCGATCAGCGAGACGAAGAGCAGCCCGTACATCATCGCCGTCTGGGGTCCGGTGTATGCGGCGGCGAGGTCTCCTGGGCGCACCCCGTGCTTGCCGCGCAGGATCCACCGCCCCAGGGAGGCAGCCGCGCGCAGCTCGTTGAGCAGCAGGCGGCGGGCCGCCCGCGGTACCGCGGTCCGTGCCGCCCGTACGCATCTCGATCCGGCATCGCTCATCCTCGGCCCCTCGCCAGGAACGCCTCCATGAGGCGGCGAACGACTTCCGCCTGCGCGGGGGCGTGTTCGGCGAGCAGTGCCTCCTTGAATCCGGCGACGACCGCGCCGTCGGCGGGTACCGCGGCGAACACCTCGTCGGGGACGGCCGCCATCAGATCCGCGGCCAGGGGTGCGATCCGCGGGTCGTCGGCGGGGGCTTCGGCGAGTGCGTCGAGGCGCTCGTACAGCGTGAGCATCGCGGGGTCGGCGGCCAGCGGCCCGAGCACCCGGTAGAGCTCACGCCCGCCGGTGCCGGGGGCGTCGAGCAGTGTGAGGTACTCGCGGTCCATCGCCGCGCTCGGCGAGTCCGTCTCGGGAGCCTGCGCCAGCAGCGCGGCGAGGGCGGGCGAGACGGGTCCGCACGCGCCGGGCGGCTCCGCGAGCAGGGCCCCGAGCCGGCGGCGGCGCTCCCGGATGGCGGCCTCCTGGCGCGCCAGATCGGCGTCGAGTTCCTCCAGTACGTCGGCCAGTTCGCGCCCGGCGTCGTCCGCGAGGACGTCGCGCACCTCGTCGAGGCTGAGGCCGAGTTCGGTGAGGCGGCGGACCCGGGCGAGCAGGACGGCGTCGCGGATGCTGTAGGCCCGGTATCCGTTGGGGCGGCGCTCCGGTTCCGGGAGCAGCCCGACGTGGTGGTAGTGCCGGATCGCCCGGGTGGTGAGCCCGACGAGCGCGGCGATCTCTCCGATTCGCATGTCCTCAGTAGAAACCTTGCCGCTGCGTCAAGGTCAACGGGTGGCCAGGACCCGGGCGGCACGGTCCTTTCCGGCCCGCAGCGGACGACCGGCGAACGGCTCCACGAAGACCGGAAAACTGGGCAGGCCACCGAACTGTGCCTCCACGCGTAACGATCAAGGCCGACAACCGCCGTCCGAGGGGAACATGCACCGACACCCCACACGGACAGATCGCCCCAGCCCGCGTCGATGAGACCCCTTGGAGTTTCCGTGGCATTGCGGATAGCCGTCACTGCTGAGCCGATACCTTCGCATGTGTCCGCGCTCGATTACGTCACAGGACCTGCCCTGGAGCAGGGCCACGACGTCGCCCTCTACGCGCCCCGGATGTTCCGCCGCGAAGCCCGGCGGCGAGGAGTGGAGTTCCACCGGGCGGGGACGGACTGGACCTGCGATCCCGGCGTTCAGCGGGCGGCGAGCGGGATCTGGCAGGAGTCCGGGAACGCGTCCTTCAACCGGTACGTCTTCGGGCGGCTCTGGCCGGATCAGGCCGAGGCGAAGGCCCGTGATCTGCTCGCCGCGTGGACACGGTCGCGGCCCGATCTGGTGATCGCCGAGTGCAGCGATCTCGGCGCGCACCTCGCGGCGAAGGTCCTGCGCCTGCCCGTGCTCGCAGCCGACAACGGCCTCGGCCCGGTGCTTGTGGACCTCTGGGACACCGACATCGCGCCCGCGTTGACGCCCCTCTTCAAGCAGCACGGGCAGGACACTCCCGTGCTCCCTCCGATGCTCACCCCCGCGCCGGTGCCGTGGTTCCACGCGAAGCCCCCGCCGTCCGCGCGCGCGGTCCGGCGTACCGTCGCGGGCGACCGGACGGCCCTCCCCGAGTGGCTGGACCGCGCCCCCTCCGCCCGCCCCCTCGTCTACGCGAGCCTCGGCACCCTGACCACCGCGATGTCCGGGCTCCGTACCGTCGTTGAGGACATGTACCGGGAGATCATGGCCGCGCTCGCCGCGATCGACTGCGACGCGATCGTCTCCGCGGGAGACCTCGCGGAGCACCTGCCGAGCACGGACCCCCGCATCACCGTCGTCAAGCACGTCCCGCAGCCCGCGCTCCTGCACCGTGCCGACCTGTTCGTGACGCACGGCGGCCGGGCGTCCCTGCTCGACGCGGTGCAGGGCGCAACTCCCGTTCTGGGCATGGGCATTCTCGGTGACCAGCCCGACAACACCGCCGCGTTCGCACGGCGTGGCCTCGGCCGTGCGCTGGAACTCACCGCGACGCGCGACGAGATCGCCGAAGCCATGACGGCCGTCCTCGGCGACGCGTCCTACGGCGCCGCCATGGCCGCCGCCGAGGCCGAGCTGGCTCAGCTGCCACCGCTCGGCCTCGCCGAACTGCGGGACGGCACGGGCAGCTGAGCCCCGTGGACGAGGTCAGGCCGTCGGCAGCCATTCCGCGCGCTGGGAGCCGCGCGGGACGAGGATCTGCCGGTAGGCGCCGGGGGTGTCCGACATCTTCACCTGGTCGGTGATGCCCTGGTAGTGGCCGAGCGGGGTCTCGGCGGTGAAGACCTCGGGGTCCGGGTAGGCGTGGAGTTCGCCGGTGCCGGCCACCTGCTCCGCGTACGCCTTGTCGAAGATGCCCATGGACAGGATCCACAGGGCCACGCGGGAGAGGGAGACGTGGACGCGGTAGCTGCCGCCGTGCACGGCGCGGCGCCGCAGCGCCTCGGCGATACCGGCCGTCATGAACCAGGAGACGAGGTAGTCGTTGACCACGGTGATGGGCGGCAGGGCCGGCTCATCGCCGTCGCCCTCCAGGTGCAGCAGGCCGGTGAGCGCGCCGGCGGTCTGGTCGAAGCCGAGGTGGTCCTTCCAGGGTCCGGTCCGTCCGTTCAGCGACACCGTGGCGTGGATCAGCCCCGGGCGCCGGGCGATGGCCTCCTCCTCGGACAGGCCGGTGGAGTCCAGGAAGCCGGGACGGCGGTTGGCGTAGAACACGTCGGCGCCTGCCTGGAGTTCGTGGATGCGGGCCAGGCCCTCCCGTGTGTACGGGCTCACGGTGGCGGAGCGCACGCCGACGCCGGTGGTGAGGTAGGTGACGTCGTGTTCGAGTTCGTAGGGCCGCCACAGGTTCAGCACGTCCGCTCCGTGCAGGGCCATGGCGCGTCCTGCGCCGGCGCCGGCGATGATGTGGCCCATGCCCAGCGCGCGTACGCCGTCCAGCGGGGCGGTGGGGCCCGCGGGCAGCGGCTCGGGGGCGCTGTCGCCGATGCGGGTGATCTCCACCAGCGGCATGTCGGCGAGCACGTCGGTGTACTGACGTTCCGTCAGGATCTCGCTGGGTGTGCGGACCATCGGCATCACGCACCCGGCCTCCGCGCCCGCCTGCTCCAGTTCCCTGGCGTTCCACCGCGAGATCGCGGCGGCGACGTGCTCGGGGACGTCACCGACGCCGAGCAGCTTCTGGGCGGCGACCTTGATGTTGGGGTAGATGTTGAACGGCATCATCCAACGGCCGTCGGCGGTGCGGTAGAAGTTGTTGGCGAGGGCCATGTTGATGATGGACGGAGTGCCGCCGGTGTAGCCGTTGAGGAGTTCCCACTTCTGCTCATAGAAGGGGCACAGGCGGTGGGGGCCGACGCGCAGGTCCATGTGGATGTCCTGGCCGCGGCCCGTGCGGTCCTTCCACAGGGCGGCGATGGCGGCGGACTTGGCGGCCAGCGCGATGCCGGATGCCGCGCCCAGACGCAGGGTGCTGGGCACGACCGGGTCGGCGCCCTCGAAGGTGATCGAGCCGCCGGTGTCCTCCGGCTTCAGCCCGATCTCGGCGAGCACCTCGGCCATTTCGGCCTGGACGTCGAACGCGTCGTCGGTCGCCGGGTGGGCGATGGCCTTGTTGATCTTCTTGGTGAGGGACATGGTCTCTTCGATTCTCACGTGGTGCGGCAGGGGGATCAGGCGCGGCCGGTGGATCCGGAGTCCGGGGTCTCGCCCAGGGCGCGCATGACGGCGATCTGTGCGCGGTCGCGCTCGGCGGCGAGTTCCTCGACGGTGCCGTCGCCGAACGCCTCGCGCGCCTGGTCGTTGAGGACGGCGACGGTGGTGTCGTCGAAGGTGGGGGTGCCCAGGGCGGGCCACATGGTGGTTTCCATCGCACGGCCGAGGTGCTCGATGAAGTGCGGCAGACCGCCGGGACCGCCGCCGAGATGGAAGGTGCGGAAGGGTCCTGCGACGGCCCAGCGCATGCCGATGGACGCGGTGACGATGTCGTCGAGTTCCTGCTCCGTCACCACGCCCTGGGCGACGAGGTGGACACACTCGCGGAAGAGGGCGGACTGCAGGCGGTTGGCGACGAAGCCGGGGATCTCCTTGTGCAGGACCTGCGGCTGCTTGCCGAGCGCGCGGTAGAAGGTCTTGGCCTGCTCGACGGTGGCCGCGGAGGTCTGCTCGCCGGGCACGATCTCCACCAGCGGCACGAGGTGCGGCGGATTGAAGGGATGGCCCACGACGAGGCGTTCGGGCTGCCGCATCGCCTGGGCGATGGCGGTGGCCGGGATGCCGGATGTGGAGGTGGCCAGCAGCGCGTGGGCGGGGGCCGCCTGCTCGATGGTCCGCCAGATCTGCTGCTTGACCTCCAGGCGTTCGGGGCCGTTCTCCTGGACGATGTCCACGCCCGCGACGGCGGTGGCCAGGTCGGCTTCGAAGGTGAGCCGGTCGGCGAGGTTCTCGGTGGGCAGTCCCAGTTCGGCCAGCGCGGGGGTGATCTCGTCAAGTCCCGCCAGGACCAGGTCCGCGATGTCGGTGCGCGGGTCGCTGATGACGACGTCGATGCCCCGGGCGAGGAAGAGACCGGCCCAGGAGATGCCGATGACGCCGCCGCCGATGATCGCGGCGCGCTGGTAGGAGTCCGGGGCGGGCTCAGGGGTGGGAGTCATGATCTCGAAGCTTTCTCGAAGAGGTGCACATGGGGGCCTCGCCGCGGACGCCGACGGGAGTGGCCGGCGGCGGAGGGCTCGGCCGGTCTCCGGCGCCTCAGTCGGCGAGGTAGTCGTAGACGGGTGCGACGGGGTTGAGGGTGAGGTCGGTGACGATGTGGGAGGCGCCGACGACCTCAAGGACCGGCAGGTCGGCGAGCGGGGCGATGGCGTGGGCGAACAGTTCCAGGCGGGCGGGGCCGGTGAAGGCGCTCTTGACGGTGACATCGGTGACCTGGGTGCGGACCAGCTCGCAGATGCGCGGGGTGCCGTCGTAGTGCGGGACCGTCTTGATCATGAAGTTGGGCGAGCAGATCTCCGCACGGGCCTTTTCCAGGTCCATGGCGTGGTGCTTGTAGCCCATGGTGGCGGTGGCCACCCGCAGGGTGCCGTAGTCGAGCGTGCCGACCAGCGTGTCGGAGTCCCCGTAGAGGGTGGGGGAACCGGCCTTCTTCGGATAGGCGCTGTACTCGCGTCCGCTGGAGATCGCCGGGACGCTGTCCACGTACATCGCGAGGTTGAACTCGCCCGCCTCGCCCTCGTGCTCGACGGCGATGAGCTGACCGGCCTCGGTGTAGTCGCCCAGCCCTGTGACGTCGGGCATCCGCATGATCTCGAAGCGGACCACCGGGTCGGTGACGGTCAGCGGCTCCGGGACGAGGCGGCGCAGCGCCTCCGGGTCGGTGCGGTAGTAGATGTTGAGGTACTCGCGATTGGTGAAGCGGTACCGGGTGGGCGCGTAGGCCGGAGCGTCCACCGGGGTGGTGAAGAGCCGCGCGACTTCGTGCTTGTGCATCAAGGACTCCAGGGAGACGGGCCACCGAACCGGCGGGACGGGTGGCTGTGTGCCGCGGAAACCGCGGCGGAGCTGTCCCACATCGGTTTCTTCCGGGAAGGGCGCCGCTGTGTGCTGTGGAACGCCCACAACCCAGTGGACACCTCACGATGCATGTCCGTCCAATATATGTTGAGGTCATGAGCGATATGGCTACGGATATCAATTTGACGAGGCGGCTGCTGGAGCAGTTCTTGATGGTGGCCGATGAGAAGCATTTCGGACGCGCCGCAGAACGGCTTTCCATGAGCCAGCCGCCGCTCAGCCAGTCGATCCAGCGTCTTGAGCGGGGTCTGGGTGTGCGGCTTTTCGAGCGGGGCCCGGGAGGCGTCAGTCTGACCGCGGCGGGCGAGGGCTTCGCCGTGGACGCGAAGCGCCTCCTCGACGCCCAGTCCGCGGCCGTCGAGCGGGCCCGGCGGGTCGCGAGCGGCCTGGAGGGCGACGTCCGGCTGGGGTATGTGAGCATCCTCAGCCACCACTACCTGCCCGATCTCCTGCGGGCGGCGGCCGGGGAACTGCCGGGTCTGCGCATCCACCTGCACCAGGATTCACCGGCCGCACTCACCGAGATGGCCCGCGCCGGCACGCTGGACCTGGCGTTCCTCCGTGACCCTTCGAGCCTGTCGGCCGACCTCGTCAGCCGGGACTTCGCCGTCGAGCGCATCGCCGCCGCGGTGCCGCACGATCACCCGCTGGCCGGGGCCGACGAGGTCGCTCTGGGCGACCTGCGCGACGACGACTTCGTCCTCCCCGACGCCGCCGCCCTGCCGACCCTGGCCCATCAGGTCCAACTGGCCTGCCGCGAGGCCGGGTTCACCCCCCGCAGCCGCGCGGTGTCCGACGACCTCACCGGCCTGTTCAGCTACGTCGCCTCCGGGCTCTGCGTCAGCCTGCTGCCCGACCGCCTGCGCGACTTCCTCGTCCCCGAGGTCGCCCTCGTTCCGCTGCGCGGGGCGTCGCCCTATCTGGAGACCTCCTTGGTCGCCGTGCACCGCCCGGACGCGGACCCGGCCGTACTGCGCCTGCTGGAACTGATCACCCGCCACATGGCCGCGTGACCCGCCTGGCGCCTCACCCCGTCGGACCGGTGGGAGTGCACCTCGTCAGGGGGCCTTCCATTCTGGAGCGGGACAGCCTGTGTCCGGGCTGCCCGCTGGCGTGGCCTACGGCAGCGCGCACGACCACGTCGCGAAGAAGCGGAGACCTCATGAGGCTCGTCGTCGATCTCAACCGGTGCCAGGGGTACGCGCAATGCGCCTTCCTCGCCCCGGAGGTGTTCGCCATGCACGGTGACGAGGCGCTGATGTACGACCCGCAGGCCGACGACGCGCAACGCGAGCACGTCCTCCGGGCGGCGAACGCCTGCCCCGTCAAGGCCATCACCGTCGAGGCCGAGGACGTGGCGCAAGCCAGGGCACGGGCGGGTGCCTCCTGTGTCGGTTAACGGATATCCGGGGAAGTTCAGGCGCGAGGGACGCATCGTCATCGTCGGTGCCTCCCTGGCGGGTCTGCGGGCCGCCGAGACGCTCCGCGATGAGGGCTTCACCGGCACGCTCACCATGGTGGGTGACGAGCCCCACGAGCCGTACGACCGGCCGCCGTTGTCCAAGCAGGTCCTGCTCGGCAGGGTGCCCTACGACCACACGGCACTGCCGCGGCGCCGGGCGATCGACGCGCAGTGGCGGCTCGGCGTCGCGGCCACCGGTCTTGACCCGGTGGACAAGCAGGTGCGGCTCGCCGACGGCGAAGCGGTCGCCTACGACCGGCTGCTGATCACGACCGGCGTCCGTTCCCGCCCCTGGCCGAACGAACTGGAAGCCGACCTGGACGGGGTGTTCGTCCTGCGCACCAAGGACGACGCGGCCAGGCTGCATCACCGGCTGACGGCCGGACCGCGCCGGGTACTGGTCATCGGCGCCGGATTCACCGGCTCCGAGATCGCCTCGGCCTGCCGCGAGCGGGGGCTGCCCGTCACCGTCGCGGAACGCGGTCCGGCTCCTTTGGTGGGTGCGCTCGGCGGCGTGATCGGCGAGGTGGCCGCGGCACTCCAGCGCGAGCACGGTGTCGATCTGCGGTGCGGGGTGCAGGTCACCGCTTTGGAAGGGGATTCCGCGGGGCGGGTGCGGCGGGCGCACTTCTCGGACGGCACGGCGCTGGAGGTGGACGTGGTGGTCGCCTCCCTGGGGGCGACCCGCAACACCGAATGGCTCGCGGGATCCGGCCTCGGCGCCGGTCCCCGCGGGATCGCCTGCGACGCCGGATGCCGGGCCTTCGACGTGCGGGGCATCGTCACCGACGACATCTTCGTCGCCGGTGACGTCGCCCGCTCCCCGCATCCGCTCTTCGGCTACCAGTTCCTCTCGCTGGAGCACTGGGGCAATGCGGTCGCGCAGGCCGAGATCGCGGCCCACAACATGATCAGTGCCAGCTCGGACCGGCGCCCGCACGTGTGGATGCCGTCCTTCTGGTCCGCGCAGTTCGGCGTCAACATCAAGTCGGTCGGCGTCCCGCCCATGGCCGACCAGATCCTCATCACCCAGGGGTCTCTCTCCGAGCACCGCTTCACCTCGGCCTACGGCCACCAAGGCCGCGTCATCGCCGCCGTCACCTTCGACCAGGCGAAAGGGCTGGAGTTCTACGAGCGGCAGATCGAGCAGGCCGCGCCGTTCCCGGCCGACTCCCCCACCGTCGACCGGCGGCCCGAAGGGATGCATCCCGTACCGGCCGGCTTCCCCGACCCCTCGCTCCCCAGCCACGGCCCCACCGTCACCCTCAGCGGCCACTCACCGGCCGACCGGCGCATCTCGTTCACCCCCAGGCGCGCCTGATTCCGCCGCGCTCTCACGACAGCTCCCTGCCGCAGCACCCGGAAGGAATCCGCCATGACGTCGGTCGCACTCCTGCGCCAGATCACCGACTACGCACACCGCGCCGACCCGTACCCCCTCTACGCCGAACTCAGGAAGACGCCGGTGGTGCGGGACGAGGCGGGCCCCTATCTGGTCAGCACGTACTGGGAGATTCATGGCCTGCTCCACGATCCGCGGGTCAGCTCCGACGCCCGCAATCTGAGTGCCGAGGCCGCCGAGTTCCTGGGCCAGGAGGAGGATCCGAACCTGCCGCCGACGTTCCTCAGGCTCGACCCTCCCGAGCACGACAGACTGCGCCGGCTGGCGATGCGGCCTTTCGGGCCCCCGCACTCCCCCCGCCGGGTGTTCGACATGCGCGGAGAACTCGGCGAGATCGTCTCCGGCCTCATCGACGGCTTCCGGGACCGGGACCGGATCGACCTCGTCGACGACTTCTCCTACCCCTTCCCCGTCACGGTGATCTGCCGGCTCCTCGGCGTCCCCCGCGAGGACGAGGCGCACTTCCACGGCTGGGCCGACACCCTCGCCGCCGGCCTCGACCCCGTCCAGGGCACGCCCGATGAGCGCGAGGCGCAGCTGCGAGCCATCCGGCAGGCCCGCGCCGATCTCGCCGCCTACCTCGCCGGACTGATCGAGGAGCGCCGCCGCTCGCCCCGCGACGACATGCTCTCCGCCCTGGCCGACGACCACGGACCGGACGGCCGGATGTCGCCACTGGAGATGGTCAGCACCTCGGCCCTCCTGCTGATCGCCGGCCACGAGACCACGGTCAACCTCATCACCAACGGGATGCTGACCCTGCTGCGCAATCCCGACGTCCTCCAGCGGCTGCGCGACGACCCCGGTCTGGCGGTCCCGCTCGTGGAGGAACTGCTGCGGTTCGAGCCCCCCGTACAACTGCTGCCGCAGCGCACCACGCTGGCCGACATCGACGTCGCCGGCACCCTCATCCCCAAGGGCGCCTCGCTGTGGCTGCTGCTCGCCTCCGGCAACCGGGATCCCCAGCGCTTCCACGACCCCGACCGCTTCATCCCCGAACGCCCCGACAACCAGCACCTGGGCTTCGGCAGCGGCATCCACAACTGCTTCGGCGCTCCCCTGGCCCGGCTGGAGGCCCAGATCGCGCTGACCGAGCTGGTCCGCCGGCTCGACAACCCCCGCCTGGTCGATGACCCGCCCCCGTACCGCAGGAACGCGGTCCTCAGAGGGCCCCGGCACCTGCCCATCACCTTCGACGGCTGCACGTCGTAGTGCGCAGCGGCGGCCCAGGATCCGGATCCTGGGCCTGTGGGAAATGGGGTCACAGGCCGAACGCGAAGTACACCTCATCCTCGACGAATCTCCGACTCAGATCACCAGCCGGCGAACTCGACGTTGCGGGACCTGCGCAGCACCCGGACCGCCTCGCGCTGGACCTTCCCCGATTCGGTGCGCGGCAGGTCGTCCACGAACTCCAGGAACCGTACGGGTTCGGGCGCGGGCAGACACTCCCGCAGGTGTGCGAAGAGCACCTCGGCGGTGGCGCGGGTGGCGTTCCACCCGGCGGACAGCACCACGTACGCCTTGGGTACGAGTGCCGTGCCCTCGGACACCGGTACCACGGACAGTTCGGCGACAGCAGGGTGCAGCACCAGCACATGCTCCAGTTCGAGCGGGGCGATCAGCTTCCCGTCGGGCCCCTCGAACACGTCCTTGCGCCGCCCCAGATAGACCAGGGATCCGTCGCTGTCCCACCGGGCCAGGTCACCGGTCCGGTAGAGGCCGCCCGCAGTATGGATGGCGGCATTGTCCTCCGGGTCCAGATAGCCGCGCATCATGCCGACGGGTTCGTTGGTCAGGTCCAGGCACAGCTCGCCCTCCTGGGCCGGCTCGTCGGTGCCGGGCCTGACCACCACCAGTTCGTATCCCGGCAGGGGGTGGCCCATGGATATCGGGTCGGCCGGGGAGGAGGCGGTGACACCGGCCATGGCGGTGACCTCGGACTGGCCGAACCCGTTGCGGACGGTCACCCCGGCCAGCACGCGGACCTGCTCGACCACATCGCCCATGAGCGGTTCACCGACGCTGACCGCGTGCCGCAAGCCGGGCAGGCCGTCGGGCAGCCCCGTGCGGATCAGTGCCCGCCAGATGCTGGGCGGTGCGCAGAAGCTGGTGACCGTGCCGGACCCCAGCACCTCCAGCAGCCGCTCCGGGGTCGCCTCGGCGGTGTCCATGGACACCACGGTGGCCTCGGCGTTCCAGGGTCCGAACAGCGAACTCCACGGGTACTTGGCCCACGCCGGGGCAGAGACGTTGAGGTGGACGTCGCCCGGCCGCAGCCCGTTCCAGTACATGCTCGCCAGATGCCCGATGGCATAGCTGACGTGCGAGTGCACCACCAGCTTCGGCCGTGAGGTGGAACCGGAGGTGAAGTAGTAGAACAGCGGCTCGTCGGCGTCGGTGGGGCCCTCCGGCACGAAGGTGCCCCGGTGCTCGGCCGAGGTGGCGAAGTCGACCCAGCCCTCGTGTTCCGCACCGACGATGATCTTGGTGTGGAGCCCGTCCACCGCGAGCCCGGGAGCGATCCGGTGGTCGGCGATCACATGCTTGGCTCCGGCCCTGCCGATCCTGGTGCGCAGTTCCCCGGGCGAGATGGTGATGAAGGCGGGTGCGACCACGGCCCGGATCTTGATCAGTGCGAGCATCAGCTCCCACAGCTCGATCCGGTTGTCCATCAGCAGCATCACCACGTCGCCCCGGCGGATGCCCTGTGCCAGCAGCCAGTCGGCGGCCCGGTCGGAGCGTCGGGAGAGCTCCTGGAAGGTCAGGTCGCCCTGCCCGACGATGCGCAGGGCCACCCGGTCGTTGCCCTCGGCGATCCGGTCGAACCAGTCGATCGCCCAGTTGAACCGTTGTGGGCGCGGCCACTGGAACGCGTTGCGTGCGGCGTCCTGGTCATCGGCGTGGCGCAACAGCAGGTCCCGTGCGGCCCGGAAGTCCCGGTACACCTCGTCTTGTCCGGACAACTTTTCCCCCGATCACTTGAAGGCGTTGGACTTGGCCCGGCGCAGCAGGCTGAGTGCGATCACGTCGGCGTCCCTGGAGAACGAGGTCTGCACGCCGGGCCGGCCGTTGCCGATCTGGGTGAACCAGCACGCCCCTTCGGTGGGGATGCCCAGCGCGTACAGGGCCCGGTGCGGCCGGCCGTCGGCGGCGATCACCCGGCGCTCGGCCGGGGTGATGTGCAGTGCGCCGGTTTCGAAGCGGTCTTCCGTGGTGGCGTGGGTGAACCCGACGGCCATCCTCTCGTCGACCAGCTGCCTCATCAGCGGATCGGTGTTACGGGTCAGACCTGCGGTCGGGATCCGCGAGTCGATGAGCACGTCGCAGTGCTTGCGCGAGTCTGCGACAGCGGGTGACTCCAGGAAGAACCGGCCCCGCTCGGCGTCGCATCCGTGCACCACGTCCGGCCCCACCACGTCGAGCACCCCGGCGTCGATCAACGCCAGGAACTGCGCGGTGCGTTCCAGTGGTGGTCCGGTGAACAGCAGTGAGGTGCGCGAGACGAACCGGCCGAGGAAGTCGCTCCGATGGGAGCGCGGGGTCAGTCCTCCGAAGTCCACGGCGTGCCGCAGGACTTCGCGGGAGTCGCGGATGGCGTCGAGCGCGGCCTTGAGCGGGCTGTCCACGTTGCCCTGGCCGGCCTCCACGATGTCGGCGCGCATGATGCGCCGTATCTCGGCGAGCAGACCGGCACCGGAGGCGAAACGTTTGCCCTTGAAGGGCCGGGACAGGTGGTCGAGGTCGACCAGCTCCGCATCCTGGAGTCCGTGGCGCCGTGCCACCTCGGGCCAGCTTTCCGGTTCCGGGCCGAGGGCGAGCAACTCGGCGCCGACGGCATCGGCGCGTTCCGGCCCGTGCTGGGTCCTCGCCTGGGTGGTGTAGTACACATAGTTGATCTCAGCGTGCAGGAGGTGGGCCACGTCCCGGTCGAAATCCAGGGCCGGGTCGCCTCGCTGTGCCACATTGCGTTCGCGCAGCCGGCCGATGGCGGCCGAGGTGAGGAACTTCGGCGCCGGACGGTCGGTCACCCCCTTCTGGTTGCGGCCCCGCGAGTGGATCGGTAACCCGGTGCGCGAACTGGCCACCACAGAGGGTTCGTTGCCGCTGGGGACGTAGAACATCGCCCCGCCGACGCTCTCCTTGAACTTCCCGCCACGACCGATGGTGAAGGACATCAGGATGTCGTAGAAGGACAGGCCGAGTCCCACCACACCGACCGCGGTGCCCGGCGCGATCGAGGCGAGTCCCAGGTCGGCGGCCGAGTCCCCGCTGAAGTACCGCAGTTCGGGCCGGTCCTGCGCGAACCGCGCCAGCTCGGACTGCTGCTCGGACAGTTCCGCCCGGCCGTGCCCTGTGGTGATCACCACGGCGTCGGCGGTCACGGTCAGCTCGTCGTCGGCGGTGGACACGCGCAGCTCGTAGCCGTCCCCGTCCTCGCGCAGCGAGGTCACCTTGCCGGCCACTTCGACGACCTCGCCGAGCCCGGACGCGCCACGCAGCACCGCGTCGTACACATGGCGCAGGTACCTGCCGTAGGCGTACCTCGGTGCGTAGTCGTCGCGGCCCAGACCCGACAGCGCCGGGTCCGGCTGGGTGCGCAGCCACTGCTGGAAGGACGGGCCGGCGCCCGGCCGGCCCGGCCCGGCCTCGGAGACTCCCGAGAACATGCTGATCTCGCCGACCACCGTGTTCATCAGGAAGCAGGTTTCCTGGCCGGTCCGCCAGATCCGCCCGGCTCCCAGTTCCACCGCGTCGATCAACCAGATGCGGACGCTCGACGGCTCCGGCTCGGCCGTCAGGTTGGCCAGGATCCGCTCGAAGACGGAGATCCCGCGCGGACCTGTGCCCACGATCGCGACGTTCAGCACCTCGTCAGTCAGGTGTCGCACGACCTGTCCCCCATCCTCGTCCTCAGCGCGCTGCTGCGCCGAGGTCGTCCATGACCGGCAGGCGGTCGAGCGATGCGGCGATGGACTCGTCCGAGGCCGCCATGTCGGTCATGTTGCCGTTGAGGAACTGGTGGTAGGCCGACAGGTCGAGCAACCCGTGGCCGCTGAGGTTGAACAGGATGACCTTCTCCCTGCCTTCCTTCTTGGCCAGCAGTGCCTCCTCGATCGCGCCCCGGATGGCGTGCGCCGACTCGGGGGCCGGGATGATGCCCTCCTCCTGGGAGAAGGTGATACCGGCCTCGAACACCGCGCGTTGCGGGTAGGCGACCGCCTCGATCAGCTTCTGGTGGTACATCGCGCTCACCAGCGGAGCGGCGCCGTGGTAGCGCAGACCGCCGGCGTGGATGCCCGGGGAGACGAAGGTGTGGCCCAGGGTGTACATCTTGGTCATCGGCGTGATGCCGGTGTAGTCGTTGTAGTCCCAGGCGTAGCGGCCCTTGGTGAGCTTCGGGCATGCCTCCGGCTCCACCGCGACGAACCGGGTGTCCAGGTTCTCGCGCACCTTCTCGTGGAAGAACGGCAGGGTGATGCCGGAGAAGTTGCTGCCCGCGCCGACCGAGCCGATCACGACATCCGGGAAGTCGCCGATGGCGCGGAACTGCCGGATCGCCTCCTGCCCGATGACCGTCTGGTGCAGCAGGACGTGGTTCTCCCCACTGCCCACCGAGAGGTTGCAGCCCTCCACCTGGCGGGCGTGCTCGAAGGCTTCCGCGTTGGCGATGGACAGGCTGCCGTCGGTGTGCGGGTCGCGGGCCAGCGCGGCGCGCCCGGCCTCGGAGTTCTCATGAGGGCTGGAGATGACCTTGGCCCCGTTCATCTCCATCATGATCCGGCGGTAGGGCTTCTGGTCGTAGCTGACCCGGACCATGTAGACGGTGCACTCAAGGCCGAAGATGCGGCAGGCGACAGCGAGGGCCGAGCCCCACTGGCCGGCACCTGTGCCGGTGGTCAGGCTGGTGATGCCGGCCTGCTTGTAGTAATAGGCCTGGGCCAGCGCCGTGTTCAGTTTGTGGCTGCCCGTGGTGTTGGTGCCCTCGTACTTGTAGTAGATGCGGGCCGGGGTGTCGAGCAACTGCTCCAGCCGCCGGGCCCGGTGGAGCGGGGTCGGCCGCCAGCGCAGGTACTCCTCGCGCACCCGCTCCGGTATCTCCACGAACCGCTCCCGGCCCATGCTCTGCCGGTACATCGACAGCGGGATCTGCGGGGTGACCGCGGCGCCGTCCTTGCGGGTCTCCGGCCGTGCCTGACGCAGCTTCGCCGCGTCCTCGACGCCGTTGAGGTCGGACAGCACGTTGTACCAGTGCGTGGGAACGATTTCTTCCGCGGTCAGCGAGGTCTCTGCCGAATTCAGCATGGCGTTTCCGATCCTTGTTCCTAGGAATTGTCAACGTGCGACTGGACCAACTTCACGAGATCACCGACCCGCGTCAGCGAAGCCCGAAAGAGCTCACTGTCGCCGATCTTGATGCCGCATTCCTCTTCGACTCGGACCGCGATTTCAAGAATACTGAGCGACTCGATGCCGATCGCGTGCAACTCGTCGTCGCGTCCGATCTCAGCCGGTGCGGCCGGGCCGAGTACGGCCGCGATAATCTCGCGTACCCGGGATTCAACCTTCTCTGGAGGCGTCAAGTTTCCTCTCCCCTGGAGCGTTCTTCGCTTTTCCAGCCGTTGGGCTAAAGCATGGAACTCGTCATCACCGCGGTGCGCAGTCCGAGCAGCAGCAGGACCGCTGCGCTCACCCAGGCCAGCCCCATCCGTACCGCCGGCATGGCCAGCAGCCGCCGGGCCAGGCCGACCAGCGTGACCACCACTGCGTACCAGGCGGCGCTGATCAGGATCTGCACCGCGGTCAGCGTGATCACATCGGCGGGCGAGCCGCCGCCTGCGGGTAGGAACTGTGGGATCAGGGCCAGGTATACGGTGGCCATCTTGGGATTGGCGGCACTGGTGACCAGGCCCGACCGGTAGGACCGCCAGAGGGTTGCCGTGTCACGCCCCTCCGGCGCTTCCGGCGGCCGGTGCCCGAAGTTCCGCCGGTTGCGCACCGTCATCACCGCGAGATAACAGAGGTAGGCTGCGCCGGCCAGCTTGAAGATGGTGAACACCAGTTCGGACGTCTGCGTCAGGGCGGCCAGCCCCAGGGCGGAGGTCGCCGCCCACATGAGCAATCCGGTACTGCTACCGAGAATTGTCACCAAGCCGGCCCCGCGTCCGAAACGCAGAGTTTCATTCACCAACACCATGAATGACGGTCCCGGGGCGGCCACCATCGCGAAAACCGTCGCAATGAAAGCCCCATTCACCACGGGACTGCCACGATTTCAATTGCCATTCGGCCGCAGCGTGGCAGCAAGGCTTGCAGAGCCAATCGAAAGGACCCCCCTCCAAGGCCCGAAATCCCCCGAACTCACAATCGCAACATTTGAAACAGTAGCCGCTCCGATCGACCCAAGCAACCAGCTTCTTGAAGAAGTCTTGGTGCGGGACGGAGGTTTACGGATCAGTAAGTGCCGATTTCGGCCACCGCGAAGTGTGCCTGCGAACGCGTCACGATGGATATTCCGCACGAGGGCGTGCAATTTCGGCCACGCCTATACTCCGGCCCGAATGCTGAACTGGTAGTTCAGCATTCCACTTCCTCTTCGCGGAAATGCACCGGTACACCGCAAGGCGGTGAGGGGTCGGCCGGGCCGGCTCCGATGCCGTGTTCACATACGGCGCGTGGCGGCCGTCTCAGCTGCGCTTGAAGGCAGCAGCCACCAACCATCCGTCCAGGCAGGGGATCAGGAACTCTCGACGGCCGTGGCGATGCCCAGCGCCATCAGGACGCCGGCGGCGGTCCGCTCCAGGACCGTGTTCACCCGCGGGCGCCGCAGCCAGGTGAGCGTCCGGGCCGCGAACACCGCCACCAGCGTCAGCCACAGCGCGGCGATGGCGGCGTCGATGACGCCGAAGGCCAGGGTCACCGACAGCGTCGAGTGGCCGTCGGGCAGGAACTGCGGGACCACCGCCACGAAGAAGACGCCCACCTTGGGGTTGAGCAGGCAGCTCAACAGCCCCTGGCGGAAGGCCCGTCCGGCGGTCGGGGCCGGGGCGGACGATTCGCCGGACAGCTCCGGGCCGCCTCCGGCACCGCGGCGGCAGGCCCACAGGCTCTGCACACCCAGGAAGACCAGGTAGGCGGCACCCGCCAGGCGGACCGCGGCGAACGCCGCGTCCCAGCGCTGGAGCACGGCTGCCAGTCCGACGGCCGCGGCCATCGCCCAGGCGAGCGAGCCCGCTGACGCGCCGAGCGCGGTCGCGATACCCGAGAAGCGCCCGCCGCGTACGCAGTTGCGCAGCACCAGGAGGGTGTCGGGCCCCGGAGCCACCGTCACCAACAGCGCGAAGAGGGAAAAGCTGACGAAGGTGGTCGTCACTGCGGGCTCCTGTACTGGCGACGAGCGGGAGCGGAGCTCGGGCCCCGCCCCTGGCAGTTTAGAGCCGTACAAGATCGGCCGGACAGGCACCGGGCGGCAGGGAAGGCCGTGCGGGGGCCGGGCCCGATGTCCGGGCCCGGCCCCGCTTCGCCGGACGGGTTCAGCCCCGCAGGTCGCGCAGCCTGCGGTCGAGGTGGCGGCCGATCTCCGCCAGCGGGCCGTTGCGGGTCATGTCCTTGTGGCGGCAGGTGACGTTGTGGTTCTCGATCGTGCCGTCCACGTAGGGCTTCCAGTCCCGGTGGGTCAGTGCCGCGTCCACGGGGTCGACGGTGGCGGTGAAGAAGAGCAGGTCGCCGTCGAACACCCGGTGTGTCACGCCCTGTTGGAGCACCGCCGACGAGACGAAGGTGTCCATCACCCCCTGGATGGTGGGCGCCGCCAGCTCGGAGAGCACCCCGCCGCGTTCGGCGATGACCGCCATGACGCGCTCACGGTCCAGCGGCTCGTCGTCCAGCTGTGACAGGTCGTAGTGCGACATGTAGAGCAGGGAGCGCAGTGCCTGCTGCTCGTGGTCGTCGGCCAGCTTCTCCCAGGGGTAGCGGGGGTACGAGTCGAGCATCCCCAGCAGGGCGACCTGCTCCCCCTCCTGTCGCAGCCGGGTGGCCATGGTGTGCGCGACGACGCCGCCGTACGACCAGCCGACGAGGTGGTACGGGCCGTGCGGCTGGACCTGCCGGACGTGCTCGATGTACTCGGCCGCCATGTCCTCCAGCGAACCGGCCGCCGGCAGCTCCCCGGTCAGCGCCCGGCTCTGGATGCCGTACAGCGGGCGGGCCGCGTCGATGTGCTGGCGCAGGCCGGCGAACGGCCAGCTCAGGCCGGACGCCGGGTGAAGGCAGAACAGCGGTGGCAGCTCGCCGTCGGTGCGCAGCGGCAGCAGGACGCCGAGCGCCTCGCGGCTGCCCGCGCCCGAGGCGCCGGGCGGTGCCTGGCCGTCACGGTTGTCGAGGTATTCCGCGAGGCCGGACACGGTCGGGCGGGTGAAGAGGTCGAGCACCGGTACGTCCCAGCCGAGCCGGGTGCGCAGCGCCGTCTGCACCCGGGCCAGCAGCAGGGAGTGGCCGCCCAGGTCGAAGAAGTTGTCGTGCGCGCCGACCTGTTGCACGCCCAGGGCCTGCTCCCACACCTCGGCGACCATGCGCTCGGTGTCGTTGCGCGGCTCGGCGTACGGGCCTGCGGCCCGCGCGCCGTCGGATGCCGCCGCCTCGTCCGCGCGGGCGGCGAGCGCCTTGCGGTCCACCTTGCCCGAGGTCATCAGCGGGAACGCGGGCACCAGGTGGCACTCGCGCGGCACCATGTACTCGGGAAGTGCGGTGCGCAGCCAGGCCAGCAGTTCGTCGCCCGCCACGGCCGGCTGTGCCGTGTCCGGTGTGTACCAGGAGGCCAAGTGGTCGCCGCCGGGGCCGCCCTTCCGTACCAGCACCACGGCCTGGCGGACGCCGGGATGGCGGCTGAGTACGGACTCGATCTCCTCCAGCTCCACCCGCACCCCGCGGATCTTGATCTGGTTGTCCACCCGGCCCAGGAACTCGATGTTCCCGTCCGCGCGGTAGCGGGCCAGGTCGCCGCTGCGGTACAGCCGGGCGCCCGGTTCGCCGGAGAAGGGATCGGGGACGAACGAGACCGCGGTGCGCCGGGGGTCGCCGAGGTAGCCGCGGCCCAGCGGGACGCCGCCCAGGTACAGCTCGCCCGGCACCCCGACCGGCACCGGGTTCATCGCCGTATCGAGCACATGCACCCGGGTGTTGGGGTTCGGACGGCCGATGGTGATGCCCGCTTCGGCGTCGCCGCGGTAGACCTGGCAGGTCACCCCGATCGTGGTCTCGGCGGGCCCGTAGCCGTGGTACATGGTGGCGTCGCCCAGCCGGTCACGGAAGCGCCGGAAGAGTTCGGGGGTGAGCACTTCGCCACCGCACCACACATGCTTGAGCGAGGCGCCGGCCGTCGCGATGTCGTCGCGCTCCAGCATGATGTCGAGGATCGACGAGACGATGTAGACGAAGGCGATCCGCTCGCGTCCGATCAGCTCCAGGAGGTGCGCGACATCGCCCTCGCGTCCCGCGTCGGCGACCACCAGGGGCGCGCCGGCGGCCAGCGGCAGGAAGATCTCGTTGACGGAGATGTCGAAGGTCAGCGGCGCCTTGTGCAGCACCGGATCGTCCGGGGTGAGGCCGAGAAGACCGATCTGCCAGGGCAGCCGGTTGCTGATGGCCTGGTGCCTGATCATGGCGCCCTTGGGGGTGCCGGTCGACCCCGAGGTGTAGATGACGTACGCCAGGTTTTCCGGGTCGAGGGGGACGCCCGGGTCGCTCTCGGGCTGTCCCGCGAACCAGTCGCCGGTCAGGTCGAGTTCGACGGGGGTCACCGTGTCCGGCAGGCCGTCCGCGTCCTCCGCTGTGGTGAGGACGGCGACCGGCCGCGCGTTGTCGACGATGCCGGCGATCCGCAGGGCGGGCCACGTCGGTTCCAGCGGGACGAAGGCGCCACCGGCCTTCTGTACGGCGAGCAGGCCCACGACCATCTCGGCGCTGCGCGGCAGATGGATGCCGACGGTTTCCTCGGGCCCGACCCCGAGCTGGGCCAGGTGGTGTGCCAAACGGTTGGCCAGGACGTTGACCTGACGGTACGTCAGGCGGTGCGGCCCTGCGATCAGCGCTTCCCGGTCCGGGTGCAGGCGGGCCTGTTCCTCGAACATCTCGGGGAAGCTGCGCGGGTCCACCGGCGCGGCGGTGTCGTTCCAGTCGTGGACCATCGTGGTCCGCTCGGCGTCGGAGAGGATCTCCAGCCGGCTGAGGGGCAGCTGGGGATCGTCGACGGCCTGCCGCAGCAGCCGCAGCAGCCGTTCGGTGAGGGCCTGGGCGGTCGACTCGTCGAAGAGGTCGGTGGCGTATTCCAGGAATCCCTCGATGCCGTCCCCGCCGGGTGTGTCGCTCAGCGACAGGGTCAGGTCGAACTTCGCGGAGCCGTTGTGCACCCGGACCGGCCGGGCCGAGATCCCCGGCAGCCGCGGGTCGGGGCGCCCGGCACCGTAGGAGAGCATGACCTGGAACAGCGGGTGGCGCGCGGGCGAGCGCGTCGGGCGCAACTCCTCGACCAGCCGCTCGAACGGCACGTCCTGGTGGTCGAAGGCGGCGAGGTCACCGGCCCGCACCCGTGCCAGCAGCTCGGCGAAGCCGGGGTCGCCCGAGGTGTCGGTGCGCAGGACCAGGGTGTTGGCGAAGAATCCGACCAGGTCCTCCAGGGCGCGGTCCGCGCGGCCCGCCACCGGGCTGCCGAGCGGGATGTCGCTCCCGGCGCCGAGGCGGGTGAGCAGGGCGGCGAGCCCGGCCTGGAGGGTCATGAACACCGTCGCCCCGCAGTGCTGCGCCAGGGCCCGCAGTTCCTGGTGCAGGTCCGCGTCGATGCGCACCGGGACGCAGGCGCCGCGGTGACCTGCGACGGCCGGGCGGGTGCGGTCCGTCGGCAGGTCGAGCTGGTCGGGGATGCCGGCCAGCCGCTCGGCCCAGAAGGCGAGTTGAGTGGCGGTCAGGTCGCCCTCGTCGGCGAGCAGTTCGCGCTGCCAGAGGGTGTAGTCGGCGTACTGCACGGGCAGCGGGGCGCGCCGTGGGGCGGTGCCTTCCCGCCGGGCCGTGTAGGCGTCGGCCAGGTCGTCGGCCAGCGGGGCGAGCGACCAGTCGTCGCCTGCCGAGTGGTGCAGCAACAACAGCAGCACGTGGTCGTCGGGTGTGGCGCGCAACAGCCGGGCGCGCAGCGGTAGATGGCCGGTCAGGTCGAAGGAGAAGCGGGCGGCTGCGGCGAGTTCGGCGTCCAGGTTCTGCGGTTCGACGTCCAGGACGTCCCATTCGACGGTGGCCTGCCCGGCAGGTAGCACGAGTTGGTACGGGTCGCCGTCGTCCGGCGGGATGACGGTGCGCAGGCTCTCGTGCCGTGACACCAGGTCCGCCACCGCCCCGCGCAGCGCGTCGGCGTCCAGCGGGCCGGTCAGCCGCAGCGCCAGCGGAATGTTGTAGGTGGGGCTCGGTCCCTCCATGCGGTGCAGGAACCACAGCCGGCGCTGGGCGTAGGACAGGGGCGTCCGCTCGGGGCGGGTGGCCGGCACCAGCCGGGGGCGGGCGGGGGCCGCGGTGTCCAGGCGGGCGGCCAGCGCCGTGGGGGTCGGTGCCTCGAACAGGTCCCGGACGCCGATGCCGGTGTCCAGCGCGTCGCGGACCCGGCCGACCAGGCGGGTGGCCAGCAGCGAATGCCCTCCCAGCTCGAAGAAGTCGTCATCGGGGCCGACCTGCGCCACGTCGAGCAGGTCGGCGAAGAGCCCGCAGAGCACCTGTTCCCGCACGTCGGCGGAGCGGCGCTCGGCGCGGTTGCCGGGGAGGGCGCCTGGTGCGGGCAGCGCGGCGCGGTCCAGCTTGCCGTTGGCGGTCAGCGGCAGGTCGTCGAGCACCACGACGGCGGCCGGCACCATGTGGCCGGGCAGCAGGCCGGTGGCGTGGCGGCGCAGTTCGGCGGGGTCCGCTTCGGCGTCCGGGTGCGGGACCACGTAGGCGACCAGCCGGTCGCCCGTGGCGGGGTCCGTGCGGACGACGACCGCGGACTGTGCGGTTGCGGGGTGGCTGAGCAGCGCCGCCTCGATCTCGCCCGGTTCGATCCGGAAGCCGCGGATCTTGACCTGGTCGTCCGCGCGGCCCAGATGGTCCAGGCGGCCGTGCGGGTCGCGGCGGGCGAGGTCGCCGCTGCGGTACATCCGTGCGCCTGGCGGGCCGTAGGGGTCGGGCAGGAACCGCTCGGCGGTCAGCCCTGGCTGCCCGAGGTAGCCGCGGGCCAGTCCGGCGCCCGCCACGTACATCTCGCCGACGGCGCCCGGCGGGACCGGGCAGAGCGCGCTGTCCAGCAGCCGTACCCGCAGGTCCGGCAGGGGGAAGCCGATCAGCCCTGTGGCGTCGGGGGCGGCGTCGGAGGGGCCCAACTCGCGGTGGGTGACGTGCACGGTGGTCTCGGTGATGCCGTACATGTTGACGATCCGCGGGGCGCCTTCGGCGTGCCGCAGGTACCAGTCGGCGAGCGCGGCGGGACGCAGCGCCTCGCCGCCCAGAATGATATGACGCAGGGTCAATTTCTTTCCGGCATCGGGTTCTTGGGCGTCCGCAGCGGCCAACTGCCCGAAGGCGGTCGGGGTCTGGTTGAGCACCGTGACCCGTTCGTCCACCAGCAGCCGCAGGAATTCCGCGGGTGCGCGGCTGACGGTGTACGGCACGACCACCAGCCGTCCGCCGTGCACCAGCGCGCCGAACAGTTCCCAGACGGAGAAGTCGAAGGCATAGCTGTGGAACAGCGTCCAGGTGTCATCGGCGCCGAACCCGAACCAGCGGCGGGTCGCCGACAGCAGGCGCACCACGTTGCGGTGCGGGATCACCACACCCTTCGGCACGCCGGTGGAGCCCGAGGTGTGGATGACGTACGCGCAGTCGGTGTCACGCGCCCCGGCGATGGACGGCGCGGTCGCCGGGTGGCCGGCGAGGGCCGCGCGCACCGCCGGATCGTCCAGGGCCAGCCGGTCCTGCGCCTCCTCCCCCACCAGCGGCCCCGCCGTGGCGTGGGTGTCGGTGACGAGCAGCGCCGGGCGGGCGGTGCGCAGTACGGCGGCGGTGCGGGCGGCGGGCTGGTGCGGGTCGAGGGGCAGATAGCCGGCGCCCGTCTTGAGTACGGCGAGGATCGCGGTCACCAGCTCCGCCGAGCGGGGCAGCGCCAGAGCGACCAGGCCCTGCCGGCCCACGCCCCGTGCCAGGAGTTCGTGTGCCAGCCGGTTGGCATGTGCGTCGAGCTGCCGGTAGGTGAGGTGGTCGGCGCCGTCCACCACGGCGACCGCTTCGGGGCGGGCCCGCACCTGCCTGGCCACCAGTTCGGTCAGGGTGGCGCCGGACTGCGGGCCGGGGTCGTCCGCCGCGTCGGTGGTGGCCGCGAGTTCGGGCACGTCCGCGCGTTCCTGGTCGGCCACGGTGTCCAGGAGGCCGATGGGAGACTGCGGGGCGGCGGCGAACGAGCCCAGGAAGGTCAGCAGGCGGGCGTGGTGCGCCGCCGCTTCCGCCTCGCCGTAGAGCGCCGGGTTGGCGTCGACGGCGAGGTCGGCACTCTCCCCGTGCGGGTCCTCGCGGAAGCTGATGGTGAGGTCGTCCACCGGCCCTGCGGACAGGTGGTGCACCTGTGCCCGATGTCCGTCGAAGCGCAGGTCGGGCGCCGTCATCCCGACGTTGACCAGCGGGCCGGTCAGCCGTCGTCCGGTGGCGGGCAGGCGCAGGTCGCGGCGGATGTCCTCGCCGCGGTAGCGGGCGTGCCTGCGGACGTCGCGCAGCCGTAGGGTCACCTGCCTGACGAGTTGCGCGGGGGTCAGCGACGGGTCCAGGGAGAGCGTCAGCGGCAGGACGTTGACGGTGGTGGCCGGGATGCGGGCGGCGGCCGAGCCGAGGCGGCCGGCGAACGGCAGCCCCAGCACGATGTCGGGCCTTCCGGTGACCCGGTGCAGATAGGCGGCGACGGCCGCGAGCTGGAACTCCGGCCGGGTGGTGCGCAGTTCGTCGACGGCCCGCTCCACCGCGGTGCGCAGCGCCTCGGGTTGTGTCCGCCGGGTGCGCAGGAAGCCGGGCGATGGCGGGGCGGTTCCGGTGGCCAGGCCGGCCGGTTCCGCCGCCCCGGCGAGCGCCGCCCGCCAGTGGTCCCGGTCGCGGTCGAAGCGGGCCGATGCCCGGTAGTCGGCTTCCTCGGTGAGCAGCCCGTCGAGCCCGGCGAACCGCGGGAGCTGCGTCTCGCCGCCGCGCACCGAAGCGGTGTACAGGTCGGCGACCCGGCTCTCGACCATGCTGAAGCCGTAGCCGTCCAGGGCGATGTGATGGCACATGAAGTACCAGAGGTGCCGGTCGGTGCCGAGCCGGATCAGGGCGTTGCGCACCAGCGGCCCGGTGCCGAGGTCGACCGGCCTGCGCAGGTCGTCGCGCATCCATTCCAGGGCGTATCCGAGCGGGTCGGGGCGGTCCGTGGCGTCGATCCGCAGCAGGGTGGCAGCCGCGTCATCGGCGGTGTCGCCCGCCAGGACGGCGACGGGTTCGGCGCCGGTGCCGCGCTCGGTGAAGCGCAGTCGCAGCGAGGGCGCCTCGGCGACGGCGCGGTGCAGCGCCGCCGCGAAGAGGTCGGCGTCCAGCGGTCCGGACAGCTCGACGTATTCGGCACAGTTGTAGGCCGGGCTGTCCGGGTCGCGCTGCTGGGCGTACCAGATGCCCGACTGGGAACCCGTCAGCGGCTGTCCGTCGGCAGGATCGATCATGACGGGCGACTTCCATTTCTCTGGTCGGGTGCGGCGGGTGCGGCGGGTGGGTCGGCAGGGCGGCTCAGCCGGCCGGCTGTCCCGGCTCGGCGGTCAGGCTGCGGGGACGCATGTCGGTCCACACGCGCTCGATGTGGGTGAGGCACTCCTCGCGGTCCCCCTGCACGCCGGTGCCGTGCCAGCCGGCGGGCAGCGGGCGCCAGGCGGGCCACAGTGCGTACTGGCCCTCGTCGTTGACGACGGCGGCGTACGCGTCCGTGCCGTCGGGGGCGGTGGCCGCTGAGGGGGTGGCGCTCGTGTCGTCGGTCGGCTTCATCGTTGGCGCTCCGGGGTCTCGTCGTCGGCCGCCAGGGGCGGGCGGTGCTCCCGGCCGGCGCGGAAGGGGCAGGCGGGTACGGTGCCGTCGGGGGTGTCCGCCAGGAAGTACTGGCGCCACTCCAGGTTGCCTTCCTCGCCGTAGTTGCCCAGTTCGGGCGCGGGTTCCATGCCGTCGAACCGGCGGATGCGGTTGCGGATCACCTGCCGCGCCTTGGCGCCGCGCGGGCTGTCGGCCTCCAGGCCGTCGAAGACCCAGCGCGGCTGGAAAGTGATCATGAATCCCTGGCTGTTGCGGCTGTGCCGGGTGACATGGCTCGGGGTGTTGCAGACGACGAAGATCTCGGTGCCGCCGAAGCTGAACTCCCACATCAGCTCTTCGGGGTCGGTGGGCACCCCGGCGGGCCACGGCTCGGGGTCCTTCTCGTGCAGGAACTGGAGCACCGACCAGAACCGCTGGAAGTAGTCGTCCAGGGACAGGGCTTCGTCGTCAGGACGGAAGAAGACGACCAGCGAGGTGTCCTTGCCGAGGTCCTGGTAGCAGTCCAGGTAGTCGCGGAGTATGTCGACGAGCGGGCCCCACGTACCGTCATCGTGCGGGCTCTCGACGAAGCCGTAGCGCAGTGCGCGCTTCTTCGCGGCAGCCACCGCGAAGGTGCAGGGGAACGGGTTCTCGCTGCTGAGCAGGGTCGATATCAGGTCCCGCGCGACGGAAGGGCCCCACGCGGGTGTGGTGCCTATCGTGCAGGCCGTGAGTTCCGCCTCGTCGAGGGGATCGGCGGGTTTGCGATTGTCGTCAAGGGGGGTGGGCACTGCTGGAACTCCATCCCGGGAAGGCCGTGGCGCGCCCGGCCCGGCGGGTACGCCGGCGCGAACGGGCAGCGCGTGGTGCGGCGTTGGCGCGCACGTCACCGGCCGGGCGCGGCGCCGGTGGGGCGCCCGGCCGGTGGTCGAGGGTCAGAACTGCTGGTACATCTCTTCGGGAATGATCGGCTGGTGGTAGGTGCACTCGCCGGAGAGCACCGTCGAGCCGTGCAGCCGGGAGACGGGGATGAGTACCTTGTCGCCCTCGTTGAACTCGATCTTGTGCGTGGTGTTGTTCCAGAAGTGCATCTGGCCGCGCTCGACCATGACGAGCCGGTGCTCGTTGTGCACGTGGGTCGTGGAGGTCTCCTCGTTGCTCTCCACGAAGGTGTCGAGGTCCACCTCGATCCGGTTGTCGTCGATGTGCTTGCTGAGCGCCTCCGCCTTGCGCTGGTGCAGCTCGATGCTGTCGGCCCAGAGCAGCTGCTCGGTGAGGTCCTCGTCCCAGAGCTGGGCGAACCAGCGGGCGTCGGCGAAGCCCTGGTGGAAGCGGTCGACCGCCTGATCGCCGTACAGGGCCTTGAGCGGCAGCACCAGGCGGTCGACGAGTGCGTCGAGGTCGGATTCCCGGACGGCGCCGAGGCCGTCGAACAGGCCGGTGCGCAGGCCGAGTCCGTCCTCGAAGACCTCCGCGAAGCGCGGCCCGTCGGCCGCCTCCTCGATCTTGTGGTGCAGCATCGCGCCCAGGAACTCGGGGTACTTCTCGCGGTTGTGCGACAGCCAGTGCAGGTGGTTGCCGCGGGCCAGCGAGGTGCCCAGGTAGAGCTGCCAGTAGGCGGCTGCGGTCGGCTTCAGCTCGGCGGCGTCCAGCAGGGCGCGGTACTCCTCGTGCTGACCCGCCCAGGTGCGGTAGTCGTCGAGGAGCAGGGTGCGGACGCCGGGGTGCGTGGCGTCGTACTCGCCGAGTGCGGCGCGGCCCGTGGCGGCGCGCGCGGCCGGCAGGAAGGCGCTGAGCTGGAGCATCACGAAGGTGGCCGCCGCCTTGCGGTCCTTGGTGCCCAGGGCCGTGGTGAAGGCCCTGCCGGGTTCCGCGAGGCGCTGCTGGTGGTGCTCGCGGACCTCGCGCTTGAGGTGGGTGAGGTCGCTGCTGCCGAGGGGCTTGCGTTCGCCGTCGAGCAGGGTGAACAGGTGCTGTTCGAGTACCGGCGCGGCGAGGGCGGAGAGCATCCGGTTGCGGTCGTTGTAGAAGGCCGCGCCGTCGGTCTCGGGGGCCGTCCCGGCGGTGGGCGGCAGGTAGAGCAGGCCGCTGTCGTAGACGTTGCGCAGCATGCGGTGGCCGAGGAGTGCGCTCAGCTTGAGTGCCTTGGCGGCCGGCATCGGCTTGCTGTAGTTGAGCCAGGCGAGGTCGTCGGGACGGACCGGGCGCCGGTAGGGGTTGTCCTCGGTGGTGAGTTCCTCCCATTCGGCCGCGCGGAAGGCGGAGTTGGCGGCGAACGCCTTGACGATGCTGTTGGAGTCATCGGGGTCAAGACCGGCGAGTATCTCTGAATGGTCGAGCGGCATGACGGTCCTCCAGGCGGACAGGTGGGTGCGACCTGCGGGCATGACAGGGCAACGGGCGCCGCAGAGCCCGACAACGGGGCGGCGAACGAACTTAGGTAAGCCTTGCCTTGGTTTTCGTTGTCGTCAAGTGGTCCTGCCCGAAAGGGAATCGGAGCCACGGCATCCAACGGCCCGAGCACGGGCATCGCGAGGGACCGCGCGCCGCACCGGACCCGGCGGGCACGCGGTCCCGGCACCGCGGACAAATCCGCAGGTCAGCCCAGGGACTTGGCCAGCTTTGGCAGCAGCTTGTCCATGGCCCACGGGATGCTCAGCACGCTGGGCGCGCTGCTGGCCTGGGAGAGAGTGCGGTCAACGGGCGCATAGGCACCGCTGCACACCGACGGCAGCTTCTTGAACACCGCGTTGGACTCCAACTGCTGACGGTCCTTCGGAGTGTTGAACCACACGATCAAGGCGTCCGACGTCAGCTCGTCGAGGTGCTCCATGCTCAGCGAGTTGGCGAAGGTGTTCATCTTCGCCGCCTTGCCGACCAGCGGATCGAGCGTGAGGCCGACCTGCTCCAGCACCTTCGTCCGGTCGTCCTTGTACAGCACCACACGCCCGTTGGCCGCCTGCGGGAAGGTGTAGAGAAAGGTCTTGCCCTTGAGCTGCGGGTAGGTCTCGGCGTCCTTCTTCAGGCCGGCCTTGACGTTCGCGACGGCCCGCTCGGCCTCCTTGCCGCGGCCAACCGCCTTGCCGATCAGCTTCGTCTGCTCCTCCCAGGGGGTGCCGTACGCCTCGCGCCCGGCCGGGTAGGCGACGGTGGGTGCGATCTGCTTCAACTTCCCGTAGTCGGCGGCGGTCAGGCCGGACTGGACGCCGACGATCAGGTCAGGACGCAGTGCGGCGATCTTCTCGATCGGATACCCGTCGGTGGTGTTGAGCACCTGCGGCCGGGCACTGCCGAGCGCCTTCTGCGCCCACGGGCCGACGCCGTGCGCAAAGCTTTCCTCGGTCTTTACTATCGCCACCGGCTTCACCCCGAGGGCGAGCAGCGCGTCCTGGTCGCTCCACCCCAGAGCGACCACCCGGCGCGGAGCCTTGGGGATCTCGGCGTCGCCGAACTTGGTGTGCACGGTGGCCGGGAAGGCGCCCGCGTCGGCCTTGGGGGCGCCGCCCGCCGCATCCGCGTCACTGTCCGCCGACTGCCCGCACGCGGTCAGCGTCGCGGCGGCGAGCAGCAGGGAGCAGGCACCCAGGAGAGCGCGACGCGATCTCGATGCGGATGTGGGGCTGTTCATGGTGGTGGATCCCTTCTCGGTGCACCGCGCTGCGGGCGGGCAGCACGGCAGGAGGCGCGAGCCGGCGCCATGCATTGCTGGTGGAGAGAAGGTTAGGCTAACCTCACCCTTCGTGTCCCAGTCCGCAGCAACTCCGATACGCCCGGCCGAAGTCGAGGCCGAACCCGGGCCCGCCGTCCGCCGGCGCTCCACGTCCACCCGCGTCACGGGACTCGTGGTCTGCCTCGGACTCCTCGGCCTCGTCGTGCTGTTGAGCATCGTGATCGGCGCCAAATCCATCCCGTGGTCGCAGGCGTTCGACGCCCTGTTCCGCTTCGACGGCAGCAACGACCAGCTCGTGATCCGCCAGGAACGGCTGCCGCGCACCGAATTGGGCCTGGTGGTCGGGGTGGCCCTGGGCCTGGCCGGAGCGCTCATGCAGGCGCTGACCCGCAATCCGCTGGCCGACCCCGGTCTTCTCGGGGTGAATTCGGGCGCCTCCGCGGCCATCGCCTTCGGCATCGGCTACGTCGGCCTCCAAAGCACCCTGTCCTACATCTGGTTCGCCTTCGCCGGTGCCGCGCTCGTCTCCGTGCTGGTCTACCTCCTCGGCTCCGCCGGGCGGTCCGGCGCCACCCCGGTGCGGCTCGCGCTGGCCGGCACGGCGGTCACCGCCGCCCTGACGGCGTTCACCACCGCGGTGCTGATGCTCAAACCGGCGGCCTTCGACCAATTCCGCTACTGGAACGTCGGATCCGTCGTCGGCCGGAGCAGCACCGTCATGTGGCAGGTGCTGCCGTTCATCGCGCTGGGCGTGCTGCTCGCGCTCGGTCTGAGCCGCTCGCTCAACGCCGTCGCGCTCGGCGAGGACACCGGCCGCGCCCTGGGCGCCCACATCGGCCGCACCCGGCTGCTGGGCGCCGTGGCCGTCACCCTGCTGTGCGGCGCCGCCACCGCGGCCGTCGGCCCGATCGGCTTCATCGGTCTCGCCGTCCCCCATCTGGCACGCGCCCTCACCGGCCCCGACCAGCGCTGGGTACTGCCCTACTCCATGCTCCTGGCCCCCATCCTGCTGATCGGCTCCGACGTCCTGGGCCGGATCGTGACGCGGCCGGGAGAGCTCGAAGTCGGGATCGTCACCGCCTTCTTGGGCGCTCCGGTCTTCATCGCTCTCGCCCGCAGCGGAAGGATCACTCAGCTGTGACCGTGCTCTCGCCCCGCGGGGCCGGTGCCGAACCACCGGCCGCGGCCCGCCCCTTCCGCGTTCTGCGCCTCGCCGATCTGGTGACGGTGCGGGTACGGATCCGCAGTGTGGTGGTGTGCGTGGCGCTGCTGGCGGCCGTGACCTGCACCGGTCTCTACACCCTGACCACCGGCGACTACCGGATCCCGGTCGGCGACGTGGTGCGCGCCCTGCTCGGCGGCGGTGACCAGGCCACCCGGTTCGTCGTCGGCGAACTGCGGTTGCCGCGCCTGCTCACCGGAATCCTGGTGGGCGGCGCGCTGGGCGCATCAGGCGCGGTCTTCCAGAGCATCACCCGCAACCCGCTGGGCAGCCCCGACGTCATCGGCTTCGGCACCGGCTCCGCCACCGGCGCGGTCATCGCCCTCGTCCTCGCCCACGGCTCACCGCTCGCGGTCTCCGCCGGTGCGGTGGCCGGCGGCCTGCTGACCGCCACCGCCGTCTACCTCCTGGCCTTCCGGCGCCGTTCGGTACAGGGCTTCCGGCTGATCCTGGTGGGCATCGGCGTCACCGGCATGCTGACCGCCTTCAACCAATGGCTGCTCACCCGCGCCTCGTTGAACGACGCGGTGACCGTCCAGGTGTGGCTGACCGGCAGCCTCAACGGCCGCGGCTGGAGCCAGGTGGTGCCGCTCGCCGTGGCGATGGCCGTACTGCTGCCGCTCGTCCTGCTGCTCAACCGGGGCGGCGACCTGCTCGAAATGGGCGACGACAGCGCCCACGCACTCGGCCTGGCGGTGGAACGCACCCGGCTGCTGATGGTGCTCATCGCCGTGGCCCTGGTGGCGGTGGCCACCGCGTCGGCCGGGCCGATCACCTTCGTCGCGCTGGCCGCCCCGCAGGTGGCCAGGCGGCTGACCCGGGCACCTGGTGTGGGCATCGGCGCGGCAGCCGCGATGGGGGCGCTCATGATGCCGGTCAGTGACCTCGCCGCCCAGCGGGCGCTGTCATCGGAACTCCCGGTCGGGGTGGCCACCGGAGCGGTGGGCGGCATCTATCTGGTCTTCCTGCTGTCCCGCCAGTGGCGCCGGGGACGCTGACACCCCGTCACAACAACGGCCGGTGGCATCACCGTCCTGCCCAGAACCCGACATGCCGACGACAACAGACGCTTGGGGAGACCTATGGTGGCCCGTACGGCCGAGGCTGAACCGGAAAGAGTGACCGACGCGGCGACGCGGGGTCACCAGGAAGCCGAAGACGACATCGGCGCCGGACCCGAACCCACCGAACGGGGCGTACTGCGCTGGGCGTTCCTGCGCCGTCGCCGCTGGATCGTCGGAGCCGCCGTCTTCACCGCACTCCACCAGATGTGCGAGGCGGCGGTCCCGGTGCTCATCGGCGCGGTCGTCGACCACGCGGTGCGCGGCGGCGGAGTCGGCGACCTGGCCCTGTGGATCGGACTGCTGGCCGCCCTGTTCCTCGCACTGACCGCCGCCATGCGGCTCGGCGGGCGCTGGAACCGCCAGGGCAGCCAGGGCGCCGCCCACGACCTGCGGATGGTGGCGGTCGCCCGGATCCTCGACCCCCGCGGCTTCGCGAACGGGGCCCGCAGCTCGGGCACGCTGCTGAGCACCGCCACATCCGACACGCTGCGCATCGGCCTGGGCAACCGCGCCTGGGTCATCGGCTCCGGCGCGTTCGCGGCCCTCGCCTTCGGCGCCGTCGCCCTGCTGCTGACCTCCGTACCGCTCGGCCTGCTGGTCCTGCTCGGCCTGGTGCCGCTGCTGGCCGCCACCCGGCTGCTGGCCAAACCCCTGAGCGCACGGGGCAGCGCCGAACAGGCCCAGGTCGCCAAGGCGACCGGCACCGCGGCCGACCTGGTGCGCGGCCTGCGCATCCTGAAGGGCATCGGCGCGGAGTCCGCCGCCCAGGGGCGCTACCGCACCGCCAGCCGCAGCGCGCTCGCCGCCACCGTGCGCGCCGCGCGCTGGGACGCCGGCTACCGGGCGGTCACGCTGCTGCTCAACGGGCTCTTCCTGGCCGTGGTGACCTGGGTCGGCGCCCGGTTCACGGTCGAAGGCACCATCTCCATCGGCGAGTTCGTCGCCTCCGTGGGGCTGGCCCAGTTCCTGATCGGCCCGAGCAACCGCTTCGGCGGCGCGATGAGCCTGCGTGCGCGGGCCCGCGGTTCGGCCGGCCGGCTGGCGGCCCTGCTCTCCGAGCCGTACGCGGTGGCGGACGGGGAGCGCACCGCGCCCCCGCCACCCCCTGAGGAACTGGCGATCGACGGGGTGAAATACGGCCCTGACCTGCGTCTCGACCTGCGGGTCGAGTCCGGCACCGCCCTCGGGATCGTGGCCCCCGACCCCGCGGACGCCGCCGCCCTGCTCGACGTGCTCGCACTGCGCACCGTGCCCGACGAGGGCCGCATCTCCCTGGGCGGCATACCGTTGACGGACCTCGAACTCGGCGCGGCCCGCAGCGCGTTGCTGGTGGCCGACCACGACGCGGACCTCTTCGACGCCACCGTCACCGAGAACGTCGCGGTCTCCGGCCGGCCCGAGCGGGTGGCAGCCGCCATGGCAGCGGCCGACGCCGACGAGGTCATCCGGGCCCTGCCCGATGGCGCGGACAGCCGTATCGGCGAACGCGGCCGGACGCTCTCCGGCGGCCAGCGGCAACGCGTGGCGCTCGCCCGCGCGCTGGCCGCCGACCCGCCCGTCCTCGTGCTGCACGAACCCACCACCGCGGTCGACGCGGCGACCGAAGCCAAGATCGCGACCGGACTGCGCGAGCTGCGCACCGGCAGGACCACGGTCCTGGTGACCACCAGCCCGATCCTGCTCCAGAGCTGCGACCGGGTGGTGCTGCTGGCCGACGGAGCCGTCCAAGCCACCGGCACACACCGCGAACTGACCTGTGACCAGCCCTCCTACCATGCGGCGGTGATGGCATGACCTCGTCCGTGCAGGACCCGTCCGACACGAGTGCGGGCGGCGGCCGGGAACTGCTGCCGACCGCCACCGCCGCCGAGGTCAGGGCCGGCCTCCTGAGCCGGATACGCGCCCGTCCGGTGCGCCCGGTCGCCGCCCTGGTGCTGATCGTCGCCGGGGTGTCGGCGGGACTGGTCGTCCCCCGGGTGCTCGGCCACGTCGTCGACCTGGTGGCCGCCGGCGGCCGGGACACCTCCGCGGTGACAGGCCCGGTCGCCCTCGTCGCCGTGGCCTGCCTCGTCCAGGCGCTCTGCAGCGGCTGGGGCAACGCCCTGGTCGCCCGCAGCGGCGAGGAGATACTCGCCGACATCCGTGAGAGCGCGCTCGGCCGGGCACTCGCCGTGCCGCTGGAGCGGCTGGAACGCTCCGGCATGGGCGACCTGGTCTCCCGGGTCAGCAACGACATGGCGCTGCTGGCCGAAGCCGTGCGCAGCCTGGTCCCGCAACTGGCGGGCGCGGTCCTGGAGATCGGCCTGACCATGGTCGCGCTGCTGCTGCTCGACTGGCGCTTCGCGCTGGCCGCGCTGCTGGTGATCCCGCTCCAGACCTATGCCGTCCGCTGGCTGCTGCGCACGTCCCGCCCGGTACGGCGCGCCGAACGGATCGCGCAGGGCGAGCAGGCGCAGACCATCCTGGAATCGGTCGACGGCGCACACACCGTACGGGCCTTCCAGCTGATACCCGAACGCCTCGCCGCAGCCGCCCGCTGCTCCCGGGTCACCCGCGATCTCGCGCTGCGCTCCACCCGGATCGGCACCCGCTTCTTCGGCAAGCTCAACGGCGCCGAGTGGACCGGTCTGAGCGCGCTGCTCGTCGTCGGCTACGTGCTGGTGCGCACCGACCACGTCGGCATCGGCACGGCGAGCGCCGCCGCCCTCTACTTCCACCGGCTGTTCGACCCCATCAACGGACTGCTGTCGTCCTTCGACGAGGTGCAGTCCGCCGGGGCCGCCGCCACCCGCGTGATGGGCCTCGTCGGCCTGAAGGAGTCCGACGCCGGCACGCCGGAACACCCGGCCCTCGCCTCCGGCGCCACCGTCGAACTGCGCGGCGTGAGCCACTCCTACGTCGCAGGCCGTCAGGTGCTGCGAGGGGCGGACATCCGTCTGGTCGCCGGTGAGCGCGTCGCCGTGGTCGGCACGACCGGCGCGGGCAAGAGCACTCTGGCGCGCCTGGCGGCCGGGGTGCACCGGCCCACCGAGGGCCGGGTGCTGCTGGGCGGCACTCCCCTGGACGAGATGCCCGAGCAGGTGCTGCGGCGCACGGTGGCCCTGGTCAATCAGGAGACGCACGTCTTCGCCGGCTCGCTCGCCGACGATCTGCGGCTGGCCAGGCCGACGGCCGACGAGAGCGAACTGCTCGACGCGCTGGAGACGGTGGACGCCCTCGACTGGGCGCGGGGACTGCCGCAGGGTCTCGACACCCGCATCGGGCAGGGCGGCCTGCGGCTCACCGCCGTCCAGGCACAGCAGCTGGCGCTGGCCCGCCTGGTGCTGGCCGACCCGCCCGTCGCGGTGCTCGACGAGGCCACCGCCGAGGCGGGCAGCGCCGGTTCGCGCGTGCTGGAGGCGGCGGCCGAACGCGCGCTCAAGGGGCGCACCGCGCTGGTGGTGGCCCACCGGCTCACCCAGGCGGTCCGCGCCGACCGTGTGCTGGTCCTGTCCGACGGCCGCATCGTCGAGCACGGCACCCACGACGAACTCGTGGCCGCGGGCGGCGGATACGCCGCACTGTGGGCGGCCTGGTCCGGCGCCAGGGCGTAGGCACACGAAGGCCCCGTGTCCTGCCCTCCAGGGGCCGGACACGGGGCCGACGGCGTTCAGTTGCTCGCGGGCACCGCGGCGCTGTCGTCCTGGTCCTCGGTCAGCCCACGGCGCCAGTAGCCCTTGAAGCACACCGCTCCGCGGTCGACGCCCCGTTCGGAGACCAGATGGCGCCGCAGCTGCTTGACGACGGACGCCTCACCGGCCAGCCAGAAGTACGGTACGGCGGACGGCAGTTCGGCCTCGCGGAGCGCATCCGGCAGCGGCGAGGGACCGTGGCCGCGGTGCAGCCAGCGGACCTGCGCCGCGCCGGGCAGAGCCTGCTCCTCGTCGGGGCCCGACACCTCCGCGAACACGTGGACGGGCAGCTCGGGCGGGAGCCCTTCGAGGATCGAGGCGATCGCGGGCAGCGCGGTCTCGTCGCCGGCCAGGACCACGGAACCGGTGCCGGGCGGCGGCCGGAAGTCGACGCCGCCGGCGTCCTCACGGGCCGGCCCGACGAGAAGAACGCGGTCACCGGGGCGCGCGGCGGCGGCCCAGCGACCGGCCGGACCTCCCTCGCCGTGCAGCGCGAAGTCGATGTCCACCTCGTCCGGTTCGGTGCGCTGCGCGCGAAAGGTGTAGGTGCGCAGGACGGGCCTGGTCTCGGGCGGCATCGACCGCCAAGCCGCGTACCACCCGGCCCCGTTCGCCTCTTCCGGCACGAGTGGTTCGGTCTGCCCTGCCACCGGAAGGAGTATCTTTCCGCGCTGGTCACGGTGGCCCGTACGGAAATCCGCGAGCGCCGGGCCGCCGAAGGTGATCCGCACCATGTGCGGGGTGAGCCGTACGGTGTTCTCCACCTGGACGGGGAAGACACGGAACGCCGCTTGGACGGGGGGCGCGGTGGTGGATCCGGCTGCCATGGGCGTATCTCCAGGTAGATGACGGATGGTGAGGACGGGCCCGCTCGGTGCGCACCGCCCCAAAGTTCACCGATTCAGGTTAGCCTACCCTTACCTACAACGGGAGTGTGAGGCGAAACTCGCGACTCCCCCTCCTACGACGACCCAACCTCCGCACCCCGGTGCCGCGTTGCTCGGCGCTCACCCATGACGACGGCGAAGGAACCGACCGGCACCGGGGCCGCAACGCGCGAAGGAGCGCAGTGATACCGGACCCCGGAAACAGGAGTGCCGTGCGGGAACCGTCCATGGCAAGGCCCGACGCGGACCTCTACCGCCAGTCTGTCGCCCTGTTCGCGACAGGCATCGTCGTGGTCACCGCGGATGACACCGGAGGCCAGCCGCACGGCGCGACCGTGAACAGCTTCACCTCCATCAGCCTCGACCCGCCGACCGTCATGATCTCCCTGAAGAGGGGCAGGACCCACGGGCTGATCTCCGCGAGCGGCTGGTACGGCGTCAGCGTGCTCGCCCGCGAACAACGGGATTACGCCACGCACTTCAGCGGCCGGCGCAACCCGTCGTGCGAGCCCGTGTTCCTACCCGGCGACCGCGTCTCCACCCTCGACGGGAGCCTCGCACGGTTCGAGTGCGAGGTGACGCGGGAGGTGGAGGTCCACGACCACACCCTGTTCGTCGCCCGGGTGCATTCCCACACCCCGGCCACCAAGGGATCCCCTCTGGTCTTCTTCGACAGCCGCCACAACCACGACCTGCACCTCGGGTGACCCGGCGGGGCGGTCCGCGACGCTGCGCCACCCGACGCATCCGTCAGGCGTCGGGATCCGGCCGCTCCCTCGTGCCGAGCAGCGCAAAAATGCCCGCCCAGCGGTCAGTTCGGGATGTCCGCCTTGAACTTCTTGGTCAGGTCGGCGCCGCGGATGACGCCGTTGGTGTGGTAGAGCAGGCCCCAGGCGCTGATGGCGGAGCCGTCGGCGAACATGCACAGGTCGTGGAGGCTTTTGTTCCCTGCGCCTTTTTCGGCCCAGCCGCCGACGTCGGGCTTGTCGCTGTACTTCCAGGTGCCGCCTAGCTGGGTGCAGTAGTCGTGGGCCGGCTGGCCGGTGCCGCCGCCTTGGGGCTTGGGCTTGTTGACGTACGCGAGTGCGGCGAGGGTGGGCTTGTCGGCGGAGAGGGTGTCGGCGGCGATGACCATTTCGCTCTTGTCCTTGGCGACCCAGCGACAGAATGCGCGTTCCCCGCCCAGCGGAAGGGCCTGCCCCTGCTGGCCCACCCAGGGGACGTAGGTGGCCGGTTCGCCGCCCTGCTTCGTACACCACTGGGCAGGGGTCTCGGCCTTTGTGGTCGGGCTGGCGCTGGCCTGCGTCATCGTCAGCATCGCTGCGGCGGCGGTGACGGAGACGAGTGCTGCGGTACGAGCGCGCATCGGATGCTCCTGGGGTGGGGGATGAGATCGCGCACAGTGTGAGGCCGGTCACGTGTACACGTCAATGGGGCGCCGGAAGGCGGCGTGGACGGTCGCGTCCCGCGGCTTCATCCGCTGCCCGACGCCGACCCGGCCGCGGTGACGGGCGGTGGCCCGGGGCCCGGAGCGCGGCGGGGAAGCCGGTCCGGGCCGCGGCGGCGGGGGCTCATTCCGCGCCGGGCAGGGACAGTTCGAGCAGCAGCGTCGGCGCGCTGGCCCCGGACATCTCGCACATGAAGCCGCGGGGCGCGTAGACGGCCTCGCCCGTACGCAGGCGCACGCTCAGCGGGCCGGGACGTGCACGGGCGGTGGGCGTGGAGCCGCGCCCACCGGCGTCGAAGGGGCTTGCGCTGAGCCGCAGTGCGCCCCGTACGGTCAGCAGGAGCGTGTCCCACTCCGTCCGGTACGCGACCTCGGGCCGGCCGTCCGGCGGCTGCCCGGCGAGCGTCCGCCAGGCGACCGTGACCGGTTCGCCGAGCCGGTCGGCGAACCGGTCCGCCAGCCGGGCCGCGAGGGCGCGGGCCGGGGGGCCGCGGCCACTGTCGGGTACCGGGGATCCGGCGGGCCGGTCCGCCACGCTCCGGGCCAAGAGGTCCGCGCCGCGCGGCCACACCACGACGAGCTGGTCGCGGCCGTACGCCGCCAGGGACAGCTCCACGTCCAGGAGCAACAGGTCGAGCTGACCGTCGGGCAGTGGCATTCCGTCCGTCCTCCTCACGCGCAGCGGTACGGGCGGACGACCCGGCGCGGCGCGCCGCCCGCCCCTTCACCCGAGCGTCGTCACCGCCTGCCGGACGGTGCGTACCGCGGGGCCGGCGCGCAGCCTCCCCAGCCGCTGTCGGGGTCATCGGGTGCGGTGCCGTGCTCCACGGTCACGAGAGGCAGTTGCTGTGTCATGGTGTGCGCACTCCTTCTCGAAGTCATCGGGCGGGGCCGCGCGTTCGGCGGCCCGCCGTCCTCGTCGTCGATTCTGGACGGGCGCGGGGCCGGTCAGCGCGCGCCGGTCCGCTCACCTAGTTGCAGGCCACCAAGGACCACGGGGAAGGAAACGGGAATAGCGGATGTTTGCCGCACGGGACGGGCATCCTCGGGCGGTGCGCCCGGTTTCAGGCGGACGGTTCGCCGGCCGGTGCGAAGTCCCGCATCCCGCGCAGCGGTGAGCACAGCACCCAGAGCGCGGCGAGCCCTGAGCCTGCCGCGGCGATCCACAACGTCGGGCGCACACCGAGGAGTTCGGCGAGTGCGCCGCCGAGCAGGGCGCCGGCGGTCAGCGCGCCGAAGCCCATGAAACGGACGGTGGCGTTGACCCGGGCCAGCATGTCGTCGCGGCAGGCGGCCTGCCGGTAGCTGACCTGGGCGACGTTGTAGACGACGTAGCCGTACCCGGTGACGAGGAGCCCGGCGAGCGCCGGTGCGAGCAGGTGCGGGCCCGCCGCGGGCACCAGGAGCAGCCAGGGGAAGGTGGCGAGCGGCACCAGCCACACGGCCCGCGCCTGGCCGACGCGCCGCACGACGTGGTGCGCGGACAGCGCCCCGAGTACACCGCCGACGCCGACCACGCTCAGCGTCGCGCCGACGGCGGCGTCGGACAGGCCGAGGGTGCGCGTCAGGAAGAACACCTGGACGGCGCCCAGGACGCCGTTGAACAGGTTGGCGGTGGCGGTGCAGGCGGTGATCGCGCGCAGGGTCCGCTCCCGGGCGGTGAAGCGCAGGCCCGCGTGGATCTCGGCGAGGAGCGGCCGGTGCCCGCCGGGGTCGGGTGCCGCAGGGTCGGGTCCGTGCACCCGGCCCAGCAGCACCGTCGCCGCCAGGTGACCGAGCGCCGTACCGGCCACCGGCAGGGCGGGGCCCGCGAGTTGGACGAGGGTGCCGCCGATGCCGGGACCGGTGATCTGGGCGAGTGACTGGCTGGACTGGAGTCTGGCGTTGCCCTCCAGGAGCCGGTCGCGGTCGACCAGTACCGGCAGGTGGGACTGATAGGCGACGTCGAAGAGGACCGCGCAGACACCGCACAGCAGGGCCACGACGACCAGGTGGGGGACGGACAGCGCGCCGTACCACCAGGCCAGGGGGATCGTGCACATCAGCGCGGCGCGGGCGAGGCCGGCCCGGCGCATCAGACGCCGCTGTCTGGCCCGTGCGACCCACACCCCGGCGGGCAGCCCGATCAGCAGGTAGCCGGCGGTCTCGGCGGCGCCGAGCAGGCCCATCTCCAGCGGGGTGGCCGCCAGCGTCGTGGCGGCCACCAGGGGAAGGACGGTGTTGCCGACGTACGTGCCGAACTGGCCGACCGTGTCCGCCGCCCAGAACATCCGGAACGCCCGGTGCGCGAACAGGCCGGCCGGGCGGGACGCGGTGGCCTCGCCCGGCACGCTCACCGGGCGGCTCGCGGCGCGGCGGCCATGACGTCGGCGAGCACCTGGACGGCGTGGTCGACGTCGTCGGCGGTGACGCCGGAGTGGGTGGCGGCGCGGATGCGGTCGCGGCCCAGTTCGGCGATCCGCACGCCGCGTTCCCCGGCGCCCGCGAGGAAGGAGGCGGTGGTGTGCGTGGTGCGCTCGGTGTCCACGGCGAAGAGGACCATGTTGGTGCGCGGCGGCTCGGGGTCGAGGCGCAGGCCGTCGATCTCGGCGAGGCCGGACGCCAGCCGGACGGCGTGGGCGTGGTCGTCGGCGAGCCGGTCGACCATGTCGGTCAGCGCGACGATGCCGCAGGCGGCGATGAGTCCCGCCTGGCGCATGCCGCCGCCCAGCATCTTGCGGTAGCGGTGGGCGGCGGCTATGGACGCCTCGTCGCCGACCAGCATCGAACCGACGGGGGCGGACAGCCCCTTGGACAGGCAGAACTGCACGGTGTCCGCGTGCGCGGCGATGTCGGCGGCCGGTACGCCGAGCGCGAGCGCCGCGTTGAAGATCCGGGCGCCGTCCAGGTGGAAGGCGATGCCGTGGTCACGGGCGAGGGCGGCGGCCCCGGCAAGGTAGTCGAGGGACAGCGGGACGCCGCCGCGTCTGTTGTTCGGGGTCTCGACGCTGAGCACGGCGGGCAGTGCGAACTGCGGGTCGTCGGCGTCGACTTCGCAGGCTGCCGCGACGGCGTCGAGCGGCAGGCTGCCGTCGGCCGCGGTGGGCACCGGCTCGTAGACGATGCCGCCGAGCACCGCGACGCCGCCCGCCTCGTACACGTAGATGTCGGACTCGGCGCCGACCACGGCCTTGCCGCCGCGCGGGCTGTGGGTGAGCAGCGCGGCCAGGTTCGCCATCGTGCCGCTGGGCATCAGGCAGGCGGCGGGCTTGCCGAGCAAATCGGCGGAGAGTTCCTCCAGTTCGCGCACGGTCGGGTCCTCGCCGTACACGTCGTCGCCGAGGCGGGCCCGGGTGGCTGCCTCCAGCATGCGGGCCGTGGGCAGGGTGAAGGTATCGCTGCGCAGTTCGACGACAGGGCTCATCGGGTGGTCCTCACGATCGGTTGGTCACGGCTGACACGGCGTCGGCCAGGGCTTCTTCCGCGGCCTGCCACCGTGCGCGGCGGGCCGCTGCACGGGTGCGCAGGGCGTCGAGGCGGTCGGTGGTGTCCTGGAGGGCGGCGAGCACGGAGGCAGGTCCCGGGCCTCCGCCCGCCGTGGCGGCGGTGACGATCGAGGCGGGGTCGAGGGCCGCGAGCACCTCGGGCGGGTGGCCGGCCAGGTGTTCGGCGGCGACCTCGTCGAAGGGCCGTCCGGCGGTGAGGGCGATCCGGCTGATGTTGCCCACCTCGTGGTGGGCGGTGCGGAACGGCACTCCGGCGACGACCAGGCGTTCGGCCAGGGCGGTGGCCGCGGTGTGGCCCTCGGTGGCGCGCCGCCGCATGAGGTCGTCGTCGGGCTGTGCCCCTTCGACGATCAGCCGCAGCAGCAGTACGGCGTCCGTGGTGGCTTCCAGGGCGGGCCACAGGGGGGCGATGGCCTCGGTGCCCACGGCGATGGCGTTGGTGAAGCGGGCGGTGGACATGGCGGTGGTGGCGGCGGTGAGGGCGCCGATGGCCGCCGCGGCCTTGCCCTGGATGTTCTCCAGGAGGAACGGGTTGCGCTTCTGCGGCATCATCGAGCTGCTGCCGACGAGGTCGTCAGGCAGGCGCAGCAGCGGGTTCTCGGCGCTGGTCCAGGACTGGAGGTCGTGGGCGGTGCGGGTGAGGAGCACGCCCAGGACGGAGCAGGCGGACAGCAGCCGCAGCACGAGGTCGCGGGAGGCGACGGCGTGCAGGGAGTTGCCCAACGGCGCGGTGAAGCCGAGGAGTTCGGTGGTGCGGCGCGGGTCGACGGGCAGGGTGGTGCCACCGGCCGCGCCCGCCCCGAGTGGGTTCTCGTCGAGTTCCCTGCCCGCGTGTTCGAGCTGGTCGAGGTCGCGTACGAGGGCGGCGGCCACGCCTGCGAGGTAGTGGCCGTAGGTGGTGGGGATCGCCGGCTGGTGGTGGGTGTAGGCGGGCATGACGACGGTGTGCCGGCGGCGGCCCTGGGTGGTGAGGGCGCGGCCGAGTGCGTCGGTCTCGGTGAGCAGGCGGTCGTAGGGCCGCCGCAGTTGGAGACGGAGCACGGTGGCGTTGAGGTCGTTGCGTGACCTGCCGCTGTGCAGGACGCCGCCGGTCCGCTCGCCGAGGGTTTCCACGAGATGGCCCTCGTAGGCGAGGTAGCGGCCACGGGGTGCGGGGCGGTGGCGCAGTGGGGCGAAGTCGTCGGCGCGCAGGGCTTCGATGCCGGCGAGCAGCGCGGCGGCCGTGTCCCGTCGGACGATGCCCTGTTCGGTGAGCATCACGACGTGGGCGCGGTCGACGTCGCTGGTGGGCCGCAGTTCGGCGGCCACCGGGTCGGCGGGCGGGCGCAGGTGCCGGTCGAAGAGGATGTCGGCGGCGGCGGGGGCGACGGCGGATGTCAGCCGTCCGGTGGCGGTGGAAGCGGTCATGCGGTGGCCTTCGGTAGAGGGTGCAGTGCGGTGCGCAGCCGGGCCAGTGCGGTGTCCGCCGCGTGCGCCGCCGCGGCGGCCGTGGGGGCGGTGGCGATGGCGTGTCCGACGCGGTCGCGGTGGTCGTGGTGCGGTACCAGCCGTTCGCTGCGGCGGCCGGTGAGGGTCTGTTCGGTGAGGTGGGGCGCCGGTTCGGCGGGGACGGCCGGCTCGCCGAGAGTCGCCGGGGTGTCGACGACGAGGAAGCGGAGCGAGGAGTGCAGGGCGGTGCGCGGGGCCACGTCCTCGTGGCGGCCGAGTGCCGCGGCGACCTGGGCGCGGACGAGGTCGACGGAGAGCGCGGAGCGGATCAGTTCGGGGATCATGCCCCCGGCGAGCCGCGGGTTGACCTCGATCAGGACCGGTCCTTCGGGGCCGATGCGCAGTTCGACGTGGGCGGCGCCGAAGCCGAGGCCGAGTGCCTTGACCGCCAGGACCGCGGTGGTGGCCAGGGCGTCGGCCGGTGCGGCGTCCTGCGGGGCGGGCACGTCGTGTCCGGTCTCCACGAAGTGCGGTGCGGCGCCGAGGTGTTTGGCCACGACGGTGACCGGGGTGTGGGCGAACACCTCGACGGAGAACTCCGGCCCTTCGACGTACTGCTCGACCAGGAACCCGGGCGCGGTCGGCATCCCGCGTTCGTTGCGGGTGCGGGCCAGCAGCCGCGCGGCGTGTTCGGCGGTCTCCTCCCGGGTCGTGCACAGCCGTACGCCCGTGCTGCCGGATCCGTCGGCCGGTTTGAGTACGGCCGGGAGGCCGGTCAGGTCGGTGGCGGCGAGCGCGGCGGCCACGGAGGTGACGTGGGTGTGGGCGGCCACCGGCACCCCGCCGGCGGCGAGCGCGGCGCGCTGGCTGCCTTTGTGGCGGCAGCGGGCCACGGCGGCCGGGTCGGGTCCTGGCAGGCCGAGCGCCGCTGCCGCGGCGGCTGCGACCGGCACGAAGTAGTCGGAGCTTGTGGTCAGGCCGGCGGGCGGCGGTCCCGGCAGCGCGGCGATCGCGTCGAGGACACCGGCGGGTGTGGACGTGTCCGCGCGGACCACGTCGATGCCGTCGGTGTGGGCGTAGGCGTAGCGTCCCGGGTCATCGGCCAGCAGGACAGGACGTACGCCCAGGTCCCGGGCCCGGCGGGCGAACAGCCGCCCGGTTCCTGAGGTGTTGGACTCGACCAGGACCAGGGACGGCGGGGTCATCGGGGCTCCCCGGTGCCGGGGGCGCCGGGGGCGCGCAGGGCGTCGTCCAGGCTGCGGCGGTGCCAGTCCATGCGGGCCCAGCCGCCGAGTGCCAGGCCGGGGTGGGTGACGGTGCGCGGCGCGGTGGCGGGCGGCTCGTCGGTGAAGCCCTGCGCGGCCAGCCACTCGTCCCGGTAGACGCTGTCCTGGTAGCGGTGGCCCTCGTCGGGCAGCAGGGCCACCACCTGGGCGTCGGGGTGGCGTTCGGCGTACCAGCGGGCGACCAGGAAGGCGGCGCCGCTGGTGGGGCCCATGTACAGGGCGTGCCGGGCGTGCAGCTCGCGGGTGGCGCGGAAGACCTCGGCGGCGCCGGCCCAGTGCACCTCGTCGTAGGCGGCGTGCCGCACGTTCGGGGGGACCAGGCTGTTGCCGAGGCCGCGCACGGTGCGGGGGCCGTCGGGCTGGCCGAAGATGGCGCTCGGTGAGGTGTCCACGCCGATCTGGCGCAGGTCGGAGTTGAGCAGCCGGAGGAAGGCGGCGGTGCCGCCGGTGGATCCGCCGGAGCCGACCGGGCCGACCAGGCAGTCCACGACGCCGAGTGATTCGGTGAGTTGCTCGGCGACGGCGGCGTAGGCGTGGGGGTTGTCCGGGTTGTGGTACTGGCCCGGGACGTAGTGGTCGGGGTACTGGGCGCGCAGCTCCTCCAGCCGGTCCAGGCGGGCCCGTTGGAAGCCGCCCTCAGGGCTGGGCTCGGTGCAGATCTCCACGCGGGTGCCGAGTTCCAGCAGCCGGCGGCGGAGTGCGGGGTCGATGGCCGGGTCTCCGACGATCACCAGGGGGTAGCCGCGCAGCCGGCACACCATGGCCAGGCCGAGCGCGAAGGTGCCGGACGAGGTCTCCAGGATGGTGGTTCCCGGGCCGAGTTCGCCGCGTTGCTCGGCCCGGTCGAGCATGAACCGGGCGGGCAGCAGCTTCATCAGGGTGAACGCGGCTCCGCACAGGTTGGGGCCGAGGCGGATCAGGCGGGGCAGGACGGTCGCTTCGACGACGGATTCGCTGGGCGCGGACAGAACGGGCGAAGGCATCTGCTTCTCATCCTTTGGTGGTGAAGTACCAGGTCTCCGGGACGCCCAGCGCGTCGAGCCGCTTGCGGGCCTCGTCGGTGCGGGTGGCGAGGTCGGGCAGCCGGGGGTCGAAGACGAGGCCGGCTACGTCGCCGCTGTGCGCGACCTGGAGTCCGGCGGCGCCGGCCGCCTCGCCGGCCCTGAGCAGGTCGTCCAGACCGGGAACGGGCAGGTGCCGCTGGTTGAGGCGGGCGCTGGCGGTGGCCACCCTGCCGAGCAGACCGGCGTCGCCGGTGCGGATCGCGCGTCTGGCCATGCCGAGGAGCGGGCGGAACGCCTCGATCTCCCAGACCGTGTAGCGGGCCGGGGGCAGGTCGAGGGTGGCGACGCCGGCGCCGTCCCTGCTGGTGCCGAAGCCGAGCACGGCCAGCGGCATGAGGCCGCCTCCCAGGTCCTCGACGATCTCGCCTTCGCGGTGGGCGAAGAGGACGGCGCGGTCCGGGTACATCAGCGCGTCGGACGCCGTCTCCGCCGCGATGGCCAGGGCGGCGCTCTGCGTGGGGTCGGGGCTGCGTCCGGCGGCGTCGTAGACCGCGCCGATGGCGGCGAGCACGTCGGCGGTGGAGGAGCCGAGGCCGCGGCCCGGCGGCATGTTGGTGCTGACCCGGAGCGTGCCGCCCGCGCAGGGGCCGCCCAGGGTGCGCAGGGCGAGTTCGGCGGCGCGGGCCGCCTTGATCCGCCACGGTTCGTGCACGGTGACGTGGTCGGCGGTCGGGGACGGCGCGAAGTCGGCGCGGGAGCTGTACAGCGGGCAGGGCAGGGTGATCAGGGCGCGCCGCAGCCCTCCGCGGGTCTCGAAGACGCCTTGCAGGATCTCCCCGTGGTGGCCGGTGCTGCGGTGGGCGCCGAGTACGCGGACCGCCGGCCTGTCGGGGGCTGTGGAGGTGCCGATGGGCATGGCTTCCTTGGGGGTGGTGGGGTAGGGGCCCGAAGCGGTGGTCACGTCCGGGCGACCGTTCGCGTGGTGGCGCGCGGGCCCGGGGGCGCGGGCAGCGCGGCGACGGTGACGAAGCGGGCGGGTATCTGGTAGTCGGGCAGCCGTTCGGCGAGGAACTCCACGAGTTCGCCGTCGTCCGGGGTGCGGCCTCCGGCGTGCGGTACGAGGTAGGCGTGCAGTTCGCCGTCGGTGGTCAGGACGGCGGCCTCGGCGATCGCGTGGTGGGCGGTCAGCCGGGCGCGCGTCTCGTGGGGCGTGACGCGGAAGCCCGAGACCGTCGGCCAGGCGCCGGCCGGGCCGAGCGCGTCGAACGCGCCGTCCGCGGTCCGGCGGGCGCGGTGCCCGGTCGGCCGCAGCGGCCCCGAATCGACGTGCCCCAGGTGCAGTTCACCGGGGACGCCGGGAGGCAGCGGCTCGCCGCGGTCGTCGAGTACGCGGGCGGTGATGCCCGGTGCCGGGGTGCCGACGGGGAGGGCTGATCCGTGGTCTTCGGGGCTCGGGTGGTGGGCGCCGGACAGGGCCAGGGGCAGGCCCGGGGTGCCGAGTCCGGTGGCGATGCGGCAGGCGCCGTCCGCCGCGCGCAGCATGGAGGGGTCGGTGTCCCGGCCGAGCACGAGCAGGGCTTCGGTGCCGTGGGCGAGGTCGGGAAGGTGGTGCGCGAGCAGGCGGTTGGCGGTGGTGTCGGGCAGCAGGAGCGCGGTGAGCGGTTCCTGGCGCGCGCCGAGCAGCGCGGCGACGGCGGCGGCGGAGCCCGGGGGTTCGTCCGGCACGACGAGGGTGCCGCCCCTGGCCAGGGTGGTCCACAGTTCCACGAGGAAGACGGAGCCGGTCACCGGGTTGGCCTGGAGCACCCGTTGCGGGCCGAAGCCCGGCAGGTCCATCGCGGCGAGTGCGGACCGGACGGCGCCGTGCGTCACCTCGGCTCCGTCGGCCACGGCGAGCACGTCGGCGTCGGCGCGCGGCCCGTCCTGGGGGCGGAGCGGCGGGCTCGCGGGGTCCGGCTCCTCCCCCGCTCCCCGCCAGGCCACGATCACGCGGAGCGCGGCGGCGTCGTCGCAGGTGACCTGGACCGCTTCGGGGTCCGCTTCCTCGTCGGCGTCGACGACGGTGCAGACGGCGCCCGCACGCGCCGCGGCCAGGAGGGCGCAGGCCAGGTCGGCGCCCGGGGGAAGGCGCACCGCGACGGGCCGCTCGGGCCCGGCGCCCGCCGCGGTGAGCCGCTCGGCGAGTACGCCGGCGCGGGCGCCCAGTTCGCCGTAGGTGAGGGTGTGCGGTCCTGTCGTCAGTGCCGGTGCACCGGGGTGCGCGTCGATGTGCCGTGCCACCCGTTCGACGACGCCGGGGCCGCGGTCCGCGGCGGCGGGAGGCGCGTCCTGGACGGCGCCGGTCAGGGGCAGCCGGGACACCGGCAGGTCGGGGTCGTCGAGTGCGGCGCGCAGCAGGTCCCGGTATGCCTGTGCCATCCGCTGCATGGTGGCGGCGTCGAACAGGTCGGTGGCGTACTCCCACAGGACGGTGAGGGAGTCGTCCTCGCTGCTGGGGCGCAGGCCCACCCGCTGCTCGGCGCGCGGGATGACGATGACGTTCAGGTCGGCCTTGGCCGACCCGTTGTGCTCCACGGTCACCTCGCCGCGCAGCCCGGCGAAGTCGAGGTCGGGTACGGCGGAGTCGTGGAAGCTGAACAGGGCGGAGAACAGCGGGTTGCGCGACAGGTCCCGCACCGGTGCCAGGGCCTTGACCAGGCTCTGGAGCGGTACGTCCTGCCAGGCGTAGCCCTCAACCGCGGTGGCGTGCACCCGGGCGAGCAGGGTGCGGAAGGCCGGGTCGCCGTCGAGGCGGACCCGCAGCGGCACGGTGTTGACCACCATGCCGATCAGGCGCTCGGCCTCGGTGAGCCTGCGGTTGGCGACGCCGACGCCGAGCACGAAGTCGTCCTGGGCGCTGTAGCGCGACAGCAGGGCGGCGAACGCGGTCAGCATCATCGAGTAGAGGGTGACGCCTGCCTCCCTGGCCCTGGTGCGCAGCAGGGCGTACTCGTCGGGGGCGAGGGTGAACCGTACGACGTCGCCGCGGAAGGTGAACTCCGGTGGGCGGGGCCGGTCGGTGGGCAGTTCCAGGGCGGCGGGGGCACCGGCGAGTGCCTCGCGCCAGTGGTCGAGGTAGCGGTCGAGGGTGGGTCCTGCGAGCCAGGCCCGCTGCCAGGCGGCGAGGTCGGCGAACTGGAAGCGGGGTGCCGGCAGGGCGGGCCCTTCGGCGGCGAACGCGGTGTACAGGCGGGTCAGTTCGTCGACGAAGACGGCGAACGACCAGCCGTCGTGCACCAGATGGTGCTCCAGATGCAGCAGCCGGTGGCTGTCCGGCGCGGTGCGGGCCACGACCCAGCGGGCCAGCGGCGGTCTGTCGAGGTGGAACGGGCGGGCCTTCTCTCGGGTGACGAGGTCCTGCCAGGCGTCATCCCGCGCGGTTTCGGGGAGCGCGGAGAGGTCCACCAGCGGCACGTCCACGTCGATGTCGGCCATGTCGATGGGGCATTGGGCGGGTACGCCGTCGATCTCGCGGAAGGCGGTGCGGAAGATCTCGTGACGGCGGACGAGTTCGGTGAGCGCGCTGCGCAGCGCGGCGAGTTCGAGGGGGCCTGTCAGGTGGAGTGCGGCCTGGACCCGGTAGGCGGCGTTGCGGGGTGAGATCTGTTCGAGGAACCAGATGCGTTCCTGCGGATACGACAGGGGCAGGGGGCGGGTGCGGTCGGCGTGCCGCAGCGGGGGCGGTGCGGGCGCGGCGTGGCCGTCGGGTGTGGGGTCGCCGTCGACGAGGGCCGCGACGGAGCGGGGGGTGGTGTGCCGGAACAGGGCGGAGAGGGGGATGTCGGTGCCCAGGTCGGTGCGGATGCGGGCGGCGAGGCGGCCCACCAGCAGGGAGTGGCCGCCGAGTTGGAAGAAGTCGTCGGTCGCTCCGACGTCGGTGCCGCCGAGCAGTTCCGACATCAGGGCGGCGACGGTCCGTTCGGCCGGGGTGGCCGCGTCCTCGCGGGTCTCGGGGAGGCCGGCGCCGGTCCTGCCGTGCCGCGGCAGGGCCGCGCGGTCCACCTTGCCGCTGGGGTTGAGGGGCAGCGCGGGCAGCACGACGACGGCGCCGGGCACCATGTGGGCGGGCAGGGTGCGGGCGCACCAGGCGCGCAGTTCCGTCGCGTCGGTGGGGGTGCGGGGGGCTGCCGCGTAGCCGACGAGGATGCCGTCGCGCGGGACGACGACGGCGTCCACGACCGCCGGGTGGGCGCGCAGCACCTCGGTGATCTCGCCGGGTTCGATGCGGAAGCCGCGGATCTTGACCTGGTGGTCGGCGCGGCCGACGTAGGCGAGGCGGCCGTCGGGCAGCAGCCGCGCCAGGTCGCCGGTGCGGTAGGCGCGACGGCCGCCCGCGACGGGGACGAAGCGTTCGGCGGTCAGGGCCGGGCGGCCGAGGTAGCCGCGGGTGACGCCGACGCCCGATACGGCCATCTCGCCGGTCTCGCCGTGTGGCACGGGAAGTCCTTCGGCGTCGATGAGGTCGACGCGGACGCCGGGCAGCGGGTGCCCGATGTCGGGTCGCCCGGTGCCGGTGACGACGCCGGTGGTGGCGCAGATGGAGGTCTCGGTGGGCCCGTAGGCGTTGACCATGCGGCGGCCGCGGCGCCATCGGGCGGCGACCTCGGCGGGCAGCGCCTCCCCCGCGCACACCAGCGTGTGCAGGGCGGGGAGTTCGGCGTCGGGCAGGACGGCGGCCACGGACGGCGGCAGCACGGCGACGCTGGTGCCGGTGCCCGCGAGCAGGTCGAGCAGGCCGGGGCCCGGGATGACGTCGTCGGGTCCGGCCAGGACCAGGGCCGCGCCCGCCGTCAGCGTGATGCCGACCTCGCTGACGGATGAGTCGAAGCCGGCCGGGGCGAACTGGAGGACGCGGTCGGTGGCGGTGACGCCGTACGCGGCGCGCATGCCGGCGACGGTGGCGGCGACGGAGCCGTGTTCGACGAGGACGCCCTTCGGGCGGCCGGTGGATCCTGAGGTGTAGATGACGTAGGCGAGGCGTCCGGGCGCGCCGGCGGGCAGGGCGTCGGCGGGCGGGGCGTCGGCAGGTACGGGCCCATCGGGGCCCAACAGGCGTATACCGTCGGGCAGTTGGGCCGCCGAAGGAGCGTCGGCGATCACCAGGGCGGCGCCGGAGTCGCGGAGCATGTACGCCAGTCGTTCCTCGGGGTAGGCCGGGTCCAGCGGAACCCACGCGCCGCCCGCGCGCGCCACCGCGAGCAGGGCGGTGACCTGGGTGGGGCCGCGGCCGACGCAGATGCCGACCAGGGTCTCGGGGCCGACACCGGCGGCGGCGAGCCGCCGGGCGAGTGCGGCCGAGCGGCGCTCCAGGGTGTCGTAGGTGACGGTGCCGCCCGCCCAGAGCAGCGCGGGGGCGTCGGGGGTGCGCGCGGCGTGCGCCAGGAACGCCTCGTGCAGCAGCGGGGTGTTCATCGTGGGGTACCTCGTTCGCTGTCCACGGGGAGGGTGGGCTCGGCGGGGTCGGCGAGCAGGCGCCTGGCCTCGTCGTCGGACATCGCCTCGATCTCGGCGAGTACCAGGTCGTGGGTGCGTTCCGCCGCGGCGGCGACCGTGGGGCACTCGAAGATCACGCTGAGGGGCAGGTGGGTGGCGAACACCCCTCGCATGCGGTTGATGGCGCGGGTGGCGAGCAGTGAGTGCCCGCCGAGGCCGAAGAAGTCGTCCAGCACGCCGAGTCGGGGCACGCCGAGCACATCGGACCAGATCTCCACGAGGATCCGTTCGACCTCGTCGCGGGGCGCGAGGTAGTCGGTCTGCGGGTGGTCGGCGGGATCGGGTTCGGGCAGCGCGCCGGGGTTGAGCTTGCCGCTGGCCGAGCGGGGCAGCGCGGGCAGCACGGTGAGGGTGCCCGGCACCGCGTAGCCGGGCAGCCGGGCCGTCAGGTGGTCGCGGAGCTGCGCGGCGGTGGCCGCGGGAGCGCCCAAGGCGACGTACCCGGCCAGGCGCAGGTCGCCGGATGTGCGGCGGGTGACCACCGCGGCGTCCGTGACGGCGGGGTGGGCGCGCAGCGCGGCCTCCACCTCGCCGAGTTCCACGCGTGCCCCGCGCACCTTGACCTGGCGGTCCATCCGTTCCAGGTAGGAGAAGGTGCCGTCCGGGTTCAGCCGTCCACGGTCCCCGGTGCGGTACAGGCGCTCGCCCGGCCGGTAGGGGTGCGGGACGAAGGCGCCCGCGGTCTTGGCCGGGTCGCCGAGGTAGCAGCGGGCCAGTCCGATGCCGCCGATGCACAGTTCGCCGGGGACGCCGGGCGGCAGCGGGCTGAGCCGGTGGTCGAGGACGAGTACCTCGTTGTTGTCCATGGGGCGGCCGAGCCGGACCGCGCCGGTGCCCTCGGTGTCGCCCGGTCCGCAGATGTGGAAGGTGGAGTCGATGGACACCTCGGTGGCACCCCAGGTGTTGTCGAGGCTGACGGTGTCACCGAACGCGTCGCGGAACCGGCGGACGAGGGCGGGGCGGAGCGCCTCGCCGCTGGAGAGCACGCTGCGCAGGTGGCGGCGGATGGCGGTGATGTCCGCCGGGGTCAGTTCCTCCAGGAACAGTTCCAGCACGCTGGGCACGAACTGCACGTGCACGGCGCGGTGCCGGATCGCGGCGTCGACGAGGGCGCGCGGGTCACGGTGCAGTCCTGGCGGGAGCAGGGCGACGGTGCCGCCCTCGATCAGTGGCCACAGGATCTCCACGGCGGCGTCGTCGAAGGGCAGGGTCGTCTTGTGCAGCACGGTCTCGCCGGCCCGCAGTCCGTGCCGCCGCTGCATCCAGGTCATCCGGTTGACCCAGCCACGGTGGGTGCAGGCCACGCCCTTGGGCCGGCCGGTGGAGCCCGAGGTGTAGTAGACGGCGCAGAGGTCGTCGGGGTGCGTGGTCACGGGCAGCGGACCTGCGGCGGCGGTGGGGTCGACGGTGAGCGCGACGGAGCCCGCGCGGGTCACGGTGTCGGCGTGGTCGGGCGAGACCAGGCAGACCGCGGCCCGCGCGTCGGTGAGCAGGGTGGCGACGCGGGCGGGGGGCGTGGCGGTCTCGACGGGCAGGTAGGCGGCGCCGGCCTTGAGGATGCCCAGGAGGCCCACGATCATCTCGGCCGACCGGTCGACGAGCAGGCCCACGGGCGCGTCGGGCCCCGCTCCGTGGGCGGCGATGCGGTGGGCGACGGCGTTGGCGGCGGCGTCCAGTGCCGCGTACGTCGTCGTGGTGCCGTCGTCGGCGGCCAGCGCCACCGCGTCGGGGGTGGCCGCGGCCCGGCGGGCGATGAGGTCGTGCAGGCCCGCGCCGGGGGTGTCGGCGGGCGGGCGCAGCGTCCGGGCGCGCAGGTCCTCCTGTTCGGCGTCGGACAGCAGCGGGATGTCGTCGATGCGGGTGCCGGGGTGTTCGGCGACGTGCCGCAGGAGCTTTTCCAGCCAGTCGGCCAGCCGGTCGACGGTGGCCTCGTCGTAGAGGTCGGTGTCCCAGTTGACGCCGCACCACAGGCCGTCGGGTGTGTGCTCGAAGCTGACGCAGAGGTCGTACTTGGCGCCCTCGAACGGCAGGGGCAGTTCCGTCACCTTCAGGCCCGGCAGCCGGGGTGCGCGGCGGCGTCCGCTGCGGAAGTTGACGAGGATCTGGAAGAGGGGGGTGCGGGAGGGGTCGCGTTCGGGTGCGATCTCGTCGACCAGCCGGTCGAAGGGGACCTCGGCGTGGTCGTACGCGTCCAGCGCGACGTCGCGGAGCTGCTCGGCGTATTCCCGGAAGGAGAGGTCCGGGTGCGGCAGGCCGCGCAGCGGCAGCATGTTGATGAGGACGCCGACGAGGCGTTCGGTGGCGGGGTCGTCCCGGCGTGCGTAGGTCGTGCCTGTGGTCACGTCGGTGCGGCCGGTGTAGCGGTGCAGGACGGCCTGGACGGCGGCGGTCAGCAGCATCGCGGGGGTGGCGCCCAGGGTGTGGCCGAGCGCGGTGAGCCGGTCCGCCACGGTGGGCGGCAGCACGAAGGCGGTCCTGCCGGTGCCGCGTCCGGCGCGTACCGGCGGGCGCGGCCGGTCGCCCGGCACCTCGAACGGGGTGAGGTCGGCGAGGACTTCACGCCAGTGGTCGAGTCCCCCGCCCTGCGCCTCGGCGGCGGCCCGCGCGTCGAGCCGGGCGGCGGCGGTGCGGTAGGGCTCGGCGGGTGCGGGCACCGGGGATGCTGCTCCAGCGGTGAACGCCGCGTAGTCGGCGGCGAGTTCGTCGTACAGCAGGGCGCAGGACCAGTCGTCGGCGGCGACGTGGTGGACCGTCAGGGCGAGCGTGTGTTCCTCGGGTCCTTGCCGCACCAGCAGGGCGCGCAGCGGGGGTTCGGTGGCGAGGTCGACGGGGGTGGTGGCCTCCCGGGTGAGGACGTGTGCGCGGGCGGCGGGGTCGGTGGCGTCCGTCTCGCGGAGGGTGCAGGACTCGGGCGGGAGGACCAGTCCGACGGGCGCGTCGCCGTGCGCGACGACGGCGGTGCGCAGGACCTCGTGCCGGGTGACGAGTGCGGTGAACGCCCGGCGCAGGGCCTGCACGTCGAGGGGACCTGCGAGATGCAGCCGTAGCGGAATGAGGTAGTCCGATGGGTGGCTGCTCATCTGGTCGACGAACCAGGTGCGTTCCTGGTCCCGGCTGAGCGGTACCTGGACCCCGGTGGGGCCGAGGGCGGCGGTCACGATCGGTCAGATCCTCTCGGGCGTGGCGGTGTGCGGGGTGGTGGCGGTGTCGAGCGCGGCGAGGATGCCGCGCCCCCACTGGGGCTCGGGCAGCCGGCGCCGGTCCTCCTTGCCGTTGGCGTCGATGGGCAGTGCGTCGAGCGCCACGTACTCGGCGGGCAGCATGTGCCGGGGCAGCCGCCTCGCGAGGGAGCGGTGGATGGCGGGCGCGGTCGGCGGGGTGCGGGGGTCGGGGACGACGTAGGCGACGATGCGCTTGTCGCCCGGTGGTGCCGGGCGGGCGGCGACCAGGCAGGCGCGCACGCCGGGTACCTCGCCGAGCGCGGCCTCGATCTCGCCGGGCTCGATGCGGTAGCCGCGCACCTTCACCTGCTGGTCGGCGCGGCCCGCGAACTCCACGGTGCCGTCCGCGCGCAGGCGGCCGAGATCGCCGCTGCGGTAGGCGCGGCGGCCCGTTCCGGGTTCGGGAACGTAGCGCCGCGCGGTCAGTTCGGGGCGGTTGTGGTAGCCGCGGGAGACGGTGTCCCCTGCGATGAGGATTTCACCGGTCTCCCCCGGCGGCAGCGGGCGGCCCGCCGCGTCGACGATGTGGAAGCGGACGCCGGGCAGCGGCGTGCCCAGGGGCAGCGGGGACTCCAACTGCTCGGGGTCGCTGAGGAGTTGACGGCAGACGATCACGGTGGTCTCGGTCGGCCCGTAGACGTGCGCGACGGTGAGTCCGGGGTTGGCGGTCAGCGCGCACCGCACCCGGGCGGGCGAGACCACGTCGCCGCCGGTGACGACGGTGTGCAGGGGGGCGAGTGCCGTCGGGTCCTCGTCCACGATCTGGTGGAAGAGTCCGGCCGACAGCCACAGGCCGGTGGCGCTTGTGGCCTTGACCGCATCGGCGAGGTCGGCCGCGCCGAGTACGTGATCGGAAGGGAAGGCCAGGCAGGCTCCGTTGAGGAGTACGCCCCAGATTTCCAGGACCGAAGCGTCGAAGGAGAACGAGCTGCTCCGGAGCATCGTGCGGCCGGGGCCGCGCGCGGCGAAGTCCTGTGCGCGGCAGAAGGCGGTGACGTTGCGCTGTTCGACCAGGACGGCCTTGGGCAGCCCGGTCGATCCGGAGGTGTACATGGCGTACGCGAGGTCGTCGGGCGCGGCGGGCACGGGCCGCTGCGGCGCGCGGTCGGTTCCGTCGTCGTCGGGCCGGTCCGGGTCGATGACCCGGCAGCCGGCAAGACCGGCGGGCAGGGCATCGCCTGCGCCGGCGATCAGCACCCGGATGCCGCTGTCCCGGCGCATGTGGGCCAGCCGGTCGTCCGGGTAGGCCAGATCGAACGGTACGTAGGCGGCACCGGCCCGCACGACGGCCAGGATGTTCACCACGAACTGCGGTGACGGGACGGCGGCGACGCCGACCAACTCCTGGTGCCGTATGCCGAGGTGGCGCAGCCGGCCCGCCAGGCGGGTGGCCGCCGCGTCCAGTTCGCGGTAGGTGAGCCTGCCGTCGTCGCCGTGCAGGGCGACGGCGTCCGGGGTGCGGGCCACCCAGTGGCGGAAGGCTTCGTCGATCGTCACCATCGTGCGTCCTCCAGTCCGACGCCCAGCTCGTGCAGCAGTTCGCGCAGGAAGTCCTCGCCGGCGTCGGAGTTGGACGCGACGACAAGGCCGTGGCCGCGGTCGGGGTCCGACCAGGTCAGCGCGCGGAATCCGGGCACGCCCCCGGTGTGCCCGAACCACCGGCGGTCGCCGTACGGTTTGCCGATCACGCCGAGGCCGCCCGGGGTGCCGGGGTGCGGGCGGAGCATCTCGGCCGCCGCCTCGGCCCCGAGGAAGGCCGACGGGCCGCCGGTGACCGCCCGGTGGATCTCGATCGCGACCCGGGCCACGTCCCGCGGGGTGGACCACAGGCCGCCGGCCGCGGCCTCGGAGTACAGGTGCGGGCCCTCGGCGTACGGGCGCCCCGCCGCGTCGTGGTTGCGGGCGACCGTGCCGTCGTGGCGACGGTGCGCGTCGAGGGCGAAGCCGCTGTCGCGCATGTGCAGCGGGTCGAGCACCAGGGCCCGCATGAGGGTGGCGAAGTCCTGGCCCGTGACGTCCTCCAACACCTGTTGGACGACGGTGTAGTTGGAGCTGGAGTACAGGTACGGGGAGCCGGGCGGGCCGTCGGGGCGGACCGGTGGCGTGCGGGCCGGCGGGCGGCCGTCGAGTATCTCGCGGAGCGTGGGGACCGGCTCGTCCGCGCGGTGGCCGTGGTACGCCTGGGCGCCCAGGCCCGAGGTGTGGCTGAGCAGGTGGCGCAGGGTGACTCCGTCGCCCGGCAGCCGCCACGACGTCAGCCGGGTGTTGACGTCCGCGTCGAGGTCGAGCCTGCCCTCCTGCACCAGCCGCAGCACGGCAAGCGCGGTGACGTGTTTGCTGACCGAGCCGACCTGGAAGAGGGTGCGGTCGTCCACCCCGGTGGGGTCGTCGGCGCCCAGGGTGCCGAAGCCCCAGGCTCCGTGCGGCTCGCCGTCGGCGATCACCGCGATGCCCACGCCCGGCACCCGGTGCCTGAGCATCGGCAGCAGCGGCACCGGCGTCCCGGGGAAGAGCCGCGCGACGAACGGTTCGACGGTCCTTCGCGGCGGATGCGGGGCGGTGCCCTGCGCCACCAGTCCTGCCAGTCGGCGCAGGGTGCGTGCGGCGAGGTCGCGCACGGTGGCGGGGTCGAAGACGTCCCCTGCGTAGCGCCACTCCATGTGGAGAGCGCCGGCCAGGACAGCGGAGTCGACCTCAAGGAGGTGCGAGCGGCGCTGTCCGGGGTCGACCGGGGTGCCGAGGGTGTGCGGCAGGGGCCGCAGCGGCGCGTCGGACGGCCCGGTGGCGTCCCGGCGGCCGTGGTAGTTGAAGGCGACCTGTGCCTCGGGGCCTGACGGTCCGGTGGTGGTGCGGCGCAGGTGGCGGGCGATTCCGTGGCCGATGCCCCGGCCGGCGGGGGTGCGGACGTGCTCGCCCACCACGGCGACCCAGTCGGCGGTGTCGCCGGAAGCGGGACGGGTCAGGACGAGGGGCTGCACGCCGGTGAACCAGCCGACGGTACGGGAGAGGTCGACGTCGTCGAACAGCGGCTCCCTGCCGTGGCGTTCGACGTCGATGGCGCAGGTGTCGCCGCCGGTGAACTCGGTGAGGGTGTCGGCCAGGGCGGCGAGCATGAGGTGTTCGGGCTCGGCGCGGTATGCCGCTGCGGCCTGCCGGAGCAGGGCGTCGGTGGGCGCGGTGGGCAGCACGACCCGCTCGGTGCGGGAGCGGCCCTCGGTGTTGCGGGCGCCGCTGCGGTCCACCGGGAGGGGTTTCACTGCGGGCCTGGGCAGCGCCCAGTAGGCGGCCTCGGGGGCGAACTCCTCGCTGTCCGCGTACTCCTGGAGCCGTCGCGCCCAGTGGCGTACGGAGGTGGTCTTGGCGGGCAGGCGCCCGCCGCCGCACAGGGTGGTGAGGTCCTCGGCCAGGATGTTCCAGGAGACGGTGTCGACGGCGACGTGGTGGATCACCAGCAGCAGGCGGCGCGTCGGCTCGTCCAGGACGGCGCGCAGCAGGCGGCCACCGGCCAGGTCGAGCCCGGAGTGGGCGGCCTCCACGGCGGCATCGGTGTCCGCCGGGTCGCGCACCACGTGCAGCGGGTCGTCGTCCGGGGTGCCGGCCGCCAGGTGCTGGTGCCAGCCGTCCGGCTCGCGGGTCCAGCGCAGCCGCAGTGCGTCGTGGTGCTCGACGAGGGCCAGGAGCGCCGCGCGCAGGGTGTCGGCGGTCACGGCGGGGTCGACGTGCAGCAGCAGCGTCTGGTTGAAGCGGTCGCGCGGGCCGAGTTCCGCGTAGTGGCGCTGGATCGGCCCGAGGGGCACTTCCCCCGTGACGCGGCCCTGTTCGGCGTGGAGCGGCACCTGGCCGCGGGCGGCCTCGGTGTCCGCGGCGGCGGCGAGTTCCGCGACCGTGGGGTGGTCGAACACCATGCGCGGGGTCACGGTCAGACCGGCCTCGCGGCAGCGGGCCACGGTGTGGATGAGCAGGATCGAATCGCCGCCGAGCACCCGGAAGTTGTCGTGCACCCCGACCTGCGGTACCCGCAGGACACGGGCCCAGATCTCCGCCAGTGCCCGTTCGGTCGGGGTGCGGGGTGCGACCTGCGCGTCCTGGCCTGCCGCCGCGCCGTCGGGCTCCGGGTCGGGCAGGGCGGCCCGGTCGGTCTTCCCGTTGATGGTGAGCGGCAGGGCGTCCAGGACCACGAAGGCCCTGGGGATCATCACGTCCGGCAGTTCGGCGCGCAGCGCGGCCCGGGTCAGGTCGGGGTCGGCGTCGCCGGTCAGGTAGGCGACGAGCAGCCGCGCGCCGTCCACCGCCCGTACGTCGGCGACCGCGTCGCGCACTCCTGGCACCCGGCGCAGGGCGTCCTCGATCTCCCCGAGTTCGACGCGTACGCCGCCGAGCTTGACCTGGTGGTCGTTGCGGCCGGCGAACTCCAGGGCGCCGTCGGCACGTCGGCGGCCCAGGTCGCCGGTCCGGTAGAGCCTGCTGCCCGGCGGCCCGAACGGGTCGGGCACGAACCGTTCGGCGGTCAGTGCGGGACGCCGGTGGTAGCCCCTGGCCAACCCCGGTCCGCCGATGAACAGTTCGCCGGTGACGCCGACCGGCAGCGGCGCGAGGTCCGCGTCGAGGACGTGGACGGTGTTGTTGTCGATGGGCAGGCCGAGGCTGACCGCGCCGCTCTCGGCGGCGGCGTCATCGGCGGTGCACACCCGGCAGGTGGAGTCGATGGACACCTCGGTTGCGCCCCAGGTGTTGTCCAGGCTCACCCGGTCCCCGAAGAGTTCCCTGAACCGGCGCACCAGTGCGGGGCGCAGCGCCTCGCCGCTGGTGAGGACCGAGCGCAGTGCGGTCATGTCCGCGGCGCGCCGTGGCGTGAGGACGTCGAGGAACACCTCCAGGACGCTGGGGACGAACTGCACATGGACGACCGCGTGTCCGGCGACGGCTTCGGCGATGGCGTGCGCGTCGCGGTGCGCGCCGGGCGGCAGCAGGACGACCTGGCCGCCGTTGAGCAGCGGCCACAGGATCTCCACGGCCGCGTCGTCGAAGGTGAGCGTCGTCTTGTGGAGCACCGCGTCACCGGGCCGCAGCCCGTGGCGGCGCTGCATCCACGCCATCCGGTTGACCCAGCCGGCGTGGTGGGAGGCGACGCCCTTGGGTGCGCCGGTGGAGCCGGATGTGTAGTAGAGGGAGCACAGGTCGGCGGGTTGCGCGAGGGGTTCCGGGTCGTGGTCGGGCTCGTCCGCCCAGAGGGCGGGGTCGTCCAGGGCCAGGACGGGCGCGCCGGGCGCCCCGCCGTCCGGCAGGCCCTTCCGCAGGCGGGTCTGGGTGAGCACGGCCTGCGCGCCCGCGTCGTCGAGGAGGTACGCCTGGCGTGACGCGGGGTGTTCGGGGTCGACGGGCACGTAGGCCGCGCCCGACTTGAGGATGCCGAGCAGGCCGACGACGTGTTCCGGTGAGCGTTCGGTGCACAGCGCCACCAGCGATCCGGCGCCGATGCCCGCCCGGCGCAGCCGGTGGGCGACGCGGTTGGCCCGGGTGTTGAGTCCGGCGTAGGTCAGTGTGCCGGTGGCGGTGCGGACGGCGATGGCGTCCGGGGTGGCGGTGGCCTGGTCCTCGATGAGGGAGTGCAGGGTGCGGTCGTCGGGGAACGGTGTGGTGGTGGCGTTCCACCCGTGGACCACCTGGTCGCGTTCGCCGGGCGACAGCATCGGCACGTCGGCGGCGGTGCCCTGCTCCGTCTCGCACAGGCCCTTCAGCAGCGCCGCGGTCTGCGTGAGCAGCCGCTCGGCGGTGTACCGGTCGTAGTGGGTGCGCGCGCAGCCGACTTCGAGGGTGAGCACGTCGGTGTGCGCGGCCTCCAGCACGAGCGGGTAGCCGGTGCTGCGGGCCCGGGTCTCGGCGACCGGGCGGACCCCGGGCGGCAGGGTGGCGCCGCCGGTGTCGGTGAACACCACGAGGCTGTCGAACAGTTCGCGTCCCGCGGGTACTTCGGCGGCCCGCCGGACGTCGGGGAGCGCGACGTGGGCGCGTCCCGCGACGTCCGTGACGCGCGCGTGGACGTCGCCGAGCAGGTCGGCCAGTGGGCGGTCGGGGCCGGCCGCGACGCGCAGCGGCAGGGTGTTCATCAGCAGCCCCACCATGCGTTCGACGCCGTCGATGTCGCCGAAGCGGCCGGAGACCGTGGTGCCGAAGACGACGTCCCCTTCGCCGCTGGTGCGCGCCAGCAGCAGGGCCCAGGCGGTGTGGACGAGGGTGCCGACGGTGACGTGGTGGCGGCGGGCGGTGCGTTCCAGGGCGGCGATGAGACCGGGGGGCAGGGGGCGGCGCGCGGTCCACACTCCGTCGGCGTCGCCGGTGGGGCGGCTTCCGGGCAGCGGTGTGGGCCGGGTGAAGCCGGCCAGGGCGGCGCGCCAGTGGCCGGCCTCGGCGCCCGCCTCGTCGGCTGCGGCGCGTGCGCCGAGCCAGCGCAGGTAGTCGCGGAACGGTGGCGGCGCCTGGGTGTCGGGGAGGCGGCCGGTGTCGCGCCGGGTGCGGTACGAGTCGAACGCCTCGGTGAACAGGGTGTGCAGGCTCCAGCCGTCGAAGACGATGTGGTGGGTGGTCCACACGAAGCGGTGGCGGTCGTCGGCGACGCGGATCAGCAGGAAGCGGGCGGGCGGCGCGGCGGCGAGGTCGAAGACGGTCCGTCCTTCCGCCTCGGTCAGTGCGGTGAGGCGCTCCTCCTTGCGGTGCGGGGGCAGCCCGGACAGGTCGGCGTGGTCGAAGCGGGGCGGCGCGGAGCGGTGGACGACCTGGACCGGGTGCGGGAGTCCGGCCCAGCGGAAGGAGGACCGCAGGATCGCGTACCGGTCGACGATGCGGGCCCACGACTCCTCGAAGGCGGTGGCGTCGAAGGCACCGTCGATGTCCACGGCGAAGGTGCGGACGTAGTCGCCCGTCTCCGCGAGGGTGTGCAGCAGCAGCCCGGTCTGGAGGGGGGAAAGGGGCAGCACGTCCTCGGTGTCCTGGCGCCCGGTGGCGTGGCGGAGCGCGTCGAGTGTCGCCTCGTCGAGCCCGCACAGCTCGAAGGGGCGGGTGGCCACGGCGGGGGCCGGGGCGGGGGTGTCCTGCTGCGCGGCGGCCAGTGCCTCGACGGTCGGGTGGGCGAAGAGGCGGCGGGTGGTGACGGGCAGTCCGGCGTCCCTGGCGCGCGCGGCGACCAGGACCGCCTTCATGGAGTTGCCGCCGAGGGCGAAGAAGTCGTCGTGCACGCCGACTTCGGTGGCGCCGAGTACCTGCGACCAGATGGTGGCCAGGGTCTGCTCGGCGGGGGTCCGCGGGGCGGTCCGGGTGTCGGGCGCGGCCGGTTCGGGGGCGGGCAGGGCAGGGCGGTCGATCTTGCCTGCGGCGTTGAGCGGCATCCGCTCCAGGACGGTCAGCCGGGCGGGCACCATGGCCCTGGGCAGTTCCGTGCGCAGGAAGGCGCGTACATCGGACGGGTCGGGGGCGCTGCCCACCAGGTATCCGGCCAGGAACTCCTCGCCGGTGGTGTCCCGTCGGACGGTCACCGCGGCCGTGGCGACGTCGGGGTGGCGGGTCAGGGCCTCCTCGATCTCGCCGAGTTCGATGCGGTGGCCGCGGATCTTGACCTGGTGGTCGTCGCGTCCCAGGAACCTGATCCGGCCGTCCGCACGGCGGGCCGCGAGGTCGCCGGTCCGGTACAGCCGCGCACCCGGCGGCCCGAAGGGGTCGGGCACGAAGGCACGGGCCGTCAGGGCGGGGCGCGCGTGGTAGCCGCGCCCGACCCCGGCCCCGCCGAGGTACAGCTCGCCCGGCACGCCGACCGGTACCGGCCGCATCGCCTCGTCGAGCACGTAGGCGGTGGTGTTGGGCAGGGGCCGGCCGATGGTGACCTCGCCTTCGCCGGCGTCGACCTCTTCGTGGGTGGCCCAGACGGTGGCCTCGGTGGGGCCGTAGACGTTGACCAGGCGGGGCAGGCGGGCGGTGAGTTCCGCGGCGAGCGGCCGGGTCAGCGCCTCGCCGCCGACGAGGCCCACGGCGACGGTGTCATCGGGGCCGAACCCGGCGGCGATGAGCAGCTGCCAGCCGGACGGGGTGGCCTGGACGTGGGTGACGCCGTGCGCCCGGATCAGGGCGCGCTGGGCGGCGGCGTCCCACCGGGCGTCGTCCGGCACCACGACGACCCGGCCGCCGGTGGTCAGCGGCACGAACATCTCGACGGTGGAGATGTCGAAGGACAGGGCGGTCAGCCCCAGCCACACCTGGGGGGTGCCGGGTGCGAGGACGTCGGCCATGGCGGCGACCAGCAGGGCGAGGGAGCCGTGGGTGATCTCCACGCCCTTGGGCCGGCCGGTGGAGCCCGAGGTGTACAGCACGTAGGCGAGGTCGTCCGGGCGCGGCGGCCCGGCCGTGACGGTGCTCTTCTCCCCGGGGGTGCCGCCGAGGGGAGCGCGGACGTCCACGGTCGTGACGCCGGGCGGGGCGGCCACGTCCCCGTCGGTGAGCTGGACGCGTACGCCCGCGTCGGACAGGACGTACGCCGCCCGCTCCTCGGGGTAATCGGGGTCGACCGGCACGTAGGCCCCGCGGACCCGCCACACGGCGAGTACCGCGGCGAGCAGGGCGGCCGAGCGGTCCAGGCGCAGCGCCACCCGGTCACCCGGGCGCACTCCTGCCGCGCGCAGGCGTGCCGCCAACTCTTCGGCCCGTGCGTCCAGTTCGGCGTAGGACCAGGTGTCCGTGCCGCTGGTGACGGCTGCCGCACGCGGGGTGCGGGCCAGTTGGCCGGCGATCATCTGCGGGACGGTGGTGGCGGCGGGGTAGTCCCGCGCGGTGTCGTTCCCGCGGTGCACCACGAGGTCGCGGTCGCTCTCCGGGAGGATCGCGAGGTCGGCGATGCGGGCGTCGGGCGCTGCGGCGGCGGAGGCGAGGAGCCTGCCGAAGGACGCGAGCAGCCGTCCGGCGTCGTCGGGGTCCACCCGGGCGTCGTCGTGGATGAGCTGGGCGCACGCCCCGCCGGCGGCGAGCCTGACGTTCAGCATCAGCGGGTAGCCGCTGTTCTGGTGCACCGGGCCCATCCGCACCCGCAGTCCTTCGAGGTCGGCGCGTTCGGCGGCGGCGAGGTTCTGCAGGACGAGGATGCTGTCGAACAGCCTGCGGTCGCCGGGCACTTCGGACCAGTCGTGGATGTCGACGAGCGCGCAGTGCTCGACGTCGCGCAGTGCGCCGAGTTCCCCGCCGAGCCGGGTGAGCCAGGCGCCGAGCCGGTCGTCGTCGGTCCAGCGGACGCGCACCGGGAGGGTGTTGGAGAGCAGTCCGACGGTCCGTTCGATGTGCGGGATGTCCACCGAGCGGCCGGAGACCGTGAGTCCGAACAGGACGTCGCTGCGGCGGCTCCACCGTCCCAGGAGGAGCGCCCAGGCGCCTTGGAGCACGGTGCCGAGCGTGCAGTGCCGTGCGCGGGCCAGCCGGGTCAGGTCCTCGATCAGGCCGGGTGCCAGGGCGAGTTCGGCGGTGCGGGCCCGGCCGGCGGGTCTGTCCTCGTCGGCCGGGCGCACGACGGGCACGGGGGTGGGTTCGGTCAGCCCGGCGAGCGTCTCGCGCCAGTGGTGTTCGGCCGCGCGGGGGTCCTGGCGCTCCAGCCATGCCACGTAGGTGCGGTGGGACACCGGTGCGGGCAGGTCGCGGGGCGGGCGTCCGTCGCGGCGCAGCGCGGTGACGGTGGCGAGTACCTCGTTGATGACGGGGCCGATGCTCCAGCCGTCGGCGATGACGTGGTGGCTGTGCCAGACCAGGTGGTGGGTGGCGGGTCCGGTGCGGATCAGGTGGAGGCGGTGCGGCGGGGTGCGGAACAGGTCGAAGCCACGGCGGCGTTCCTCGGCCAGCAGGGCCTCCAGCCGGGTGCCGACGCCGTCGGCTGGGGTGTCGGTCCAGTCCAGGACGGTGAGGTCGACGGGGACGTTCCGGTGCACCACCTGCAACGGGCGCGGCAGTCCCGCCCAGCGGAAGGAGCAGCGCAGGGCGTCGTGCCGGTCGACGACGTGCTGCCAGGCGGGGGCGACGGTGTCCGGGGCGAGGTCGCCCTCGATCTCCCAGCGGTACTGGGTGAAGTAGGCGTCGCCTTCGGGGTCGTGGACGGCCTCGAACAGCATGCCCGCCTGGAGCGGGGTGCACGGATAGATGTCCTGAACGCCGCCGGGTTCCGTGTCGGACAGGATGCGGTCGAGGTCGCCCTGGCCGAGGCCGGCGAGCGGGAAGTCCTCCGGGGTGGCGGCGGGTGCCGTCGGGGCGGTTTCCGGCGGGACGACGACGGCGGCCAGTTCGGCGAGGGTCTGATGGGCGAACACCTGGCGCGCGGTGAGGGTGTAGCCGGCCTCGCGTGCCTTGGACACCAGGAAGACGGCGCTGACCGAATCGCCGCCGAGGGCGAAGAAGCTGTCGCGGGGGCCGATCCGTTCGACGCCGAGCAGCTCGGACCAGAGTCCGGCCAGCACGCGCTGCGGTCCGTCGGCGGGCAGTTCACCGGCGGCGCCTTCGGCCTCGATGCGCGGCGCGGGGAGGCGCTTGCGGTCGGCCTTGCCGTTCGCGGACAGCGGCATGCGCTCCAGCGGTACGAGGACGGCGGGCACCATGACCGCCGGGAGCGCGGCGGCGAGGTGCCTGCGCAGTTCCTCCTCGGGGACGCCGCCGACGACATAGCCGACCAGACGGTCGCCGGCGGGGGCCTGCTGGACCACCACCACGGCTTCGGACACGTCGGGGTGCTCGGCCAGCCGGGCCTCGATCTCGCCGAGTTCGATGCGGTGCCCGCGGATCTTGACCTGGTGGTCGTTGCGTCCCAGGAACCGGATGTGGCCGTTCGGGCGTCGCACCGCCAGGTCGCCTGACCGGTACAGCCGGGCACCGGGCGGACCGAACGGGTCCGGGACGTACGAGCGTGCCGTCAGGGCGGGGCGGGCGTGATAGCCGTGCCCCACACCGGCCCCGCCCACGTACAGTTCGCCCGGCACGCCGATCGGCACCGGCCGCATCGCCTCGTCCAGCACATGGACGGTGATGTGGGGGGTCGTGGTGCCGACGGTGATCTCGGCGGCGGGGTCGGTGACATCGCCGTAGGTGGCGTACACGGTGGCCTCGGTGGGGCCGTAGCAGTTCATCACCCGCCGGGCCGTCCGGCGCATGTCGTCCGCGAGCGACGGGGACAGCGGCTCGCCGCCGGTCATGGCCACGGCGAGCCGGGGCAGCCGGGCCGCGGACAGGAGGATGCGCCAGCCCGACGGGGTGGCCTGGACGTGGGTCACGCCGTGCGCGCGGATGATCTCCGCAGCCGCGGTGGCGTCCCGTCCCGTTCCCTCCGGGGTCAGTACCACCCGGGCGCCGGTGATCAGCGGCAGGAACAGCTCGGGCACCGCGATGTCGAAGGTCGGTCCGCTGAGGCCGAGCCAGACGTCCTGCGGCCCGGAGTCCAGCCGGTCCCGCAGGCCGCACAGGAAGTTCAGCACCCCCGAGTGCTGCACCGCCACGCCCTTGGGGCGGCCGGTGGTCCCGGAGGTGTAGAGCACGTACGCCAGGCTCTTCGGGTGGAGGGCGGTGCGGGCACCGGCCGCGGTGGCGGGGACTTCGCCGGATGCGGTGGCCTCGTCGTCGAGGTGCAGGACGGGCAGTGCGCCGCTCGGGACCGGCCGGCCGCGTTCGGCGATCACCAGGGCCGCGCCGGCGTCCTCCAGCATGGTCCGCAGCCGCTCGGCCGGGTGGTCGAGCGACAGCGGCAGGTAGGCACAGCCGGCCTTCCACACACCCAGCAGCGCCACCGCGAGCCGTTCGCTGCGCGGGAGATGGACGGCGACGAGCGCGCCGGGTGCCACACCAGCGGCCAGCAGCCGGTCCGCGGCCAGGTCGGACGCCTCGTCGAGCCGGCGGTAGGTCAGTGTCGTGTCGCCGAAGACGACCGCGGGCGCGTCGGGGGTGGCCGCCACGGTCGCGGCGAAGCGGTCGAGCACGGTGCCGGCCGGCGGGGTGCCCGTGGTGTCGTGCCACTGCGTCACCATCCGCTCCTGGTCGGCGGCGGACAGCAGGTCCAGGGCGCCGACGGTGGTGTCCGGCGCGGCCACGGCACGGGTGAGGACCTCGACCAGCGAGTCGAGCATGCGCTCCACCGTGTCCGGTTCGAACAGCGAGGTCTCACCGACCAGGTCGAGCCGGACACCCTCGTCCAGGTTCACCGCGATCAGCGACAGGTCGACCTTCGCCGATGCCGCGCGCACCCGTTCGCGCTCCACGGCCACACCCGGCAACTCCCAGACGTGCTCGCGGGATTCGATGCACTGGAACATGGCCTGTGACAGCGGGTTGCGTGAGCCGTCGCGGGGCAGCCCGGCGTCGGCGACCAGCTGCTCGAAGGTGAGGTCCTGGTGTTCCAGCGCGCTCACGACGACCGCGTTGACGCGGTCCGTCAGCGTCGCGAACGTGGGCGCGCCCGTGGCGTCCATGGGCAGCGGCAACGTGTTCGCCAGCATGCCGATCAGCGGTTCCGTCCCGGCGGAGACCCGGCCTGACACCGGCGTCAGCACGGAGAACCGTTCCTGTCCGCCGGTCCAGCGGTGCAGGAACGCCGTGTACACCGTCAGGACGGCCGTGTACAGGGTGACGCCACGGCTGCGGGCGTACCCGCGCAGGGCGGAACTCGTCTCCGGGGAGAGCAGCCGGCGGGCGCCGTGCCCCCAGAACGTCGGGGTGGGCGGGCGCACATGGTCGGTCGGCAGCTCCAGGACCGGGGGGACGTCGCGCAGGGCCGCGCGCCAGTGGTCCCGCTGCGCGGTGAGCAGGTCGCCGGACAGGCGGGCCGACTGCCAGGCCGCGTAGTCCGTGTACGTCACCGGCAGTTCGGGCAGGACCGTCCGCAGGTCGTCGGCGCCCGCGGCACCGGCGGCGTACAGGGCGCCGAACTCCCGCCCGAGCACTCCGCAGGACCACTCGTCGGCGACGCAGTGGTGCAGGTTGAGCACCAGCAGGTGCGTGTTCTCGTCGCAGGTGGCGAGCACGGCCCGGAAGACCGGGCCGCGCTCCAGGTCGAACGGTTCGCCGATCTCCTGCTCCGCGAGCCGGACGGCGGCGTTCGGCCGTGCGGCCGGCGGGAGGCCGGTCAGGTCGGCCTCGCGCAGCGCGGCGGGCGCCGGGGGCAGCGCGGTCTGCGTCGGCGGGCGCCCGTCCCTGAAGACCAGCCGCAGCGACTCGTGACGCTGGACGAGCGCATCGAGCGCGCGCCGGACCGCGGCACGGTCGAGCGTGCCGGTCAGGCGCAGTACGCGGTGCACACTGAACGTGGAGTTGTCCGACAGCAGACGGTCCGCCACCCACAGGTTGTGCTGGACGGGCGCCAGCGGTACGGCATCCCCGGCCGGCCGCCGGGGAATGCCGCCCGCGGCCTGTGCCCGTTCCGTGCCCGGCCCCGTGCGCCCGTGCAGCCGCTGGTGCAGCAACGCGCGCTTCTCCGCGGTCAGCACCCGCCCCTCCCCCGGCCTCTCACTGGTCACGACGTCCTCCCACGGCTTCGGCGGCTGCTTCGTTCAGCGGTCTCATAGCGGTCGTCTCACCGCGCCTGACGGAGGCTCAGCGGGCGCATGTCCGTCCAGACCCGCTCGACGTGCTCCAGGCATTCCTCCCTCGACCCCGACGTGCCCTCCTCGAACCAGCCATCGGGCACCTCCCGGCCGGCCGGCCAGATCGAGTACTGCTCCTCACCGTTCACCACCACGCGGAACGTCTCCGACGCCATGCCGTCACCTCTCCCAAGTCGTCACGAAACCGGGCCGTCACCGCCCGAACTGCGAAATTCAGTCGCCCAGTCGGCGCGCGGCCACGGCGGCGAGGCCGTCGGCCGTCCTGACCCGGAACAGGTCACGGACCGTCACCCGGGCCCCGACGGCGGTGCTGATCAGCCGCACCGCGCGGCCTGCCGTGAGCGAATCGCCGCCGATCTCCAGGAACGCGCTGTCCGTGGCGGGCGCTCCGTCCGCGCCCAGCACCTCCCCGAAGATCTCGGCGATGCGCCGGGCGATGTCCTGCACTCCGTCCCGCACTTCTTCGGAACCGACTTCCATACTCATCCACCGTTTCCGTTCACCGGTCATTGCCTTGCCCACGAAATGAATTGCCGGTGCGACACAACGAGCCATTCCCTTTTCAAAGGGTTTCGAGAGACCCGCTCGCACGGCGCCTTCACTCTGCCGGTCGTGACTCGCTCCGCCCCAGTGCCGCCCCTGCTCACCAACCTGCTTGGCAGGAAAACGAGCCGGTCGCATTCACTACGGAATAGTGACGACAGGGGTGAAGTGGACAATTCTCCACGGGTGTACACCTGACAGTCCGCCCGGCCAACTCACACGCGTCCAGCGGGATTTGGCCAAGGTCAACCGGATCGAACGCGACCCGCACCCGTCGGCCCGACAGCCGCCACCACCCCGGCCGCCCCCTCATCTCCGCCCCACCCACCACTTATTGACTCTTGATATTGACAGTAATGACTCTGCCCCATACGTTCGAAGTCACTAGGGTGGCAGAGACGATCGGCAACGGATCGGCGGGAAAAGAGCCGGCGGTCACTCCGAAAACCCCTGACCGCCCCTCCCCACGGGCCAGAAGAACAGGGGACGCAGTGTTCGCAGTGAACGAAGGCCGGTCGTCCGAACCGCCCGCGCGCCTCGGCGAGACCGAACTCGGCCTGTACCGCTGGGTGGCGAGGAACGGAAAGATGGACTCCGGTCTCGCTGCCGTCGAACTCGGCCTGACACCGGGCGCATTAGCAGCGGCCCTGGCCTCTCTGACGGATCTCGGGCTGCTCCGGGCGAACGCGGACGACCCCGCCCGCCTCCGCCCGGTCGACCCGGACCTCGTGGCCGCCGTCGTCACGACGTCCATGGAGTCCGCGATCCGCACCCATCAGGCGGAACTGCACCGCACCCGGGAGCAGTTCGCCGACCTGCGCGACCACTACCGGGAGAACCTGAGACGGCTCCCCGCCGGCTTCGAGCTGATCCCAGGACCCCAGGAAGTGCGCGCCGCCCTGACCCTCGCCGCCCAGGAATGCAAGCACGAGATGCTCACCAGCCAGCCGGGCGGCAACCGGAACCCCGAGGTGCTCCAGGAAGCACTCCCCCGCGACACCGCGATGCTCGCCCGCGATGTGCGGATCCGCACCCTCTACCACCACACGGCGCGTTTCAACGGCCCGAGCCAGGCTTACGTGGCGGCCCTGTCGGCCCGCGGTGCCCAATACCGCACCCGGCACGAGCTGTTCGGCCGGCTCATCACCTTCGACCGCAGGCTGGCCTTCATCCCCGAGCGCGGGGACACCTGGGGCGCCCTGATGATCAGGGAACCGTCCGTCGTGAGCTACCTGTGCGACGTGTTCGAGCAGGAGTGGACGCAGGCCACCCCGTTCTCCGACGCCGCGACGGACGGCCTGGAACTCGTCGCCAAGGACATCGACCGCACCATTCTGCGGCTGCTGGCGACGGGCATGAAGGACGCGACCCTCGCACGCCGCATCGGCATGTCCCTGCGGACCGCGCGGAAGCACATCGCGGACATCATGGAGACGCTGGGCGCGGAGAGCCGGTTCCAGGCCGGGGTGCTGGCGGCCAGGCAGGGCCTGCTCGACGAGGAATCACTGCACACCGCATCCGCCGACTGACCCCGGAGAGAGCCCGTACGTCAGGCGGTCCACCACCGCGCCGATGCCGCCGTCCCGCACGGTGACGGGAGCGGCGTCCCGATTGCCCCACAGGTAAGAGCGGATCGGGCGTGCGCCGAGTGCATCCTCTCCCCACCCGCGGCACGTCTTATGCGACGTACGTGGTGGAACGGACGAGGGTGGGACTCATGGATTTGCCGGAAGAATTTCGTTTCGTGGTGCTCGGTACGGTCCGGGCCCACCGGGGCGTCGCCGAGCTCCATGTGGGGCCTCCCCAGCAACAGGCCCTGCTGGCACTGCTGTTGCTGCGGTCCAATCAATCGGTGCCCATGGCGCAGATCGTCGCCGCGCTGTGGGGGGATTCACCGCCGACAAGAGCCGTGACCATCATCCGCACCTACGTCTGGCGGCTGCGCAAGGTGCTGGAGACGGAGCGTTCCGCGCCGTCGGTGCTGGAGTTGGCCGGTGACGGCTACCGGCTGACGGTGCCGAGGGCATCGCTGGACATGTGGCACGCGGAGAAGCTGGCGGCCGATGCGGCACGGGCGCGGGCCGCCAAACGGTTGCCCGATGCCAGTGCCATGCTCGGCCGGGCGCTGGATTTATGGCGGGGGGACGCACTGGCCGGTGTGCCGGGACCGCACGCCGAACGGCAACGCGCGCGACTGGGCGAGCTGCGGCTGGCGTTGCTGGAGGAGCGTTTCGATCTGGCGCTGGCACTGGGCCACCACAGGTCGGCCGTGCCGGGACTGGTCGAGCTGACCGACGCCCATCCACTGCGGGAGCGCCCCTACGGGCTGCTCATGCGGGCGCTGTACGCAGCAGGCCGGCAGGCGGACGCCTTGACCACCTTCCACCGGGTGCGGGAGCTGCTCGTGAACGAGCAGGGCCTCGACCCGGGGCCCGAACTGACCCGCATACACCGCGCCATCCTCGCCGGGAAGGATGCCCTGACCGCTGCGGAGCCCGCAGGGCCGGCCGACCTCACGGTCACGACGCCGGCGGCCGAGGCATCGGCCGACGCGGCGACGGGCACGCCCACGACAGCGGACGACGAAGCGGAGGAACGGGCTCCGGCACGCTCGTCGGCGCTGCACCCCGCGCCTGCCACACAGCTGCCGAGACCCGCTCAACTTCCCTACGGAGCACCGGATTTCGTCGGACGGACACAGCAGAGCGACTCCTGGTACGGACTGCTGACGACGCCGGAACCCCGGATGGCAGTGGTACTTGCGGTCGCCGGTCTCGGCGGTGTGGGAAAGACGTCCCTCGCCCTGCACGTCGCCCATCGGGCCCGCGGCCACTACTCCGACGGGCAGCTCTACGTGGACCTGCAGGGCAACGGGCCCGAGCCGTCCGAACCCGGCTTCGTGCTGACCGGGTTCCTCACCGCGCTGGGGGTCGCCGCGAGCGACGTCCCCGAGGCCCTCGAAGACCGCTGCCGACTGTTCCGCTCGTTGGTCGACGGCCGCAGACTGCTGGTCGTCCTGGACAACGCCAGGGACGCCGCCCAGGTCAGGGATCTGATACCGGGATCTTCCAGTTGTGCCGTGGTCATCACCAGCAGGTCACGCATGTTCGATCTGCCGCTGACCGAGCAGCTCGTGCTGGAGCCGTTCCGGGACGAGGAGGCGCTGGCACTGATCGGCAACGTGATCGGCGCCGAGCGGCTCGCCGCGCAGCGAGCGCAGGCGCTGGAACTGATCGCGATCTGCGGGTCGCTGCCGCTGGCCGTGCGCATCGCCGCCACCAGGCTGGCCGCACGGCCCGGCTGGACGGTCTCGACGCTGACCGCCAGGCTCGCGGACGAGCAGCACCGTATCGCCGAACTCCGGATCGGGGCGCTGACCATCGAGGCCGCTTTCGAACTCGGCTACCAGCAGCTCACCGTGAACCAGGCGCGGGCCTTCCGGCTGCTGTCGGTTGCGGGCGCGGCGCAGATCAGAGTGCCGGCCGCGGCAGCCGTGCTCGACGTCGACGAGGACACGGCGGAGGGCCTGCTGGAGTCCCTCACCGACGCGGCGATGCTGGAGCCGTCCGAACCCGGCTGCTACGGCTACCACGACCTGGTGCACGTATTCGCCGGTCAGCGCGCCCAACTGCACGATCCCGCCGAGACGGCAGCCGCGCTCGGCCGGCTGCTCGACCTCCAGCTGGCGACGGCGGCCAGTGCCTTTCTGCACGCGGTGCCCGGCGACCCGGTGCACCGCGCGTTCGGCCCGCTGAGACGCAAGGGACTGTCGTTCCGGGACGTACGCGAGGCGGGGGCCTGGGTCACCGCCGAACTCGACGGCATCGTCGCCGCCGCGCTGCGCACCGTCACCCTTCGGCTGCCCGACCCGGCGGACGACCGGCTGCGCACCGCCGTTGACCTGCTGCTCGCCATCTCCCCGCTGGCCCACACCACGTGGTCGGGGCGGGTGACCCCGGTGGCGCTGGCGCTGGCCGATGCCGCGGAACGCGCGGGCAACAAGCGCGTCATCGGGCGGGCCCGTCTGCTGTGCAGCGGCGTCGCCCTTCAGGCGGGCCGACTCGCGGATGCCGAGCGGCACGTGCGGGTGGCGATCGACGCGGCGCGCGGCGCGGATGACACCGCCGTTCTCCAGCAGGCCCTCAACAACTGCGGGCTGGTGGCGCAGTTCATGCGGCGCTTCGACGAGGCGGCGGCCTGCTACGAAGAGGCCATCGCGCTGGCGCGCCGACTGGGCCACCGCTCGGGCGAGGCGGCCACGACCATCAACCTGGCGCTGGCCCGGGTGCGCAGCGGGCGGGCCTCCGAAGCGGTCGCGCCGTGCGCTTCCGCCCTGGCACTGCTGCGTGCCCTGGGTGACGACGCGGGGGTGGCCTACGCCGGATACGTACTGGGCACCGCTCTGCACGAATTGGGGCGGTTCGATGCGGCGATCGCCCGTTTCGAAGAGGCGTTGGCCGTGTGCCGCGCGGTGGGCCTCCAGGAGCGGGAGGCCCACGTACGGTACCGGCTCGCCGAGACGCTGCGCCGTACCGGCCGTGGGCGCGAGGCGGTGGAACACGCGGCGGCGGCGGTGTTCCGGTGCGAGGAGATCGGGGCCGAACGCGACCGTGGGCACGCCCTGGCCGTGCTCGGCCGGGCGCTGGCAGATCTCGGGGAGACCGGCCGGGCCCGCGGGCATCTGGAGCAGGCCAGGGCGCTGTTCGCCGGTCTCGGACTGCCCGACGCGACCGACATCGGGCGGCTCCTGGACGGGCTGACCGCCGCGGGATGACGGCACCGGGCCGGTGGTGCGGTGCCGGGCCGGTGGTGCGGTGCCGGGCCGGTGGTGCGGTGCCGGGCCGGTGGTGCGGTGCCGGGCCGGTGGTGCGGGTGCGGGGCCGCGCGCACCGGCCGGTGGCGCGGGCCCGCGGTCAGGCAGGGCCGGTCGGCGGGTGGTAGCTGGAGCCCGTGCTGTTCCAGACGTCGGCGCTGCTGGTGCCGCCGGCCACGGTCTGCGTCACGGGCGGACGGCGGTCGCCTCCGGCGTCCAGGCCGAAGCCGGTGAGACCGACGGCCGTCGCGACGAGGGCCGCCAGGGCGAAGGTCGCGACGGCGTGACGTGGGTTCGACATGGTGGTGATCTCCTCGGCTTCGGCCACGGGCAAGGCGCCCGGTTCCTCAGGGTCTGCTGTGGTGCGAAGGGACTGCTGCTCCCCCGGCGTCAGCAGCACAGCGGGACGTCGTTGTGCGTCCCCGGCGTCGTGGTGGCGGTCGGCAGGCTCGTCACCGCCGCCCACGCCGCCGTCGACTGGGCGGGGAACAAGGCCGCCAGCAGAACCAGCGCCGCCACCGCCCTCAGCAGTCGGTGCGGCGGACGGGTGCCAGGACCGTGGCTGGGACGGACGTCGACGGAATGGGCTGTCGCATACGGCATGGGAGCCTTCGGCTTTCCTCGGGACGCGGGTCCGGTGAATGGTCTCCCGGGACAGTGGCGCCAACTCCCCGGTGCATCAGCGAGGTTAGCCGTCATCGATCAACCTTTGATCAATCAGTGATCTGCGGGCCCTCGCCCGCCGTTGATCGTGCCCCGCTGCTGCCCGAGCCGTATCACCGACCGGCCTTCCACCGCCGGTCGGCGCCCGGTTCACCCCGGCCGTTCGGCGAGCCGCCCCTTCAACGCCGGGCGCAGGTAACCGCGTTGGCCGAGACAGCGCAGACTCTGGCGGTACGCCCACAGGGCCTTGTCGGCGCGACCCGACAGCTCCAGGACCTCGGCGAGATCGTTCCACGCGGAGGCCGCCTGACGGTCGGCCTGCGAAGCCTCCAGCAGCAGGGCGGCCCGTTCGTAGCTCGTCTCGGCCACCGCGTCCTCACCGAGATGCAACTGGGCCCCGGCCAGGACGAGCAGGGTGCGCGCGGTCTCCAGACGGTGGTGGGGGCCCAGCAGGTCGAGCGCCCGCCGCGCGTGCTCCTGCGCCGAGTGCGGGTCCGCCTCCAGCAGGCAGGCGCGGGCCAGCGCGGTCTCGCAGTACGCCAGGTCCACGGTGCTGCCCTCGTCGGCGAGTACCTGGGCGCTGCGGAGCAGTTGTGACTTGGCGGTCGAGACGTCCGACGTCTCCGGCGCGCCCGACTGCATCAGGACCGAGGCGTAGGCGTTGCGGAGCCGGGCGAGCGCTCGGGCGTCGTCGCCGTCGGCGTAGATGGCCAGGGCCCGTTCCAGAAGCAGCAGGGCGTCGGCGGATGCGCCGTTGCGGTGGGCCACGACACCCGCGTTCCAGTACGCGGCGCCCATCGCCTTGCGGTCGCTGACCCCCTCGGCCTCGTCGATGGCGGTGCGGGCCAGGGACGCGGCCCGGTGGAGGTCTCCTCGCTCGCAGTAGAGGCCGACCAGGGTGGACAGCAGCTCGACGCCCAGGACGGTCGGGGTGAGCTGGAGGCGGCGTGCCTCTTCCAGAATGCCGTTGGCCAGGTCGATGGCGTGCGCGAGATCACCGATCTCGCGGTAGCAGCGGCACAGGGCCACGGCCACCGCGAGTCGGGGCACCAAGGTCTGCCCGGCTCCGGATTGGTCGAGCAGTTCCTGATAGCGGCCGACGGCTTCTTCGAGGCGCCCGTCGTGTTCCAGGGCTTGGGCCGCCCCGAACTCGGCCGAGAGCCTGACGTCCTCGTTGCCCGCCCTGGACGCCTTGCCGCACACCGCCAGGTAGGTCTCAAGGGCGACCTTCGGGTCGCCGTTGCGCAGAATGATCTCGGCGTACCGCAGTTCGGCCCGGAGCGCGTCGTCCGGTTCCCGCTCCGGCTCCAGGCAGTCGAGCAGATGCTCGGGGGCGCAGCCGAGCCGCTTGGCCAACTGCCGCAGGACCTCGGCGGAGGGAATACGCTTACCGGCCTCCAGCAGCGATACGTAGCTCGGGGACAGATCGTCTCCCGCCAGCGCCGACTGCGACATACCGGACGCCCGCCGGAGCCGGCGAATCCTTGCCGCCAGATTCCGCGATTCCGCCACGACGCGTCCCCCTCACCAGCTCATGTAAGCGCACGTTCAACCTACTGCGCGCATGACGTGTCCAGGTAATCACCCACTGTTTTTTCGCAACGTCGCCGACCGACGCAAGCGGACCCCGTACGCCCCGGGGCCAGGCCGGCCAGGCCCTGAAACACTCAACGTCCCCCGCCCGCCGGAGTGTTGAACGCCAGGACACTGGACCTGCGTGCGCCGAAGACCACATGGCCGAGCGCCAGCGCGCCGAGCACCAGAGCCAGTGCCACCCAGCCGAGCGCGGGCAATCCGGCGGCCGATATCACCAGCCCACCGGCGAGCGCCCCGCTGCCGATGCCCAGGTTGAACCCGGCCACGTACCAGGAGGACGCCGCGTCCGGCGCGTCCGGCGCCAGGCGCAGCACGGTTGTCTGGAGGCATACCGGCACCGCGGCGAACGCCGCACCCCACAGCGCCATCGCCACCGCTTCCGGGAGCCCCGTCAGAAGCGCCGCCATCGCGGTGGCCATCAGGCCGATCGTGCCGAGCACCGCCGCACGCGGACGGCGGTCGACCAGCAGCCCGCACACCCAGGTGCCGGCCAGCCCGGCCAGCCCGTACGCACCGAGCAGCGCGCCGAGTTGGGCGCCGTCCGGTACACCCAGGTCACGCAGCAGGGGCGTGACGTAGGTGTAGAGGGTGAAGTGCCCGAGTACCAGCAGGGCCGTCGTGCCGACCACGGGCAGCACCCCGGGCAGCCGCAGCGCACGCAGCACTCCGGGCGCCGCACGGGCGTCGTCGGTGTCCTGGGCGCGCACGCGGGCATCCGCCCGGCCGTCCCGCGCCACCTCCCACCGCGCATCCGTTGGTGCCCCGGTCCCGGTGTCCGGCAGGGCCCACAGGGCTGCGCCGCAGAGGAGCACCGCGAGCGCGGCGACCACACTGAAGGCCGCACGCCAGCCGAGCGCCGAGCCCAGTGCGGTGCCCAGGGGGACGCCGAGGACGAGGGCCGCCGAGTTCCCGGCGAAGATGAGCGCGGTCGCGCGGCCGGGGAGCCCCGGCCGCGCGATGGCCGAGGCGTAGCCCGCAGCGACCGACCAGAACACCCCGTGTGCCGCGCCGCACAGGAACCGGGCCGCGGCGAGCATCGCGTAGTCCACGGCGCCCGCCGCGAGAACGGTGCCCAGCGCGAACACCGCGCAGACGGCGAGGAATACGCGTTTGCGCGGCCACCGTGCGGTCCACGCGGTCAGCGGCGCTGCGCTCAGCCCGACGGTGAACGCGTAGACCGTGACGAGCAGTCCGACGCGTGACTCCGATACACCCAGGTCCGCGCTGACCGGCCGGAGCAGCCCGACCGGCAGCAGCTCGGTCGTGACGACGACGAACGTGGCGAGGGCGAGGACGGCGAGAGCGGCGCCGCGCCTCACGAGGCCGGGCCTGCGAGGAACCGCCGTACGTGGCCCAGCCACCCGGCGCGGTCACCCTCGTCCAAGAGGTGGCCGCCGCCGGGGATTTCGACGAGTGCGGCCCCGGCTATGCCCGCGGCGATACGGCGCGAGCTGTCGGGCAGCACGAGCCGGTCGCCGGTCGGCACCGCCACCAGGGTGGGCACACGCACCCGGCCGAGGTCGCCGCGGACGTCCAGACGTGTGATCAGCTCGAAGTGGGCGAGCGTCCCGGCGGGCATCCCGGTCAGCACGCCGTCGACGACAGCCTCGACGTCCTCCGATGACATCGCGGTGAGTTGGCGCTCCGAGAGGCAGCCGAGCGCCGCGAGCCGGGCCACGGCCCGCCACTCGCCCGCCTTGCCGAGGGCGGCGATGAGCTGCGCCGCACCGCCGAGCACCGGGTCGGCGACGGCGAATCCGGCGGTGAGTACGAGGGCCCTGACGCGTTCGGGGTGCCGGGTCGCGGCGCGGATCGCCACGGCGCTGCCCAGCGATTCGCCGATCACGGTGAATTGTCCGTGCCCGTGCTCGACGGCCGCGGCCACGAGTGCGTCGGCGAGGGTGTCGAGGTCAAGCGGCGCTTCGGGGAGCGGCGTACGGCCCACGCCGGGGTAGGACGGGCCGATCACCGTGTGGTCCCGTGCCAGATCGTCGAGAACGAGACCGAAGTTGCCCTCGATGCCGCCGCCCGCACCGTGCGCGAGCAGCAGCGCGGGGCCGCCGCCCCGTACGTCGACATCGAGCCGGTAGTGGTGCGACGGGAGAAATGCCTGTTCAGATGCCATGCCAGGAACGCTAAACTCCGACACCGGTGTCAGAGTCAAGTCGTCGGTCCGGCTGGAGATGATCGCCTTGCGGATGAAGGAGATGGCCCACCGGGCCGGGGTGCACGAACGCTCGCTGCGCTACTACGAGAAGCAGGGCCTCCTCGCTCCCGAGCGCCTGCCCAGCGGCTACCGCGAGTACAGCGAAGCGGACCTGGAGACCGTGCGCCGCATCCGCTGCCTGCTGACCGCCGGACTGTCGACCGCCGTCATCGCCCAGGTCCTCCCCTGCATCCGCGACGACAGCGGCCAACTCGCGCCCACCTGCCCCGACCTCATTGGCCAACTCAGGGGCGAACGGGAGCGCATGACCCGCGAGATCGAGGCCCTGAACACCTCCCGCGCACTCCTCGACACCGTCCTCGACGCGGCGCCTCATGACCTCGCCCGCCAGGCGATGAACACGTCACCGGAGTAGCGCAGGGCCCCGTCGATGGGGGTGACGCGACCGACGGCGCCTGCCCGCCCGCGTCAGACGGCGGGACGCGTCGACGAAGCGCGGATGTCGAGCCGGGCCGGAACGACGGTCGGCGCCGGAGAGCGGTCGGGCCGCTCGGCGAGATCCACCAGGGCCGCGATCGTGATGGCCGCCGTGTGCCGTGGAACCAGGGACACCGTGGACACCGACGGGTCGGCGACGGCCAACGCGGGGTCCTCACTGGCGCAGACGAGCAGCAGGTCGTCGGGGAACGGAGGACGCCACAGCATGTGCGGGTGCGCCACGCCGGCCTCGCGCCCGTCCTGACCTCCACCAATTCCCCTACCGGGAGACCGGATTCAGGACGCGTTCCGAGCACCGCGAAGCAGGACGGGAAAATCAAGACAGATGCCGGAAGCCCGTCCGTGCAGTAGAACAGAACCCACCATTGTTCGACTGTTCGACACCAGGAGTCCGGATGCCCAGAGCAGATGTCACCGTGCCGACCGAGGACGGCGTGTGCGCCGCGACGCTGCACACGCCGTCGGATCCCGGCAGCCGTCCTGCGGTGATTCTCTACCCCGACGCCGCCGGGGTACGGGAAACCTTCGCTGCCATGGCGGATCGGCTCGCCGGGCTCGGCTACACCGTGCTCCTGCCCGATGTCTACTACCGGACGGGCGGATACGCCCCCTTCGACATCCCTACGGCGTTCGACGATGCCGCCGAGCGGGAGCGTCTGATGTCCCTGATGGCGAGCCTGACCGGGGAGGCGATCGTCCGCGATGCGCAGGCGTTCCTCACCTTCCTCGCCGACCGCCCGGAGGTGTCAGGAAGCCGCGTGGGGACCACGGGCTACTGCATGGGCGGCCGGATCTCGCTGATCGTGGCCGGACATCATCCGGAGCGCGTGGCCGCCGCCGCGTCGTTCCACGGCGGGCAACTCGCCGCCACGGACGACCCGGACAGCCCGCATCTGCTGGCCGACCGGATCAGCGCGAGCGTCCACGTGGCGGCAGCCGAGAACGACGAGCACTTCCCCATCGAACAGCACGAGCGGCTGGAACACGCCTTCACCACCGCCGGTGTGCAGCACACCATCGAGACCTACCCCGCCGCGCACGGCTTCGCGGTGCCGGACAACCCGACCTACGACGAGGCCGCCGCCGAACGCCACTGGGCCGCCTTGACCGCCTTGTACGCCGAGAACCTCCCCGCCTGACCCCCCTCCCCCGTTCACGGCCGTCGCACGGCACCGTGGCGGCGGGACCTGCGCCCTCCTGACGCAGTTGGCCGGCGTGCCCAGATGGGGATGCTGCCCCTTGGCGCCAGGAGGGCGACTCAGGCTGCCGGGGGGGCGGGCGGTGGGTCTGCGTGCGCGCGGTCAGAACCAGTGCAGGCAGTGCGGGGAGCGCTCGGCGTGGAAGAGTGCGTCGGCGAGGGTGGCCGCGCCCGGGTGGTGGGCCCGGATGTGTCCGGCGCGCACGAGCGTGCTCGGGGCGGTGCCACCGAGGTAGACCGAGCCCAGGTCGCGCACGTCCAGGGACAGGTCGGGCTCCCGGTCCGTCGGGACGCAGTCGGCCTTGCCGTCCCGGACGGTCAGCAGGTAGCGGCCGTGCTCGCCGAGGAACGGGTCCTCGACGTCGAGGACGAGCCGGCCGTCCATGAACCAGCCGCGCGCGGTCAGCGCACCCGGGACGTCCAGCAGCCGCACCCAGAGCCAGTCGGTGTCGCCGCTCACCTCGCCTGCGCGGAAGTTCGCGAGCCGCCAGCGCAGCGGGTGGTCGGGCGGGACGTGCCGGAACACGACCCGAGAGACCAGGTCGTGTCCGAGTACGAACCGGGCCAGGGCCGTGAAGACGGCGTCATCGGTGGCGATGGTCTCGTCGACCGTCAAGGTCTGGGCCTCACCGATCGAGTAGCTGGCGTACCCGTCAGGGACGCCGTCGGCGTCCCGGTGAACGGCGACGTAGCGCGGCGCCGGCGAGATCGGGGGCTGCCCTGCGCGCAGGGCCCACCAGCGGTGCGGCCGGGACAGCGCGCCGGGCTGTGCGCGGCGGTACCGGTCGTAGACCGCTTCCAGAGTCTCGCCGCACTCGGCACGGCGCAGCACCTCGACGGAGCCGTCGTCCGAGCCGGCGACTGGTGCGTCGGCCACTGCGCGCGCCCGGGGAGCGGCGAGGGCGGCCTCGTGGCGCTGGACCGTCAGCCGCGCCGTGTAGGTCGCAGGTCCGTAGCCGAACCTGCCGTAGATCGGGGCCTCGGAGGCCAGCAGCACGGCGAGGATCTCCCCGCGGGCGCGCAACTCGGCGAGCTGATGCCGCATCATCGCGCTGAGCACGCCCTGGCGCCGGTGCGAGGGCAGGACGCCGACGGCGGTCACCCCGGCGGCCGGGACGAGGGTCTCGCCGGGCAGGGTGAGTTCGAAGGCGTGCGCGGCGGCGGTGCCAACGGGCCGCCCGTCCGCCGTCAGGGCGAGCAGGCAGCGGTCCGTTTCGAGCGCCGACCACCACAGTCCGCCGCCCTCGACCGGGGTTTCCGGGAAGCGCCCGAACGCGGCATGGACGGTGTCGACGAAGACGTCAAGGTCCTCATCGGTCGTGGAACGGATCTCCATTGCCGCCGCTGCCTCCTCGAAATACCGGCACCACGACTCGTGATGTCCTGCCACAGTGCAGCGTTGACCCGTGGCCGGGGCAAGCGAATTACGGCCGGGTCCGCGGCCGGTCACCGCACAACCCGGCCCCGGGCGGCCTCAGCCCTTGACGGCCTCCGCGATCTGCAGGGCGGCCTGGGCGGGCGTGAGGTGCGTGGTGTCGACGACCTCGGCCTCGTCGTGCAGCCATGTGCGTGCCGCCTCGGCGTAGGGCTCAAGGTATCTGAGGCGGAACGGGGAGTTGGGGCCGAGAACGGTGTCCCCCGCGATGCGCCCGCGGAGGGTTTCCTGGTCGGCGTGGAGGACGAAGTGCCGTACCGGGATGGCGTGTTGGGCGAGGCCCGCGCTGATCTCGCGCCAGTACTGCTCGACCAGGACAGTCATGGGCATCACCAGGGTGCCGCCGGTGTATTCGAGTACCCGGCGGGCGGTCTCGACCACGAGTGGCCGCCACGGCGGCCAGTGCTGGAAGTTGTCCGTCTCCGGCAGCCCGGGTGTGATGTCCATGAGCGTGACGCCGACCTTCTCGGCGTCGAACACCCGTGAATCCGGGAGGAGCGACTGCACGAGTGCACTGGTCGTCGTCTTGCCTGCGCCGTGGGTGCCGTTGAGCCATACGATCATGGGCCCGACGATAGCGGCGTGCGGACCGCGGGCCGGTGCCGGTCACGTCACAGAACGGGCACAGCAGAGCCTGGCCGTAGGCGGCGGGCCGGCTTCGAGCAAACGCACCCCTCAATACGTCACACTCCCCGACCGGAAATACCACTCGGGAATCAATCAATAGGCACTCCCCCAGACTGCACTTCCGTCACACGAATTGGTCACATAATCCTTCTTTGTCAACCGAGGGAAATCCATTGCCATTGCGTCGAATTCCACTTACGATGAATCGCGGCCCTCACCTGCCGGAAGATCAAGAATTCATTCCTGGCGACGGCACGGCGATATCACGTATCACCGCAGAGCCTCACTCGATTCACCACCCTCGCGTTTCACGCGATGCGACATTTGCGTCTCCATGAGAGCCGCCCTCCGGAACACGCGCGTCGCGAAGCTCTTGGGGAGGTGAGGCGCCGCGAAGACCCTTGCGGGCGGACAACAGGAATTCACGGACAATCCCCAGGAGGAAAAAGGCCGCACACGATGCCGCAAGGTAATCCGGAACATCGCCGCCGAGGTGACCACCGAAATGTTCACCGACGAGATCGACGACGGGAAGGGAAGCGCCGACACCACGAGAACAAGACCCGGTCGGTCATCCATCGCCAGTCCCACGCAAAAGGACTCCGCTGCCCTTCCGAACCGCGCTGCGGCATTCCGCCGCAGCGGGCCACAGGGTATCCGCGAAGTTGAGGACCGGTGTTTTTCTGATGTCGTCTTCCATGTCCCCCGCAACAGGCCGGCGGAAACTGCGCACGAAGATCCGTCCCAGGTCGGTGGCGGCCGGCCGTCAACGCTGGCACGTCGCCATTCTCTTGGGGCGCCCACGGGCCGCCGCGTCACTCGCCGATCTGCTCTGCGAGACCCCGGAGATCACCGCCGTACGAACGAGTCCGGTGACCGGAAAAGTTCTCATTTCCCATGACCCGGCGGTCAGCCGAAAAGCGGTGAAGGCTCATCTCCGGCAGGCGCTCCTGCGGATTCCCGGCCCGCTGGGGAAGGGAAATGGCTGCGGCAGCCCGCGGCAGGCCGACGGGCCGGTCGAACTGCTTCCGGGTGCGGTCGTCGGAGCGACCGCCCTCCTCGTCCGCCGCGTCCGGCGGAGACCCAACGACCCGGGCGATACCGGCACTTCCCCGGCCGACGCCGCTCCGCCGCAGCGACGGGTCCTCGCCAAGGTCGCCCAGCGGCACAAGGGCAAGCTCGTCCTCGCGTCCTCGCTCTCGGTGGCCGCCCAGGTCACCGAAATCATGGTCTACCTGCTCATCAGCTGGATGCTCGTGGTGCTCTTCCGGGGCGGGATGCCGGTGCTGTCCAGCCTCGGACTGGGCGGCGCCGATGCGCAGTTGTGGACCCTCGCCGGTGCGGCGGCCTTCCTGCGCGCCACGGTGACGGCCCTGTCGTACGGCGCCGCCATCTCCTGGCGGGCGCTGGGCGAGGAAGTGGCACACGAGTGGCGGTCCGCAGTCCACCCGCACGTACAGCAGCTGGAACTCGGCCGGCTCGAAAGCGAGCGGACCACGCGGATAGCCGGTGTACTCACCGAGGACGTCCACCAGGTGGGCAGCTTCCTCGCCACCGGTCCGCACGAGGTGCTCCAGCTGGTCGCCTGTCTCCTCATCATGGTCCCGTCCTATGTACTCCTCGCACCCCAGATCGCCTGGGTCGCCATCCTGCCGGTCCCGCTCGTCGTATGGCTGTCCCTCCGTCATCAAAAACGCTCGGCCACCGGATACGCGGCGTCCGCCGACAGCAAGGCGCGACTGAACAGCCAGGTGGCCAACAGCCTGGAGGCGAGCGCCACGGTCAAGAGCTTCTGCACCGAGGAGTACGAGGCCGCCCGGATCCGGGAGTTGAGCGACGACTACCGCCGAGGCAGCCACCGGACCGGCCGCACTGCCGCCCGGTACGCCCAGAGCGTGCACGTCTGCGCCGCCACGTCGTACATGGGGACCATCCTCCTCGGCGGCAATACGGTGCTGAGCGGCGCGCTCTCGCTCGAAGTGTTCAACGCGCTGTTGGGCCTGCCGCAGTACGTCGTCTGGAAACTCACCACGCTCGGCAACACCGTCGAGCAGTACCAACGGGCCGTGGCCGCCGTCGACCGGGTGGAGCGACTCGGGAAACTGCCCGTGGAGCCGGACGTCAACGGCCGCCGCCTGAACGCCCGTCAGGTGAAGGGCGAGGTGATCCTCGACCGGGTCACCTTCTCCTACCCCGGGTGCCCGCCCACCGTCCGGGATCTGTCGCTGCGCATCCCACCCGGCAGGACCACCGGCATCGTGGGCACCACCGGAGCCGGGAAGACCACCGTCGCCAAGCTCCTGATGCGTTTCCACGCCCCCCAGTCCGGACGCGTCCTGCTCGACCAGCAGGACATCCGGGACCTGAGCCTCGAAGACCTGCGAAGCACCATCGGTTTCGTCACTCAGGACGCCTTCCTCTTCGACGGCACGATTCGCGACAACATCCGCTACGGGAGCTTCGACGCCGGCCACGACGCGGTCGTCAGGTCCGCGCGGATGGCCGCGGCGGACGAATTCATCGAAGCGCTCCCCGCGCGGTACGACACGCTGATCGGGGAGGGCGGGGCCAGGCTCTCCGGCAGCCAGAAGCAGCGGATCGCATTGGCCCGCACCTTCCTCAAGAACCCACCGGTCCTGGTTCTCGACGAGGCGACCTCAGCCCTGGACAACGAGACCGAGGCCGCCGTTCAGCGCACACTGCGCGGATTCGCCCAGGGCCGGACGCTGATCGTCATCGCCCACCGCCTCTCCACCATCCGCCACGCGGACCGGATCTACGTCATGGACAGGAACGGCTTCCTGGCGGAGAAGGGCACCCACCACACCCTGCTCGAACGCGACGGCCTGTACGCCTCCCTGTGGCGATTGCAGACCGGCGCCATCCAGCACCCTCAGCACCGGCTGACTCCGTCGCGCCGCCGCCGTGACCGGTAGCGGCTGCGGAACGCCACCGGCACGGGGCCTGACAGGCTCTGCCGAACCTCGGCGGAGACGGTGCCGACGCGTGGCGGGCGCGGCCGTCGAAGGAGGGCACCGCCCGGCAAGATGACGCCGTTCTGCCGGAGCTTCGAGCCGGACGAGCCCATATCTCGCTGCTCATCGAAGGTTCTTGGAGCGGAGCCAGGTGCGGATGGCTTCGATGTGTTGAGCCTTGCTCTCAAGCGGCAGCCAGTGTCCTGCAGGCACCGGCGCCACGGTGAGATCTGCGCAGGCCGCGCGCATCGGATCGCCTTGGCAGTTGCCCGAGATGTTGCAGATCGCGTCCCACTCGCCGTTGACGAACAGCACCGGCTGCGTCAGGCGCCCGCCGTCGGGTGCTTTGCGCGCGTAAGCGATGTTGGCGTCGTCGTTTGTGTACCACGCAGAGGGAGGACGGAAGCCGTGAGTGGCGAACGCCTGCACCAGGGTGTCGAAGTCCGCCGGTGGCCAGAGAGCCGGATCGGCCGGCGTCGGCGGTGCGTGGTGCGCGGCGCCGAAGCGTCCGCCGTCGCGTGTGACCGTGGCCGTCGGTGAGATGGCGCCGATCGCGGCGGGGCTGCCCGGTTGATAGACCGATGCCAGCGTTGCCGCCGGAGCCGCGTCAAGGTCGGCGACCGCCGCTTCGAAGTGTGTCGTGTAGTAGCGGTAGTAGTCCCACTGTCCGTCCGGATACCGGTCGGCCGGGTAGAGCTGACGGTCGACCAGGGGTACGAGCGTGGCCAGGCTGTTGGCGGTGGGGTGGTAGGCCCACGAGGTCAACACCACGCCGCGGCACCGCTCCGGCTCGTGTGCGGCCACTGCTCCCGCCACGACGCTGCCCCAGTCGTGGCCGATCCAGACCGCGGTTCTGCCGCCGAGATGGTCGTGGAGCTCCGTCAGGTCCGTCACGACCTCCTCGACGGTGTAGGCGTCGGTATCCGCCGGGGCGGAGGATTCGCCGTACCCGCGCAGATCGGGCGCGACGCAGTGCCACCCGTCGGCAGCGAACGCCTCCATCTGGGCCCGCCACAACAACCCGATGCCCGGCCACCCGTGGAGGAAGAACATCAGCGGTCCATCGGCCGGTCCGCACTCCAGGTAGTGCGTGGTGTGGCGAGGCGTGCCGAAAGTGCGCGAGACCAACGGCGGTGCGCTATCGCGCCGAACATCGTCCTCGCCATCCCGTCGACGCGCGTGGGCGGTCCCGGCGACGAGAGCGAACAGGACCAATGCGATGTCCAGGGCTCCATACACGACGGCTGTTGGTTTGAGCCCGAATCGCTCGACAGCGAGCCCGGCGGCGAGCGCAGGCACGCTGAAGGCGAGATAGCTGACGATGTACATCGTCGCGAACACCTGGCCCCGTCGGGCGATCGGTGCCGCCTCACCGAGGGCATGGACGGCGAACCGGAACGTCGCCCCGAACCCGAATCCCGCGATCAGCGACCCGACGACGTAGAGCGGCAGTACACCCGTCGGCATGGCCGCGATGGTGACCAGGACGCCAATGGCGAGGGGCCCGAGGCCGAACCATGCGCGGTGTCGTGGCGGAGCGAAGGCCGACGCGACAGTGCCCGCCGTCCCTGCGACGAAGAAGACGCCGAGGATGACGCCCGCGGCGAAGTGGCTGTGCACGTCGAGGACGGTGGTGAGGATCGACGATCCGAGCGAGAGGTACAAGCCACCAAGGGCCCACGTCGCACTGATCGACGGCAGCAGTGCGACGAAGACCGGCCGTGTGGCCCGCGGGAGTTGAGCGCTGGGCAGCAGTGACCGCCACATCGCTTCCCGGGTCGGCGAGTCGGATCGAGCTTGCTCGGGAACCAGCCAGACGAGTGCCGCGAGTACCAGGTACACGACGGTGAGGATCCAGAAGACGAGTTGGCGGGGCAGTGGCGCGAACTCCACCAAGCCGCCGGCGAGGACAGCGCCGATCGCTATCCCCAAGGAAGGGACCGCGCTGCTGATGGTCGAGCCGAGCCGGGGGTTCGGCGCGGACTCCATGATCAGGGCCGTAGTGGCGCCGGCGGCTGTCCCCACGGCAAGCCCCTGCACAATGCGCGCGGCCATCAGGCCGCCGACGCCTGTGGCGACGGCGAAGAGCAGCATGCCCAGAGCGAGCAGCATCAGGGCACCGCAGGCGACAGGCCGACGGCCCACCCGGTCGGAGACCGATCCGACGGTCAGCAGGGCGGCGAGCAAGGCGAAGACGTAGACGGCGAAAACGACCGTCAAGGTGAACGTGGAGAGGTCCCACAGGCGCTGATAGACCGGGTAGAGGGGGGACGGCGCCGAAGCGGCAGTGAGCGTGGCCGCGCCCACGGCCCCGGCCAGGAAGAACGAAACCGAACGGTTGGGCACGCGACCTCCATCAAAACGCAATGATCTTTGCTTTAACCCGGGCGGCCCATCGTAGTAGAAGCAAAGATCTTTGCGTATGCTGGTGACGTGCCTCACCATGCAGCCGCCAGCCGCCCCGGAGGGCGGAGCAGTCGAGTACTGACCGCGATCTACACCTCAGTCGGTGAACTCGTGGGCGAGGGCGCCGAAAAGATCACGTTTCCCGTGGTCGCCGAACGGGCCGGGGTCAACCCGACGACGCTCTACCGACGCTGGGACAGCGTCCACGCTCTCCTTGAGGAAGTCGCTGTCGCCGCCCTGACCCGGGACGGTGAGTCAGCGCCCGACACCGGATCCCTCCAGCAGGATCTGACCGAGTGGGCGCAGGTCATCGCCCGCGACATCACACGTCCCCACCGAGCCCGATACCTGCGCGCGATGGTGTCGGCCCGCACCGGGATCGTCGCGAGTTGCCCGGTCACGGAGAAACGGCGCGAGCAGGCATCGGATGTGGTGAGCCGGGCCCGCGAACGCGGTGAGAAGACACCGAGCGTCCCGCAGATCCTCGACCATGTCATCGCACCTCTGTACCACCACGTCGTATTCGCCTTGCCCGTCGATCGCGAGTACGCGCGACGCCTGGTCCGCGATGTGCTGGCCATGGCTGAGTGACAGCCTCGGCGACGTCGACGACCGGCCCGGCATGGTCGCGCGGTGCCCGGTGCCCAGGGCCGCGAAGGGTCTCAGCATGTCAGCAGACGATGGATTCGCCCTGCTCACAGGGGTGCGGATGCGTCCGGGACGGGACTGTGGGTTGATGGCTGTGGGGTGTTTCGGGGGTGTCGTGGGGGCGTCACGTGGGCCCGCTCCTGAGGCCGGGGCCGGGCCGGATGAGGAGCTCGACATGACGTCGTTGAAGGGCAAGGCCGCTTTGGTAACCGGTTCGTCGAAAGGGCTCGGCAGAGCCGTCGCACTGCGCTTCGCCGAGCGCGGAGCGGACGTCGTCATCAACTACTCGCGCGACCAGGCGCCCGCCGACGAGGCGGTGAAGCAAGCCACCGCCTCCGGGGTCCGCGCCATCGCCGTCCAGGCGGACGCCTCGGACGTCGCACAGATCGACAAGCTCTTCCGGACCGCCCTCGACACCTTCGGCAAGCTCGACATCGTGATCGCCAACGCCGGGATCGAGAAGGTCAACATCCCGGTCACCGAAATCACCGAGGACGACTACGACCTGCTGTTCCGGGTCAACACCAAGGGCCCGTTCTTCGTGCTCCAGGCCGCCGCCCGCCACATCGCGGACGGAGGCCGGATCATCAACATGGCCTCCAGCTCGACGTCCAGACCCCAGCCCGGCCTCGGCCTGTACGGCACGAGCAAGACAGCACCCAAGTACCTGGTGAAGGTCCTCGCCCAGGAGATCGGCCACCGGGGCGTGACGGTGAACTCGCTGCTGCCCGGCCCGATCGACGGAGCGGGCATCTTCACCGGCGTCAGCGACGACGACCCCTACAAGAAGGCACTGCTGGAAACCATCCCGATCGGCCGGCTCGCCACCCCCGAGGACGTCGCGGACGTCGCCGAGTTCCTGGCGAGCGACCAGTCCTTCTTCCTCACCGGCGAGGAAATCCTGATGAACGGCGGCTCCAGCAACTGACACCGCGCCGCCCGCCTGCCCCACACCGTCATGGCGCGGGGCTTCCAGACGCGGCCTTCCCTACGGGCCGCGCAGACGGACGGAGAACGGTACGGACGGAGAACGGTACGGACGGAGAACGGTACGGACGGAGAACGGTACGGACGGAGAACGGTGATGAGTCCATCGACAATGACAGCGGTACAGGTGACCGAAGCCGGCCGCCCCTTCGAGGTGGCCGAACTCCCGGTGCCGGAACCGGGACCGGGCGACGTCCGGGTGCGGGTGCGCGCCTGCGGGGTGTGCGGCGGTGAGAACCTCGCCCGCTTCGGCCTGCTCGGCGTCCGGCTGCCCCGGGTGCCGGGCCACGAGATCGCCGGTGAGGTCGACGCCGTCGGACCGGGAGTGAGCGCCTGGCAGCCGGGCGACCGGGTCGGTATCGGCTGGCACGGCGGCAGTTGCTTCGTCTGCGGCCCCTGCCGCCGGGGCGACTTCACCAACTGCGTGGCGGGCACGATCGTCGGCCTCTCGTACGACGGCGGCTACGCCGAGTACGTCGTCGCACCCCAGGACGCGCTCGCCCGCGTCCCGGACGCGCTCTCCTTCGAAGAGGCCGGACCGCTGATGTGCGCGGGCATCACCACCTTCAACGCTCTGCGCCACTGCGGCGCGGGCCCAGGCGACACCGTCGCGGTCCAGGGCATCGGCGGACTCGGCCACCTGGCGGTGCAGTTCGCGGACAAAATGGGCTTCCGCACAGTGGCGATCAACCGCGGCCGGGCCAAGGAGGACATCTCCCGGCGCCTGGGCGCGGACGCGTACATCGACAGCGACGAGGGCAGCGCAGGCGAAGCGCTGGCCAAACTGGGCGGAGCAGCCGCCGTCATCTCCACCGCCGGTCACAGCCCTTCCCAGGCCGACCTCATCCAGGGACTGGGCCCCAACGGCCGCCTGGTGGTGATCGCCACCGGCCAGGAACCGATCCAAGTGAACCCCGAACTCCTGGTCTTCGGCCGCCGCGCAGTCGCCGGCTGGTACAGCGGCCACGCCAAGGACAGCGAGGAAACCATGGCCTTCGCCGCCCTCAAAGACATCCGCCCCATGGTCGAGACCCACCCCCTCGACCAGGCCGAAAACACCTTCCAGAACATGAGCAAGGCCAAATACCGCGCCGTCCTCATCCCATAGCACAGGGGCCACAGGCTCAACTCCCGAGCACACCGGCCCCACGCCCGGCAGACGGCAGCCCGGGGCTCACGACACGGGCCGCTCCGGCATCGGCTGCTCCGGGCCGCCGGCCAGCTCCAGCGTGCATCTGGGCCCGGTCGGCACGAGGTGAGGTTCGCGTACCCGGACCCGGAACGGGCGGACGGGCTCATCGGGCAGCTCGCCGGTCAGCAGGGTCATCCCCGGGCCGTGCTTCTCCTGGTACGCGATCACTTTGCCGTTGACCAGCAGCTCGATCTCCCCGTCCCGGCCGCGCCCGACGTTCACGGTGATCGAGTGGCCGCCCTCATCCAGGTGGAAGTGGTGGCTCCGCCCCATGGCACACCTCCCACAGCGCCGTCCACACGCCCGGCGCAGGCCGTACGTCCGGTTCCGTACGCCCGGTCCGTACGTCCAGCCTAGATCCAGCGATCCGGTACCCGCTGGCTGCCGGCGGAGGGAGTACGAGAGCGACAATTGTGGTGAATGGCGAGCAGGTCGGTTCACGGAGCGCAGGTCGCGAGGTCCTGCCCGGATGGACCGGGTGCCGGGCCTGCGGGAGACGACGATGAACGGCTCGGTCCGTATCGGACATGTTGTCGGGGTACCGCTGCGGATGCACTGGAGCGTGCCGCTGCTGGTGTTCCTGTTCGCGTACGCGCTCGGCCACCAGGTCCTCCCCCTCTCGCTCCCGGGCCGCTCGGACGCCGTGTACGCCCTCGCCGGTGTCGCGGGCGCCGCGCTGCTCATGGGCAGCCTCCTGCTCCACGAGGCGGCCCACGCCGCGACCGCCAGGAGGAAGAAGATCACGGTGCAGGACGTGACGCTGTGGGCGCTGGGCGGCGTGACACGGATGGGACGGCCGCAGACCGCACCGTCCGCCCTCGCGGTCGCGGTCAGCGGGCCACTGACCAGCCTGGTCATCGGCGGCGCCGCGCTCGGAGCGGGCATCGGGCTGGCCAGGCTGTCCGGCTGGGCGGTGCCCGCCGTCGTCCTGGTGTGGCTCGGCTGGGCGAATCTGCTGCTGGGCGTGTTCAACCTGCTGCCCGCCGCGCCGCTCGACGGCGGACGCGTGATGCAGGCGCTGCTGTGGTGGCGCACCGGAGACCGGGAACGCGCCGATCTGGCGGCCTCCCGGGGCGGCCAGATCATCGGCGTGCTGCTGGTGGCCGTGGGCTGGATCTCCGTACTGCGCGGCGCGCAGAGCGGGCTGTGGCTCGTCTTCGTCGGCCTGTTCATCATGCTCGGCGCCGCATCGGAGCGACGGCGTTCCACTCTCCACGCGGCGCTGCACGGAGTGCGGGTGGCCGACGCCATGTCCAGCCCGGTGGCCACCGGCGCCGACTGGCTGACCGTCCAGCGCTTCATCGACGAGGTGGCGGTGCACGCCCGCCATTCCGCTCTGCCGCTGCTCGACTTCGAAGGGCGTCCCAGCGGAATCGTGCAGCTCCGCAGGCTCGCCGCGCTACCGGCAGCTCGCCGGGAGACACTGCGGGTACGCGAGGTCGCGACCCCGCTGTCCCAGTGCGCGGTCGCCGCTCCGGACGACCTGCTCAGCGAGGCCCTCGACAAGCTCAGCCTGCGAACCGGGGCACGCATCCTCGTCGTGGACACGGGTCACCTGGTGGGAATCGTCACCGGGAAGGACATCTCCCGGCTGATGCAACGGCACACCCTGGGCGGCGGCGGGACCGGCTGATCCCGGGCCGGGCTTCCCGCCCGGCTCCGGGCCGTCGGGGAGGACAGCGCGGTGATCGGCCCGTGGACTCCCCCGATCTCACATGTTTCCGAGGTCGTCGGCCACGGTGGAGGTCGGGGTGTGGAGGATGGCGTCGAACGCCTCGATGACGGGGGTGTGCAGGTAGGCGCTTTGGATCCGGATGCGGTCGGGGCCCGGAGCGAGGCCGGCGTTCCCTTGGGCCTGCGGGCGTGCCTGGTGGAGATCGGCGACGCTGAGCCCGAGTTCGGCGTCGGCGAAGGCGGCCTCGATGCTTCCCGGCTCGGCCGGCTCCAGCGCGGTGGTGTCGATGGTGAAACCGAAGCGTGCGTTCTCGTCGCGGGGCATGTCTGCGGTGTGTCCGGTGGTGCTCGTCAGGCCGATGGCGAAGTAGTCATCGCCGAGCGCGCGGTGCAGGTGCTGGCCCATGGGGAGTCCCGTGAGGTGGCCGTTGAAGGAGATCGGTGTTTTCTGGATGTGGGCGTTGTGAGCTGCCAGCACGACGCGGGTTCCGGGGCCGTAGCGCTCCAGGTGCCACAGGACCGAATCGGCCATGTAGACGTCGCGGGCCGATGTGTCGGCGGCCAGCCCCTTTCCGGCGAAGAGGTCGGCCATGGCGCGGAAGGTGTAGTCGGCGTGGCAGGCGCCTTCGAGGCGGCGCACGGCGATGTCGTAGCTGTGCTGGTCGCCGCGGGAGACGTACAGCGGTTCCACGGAGCGGAACCGGATGAGCAGACGCGTCAACGTCGCGCTGAGGGCGTCCTGTTCGGCGGTGGCCAGGCGTGCCCAGGCGGGCGCGGCGACGGCCCCGGAGCCACCGGCGAACGTTGCGGCGATCCGCATCGCCTCCTGGACCGCCGGCAGGGTTTCGGGGTCGATGTGGCGCAGGTAGTCGGCGATCGGAGCCAGGGCGGGAAGCAAGGACCCACCGGCCGCGGGGATGTCGATGCCCGCGAAACGCACCGGCGATGAGGCTGTGCGGTTGTGCCGCCGCATCCAGCGCAGCGGTTCGTCGACTCCTACAGGGATCGCTGTGGCGAGGTGGGCCGACAGCTCATCGTCCGCTCCCTCGCCCTGGGCCCAGGCGTCGAGGGGGAAGCCTTCGCTGAAGCCGTATTCGAAGGCCAGCACGGTGAAGCCGCAGCGTTCGGCCAGGAACCGCAGGATGCGCTCGCGCATCGCTGCGAACTCGTCGATGAAGTGGGAACTTTCGCCGATCGCGACGACGCGGGCGTCGCCGATGATGGCGCGCAGCGGCTCCAGGTCGTCGAGCGGCGCCGCACGGTCGAGGTGGGTGAGCGGGACGGCATGGGCGCGAAGCCAGTCGGCGAAGGGGTCGTGGCGGGACGAAGCAGGCATGCAGGCAGCTCGATTCTCGGTAGCGGGTGTGGATGGATCGCCGATGCGGGAGACGGCGGACGCGAAGATCTCCGCAGGTCACAGGCCGGTCTCCGCAGAGCCGGGCGTCCCGTGCCGGGACCGTTCAACGGCTCGTCGCGCTGCGCGGCGGTGTGTGTCCGGGCGCCGCGTTCTCCAGGTCGTCGATGCTGCCGGACATGATCGTGCGGAGGTGTTCGGTGAGGTGCGGGAGCGGCCAGTCCCACCAGGCCAGTGCGAGGAGGCGGTTGATGTCGGCGTCGCTGTAGCGGCGGCGGATGAGGCGGGCGGGGTTGCCGCCGACGATGCCGTAGTCGGGGACGTCGTCGACGACGACGGACCCGGAGGCGATGATCGCTCCGTGGCCGATGCGGACGCCGGGCATCACCATGGCCCGGTATCCGAACCAGACGTCGTTCCCCACCACGGTGTCGCCCCTTCCGGCCAGACCGGTGATGAGGTCGAAGTGCTCGGACCAGGAACCGCCCATGATGGGGAAAGGGAACGTCGAGGGGCCGTCCATACGGTGGTTGGCGCCGTTCATGATGAACCGCACACCCTCGCCCAGCGCACAGAACTTCCCGATGACCAGCTTTTCCGGCCCGTAGTGGTACAGCACGTTGCGGGTCTCGAACGCGGTCGGGTCATCGGGATCGTCGTAGTACGAGAACTCTCCGACCTCGATCAGCGGCGAGGTGACCAGCGGCTTCAGCAGCACCACTCGCGGCTGCTCGGGCATCGGATGCACCGCGGTCGGGTCGGCGGGAACAGGCGGCATCACTGATTGCTTCCTTCCTGAAGGGGTGTCTGCGGGTCCGGAGGACCTCAGCGCTCGCCGGCGGACGTCGCAGTCGCCTGCATGGGGGCAGGTGGGCGGCCGTCGGCTCCGAGTCAACCGGCGATCACGGCGACGATGACGAGGGCGCCCGACCGGCACCGCGAGCCGGTCGCGGCCGGGCGAACGCTTCGGAAGAGCATCGATCTCCGCTAGTGCGACAGCTGCTGCTTTAAGATACTGCCATGACGCCGTCCCCCTCAGCAACGGATTACCAGTGACGACTCCCACCGGCCCAAACCCAGGCCCAGAGCCAGAACCAGAGCCAGAAGGCACCAGGCCGCCGACCCGTCGCCGACCCGGGGGCCGCACCGCCCGCATTCGCAGGCAGGTACTCGACGCAGTCCTCGCGGAACTCGGCGAACACGGCTATGACGGGCTCACCACGGACACCGTCGCCGCCCGCGCCGGCGTGCACCGCACCACGGTGTACCGGCGCTGGGGGGACGTCGGCGGGCTGCTCGCCGACGTCCTCGACGCGGCGAGCGACGACGACTGGCAGCCACCGGACACCGGCTCACTGGAAGGCGACCTGACAGCGCTGAACCAGGAGATCCAAGCAGCCCTGACCGCACAGCCACCGATCGTGGCAGCACTGATCGCCGCCTCGTTCCGCTCCGAGAAAGCCGCCCACGCCCAACAGCGGCTCTGGGAGGACCGGTACGCCCGCTGCGAGATCGTCGTCAGCCGGGCTGTCCGGCGCGGCGAAATCCCACCGCACACCGACGCTCAGCGGCTGCTCATCACCGCCACCGCGCCCCTGTACCACCGGCTGGTGCTCCTCCGCACACCACCCGACCCGCAACTGCCCGGCCACGCAGCCAGAACCGCCGCCCTCGCCGCAACCGCCGGCGCCTTCACCGAACCCCCGTCAACGGACAACATCTGAGGGGGACTTCACCAGGAAGCCTGCACTCTTCGCGGTGACGCCGACCCGGGAGCGCCCGGGTCGATCGCGTTCGTCATCGTCTTGCCGACGGTTCATCAGTAAGTGCGAACTCGCGTTTGTCAGCTGGTTGGGCCGGATGGGCGTGGATACGGTCGCTTGCGTCGTCCACGAGGGGCGGCACTCGTCGTGTGCTGCACGCGCCCAGGCCGTCCCGGCCGTCATGCGCCGGTACGGATCGCGGTCGGGCAGTTCCTATGGGAGTGGACATGAGTCTTGTAGGGCGTAAGACCGTCGCGGTGATGGCCGCGGCTTTGGCGTCGCTGGGCGCGGGGAGCGGCGTCACCGCGTCCGCGGCCACCCCACCGGTCGCGTCGTGCAGCGGTACGGAATGCCCCAGCCTGAAGCCGGCCAGGCTCACGACCAGCCAGGCCAGCCTGAATGTCACGCAGATGCAACTGGAGAACATCCAGGCGATGGCGTCCGACGCGATCACCGGGGAGCCCATCCGCGGCGCGAAGATCGTGTTCGCCACCATCGGCGGCCGGACGCTGGGGGCGGCCTACACCGACTACGACGGCGTGGCCGCGATCACCGCCCCGGAGAACCTGGGCCCCGGAACCCTCCAGGAGCTGCTGGGCGGCTACGACGCCGCGATGATCGGCGACGGCATCCACACCCCGGTCGGGGCCCACGGAGCGATCACCGTCGGCATCGACCAGGGCCCCGGTGTCCCGGGCTCCCCGTGCGCCATCTGCAGCGACCGCGGGCTCAAGCAAGACGTGGTGCCGGTCGACTGGAGCCGGTAGGGGTGGGTATCTTCCGCCGGCGGTCCCGGGCGGCCGACCGCATCGGCCCGGACCGTCGTCCGGCCGGTGCGCGGGAGAGCGGCGCTGTGGCCCCGGTCGGTGCGGTCAACGGCTACGCGGTCCTGGAAACCGTGGCCGCGCTGCCCGTCAGTACCTGGCGCTACCTCTGGGAGCCCGAGGACGTGCGTCACCTCGGGCCGATGGCCCAGGACTGGCACACAGCCTTCGGCTTCAACCAGGACGACACCAAGATCCCCGTCGTCGACGGCCTCGGCGTCGCCCTGGTCTGCGTCCAGGCACTGCACCGCCGCGTGGAAGAACTCACGGCCGAAGTGGACCGTCTGCGAGAAGCCGCGAGCGTGGACCCGCCCGAGAGCGCGTGACGACGCCGGACGGCCTGCTGTGACGCTCCGGTGGCCGGAGGGGCGGACGGTCAGGTCAGTGCCCACGAGCCCGTCCCGGACCGAGCACGGTCCACGGTCATCGCCCGGCCCCTGAGCGGGCTCGGAGCGTCCGCCCCTTCCGAACACACCCGTCGAGACCCAGAAGGCAGGACACCTTGGCACCACACGACACCGTGACGGGACCGCCCGAAGCGATGGATCAGCGGTCGGCGGTGTGTACGGACGCGATCTGGCGGCTTCCGGTGACGGTCTGCCGCATCACCCAGTTCCTGGGTGAACGGGCGGCCGGCGCCTTGCTGGAGCGCGCCATCGCCTCCACCGGCGACACGTTGAAGCCCTCCATGATTCGAGACCGGGAGGTGGTCCCCGACTTTCGCCGGTCCCTGTCGTGCCAGGACTTCGCCGCGCCTGAGCTGATGGCCGCCATCGATGAGGTACTGGAGGCGGTCGAGCACACTCTGGGCGTCTCCTGCCGGTACACCGAACCCGACTACAGCCTCAACCTGCACAACGACGGCGACTTCTACCGGCCGCACCAGGACACCAGCGCCGAGTTCGCACCCCGGCGTCTGCTCACGTTCGTCTACTACCTGCACCGCACACCCCGGCCTTTCGACGGGGGCGCACTGCGCGTGTTCGACGTCGCCCTCCCGCTGCACACCGAGACAGCCGGGAAGTGGGAGGAGCGCACCTGGCGGGACTGGGAGCCCGAACACGACAGCATCGTGTTCTTCCGCCCCACCGCCTGGCACGAGGTACGCCCGGTCAGCTGCCCGAGCAAGCAGCACGCGGACAGCCGCTTCGCCATCAACGGCTGGCTGTGCAGCCCTGACCCGCACGGACCGCGGGGAGCAGCCGTCACGACGTGATCCCCATCCGCGCGCGCAGAGCGCAGGGGACCGTCCCCTCATGACCGCAACGTCTCCGAAGGCGGCTCCCCGAACTGCCGGCGGTACGCGAGTGAGAAGCGGCCCGGGTGCATGAAGCCCCAGCGGGATGCGACGGCGGTGACAGTCGTGGCGCCCGGGTCGGAGGCCAGGAGTTCCTTGCGTACCTGGTCCAGGCGGACCTCGCGAAGGTACGCGAGCGGTGTCGTGTCGAGGTGCCGGCGGAAGCCTTCCTGGAGGGCCCGTACCCCGATGCCGACGTATTCCGCGATCTCCGCGACCGTGAGCGGCTCGGCGGCGTGCCCCTCGATGACCTCCATGGCGCGGCGGACCGCGGGCGGCGCGATGCGCGGCTGTTTGCCGAGCAGCGCCGGCGTGTAGTTGTGGGGCTGGGCCATCAACAGCTGGGTCATGAGGAGCGATTCGAGCTGTTGTGTCACGACGGGCCGGCTCGTCATGCCGCCAGGCCCCTCTGCCTCCCGGCGCATGAGGTCGACGATGTTGAGCCAGGAACGGGATCCCGGGGTGGTGAGGTTCATGCCGAGCGAGAAGGAGATCGGGCGGCGCACGGTGCGGCCGAGCAGGCTGCCCAGGTGCGATTCCAGGGATGATCGGTCGAACCACACGATCAGTTGCGGATTGCCGTCGCCCCAGAGCATGTCCAACTTTCCGGTCGGAGAGGGGACGGAAGCGAGTTCGGGAGAGGAAATGATCTCCTCCCGGCCGCAGGTGATTTCGGCGTACCCCGCGAGCGGGATCTGGACGAGGAAGAAGCTCTCCAGGTCACCCGGGGTGATCCGGACTTCCGTTCCGTAGTCGAGGTAGTACAGCCCTGTCCGGTCGAAGGGCGCGCCGTGCAGCCGGGCGTCGAGCGTCGCCGAGCGCTGCGTGATGCGCAGTTCGTGCGGACAGAAAGCTCGGCCGACCTCGGCCCGTGCCTCCCAAATGTCCGCTGTGTGGAACCGTTGGCGGTTTGCGAGAGGTGGCTCTTCAGCGGGCATGTGAACCTCCACCGCCGAGGTGCGCGATCGGGACAGCGACCCGCGTGATCCGGATAGCGCAGATGATCTTGCCATACCAAGGTTGGTCCCTGACCGCCGCGGGCCGAGAAGAATCCAGGGAAGCAACGATGCAGGGAGTGCCGGGCCGGACTGCGCTCGTGACGGACGGAGTCACGTCCAGCGGACAGCCCGTCGCGTGCGCGCCGCATGTGCCACGCGCGACCGGTGCGGCGGGGGCCGCCGAGGCCGTACCCGCGCACGTCGCGGTCCCCTTGCCGCTGCCGCCCCGGCTCGGGCCCCTCCAGTCGGCCGGGTGACCCGGAGACCATCCCCCGGTCCTTCGGGTGACCCGGCTTCCCGCGGCTGCCCGCCCCCCCCCGGCGGGCAGCCGCATTCCGCACACCCTCCCCCACTCATTGACGCCGCCACGTCGCCGAGACGCCATCCCGGCGCACGGAACTGCACGGCACTGCACGGCACCACCTGAAACCGCACAACTCGTCCCCGGAGGTCCCCCTCATGCGCAAGATCACCATCGTCGGAGCAGGCCAGGCCGGCCTCCAGCTCGGTATCGGTCTGATCGCCCACGGTTACGACGTCACCCTCGTGTCCAACCGCACCGGAGACCAGATCCGCGAGGGCCGGGTCATGTCCAGCCAGGCCATGTTCGGCACCGCGCTGGCCCACGAGCGCAGCCTCGGCCTCGACTTCTGGGGCGACGCCTGCCCGCCGATCGCCGGGCTCGGTGTGAACATCGCCGACGGCCAGGGCGGCCGGGCGCTCTCCTTCGGCGCCCGCCTCGACGCCACCGCCCGCTCCGTCGACCAGCGCGTCAAAATGCCGCTCTGGATGGGTGAGTTCGCGCGCCGCGGCGGCCGTCTGGAACTCTGCGAGGCCGGCATCGCGGACCTGGAGCGCTACGCCGCCGAGTCCGACCTGGTGATCGTCGCGGCCGGCAAGGGCGGGATAGCCGGGCTGTTCGAGCGGGACGCCCGGCGCTCCCCGTACGACGCTCCGCAGCGCGCGCTGGCCCTGGCGTACGTCACCGGTATGGCACCGCTGCCCGACCGCCCCGGCGTCAGCTTCAACGTCATCCCTGGTGCGGGCGAGTACTTCACCATGCCCAGCCTCACCACCAGCGGCCCCTGCGACATCATGTTCTTCGAGGGCATCCCGGGTGGCCCGCTCGACTGCTTCGACGGGCTCGCCCCCGACCAGCAGTTGGCGAAGTTCCAGGAGCTGCTGCGGACGTACGTCCCGTGGGAGGCCGAGCGCTGCACCGATGTCGCACTCACGGACGGGAACGACACCCTCGCGGGCCGCTTCGCGCCGACCGTCCGCAAGCCCGTCGCCACGCTGCCCTCCGGCGCGCAGCTGCTCGGCCTCGCCGACGTCGTCGTCCTCAACGACCCGGTCACCGGCCAGGGGTCCAACAACGCCTCGAAATGCGCGGCCTCCTACCTCGCCACCATCCTGGACCACGGCGAGCGCCCGTACGACGCCGCGTTCATGGAGCTGGCCTTCGGCCGCTTCTGGGACAACGCGCAGTCCGCCACGGCCTGGACCAACGCGATGCTCGGCGCCCCGCCGCAGCACGTCCTGGAGCTCTTCGGCGCGGCGAGCGCCAACTCCCGTATCGCCGCCCGCTTCGTCAACGGATTCGACGACCCGCGCGACTTCTTCCACTGGTTCATGGACCCGGTCGCCGCGAAGCACTACCTGGATGAGGTTCATTCCTGAGCGCACGGCAGGAGATGGATCCTCGCCATCTGACAACCCGTCGTCAGAGACAGATACGTCACGAGAGCAGGACAGCAGGACATGAGAAGGATCGCGGTGATCGGCGCCGGGCAGGCGGGGGCCCAACTCGCCCTGGGGCTACAGGCGCACGGCTATGACGTCACCCTGGTCACCGACCGCGGCCCCGACGAGATACGTGGCGGCCCGGTCATGTCCAGCCAGTGCATGTTCGACACCGCGCTGCAGAGCGAGCGCGAACTCGGCCTGCACCACTGGGAGGACCGGGCCCCGGGCATCTCCGGCATCGCGTTCTCTCTCATCGGTCCGCACGGCACTCCGGACGTCTCCTGGCGCGCGCCGCTGGAGGGCCACGCCCGCTCCGTCGACCAGCGGGTCAAGTGTGCCGCCTGGCTGGAGCAGTTCGCGGACGGCCGCGGCGAGGTCGTGCTGCACGAGGCGGACGTCCACGACCTGGAGTGGTACGCCCGTACGCACGATCTCGTCGTGGTCTCGACGGGCAAGGGCGAGCTGAGCGGGCTCTTCCCGCGCGACTCCGAACTCTCCCCGTACGACCGGCCGCGCCGTGCGCTGGCTCTGACGTACGTCACGGGAACGGCGCCACGGGATGGGGAGGCCGCCGTCCACTACCGCCTGGTCCCCGGCGTCGGCGAATATTTCTCCTTCCCCGCCCTCACCACCACCGGCCCCTGCGACATCATGGTCTTCGAAGGTGTGCCCGGCGGCCCGATGGACTGCTGGGACGACATCCGCACACCCGAAGGCCACCTCGCCCGCTCACTGGAGATCCTCCACCGGTTCTTCCCCGATGAGTACGAGCGCTGCCGGCACGCCCGCCTCACCGACAGCGCGGGCGTGCTGCGCGGCAGGGTCACTCCGACCGTCCGGCACCCCGTCGCCCGTCTGGCCTCCGGCCGACACGTCCTCGGCATGGCGGACGCCGTCGTCCTCAACGACCCGATCACCGGCCAGGGTTCGAACACCGCGGCCCAGGCCGCGGCCCACTACCTCGACAGCATCATCCGCCACGGCACCGCCGAATTCACCCCGCAGTGGATGCAGCGCACCTTCGACACCTTCTGGCGCGGCTGGGCGCAATGGGCCGTCGGCTGGACCAACTCCCTCCTGGCCGACCTGAGTCCGCACCATCGCGAACTCCTCACCGCGGCGGCCGAAATCCCCTCGGTCGCAGCCGCCATCGCGGCCGGATTCGACGACCCGCGCACCCTCTACCGCTGGTGGTTCGAGGAGGCCGAGGCACACCGCTTCCTCGCCGAGAAGCGCACTCAGCACGCCGCCCGCTTCGACAGCCGCGAACTGCGCCGCGCGCTGGGCCAGTACGCCACCGGCGTGACCGTGGTGACGGCCCGCTCCCCCGACGGCCGCAACGTCGGCATGACCGCGAACTCCTTCACCTCCGTCTCCTTGGACCCGCCGCTCGTCCTGTGGTGCCCCGGCAAGAACAGCCCGAGCCTCCCGGACTTCACCGACGCCTCGCACTTCGCCGTCCACGTACTGGCCGCCGACCAGCACCACATCTCCCGCCAGTTCGCCACCCCGGCCGACGACAAATTCCGCAGCACCCCCACCACCCGCGGCATCGCCGGCACCCCTCTCCTGGACGGCGCGGTCGCCCGCTTCCAATGCCGCACCGTCCAACGCCTCGACGCCGGCGACCACATCGTCTTCCTCGGCGAGGTCGAACAGTACGAGGCCGACGGCGGCGCTCCTCTGGTGTTCCACTCGGGGTACTACCACGTGGCGACGAAGCATCCGGATCTGTGAACGAGCAGGCCGGTGTGGCCGCCCATCTGCACCACCGGCGGGTGACGCCCCGTCCATCACTTGAGGAGGAGGGCGGCGTCCCAGGGGCGGGGCGGAGGGGACGGGGTGGCGAAGGTGTGGAGGGCGAGGGCGATGCCTGCGGTGCCCTGGAGGAAACCGGCGCGGTGGGGAGCGACCAGCTGGTCCGCCGGGAGCTTGGGAGTGTCGTGGCGGTAGCCGAAGGGGTGCGCCGGGTCGTAGGCGTCGAGCAGGGTGTTGGCCAGGCCGGGCAGGTGCGCGGTGAGGTGGGGGTCAGCGCTGTCGTGGGCCATGAGCGAGGTGATGTGGAGGAGCCCGGCCCGGCCGTGGCACAGGGAGTTGCCGGGCAGGCGCGGTGACAGGCTGAGGGCGGAGTCGAGCCCACGTACGGCGCGTTCCTGCCAGTCGGGGCGGTGCAGAGCGCGGCCGGCGAGGTGGAGCGTGCGGGCCACGCCAGGAGTGCCGTAACACCAGGCAACTTGCGCGTCCCCGTGCCCGGGTGTCCAGGTGCCGCGAGTGAAGTCGTCGAAGCCGATGGCGCGTGGCCACAGGCCGGTGTCGAGCTGGTGGTCCAGAAGGTGTTCAGCGATGCGGGCGATGGCCGGTAGCTGGCCGGGAACCCGGACACCGGCTTCCCAGGCGAGGGACAGCAGGGCCAACGGGCCGCAGATGCCGTGTGCGAGACCGAGGTTGAGGTGGCCGCGGGCGAATCGGGGGTCGGGTACGGGAGAGGGCTGGGTGGGCACCCACCAGCCGGGGACGGAATGCCCGTGTGCGGTGACGGGGTGGGTCAGGCGGATGAGGTAGGTGAGGGTGCCGGCGAGAAGGTCGTGGTGACGCGGTTCGGCGAGGAGGAGATAGCGGCCAAGTCCGGTGGCTCCGGAGATGACGTCGTAGGTGCTCATGGCCACGCCGGGCCGCCCGGCGTCCAGACGGGCGTGCTCCTGGGCGAGGTCGGCACGCAACCGCGCGGTCACCTTCGCGTCGAGACGTTCCAGAAGCCGCGCGTAGTCGTCCGGGGCGTGTCGGCTGATGCGGGCGGCGAAGGCGAGGGATGGCACACCGTAGAAGAGGCCGCTCGCGGTCGGTGTGCCCACTTCGCCTGCTGCGGCGGCCAGATGGGCGTGGCCGGTGGTCCGATACGCCGCGTCCGCGCGGGAAAGTTCCGCGAAGAGCAGGGCCACGCCGGTGTGGCCTTCGGCGAGGGTGAGAGGGGTCCACGGAGACCTGGGGCCGGGCTTGCCGGGATGGCGGTCCAGGTTGTCGGGCCGGGTGGTCACCTTGACGACGTCGTCGGGGTCGGAGAGGCGTGCGGCCAGTTCGCGGACGGTGCGGCGGGCGCGTTCCCGTGTACGGGCCTGGTCCTCAGCGGCGTCGGGCGGGAGCGGGGCGGGCACGGTCGTGCGGGGCATCACGGGGAACCCTTCCTGCGGCGGTCGCGGTGGGCTTGTACGGCACCACGGACGAGGGCGAGCGAGGCGCGCTCGGCGTCTTGGTCGATGCCGATGAGCCGGTTGTGGTGCATGTGAAACAACGAGGGCACTACACGCTCGGCCGGTGTCCACGCCTTGGGCCCCGGGCCGTCCAGGGAACGGCGGTAGTCGGCCAGCGCCCCTCGGCGTCGCTCCCAGACGGACAGCAGCTCCGCTCCTCCCGGGCGGGACCGGAGTTCGGCCCAGTCACCGTACGGGTCGAGAAGGCCGACGGCCTCGCGGCGGCGCTGCTGGAACTCCTTGTGCTGCTCGCCTTTGGGGAAGGTGTGCAGAAGCCAGTCCTGCCAGTCTTCCGCGTACGCCGGTCCCCCGTCGTACGCCCGGCTCCCGTCGTACGTCCCGAAGAACGCTCGGGCCATGTCGAGACAGCCGGCGGCGCACAGCAGCACCGGCTCCAACGTGAGACGACCGCTGCCGCGCAGGGCGAAGGTTTCGATGACGGCGCGGCTGTCGGCGGCGAAGACGGACTCGGCCGCCTCGATGGCTTGGGGGCCGCCGTAGCGTGCCAGCTCCGGCGCGTAGGCACGCAGCGAGACGTCCCGGATCAGTCCGGTGTCCCGCAGGTCGCCGGCCCATCGGTTCAGGCCCGGCAGTACGTGTGCCGCGAGCGTCCGGGGCTCGCCGTGAAAGCGGAGGCGGAGGTGCGGGCCGCCTTCCCGGTCCCGGTAGCGGAGGAAGAACCAGCGGTCCACATCGGCCGGGAGAGCTGCCAGCAGCCGGGGCAGGTGGCCGGCGATGAGCTCGTCATGACGCTCGGGGCCGCAGTACACCAGGGCGTAGAGCCATTCGCCGCCGGGCAGGTGCTCGCGCTCGGCGCGGCACGGGAGCGGGCGGTGCCGGGCAGCCGGGTGGGGCTGTGGCGCCGTCCGGACGGGGTCCTCTTCCGGGGCCGCGGTCCTGGCAGTGACGGCGTCCGGGCGGGCCAGCAGGGGGAAGATCAGCTCGTTGCGGTGCGCTTCCTCGGGGCCTGACAGCCAGCCCGTCGCTGAGGGAGCGGACTCCGGCGCCTCGAAGATCTGCGCCTGGGGGCGGCGGCCCAACTCGTGCCGCAGCAGCCGCAGATGGGGCTCGCAGGTGAGTGTCAGCTCCAACCGCTGGTCGTGGTAGGTCAGGCAGACGCGTTCGGGCACCCGCCAGCGTGCCCGCCACGCCTGTACGCCGTCGGCCCACGCCTCGAAGGGGATGTCCTGGTCGAGCAGTTCCTCGGTCGGCCGCCAGCGCGCGGGGACGAGTACGCAGCGTCCGTACCGTACGCGCGGGGTGTGCGGCAGGTCTTCGGCCGCGCTCCACGTCCAGGGCCGCCAGGAACGCACGCCGAAGCGCGGGACCTCACTCAGGAAGCGGGCCACGTTGGGCCCGTGCGCAGAGGTGTTGAGACGGTGGAAGACCGTCGGCTCGACCTCCCGCCCGTCGCAGAGCCGTACGATGCGCAGACGGCGGTGGTCGGCCATGACGCCGAGGTCGTCCAGGTGCAGGACGGCGCTCGTGTCGCCTTCTGCCGCTGGTTCACCGTCCGCGAAGACGCCGGCGGGGATCTGGTGTGCCAGCATCCGTGGCACCTGCGCCACATTGGCTCCCCTGGCATGGCGGGCCTGGAAGGACAACTGGGCGCGCAGCGGGGCGGATTCGGGGCGGTGCTCCGGTCGGACGAGCCTGTCCAGCGCGGCGCGGTCCTGCTCCGGCAGCAGGTAGGCAAACCGCCCGAAGGTCGCCCCTGCCGGGGCGGAGCCTCTCTCCACGAGGAGCTGGAAGTCTCCGACTTCCAGCGCGTCGGTGGATTCGGCCAGCAGGCGGGTGAACAGCTCCAATGCGGCGGGCGGCGGAGCGCCGTCCTCCGCCCGGCGCCGGGAGAGACGGGTGACGAGCGGATGGTCATCGGTGAGCACCAGCTCGGACTCACCTGCCATCAGGACCTCTTGGGCATACTGCAGCAGCAGCATGTCCCGTTCGGTTTCCCGGTGGGGCGCGGGCGGATCGGGGCGGTGACCGGGAGGCTGCCGGTACCCGGCGGGCGCGCCGAGCCCCGCCTCGGGGTCGAGCAACTCCAGGACCGGGACGGCCTGTTCGCGTCCGTAACGCTCCACGAACTCCTCGTGATACCGCGCCAGGGGTGAGTTTTCCGGCGGTGCCTGCGGCGCCAGCCTCCACAGGAGATCCGCGGCGCGTTCCGCTTCCGCTGCGACCCGGTCCGGCAGGGTGACCTCCACGTCCAGGGCGAGGTCCACATGCACCAGCAGTTTCGCGTCGCGCAGTTGACGCATGGCCGAGGTGACCGATTCCCAGGCCGCGCCGCCCTCACCGATGAGGCAGTCGGAGTAGCGCGCCAACGCCTGCTCCACGGCGCGGAGTTGTCCGTATTCCGGGAGTGTGTCCGCCAGCACCTCCGGAGGTATCCGGTCGAGTACGGACAGCAGGTGGCCGAGGGGGTCGACGGCGTCCAACGGGGGCCGCAACTCGCTCAGCAGCAGTTCCTTCTCCACGAGTTGGCGTAGCAGTCCGTCGATCGCTCCGTCGGCCCCGTGCGGGAAGAGTCCGGCCAGCCGCTGTGCCAGATCGGCGTAGCGTACGGGGACACGTGTCTGCTCCCACACGGCGCGGACCGCGTCCGTGTACCGCACGCTCACCTCGCGCACGGCGTCCGGGCCGCCCCCCGGCGCCCCGCCGTCCGCATCGCTTCCGTTGTCCGGCGCATACGGCAGCACCAGGCGGCCACCACGGGGGAAGCACAGGTTGTTGGCCATCACGCGGAGATGGCGCAGGAGTTCGGGCCGGCGTTCCCAGTCCGCGGTCAGACCTGTGATCCACCCGCGGTCCGGGCGAGCCGCGCGCCGGTGCCGGGATCCGAAGCGCACCTTGGCCCCGGTCGGGCCCGCGCCCCTGCCTGCCGCTGCACTCGCTGCCCTGCCCCGGCTGCCTGCCACGCCTCCCTCTTCCGCCTGCGTCCCCTGGGAGATCCGCGCCATCGCCACCCCGGCCATCAGCCCGAACGGTGTGGGACGTGTCGCCATACGGATCCGGTACGCGGTCAGTGCCCGTGCCACGCGGACCAGGTCCCGGCGCCTCGTCCGCCGTTCGCCGTCGAGCACCTCGTTCCAGCGGTGAGTCAGCGAGGGAGAGGAAACCGCCACCGCCTCCCGCATCACGGGGTCCGCGGCCATCTCTCGCAGATACCCGATGAGTTGGGCCGGATTCGGTTCCGTGGCGGCGGTGGCGGTGGGGTCCTCGGTGCCGGGCCCGCCGGTCCACTGCGCGCGGGACGCAGGGAGAACAGGGGCGCGAAGGAGAGCGAATCCGGCGCAGGAGTAAGCCGACTGCTGCTGTGCCAAGTCTTCCCCCTGGGTGTCTGCTGCCCTTACCGCATCGGGTCGGTCGAAACGGGCGCCCCTCCCGCAGGAGAGAGGCGCCCGCGGTCTCCACTCCAGGAGCACTCAGCAGAGGTCGGTACAGGGGCCGCAGGTGTCGGCCACGCAGGTGTCAGCCGTATCCCGAGTGACAGCGGACGAGACCGGGGTGGCCACCTCCTGTACGTCCAGGTCGAAGACGTCGTCCGTCTTCTCGCTCACGACCAGGTCGAAGTTCATGACGCGTTCCTTTCGCTCGGCGGAGGGTGCGCGTTGAGGCGTGCGGCGGCGGGGCGGTCTTGCCGCCGGCACCCCCGATCGGCAGCAGCCCCACCGTCCATACCCGGCAGGAAAGTGGATGCATGCCCCGTCGGCAAGGGGCTGGACCGAGCCGCCCGGCTTCGGCAGCCCTCACCGGGGAGCCGGGCTCGGGCGCCGGACCGGGTATCCGGCACGGGTCGGTCAGCGCGAGTGGTCCGCGAGGGTCAGCAGCAGATGGGCCGACTCCGGGCGCACATGGTCGGAGTGGGCCCCCGCCGGGCTGAGGCGGCGACCGCGGACGTACACGTCGGAGGCGTCGACGTTGACGAAGCGGTGGTCGAGCGCGGCAAGCGGATACCGCTCGTCGAGCGGCAGCAGGCGCGTGGTGAACATGGGCGCGGGTGCCGGGCCGATCCCGGAGTGCCCGATGCCGTGCTGCCGTTCCGCCCGCAGGTGCCAGAACCCGGTCGCCCGGTCGTGGCGGGAGTACGTGGCGACGATGGGGCCCCGCAGCGGCGCGCCGTCGTGCCGGTCGCTCGGCAGGACGTGGGGGAAGAGGGAGAGGAACGCGTCGCGGCGGGCGGCCATCTGGAACAGCAGCATGCTGTCCGCGGTGAACGGATGGTGCGGTGAACGGCCCGCCGTGCTCCAGGCGAGCGTGTCCTCGCGCCGGGGGTCCGCCGCCCACTGCACCGCCTCGCACAGGAACCGGCAGCCGAAGGAGTGCCCGACGAGGTGGAGGTACTGCCCGTCGCGGTTGGCCAGTACCGGTGCCGCATCGGGGTCGGCGCGTTCCGCGTCCACATAGCCGAGCAGCCGGCCCAGGATGTACGCGGCATGTCCGTCGCCGTCAGGCGCTCCCATCGCGTGCGCCCGGTCCCGGATCCTGCGGTAGCCGGCAGGGGTGACGGGGCTGGACGACGGCCAGCGCACCACCACACACCACGGGTTGAAGCCCCCGGCTGCCAGGGCCGGATACCGGTCCGGGGCCACCGTCAGGTTGCCGTGCGCCAGGGTCAGCAGCCGTTCGGCGGCGCGGTGAGCGGATCCGGGGGACGTCTGCCAGCCGTGCACGTAGACGACGATGTCCGTCGCCCAGGCGGGCGGGGCGAGGCGCTCCGTGAAGTAGGTGTGCAACCGGTGGTCGGGCACCGGCTCACCGGTGTGGGTGTCGAGCAGCCAGCCGCTGTCGTCCAGGTCAACGGTCTCGACGGCCACGGCGTCAGGGCTCACGTGTCGCCTCCGCTTGTCAGTTCCAGGCGGGAGTCCATGCCGCCGTGCAGCCCGTAGGCGAAGCCCAGGGGGTTGCGGTACCGGGCCGCGAAGTGCCGGGCCAGCTCGTGCGCGATCCTGCCTGCGGTCTGCTCGCCGCGCAGGTAGCGCCTGACGAACTCCAGCGCGTACTCGGCGGCGAACGCCTGCGGCATCGCGATATGCGGCCCGAGCACACCTTGCGCGCCGTGCTCGATGAGCATGCGGCCCAGGAAGGCACGGTCCGCGCTCGCTCCGGCGACTCCGGCGTGGCAGGCGTTGAGCAGGACGAGCGGCCGGAAGCTGCTGTTGCGGTGGCGGGCCCGCAGCTCGCGTACGGTGTGGCCGTCGAAGGGGGTGCCATCCGTGAGCCTGATGGCCAGGACGCGGGGTTCCGGCTCGTTGCCGATGAACTCGCCGTGGCACCAGAAGTACATCAACTGCTCGTCCAGATGCGGATTGCCGAAGTCGCGGACCAGTTCCTCGTACGTCGTGCGCACGGTGCATTCCGTGCCTTCCGCCAGCGCTTTCGCCACTTCGTCCGCCCGGGTCGCGCTGCCCACGCGGCCGTCGTGGTTCAGGCTGACGGCGGGCTGCCGCTGTGCCGTGCGGGGCGGTCCGATCCACGCGTAGGCGTCGCCCGTGTGCTCGATCTGATGCCGGTGGCCGAGGAAGCGGGAGAAGAGCGCGCCGAGGGTGGTGGCGGACGCGGCGGGTTGCTCGCCGGTGCAGAGCATCGGCCAGGGGAGCTGCAGATCGGAATCGAAACGTACCCGTAGCCCTTCCCTGGACAAGGCCGCGCGGAGATAGGTGCGGAACGTCTCGATCCGCGCGTCGTCTCCGCGCAGCAGGGTGTCGAACAGCAGGGACTCTCCGCCGCGGGCCAAATCGGCCACCACCGTGCGGAGTTCGCCTTCCGGTTCGCTGCTGAGATCCGCCGGCACCGCGTACGGGCGCCGCCGCTCCCGCAGGGCCCGGCCGCGGTCGTCGACCGGCTGGAAGTCGACGAACCGCTCCTTCCAACGGGCGCAGAGCCGGGCCGCCGCGCCGTGGACCTCGTCGGGCCTGGCTCTCAGGTCGGCCTTGTGCTCGGTGCCCATGAGCGCGGGAACGGATGTGCCCGTCATGCGGGCCCGGATCCGGCCGCCGCCGAGGACATCGAAACTGACGCGGAGATCGGGCGGCTCGGTCTCCAGATGCGGCAGGAAGCGGAAGCCATCGCTGGGGTCCTGGACGACGCGCGTGATCAAGGGGCTCGGCACCGGTCAGGCCCTCCCCTGGTGCGGCCGCAGCTGTCTCTTCCCCACCCTGGTGGGATCGGCAGCCGCGAGGTCCAGGTCCGCCTCCACCTGCTGCAGGACGACGCCGGTGCCGTGGTGCAGAAAAGTGAACCGGATCCGGTGTGTGCCGGGCTCCGCAGCCGTGACGCGGAACTGAGCGGTTTCGGCGTCTCCCGGGCCGTACAGCACCGTGGCCGGTACGACATCCGCGCTGCTCAGCGGCACGGCCACGACGTCCAGCGGCGGCCTGGCACCCGGGCGGCCCCAGGGATGCGCGGACTCGGCCACCAGCTGCACGGTCAGGCGGACCGGGATCCCCGCACGGGGGTCGTCGTCCAGGAGCATGAGGTGGGCTCGGCAGCGCGGCGGCGCCGGGAGCGCGGGATGCGCCGTGTCCTCCGCACCGCGGGTGTCCGTACGCGCAGGGGGCTCGGCACTGACGCCCGTCGGCCGTGCGGGGCCCGCCAACGGCATCCCGACATGCATCTGGAAGGCGGCACGGCGTACCGCCTTGGCCAGGGCGGGGTCGGGGTGTGCGGCGGCGAGTGCGACCAGTACCTGCACGGTGCGGGGGTGATCGATGGCGCGGACCTCGTCGAGGAGCGCGGGGATGGTCGGCTGGGGTGCGGACTCCAGATGCCGCACGAGCAGCGGGGCCTCACCGTGGTCGGCGACGGCGGCGGCGGTATCGACCCAGAGCCACGTGGCCTCTTCCCTGGTGAGGACGTCGAGCGCGTCCTCGGGGTCGACGCCCTCGTGCTCGGCGAGCCAGAGCAGGGCGTACGGCCGCAGCGTCGGCTCCTCTGCCACTGAGTGAACGGCGGGCTCGGCGGGTGCGCCGACGACGCGCAGCACCTCGAAGGCCAGGCCGCGCAGCAGGGCGTCATCCCCGCGGGCGGCGTCGAGGAGTTCGGTGACGGCGCTGCCGACGGGGCGGGCGGCGAGCCAGGCGCGGTACTCGGCGCGGGCCGGGCCCGGGGAGAGCCGGGCACAGCCGCGCAGCATCACCGGCGCGGACTGTTCGATATGACTGACCGGACTCTGCGCGGCCACGCAGATCTGTTCCAGCTTGACCCAGACCGCCCAGCTGCCGAGCGGCGTGAGCGTGGCCTGCCCGTCGTCATAGGTGAGGGCACCGACGGCGGCGAGGGCGCGCAGTGCCCAGTCGAGGAGCGGGGCGAGCGCCGTCTCCTCGGCGGCCTCTGCCGGGTCGACGTCGGATGAGGCCACCGAGGAGCTGGGGCCCGTGGGCTCGGGCCGGGAACTGCGGGCAGCTTCGCACCGTTCGGCGCGAAGTTCGGTGACCCGCTGTTCCAGGAGGTCGAGGAGTGGCTCCATGGGGACGGCACCGGCGGACAGTTGGAGCAAGGAGAGCACCTGATGCATGGCCTCGACGACATCGGCAACGGCGTCGGGCCCGTGCCCCGCAGGTTCCGGATAAGCGAGCGACCAGGCGTCGAAGAGGGCGACCCAAGCACGCAGTACGCCGCTGTCGTCGCTGTCCCAGGTCCGCAGCGGACGGCCGGGACGGGCACTGCCGCCGTGCACCTCGACCAAGCCGGCAAGGCGGGCGGTGTCCCAGCCGATGCGGAACTGAGCCGCTGTCAGATCCAAGGCGAGGGCCGCCTGCTGGACGTGCGCGTCAAGGAGAGCGCCCTTGCCGTGCGGGCACACGCCGTCATGGTGGAGGCGGAGTCCGGCAGCCCAGTGGGCGACACGGGCCGCGGCGGCGAGGTCGGCGCGGGCCAGGCGAGCCAGTTCCGCGGTCGAGGGCGTGCCCTCCGGCGGCCGGGGCGCCGGACGCCACCCACGGCCCCTGGCCGCCGCTCGGGGAGCAGCCAGGGGTCGCCTGGGAACGAATCGGAGCCTGGAGTCGCGCGGATCACGGGACGTCACGAGGCCAGTCTCCCCGGTCACACCTGAGAACCCAAGCCGGAGCCTGTTGGATTGATGCCGGGGAATCCCTCAACGGACTTCGGTGGGCGCGGACTTGAGTACAGTCGACGTCGGCGATGGCCACGTGCAGCAGCCGTGTATGGAGGCGCGCGGCCGGCAGTTCATCGAGGTCAGGATCGGCAGTCGGGGTCGGTGACACCGGTGGGGCGGCCGGCCTTCAGGAAGTACGCGGCATCCCGCCCCTTCGCTCACGCCGAGGCCCACTCCACCGGCGGCCGGCAAAACTGCACGCGGACAAGTCGCCGGCATCGCCGCAACCCTCATCGGTTGCCGTCGACGGTTGCCGTCGACTCAGGATGCGAGGCAGTCCTTGCCGCAGTCACTGAGCCGTACCGGCCAGCAACCAACGACGTACGCGCACTTCCAGGAGCACCCTCATGCCTCCTGGGCGATCAGGGACCGTTACGTCCCACCCGTACTTCTCCTCGAACGCAGTCACGACCTCAGAGGGGAACCGGTCCCGGATCAGCGACACGTCTCCTTCGGCGACGACCGGCGACCGGCCGTCCTCCAAGGCCAGGGAGACGCGCGGCTCGGCCTGAATATTCCTGACCTTGACTGCGCTGTGATCCGCACCGATCCACCACCTGGCGGCCTCGTAGACGAACCAGACGGGCGTCACATGAGCAGAACCATCCGGCCGCACGGTGCACAGCCAGACATTCTTCTCCGTGGCCAGCCGCGCGCGGACGGCCGGCCCAGGCAGGTTTGCAAGATCACTCATGCGCCCATTCGACCAGTGCTTCTGATGAAGTACATCGGGCGGTGAACCAGACCAATTTCCTAGGTCTCAGCACACCCAGCAGAAACGATGTCTAGGTGCGGCCCGACGGCGGACATACGGGGATCCGCAGTTCATGGTTTCCGCGGCGCCGGCGGCAGACCGGGAGGAGGCTTGGGAACGTGGTTCAGTTCCGCGGCGCGGCGGTGGACCCGGGTCGCCTCGTCCTGCCGGCCGAGCCGTGTGAGGACGGTGCGGAGATTGAGCAGCGAAGTCATCTCGCTTCTCCTGTCCCCCACCTCCTGGAAGAGGGCGGCGGAGCGGCCGTGGGCTTCGGCGGATTCCTCATAGCGGCCGGTTTCCCACAGGACGTTGCCAAGACAGTGGAGAGCGAGCGCTTCGCCGTGCCCGTCGCCGGTCTCTCGGTAGCGGGCTGCGGACCGCTCCGCCGCGTCGATCGCCTCAAAGAGGCGGCCGGTGTGCTGCAGCGCGCTTGCGAGGTTGCACAGGGCGACCGCCTCGCCGTTCAGTTCGCCGGTCTCACGGTGGATCCCCGCGGCACGGTGCAGGGTGGTGACGGCCTCCTCGTGGCTGCCGGTCTTCAGCAAGTCGAGGCCGAGCCCGGAGTAGGCGATGCCCTCGCCGTGCAGGTCCCCTGCCTTCCTGTACAGCTCCGCGGCCTGGATGTGGGCCGAGATGGCCTCGTCGTACCGCCGGACGTCGCGCAGCACGTGCCCGAGATTGCCGAGTGCGCGCGCCTGCCCAGGTGGGTGGCCTGTCTCCCGGTAGATCGCCAGTTGCCGGGTGTACGCCGAGATGGCCTCGTCGTATCGCCTCAAGCCCAGTAGGGCGCTGCCGAGCCCGCCGATGGCGATGGCCTCACCGTGCCTGTCGCCGCTCTCCCCGCCGGCGGCGACGGCCCGTTCGTGGTACTCGGCGGCCTCGGCGAATCGCCGCACGGCGCGTAGCGCGTTCCCGAGATTGCCGAGGGTCGTGGCCTCCTGGTGCCGGTCGCCCGCTTGGCGGAAGAACGTGGCGGCGCGGGTGTGGGCCTCGATGGCCTCGTCGATCCGCCACAGGTTCCGCAGTGCGGTTCCCAGGTTGTCCAGCGCCATGGCCTCCGCGTGGGGGTGGCCGAGTTCCGCGAAGGCCTCGGCGGCGCGAGTGTGGACCTCGACGGCCTCATCGAATCGCCGCAGCCCTTGCAGCGCCAAGCCCTCGTTGTTCAACGCCGAGGCTGCGTCGACGAGTTGGTAAGCGTCGAGGGCGCTGTGCCGTGCGGCTACAGAAACGGTGCGCCATTCCTCGTAGTGACGCGTCAGGTTCAAGTACGTGCCCAGCGCGACGTGCATCCGGAAGACCGTGTCCGCCCGGCCGCGTGCGGAGGCGAGGGATGCGGCGGCGAGCAGGTTGGGGCGTTCGGCGTCGAGCCACCGCACCGCCTCGTGACGGGTGGCGAACGGACCGCCCCCGAACGGCGGGGTCAGGTGGGCGTCCGCGGCCTCGGCGGTGTCGACGTAGTGGTCCAGCAGGCGTCCGAGTGCCGGGGTACGTCCGTCCTCCGCCGCGTGGCCACGCCCCAGTTCGTCGGCGTAGAGCCGGGCAAGGTCGTGCAGCCGCCAGCGCCCGTACGTCAGTCCGGGCTCGATCAGATGGGCGCGCGCCAGGGCGCGGAGCAACTCTTCGGCCCCGTCGTGGTCCGTCCCGGTCAGGTGGGCAGCGGCCTCGGTGGTCAGGTCGGGACCGGGGTTCAGCGGCAGCATCCGAAACAGGCGGGCCTGGGCGGCGGGCAGCTGCGCGTAGGACAGGTCGAAGGCGGTCCGTAGGGCCAGCGTGCCGCTCTCCATGCGCCGCAGCCGCCTGCCCGCGTCCCGGAAGGCGTCCGTGAGCGAGGACAGCGGCCGGGCCGGAGTCTCGATGAGCAGCGCGCCGGCGATGCGAAGGGCCAACGGCAGGCCGCCGCACAGGGACACGAGGACGGCGGCCTGCCCCGGCTCCGCGTCGACGCGGGTATCACTGGCCCCATGTGCCTGGTGGAGGGTGCGCCGCAGCAGGTCCACGGCGGTGGGCTCGTCGAGACTGTCCAGGCCGACCAGGCGGGCGTCGAGATCGGTGAGGGTTTGCCGGGAAGTGACGAGCGCGGGGACGCGCGGGTCGCCCGGGAGTAGCGGGGCGACCTGTTCGGTGTCGCGGGCGTTGTCCAGGACGACGAGGATACGGCGCCCCTCATCGGCGTATGCGGACAGCACCGAACGGTAGAGACGGGCGCGGTCCTCCAGCGTGGCCGGAACATGTTCGCCGGGCAGACCCAGGGCACGCAGCATCGAGGCCAGCGCCTGTTCGGGAGTCACCCGGCGTTCGGGGTCGTACCCGAAGAGCTGGGTGAAGAGGACCCCGCCGGGGAACCAGTCCTGACGTGCCCTCGCCCGGTGCGCCGACTGGAGTGCCAACTCGGTCTTCCCCACCCCGCCCAGCCCGGTCACGACGGCCAGCGGCGCCGTGCCGGCATGCGGCTGCCCGGACGCCGAGGGGGCCAGCACGGCGGAGAGGACAGCCAGTTCGTCCTCGCGCCCGGTGAACGCCGGGGAGCAGGACGGAAGTCCGGACAGGGCCGGGGTGATCTCTCGCGGTAGCTGCACGGTGAGGTGCTCGCCCTGGATGACGGCGCTGAAGAACACCCCACCGCTGATCTCGTTGTGCGTCCTCGGCCCCGGACCACCCGGAGCCCCGGCCCCGCTCACCGCCCGGCCTCGGGCAGTTCCGCCTCGCCGTCCCGCGCCGGAGCCGACGGCGGGGCAGGCGGCGCCGCGAAGGACACACCGGAGACACTTCCAGCCCGCAGAACCGGACGGTGAAACGTGCCGCCGCTGATCTCATCGTGCACCGCCGATACCGACTCCACCCCGCACACCCCCGCGCATCAACATCCGGCACATGACGTGCCAACCGTGACACATCTGCCCGTCCCGGCTTCCCGCAATCACCCTGCACTCCGAGATATCACGGGCCGCCCCCGAGCGCCGAGCCTGCTCGAACCTCCCCAACTACCCCGCCTGAAACGCCACTTGACGCTCCGCAAGTCACGCTGTTGTCATGCGTGACGTCAGCCCCGCTCCATGGGACATCGTTGCCAGTGGTGCCATGGGGGTGCTCCGGGGATGCTCCGGGATCGCCGGCCGAGGGAGGAGCACCGATGACCTCACCGATTGGATCGCCGATCACCAGGCCCGTCCGGGAACTGCTCGGCAGGCAGCCCGGCTACGGCTTCGCCAGTGATGGTGTCAGCACCGCGACCGGTAACTACACGCAGCACGTCACCGACTTGACGTTCCCGGAATCGCTATTGGGACTGCTGGACTTCACCCGCACCTACAACTCACTCGGCACCTACAGCCCCCCCCCCCGGGCCGCGGCTGGACGACCTCGTTCGGCGCCCGCAGGGCCTGGAGGCGGATCTCAGCCGGAACGGCGACGGCAGCTGGACCCTGCGCAACGACAACGGCACCCGGTGACTGTTCGACCCGGACGGCACGGTGGCCATCGTCAACTCCTACGACGACGAACCCCGGGTGGTGCGCCAGGAGCACCCGGCGGGCAGCAGGACGGCCTTCACGTACGGCACCGGGACGATCGTCACCACCGAACCCTTCGGCGCCCGTAGCACCTACCGCTGCGACGCGCAGGGCCAACTGGTGGAGCTGACGGACCCGGCCAATGAGACCGCCGCCTTCTGCTACGACGGCAGCGGCAGGATCACCACGGAAACCGACCCGGAGAGCCGGACCATGCGGTATGCGTACGCTGGCAACAGCCATGTGCCGTCGCGCATCACCGAGCCCGGCGGCGGCACCACCGAGCGGACGATCGAGAACGGCCTCGTCACCGCCTCGACCGACCCCGCCGAGACGAGGGAGGATCCGCGTGCCGCACACCACACCACGCCAGAAATTCCAGTCCAGTACCGTCCGCCGCTCCCGCGACATCCCGTACGAGACGCCGCTGGACTGGATACACGACAAGCGGCGCCGGCACGAGGAGGGGGGCCGCGCGGAGGACGCGCTGGCCGTGCTGGCCCTGGGCCAGGCCCTCGTAAAAGCCGGTCAGGCCGGGCAGGGCGAGGCCCTGTACGACGCCCTGGTCCGGGGGGCCACCTGGCGGGAGGTCGCCCTCGCCCTGGGCTGCCGTCCCGAGGCCGCCCGGCAGATGCTGCGGGAGTGGGCCAAGGACCAGTACAGCGAGTACGAGGGCGTCCAACTCCGGTTCACCGTCGAGGAGTACCGGGCGGCACTCGCCCTGACCGACCTCGCCGACACCGAACGGGGACCGACCACCGACGCGACGGAGGGCACGCGGTAAGCATCCGCGCGGATACCAACACCGTCCGGGCCGCCTACGCGATCAGCCAGGCGCACGGCGACGGACAGGGCATCGCCGAGTTCACCGCCACCGCGCTGTGCACAGCGGCCTCCGAGGCTGGCGGCACCGAGGAGCACATCCCCCCTGCACGCAAGCATCAAGCGACAAATACGGCTGATAAGGACTCAGTTGCGAGAGAGGTGCCCCTGTGTCCCTTACATCCTTGATCAGGGGAAACGAGGGTGCGATGGGGCAGTGAGCCGGGCAGCATGGCCGGGTGATCGACCTGCTGTGGGATGACGTGAAGTACTTCTTCGACCCGGACTTGATGGGTTCGTTGCCGGATGTGCATGTCCCGAATACCTCGGTCGAGGACTGGCAGGCGGTCCTTGATCTTGTCGCGGAGAAGGGGTGGCAGTGCCAGTTCTCCGAGGGAGGGACGGTGCTTCCGGTGCCCCGGGCGGAGGCCGTGCTGTCCCGTCCGGCAGATGCCGAGTGTCCGGACCTGCGGGTCTGGCCGACGGCCGGTGTGTTGGCGATCTTCCGCTTCCATGACGACGGTGAAGTCGACTTCGACGTCGACCTGCGGGAGTTGCAGGGCCAGGAACGACTCGATGTGTTCTGCGGCTTCCTTCGGGAGATCGGGCGGCGGTTGGGCAAGCCGGTGCTGATGGATCCGGAGGGCGACGGTGGCCATCCGGTGATCGGCTTCGATGTCGATGCTGATCGAGTCGTTCTCCTCGCAGACCCGCAGGTCATGTGAATGTGGCGGGGCGTTCTCCGTTCGCCTGACCTGTCGCCGGACGAGCCCGCAGGGTTGTTCAGGGCCTGCGGCCGTGGAAGGTGCGGCGCAGGTCGCTCACCCAGGCGTCGGGGTTCTCCCAGGGGATGAAGTGGCCGCCGTGGTCATGGGCGTTGACGTTGACGTGGTGGAACCACTCGGCCTGCGGGCCGGTCTTGAACGCCCGGACGCGCTGGTCGGCGGTGTGGATGCCGGGCGGGTTCTCGTACGTGACGAAGGTGAGGCCGACCGGGGCCTGCACGACCGGGGTGCGGCCGTGGGCGGGGGTCCAGGGGTAGCGGTTGGCGTTGGCGTAGTAACGCATCGACGTGGCGATGGAGTTGTTCACCCAGTAGATCGTGGCGTGGGTGAGCAGATCGTCCTTGGTGAAGACGGACTCGACGTCGCCGCCGTTGTCGCTCCAGGCGTTCCAGCGCTCAAGGAGCCAGGCGAGCAGTCCGGCGGGTGAGTCGCTCAGCCCGTGGGCCAGGGTGGCGCCGTCGAGCATGTGCACGGCGAGGTGGGACGCCGAGCGGCGGTCCAGCTCGATGATGCGGGCGCGGACGTCGGCGGGCTGGTCGTCGGTGAGGGGCCGGTTCCGGGCGAAGTCCCAGGCGCGGGGGCCGCTGAAGAAGTCGAGCGGCAGCCCGGAGCCGATGTGGATGCCGTACAGCTCGTCGGCGTACTTGTGGCCGAGCTGGCTGGAGACGATCCCACCGATGTCGCAGCCCCCGGCGGCGTACTTCTCGTATCCCAGGGTCTCGGTCATCAGGGTGTGCCAGAGGTCGGAGACCTTCCAGAAGTTGACGTCCGGAAAACCGGTGAGCGGGCCGGGGAATCCGAAGCCGGGCAGGGACGGCACGATGACGTCGAACGCGTCGGCGGGGTCACCGCCGAATGCGGCCGGGTCGGCGAGTAGGTCGATCACCTTCGACCAGTGCCAGAACGTCCACGGCCAGCCGTGGGTGAGGATCAACGGGATCGGGCGGGGCCCGCGGCCGGGCTTGCGCATGAAGTGCACCGGAACGCCGGCGACGCTCACCTGGTAGTGCGCGTAGGCGTTGATGGCGGCCTCGGCCTTGCGCCAGTCGTAGCCGTCCCGCCAGTAGGCGACCAACTCACGGAGATAGCTGTCCGGGACGCCGTAGGACCAGTCCCCGTTCCCCTCGTCCAGCGGCGGACGGGTCAGTGTGAGACGAGCGCGCAGGTCATCGAGGACCTCGTCGGACACATGGATCGGGGTGGGCTCCAGGGGGAAGGCGTGCGGGGTGGTCATGGCGTGGTGGTTCCTTAGCTTGGCGTTTGGGCAAGCGGCTCGTCCGACTCACCACATAGGACACGGTCCAAGTCGGGTAGCCGGGTCACGTTGCCGCGAGCCGGCTAACTCCCGCCCCACACGGGACCACCTTTAAGGGAGCCCCAAGAGAGACGGCCCCCACCCCGCCGTCCCCGAGGATGCTCAGTCGAGACAGAACTCGTTGCCCTCGATGTCCTGCATCACGAGGCACGACTCGTTGAATCCATCGGCACGCAGAAGTCGTACGCGTACCGCGCCGAGCTCGATCAGTCGTGCGCATTCGGCCTCAAGCGCGGCCAGGCGCTCTTCACCCACGAGTCCGGTGCCGACCCGCACATCAAGATGCAGCCGGTTCTTGACGACCTTGCCTTCGGGAACGCGCTGGAAGAACAGCCGCGGGCCCACGCCTGAGGGATCAACGCAGGCGAACGCTGAACCCTGGCGCTCAGGCGGCAGCGAGCGATCGTAAGCGTCCCAAGTGGCGAATCCCTCCGGTGGCGGCGGTACGACGTACCCCAACACCTCGCACCAGAAACGAGCGACGCGCTCAGGTTCTGCGCAGTCGAAGGTGACTTGGACCTGCTTGATCGATGACATCGGCGCACCATAGCAGGGGGGTCTGTTGCTCATATCCCGGTGTGGACCGGCATGTTGTCGGGAGGGCGGCCCGTGCTGGCCGTTGCTGTGTCGTGCGGAAGGGCTTGTTGATGTCGATGCCGCCAAGGGGGTGCCCGTTCCGGTCCAGTCCGCGGCTATGGCCCGCGCCGCGCTTCCGACGGTGGCCCGTCGATCCGGTCCGCGCCTACCGGACCTACCGCACCTACCGGCCAGAACTGGATCACGTACCGCTCGATGCCTTCGGCGTCTTCTCCGGCCTCCGTGATGAGCCGTACCTCCTCCCGGCCCGTGCAGCGCATCCATACATGCCACCGCCCGCCCTCGTCCGCCAGGTGCACCGCCTCGTCGGCGCGCCCCAGCGTCATGGCCCAAATCGCCAACTCCCCGCTCGTTGTCTCGATCTCGGCCCGCGCATCGCACTCCCAGCCCGTGGACGGATCCGGTGCTGGGGCTGCGTCCCATACCTCGACCGTGACCTGCGCAGTGTGCGTATGGCCTGCGCTGAAGAGATCGATGCGCCGTTCGTGCTCGGTGAGGAACCGGTCCTGGACGAATCCGTCGGAGAAGGGGATGGGGACGGTGAAGTCGTCCGACTCCTGGAAGCAGAACCCGTGGTGGGCAACGTCAACTTCCAGGATCTGCTTACTTATCAGTGCGGTCATGCGCCCTCCCCTTGTTGCGGCCATGCGCCCTCACCTTGTTCCGGTCTCGGGCGCGTAACGGGAGACCGGCACCGCGTGGTCTCCTGCATCGATGCAAGGACGATTCGGGGCCCTTCGCCCCAGATAGCCAAGAGCCATAAGGACGTGCAGACAGGCGCGGTGGAGCGCCTGATCCGACGCTCCTGGCCAACTCACCGCTGGACAACCGCCCCACCCGACGACCCTGGCCCCACACCTCTCCGCACAGACCTCTAATATCATTTTGCGTTCTCCGACGGGCGCTGACGCCTGCTTGGTCGTGTCCGCCGCCCAACGCCCGACACGACACGACGACTCCGCCGCATGGCGATGGAGTCGAGCATCGAGGAGAGGTACGTTCATGCGCGCCCGGAGCATCGCCGCAGCCAGCGCAACAGCATTGGCGCTGGTGGCCGCCCGTGACCTTGTCCAGAAGAAGCACGCGTTGCTCCGGAACTTCCCGGTGATCGGGCACGCCCGGTACCTGTTGGAGACGATCGGGCCGGAGCTGCGGCAGTACATCGTGACCTCCAACGACGAGGAGCGCCCGTTCAGTCGGGACCAGCGCACCTGGATCTATGCGTCGGCGAAGGAGGAGAACAACTACTTCGGGTTCGGAACCGACAACGACGTCGAGCACATGCAGGGGCACGCGTATCTGAAGCAGCGCACGTTCGCCGGCGCGCTGCCCGACGTGCACGACCCGCAGGCCCCGCTGCCCTCGGCCAAGGTGCTGGGCGGACCGCGCGGGCGCGCCAAGGCGTTCCGGCCGGCGAGCGTGGTGAACATCTCGGCGATGAGCTTCGGTTCGCTCTCCGGCGCGGCGATCACGGCGCTGAACAAGGGGGCGGCGCTGGCGGGCACGATGCACAACACGGGAGAGGGCGGCCTCTCGCCGTACCACCGCAACGGCGGTGACCTCGTCCTTCAGATCGGTACGGCGTACTTCGGCTGCCGCAACGAGGACGGCAGCTTCAACATCGACAAGCTCAAGGACGTGGTCGCCGGCGCCCCGGTCAAGGCGATAGAGATCAAGCTCTCCCAGGGCGCCAAGCCAGGGCTGGGCGGGATGCTGCCTGCCGCGAAGGTGACCCCGGAAATCGCCGAGATCCGCGGCATCCCGCTCGGCAAGGACTGCGCTTCCCCGTCGCGGCACACCGCGTTCAGCGACGTCGACTCGATGCTCGACTTCGTCGAACTGATCGCCACCGAGACCGGCCTGCCGGTCGGGGTCAAGAGCGCGGTGGGAGAGATGGGCTTCTGGCAGGAGCTGGCCACGCTGATGGCACGTGGTGACCGTGGTGTCGACTTCGTGACCATCGACGGCGGTGAGGGCGGCACCGGGGCGGCGCCGCTGATCTTCTCCGACTCGGTGTCGCTGCCCTTCCGGATGGGGTTCTCCCGGGTCTACGGCACCTTCGCCGAGCTGGGGCTGACGGACGACCTGACCTTCATCGCCTCCGGCAAGCTCGGCCTGCCCGAGAACGCCGCGGTCGCGTTCGCTCTGGGCGCCGACATGATCAACGTGGCTCGTGAGGCGATGCTGTCGATCGGCTGCATCCAGTCGCAGAAGTGCCACACCGACAAGTGCCCCACCGGCATCGCCACACAGAACCCGCGACTGGCCCGCGGCCTCGACCCGACATCGAAGGCCACCCGGGCCGCTGTCTACCTGCGCACCCTGCGCAAGGAGCTGATAAAGGTCTCGGCGGCCGTCGGCGTCGCCCACCCGGCGCTCATCACAGCAACCGACATCGAGATCATGAACGGCGACTACGACGCCCGCACCCTGGCCGGCGTCTACGGCTACAAGGACGGCTGGGGCGAACTCGGCCCGCACCTCGCCGATGAGATCACGGCACTGCTCACCGGCAAGCCGACCGAGCCGAACTCCGGGCAGAGGCCGAGCGTCTGACTCTCCGACAGCGAAAGACGCGCCGTAGTGAAGCTGGGCGCAGACGCCCGGTCGGATCCACTCATCAATGGGCAACGGGCTGCCGGGGCTGGGCGGTTGGGGGTGGAGCCGCCAACGACGCCGTCAGCCGGGTGATCCGTATGGCGTGGGCGAGTCCGTCGTACGCCGCATGGGCCACCGAGCGGGCCTGTGCGGCGTGACTGCGCTCCCGGTTCGCGTGTCACCGCTTGGCATCAGGACCGGCCGGATGGTGCAAGCCGCTGGAGTGCGAACATGGTCAACATGTCCGAGATTTCCGCCCTGTGGCAGGCCGCCCTCTCAGCTGAGACCGAGTGGCTGGAGGAGTTGTGCCAAGACGACGGCTACACGGGGTTTCCCGTACCCGGCATGCCGGATGCGGCCTGGGTGCTGCACGCGATGTACGAGCACGAGCAGGGCCACGGAACGGTGTCGCACCACCAGGATCGCCAGGCGGCGCTGGCCAGCGGAAGCGTCGAGCCCGTGGTCTTCGCGGGCATCGATTTCGACGCCACACCGGGCCTGATCACCACAGGCGGCGGCCTGGGATGGGCCGAGCACCCAGGGGCCGGCTGGCAGCGACTGCGGTGGGCGGAGTTGGCGCGGCGGGTGGGCGAGCCGGTCGTGGCCGAGGGGCTGCTGCCTTCCTACCGCAGCGCCCCCGACGGCCGTACATCGGACGGCAGTTGGCCGACGGGAATCGAGCCACCGACCGAAGGCAGCCTGGACCGGGAGTCCTGGAACCGGCTGGTCGCCATCTTGCTGGAGCACAGCCCGTCCGGCCCGGATACGCGCACTCTCGCCTACTACAACCCTCTGCTCATGGGCAGTGTGGACGTCAGCAACCGGCACGTCCTCACGGGACGGCTGGGCGACGCACAGGCCCTGTCCGACGCGGCCGATCCGGACTTCAGCCCGTCCAACCTGTGGCCCCAGGACCGCTCGTGGGCCGTCTGGACCGACTACGACCTGTGGGGCACCAAGGTGGCGGGCCCGCCGACGCTGATCGACGCCCTGGTCGCCGATACGGACATCGAAGCCGTACGGCTGCCCTGGGCTGCCTGACGGGTGTTCACGAGTGGGCCTGGTTGCCTGCCCGGATGCGGGGTCCTGGAGACCGCTCCTGGTGGGCAGGGCTACTGGTTCGTCAGTCCTGAGGCATTGCCGCAAGCCAGCGTTCGTCCTGGAACTCGGCAGGGATCTCGTCCTCCCACGGATCGATCCCGCGGCGTTCCAGTTCGTCGAACCACCGGTCCCGCTGTGACGCGGGGAGACGTTGTCCGCACCAGGGACAGAAGTCGATGGTGATGCTCGATGTGCCGCCGTCGTGGATGATCAGCCCGTACTCCTGGAACTTGGCGCTGAACTTGATCAGCGCGTCCGGGCAGGCGAAGGGGTCGTCGTGCTGGTCACAGCGCACGTCCACGCGGCTGTTCAGCGCCTCGCAGCAGTGGTTGGTCATGGCCTCGGCTTCTCTTTGATCGGCAGCGTTTCCAGAAGTAGATCACAGTCTGTGATGGTCACCGGGTGGTTTATGGCGCCGGCGGACACACAGTGGGGCGGTTGGAGCCGCTTGCCCAAGGGCAGCGAGCCTGGGCGATGTGCGGGGTTTTGCGGATGCGGTGCGTCAATCGGTATCCGTGGCTGCGCGGACGGCTATGCGGTGCCGGTCGGGCTGATGTGCAGCCGCCCGTGGTGCCGTGCCTGTTCCTCGGCCTGGGACCGTTTCAGACGGCGGCCCAGCCGTCGTCGACCGGGAGGATTGCGCCGTTGATGAACGTGGCCGCGTCGGAGGCCAGGAAGACGAGAGCGGCGGCCTGTTCTTCCGCGCTGCCCAGTCTGCCGATGTTCGCGCCGATCAACTCGCCGATGACGGCCGGGCCCTGGGCCCCCGGGGCCGCACCGACCTGGATGTTGGTCGCTGTGGGGCCGGGGGCGATGGCATTGGCGCGGATGCCTCGCTTGCGGTGCATGACGGCGAGGCTTTTGACGAGGCCGACGACGCCGTGTTTGGCGGCGGTGTAGGCGGCGCCGGCCGCGCCGCCCCGCAGGCCGGCCTCGGACGCGGTGAAGAGGACCGAGCCGCGTCCGGCGGCGAGCATGTGCGGCAGAGCGGCACGTGTCAGCAGGAAGGGCGCGGTCAGGTTGATCCGGATGACGCGCTCCCACTCGTCGTCACCGGTCTCGTCCAGGGCGGACATCCGGTCCATGATCCCGGCGTTGTTCACCAGGACGTCCAGCCCGCCGAAGGCCGCGACAGCCTGCTCGACGACTGCGTCCACGACGTGCTGGTCGCTGAGGTCACCGATGACGGCGAGGGCGGTGCCCCCCGCCTCCTCTATCTCGCGTACGACCTCATCGGCGCCGGTCCTGTTGAGGTCGGCGATCAGCACCTTGGCGCCCTCTTCCGCGAACCTCAGAGCCGTGGCCCGGCCGATACCCGACGCGGCCCCGGTGACGACGACACTGCGTTCTGCCAGACCGGTGGGGGTCATGGGCGTTTCCCTTTCGTGGGGTTGGAGCGGTTCTGTGCGCGCTCGGGTGACGTGGGCGCTGCGCCGGGCGTGGCCTCCCGCGGGGCCCGGGGCGACAGGCGTAGCACGGTGCCCTCGCCGTTCGCGGCGAGGAGAAGGGAACCGTCGGGGGCCGCGCTGAGACCGGCGAACGGAAGCGGGACGCCGGGCATTCCGTGGGTGAAGAGCGCGGGTTGGGTGCGTGGGGCGCTCCCCGGAGGGCGTCCGACCGCCAGGTTCTCGGCTTCGACGGTGCGGTCCCCGGTGGTGAGCGAGATGGACCGCAGCCTCCGCGATCCGGTCTCCACCGTGAACGCTTCGTCGCCGATGACCGCCAGTCCCTGCGGGGCGTCGAGTCCGTCGGCGACGACGACCGCGTGCCCGTTGTCGATCCTGAGCACGGCCCCGAGGTGGTCGTCGCTCACGTAGCAGCGTCCCTCGGCGTCGAGGGCCACGTCGACGGGATGGTCCAGCCCTTCGGCGAGCACGGTGAGAGCGTCGCCGTCGTCGAGGGTGAGCACCCGTCCTGTGTCCGTCTCGGCGACGATGAGTTCGCCGTCCGCCCGCGCGCAGATGCCCATGGGCCGGCGCAGTCCGCTCGCGCGGACGCGGGTGGTCCCGAGTTCCGGATCGCAGGTGCGTACTTCGCCGTACTGCGAGGTGACGTGCAGAAGGCCGTCCTTGGCGGTGATGCCGTGGGTGAACGGGCGGATGACGTGCGCGGGACCGTCATCGGCCCCCGCCGCGGCACCGCGTTCCGGGTCGGCGATCCGGTAGTGGTCGGCCGCGTGCACCGTGCCCGCAAGGTCGACGGTCACTCCGAAGGGGCCGTCGAGTCCGCGGCGGACGATCTCCCGTGTCCGGCCGTCGGGGTCGAGCTCGGTGATGCCGCCGCTGGCGTAGCTGGAGACGAACATGCGGTTCTCCGCGTCGAACGCCGCGTTGTCCAGCCCCGCGAGGCCGCTGGTGATCAGGGACCTGGAGCCCGTTCCGTGCAGGTCGATGCGGGTCACGATGCCGGCCTGCCCCCGGGACAGGACGAGCATGACGCCACCTTGGTCGAAGCGGACCGCGACCGGTTCGTGCACGTCCTCAGCGACCAGTTCGGGCGTGGTGCCGTCGGGCGGGATGCGCCAGACCTGACCGGTCACCATGTGCGGGTAGTACAGGTGGCCGTCGGGGCCGAGTTGCATCGCGTTGCCCAGGGCGAGTCCATCGGTGAGCACCCGTGAGCCGCCGCTGTCGGGGAAGAGTTCCAGCAGCCGGCCGTCCGGCTTCATCTCGTTGACGAAGAGCCGGTCGCCGACGCACGTGATGCCGTTCGGCAGTTCCACCTTGTCGGAGACGAGGGTCCAGGCGCCGAGCGGGCTGCGGCGCCACACTCTCCCCGGTACGAGGTCGGCGATGTACATCGAGCCGTCAGCGCCGAAGGCGAGGTCGTCGGGCGACTGCACCGGACCGTCCATCGCCACCACCACCTCGGTCTCCCCGGTGGTGACATCCACGGCGCTGATCTGGCCGGCCAGGAACTGTGCCGCGTACAGCCGCCCGTCGGGTCCGAAGGCGATCCCGTTCGAGCCCCACATCGGGTTGGGCGCAAGGAGCCTTTGCACGTCCCAGCGGCCGTGTGAGACCGGGTCGGGCACGGCCGCGCCGTATCGGCTGGGGCGGCCGGCCGCTGTCTCCCCCCTCGTCGGGCCCGCCATCGTCAGGCCCCTTCCTTCCCCGCGCCGACGAGGACTTCGCGCATGCCGCCGTTGGCGCGCCATTCCCGCAGCAGGGCGTGGAAGGCGACGGGGCCGTCGGCGAAGGACTCGCTGCGTTGCCTGGGCATGCCCTCGTTGTTGTAGTAGCCGGGAGTGCATTCGGCGTGGAAGGTGTACACGTCCACGGCGTGCTCATGGATTCTCGCGACCCACGCGTCCTCGGCCTCCGCGGTCGGCTCGACGTACCGGGCGCCGCGCTTGCGAGCCTCGGCCACCACTTCGGCGACGTGGACGGCCTGTTCGTCGAGAACGTGAACGTAGTTGACGGCGCTGGCGTTCTGGAGCGGCCCGAGCTGGAAGAGATTGGGAAAGCCGTGGCTGTAGAAGCCGTGGAGCGTTCGGGGGCCGTTCTGCCATGCCTCGGTGAGGGTGATGCCCTCCCTGCCGTGTACGGGAAGGCGCCCGGAGGTGATCCCTGACCTGCCGACCTCGAAGCCGGTGCTGAAGATGATGCAGTCGGCCTCGTAGGCGGTGCCCCCGACCACGACGGCGTTCCGGGTGATCTCCTCCACGCCGTGGCTGTCGGCGGTGTCGATCAGGGTGACGTTGGACCTGTTGAAGGTCTGGAGGTAGCTGTCGCTGAAGGTGGGCCGCTTGCACATATAGCGGTACCAGGGCTTGAGCAGTTCGGCGACCTCCGGGTCATCGACGACGGCGTCGACCCGCGCGCGGATCTCGGTCATCTTCCGGAAGTCGGCGAATTCCTCGGCGCGTTCCCGCTCTTCGGGCGGCAGGTCCCGGTGGCTGCCGGTCGGGATCAGCTTCTGGTGCAGGCGGGCGCTGCTGGTCCAGCCGTCGGCGACGAGGTCCTGGTCCGCCGGGCCGCCGGTGACGAGGGAGAGGAAGTTGTCCCTGCGCCGCTGCTGCCAGCCCGGGGTGAGGGATGCGGCCCAGTCGGGGTCGGTGGGGCGGTTGCCGCGCACATCGACCGATGAGGGGGTGCGCTGGAAGACCAGCAACTCCTGTGCGTCGGCGCCGAGATGGGGTACGCACTGGATCGCCGTCGCTCCCGTCCCGATGAGCGCGACGCGTTTGTCGGCGAGCTTGTGCAGCTTCCCGTCCGCGCTACCGCCGGTGTAGGTGTAGTCCCAGCGGCTGGTGTGGAACGTGTGCCCTTCGAAGGCCTCGATCCCGGGGATGCCGGGGAGCTTCGCCTGGCTCAGCGTGCCACTCGCCGTGACCACGTACCGCGCCCGTATCCGGTCGTCACGGTCGGTGCTCAGCAGCCACTCGAACTCGTTGTCATCCCAGCGCAGTTCGGTGACCTGGGTCTGGAAGCAGGCGTCCCGGTAGAGGTCGAAGGTACGGGCGATGGCCTTCGCGTGCTGCCGGATCTCCTCGCCCGGTGCGTATTTCCACTTCGGGACGTAGCCGACCTCTTCCAGCAGTGGCAGGTAGATGTGTGACTCGATGTCGCAGTGGATTCCGGGATAGCGGTTCCAGTACCAGGTGCCGCCGAAGTCCCCGCCCTTCTCGATCACCCGGATCGAGTCCACTCCTGCCTGCCGCAGTCGCGCGCCCGCGAGCAGGCCGCCGAACCCGCCTCCGATGACGACGACGTCGACCCGGTCGTGGAGCGGCTCGCGGGCGGGCAACGGCTCGGCGTACGGGTCTTCGTCGTAGTACGCGAACCGGCCGACGGGGCGCTGATACTGCCTGCTGCCCTCCGGCCGGATCCTGCGGTCCCGCTCGGCCCGGTAGCGCGCCCGCAGGGCGTCGGGGTCGAACGGGATGTGCTGCGGGGCGTTGGGGTCGGAGGTGGCGGGTGTGCTGCGCGGGGCGGACATGGGCATCCATTTCCTTGCGGGGCTACGGGAACCGCTCGGTGGTTCGGGGCTCGGTCGCGGTCACGGGCGCTGCGAGACAGCGGCGAGCCAGAGCCCCGCGATCGCATCGTTCAGGCCGGTCGCGGTCTGCTGCCAGGAGGTCCGTGCGGTGGGACCGCTCTCGGCGAGCGCGCGTTCCCGTTCGGCCACCACGAGCACCACCAGGTGCCGGGTCATGTCACCGCGTTCCATGCGCACTTCGAGCGGAAGGCCGGAGAGGCAGTTGTTGAGGCCCTCGACCGCGCGGACCAGCGAAGGCGAGTGGAGGGACTCGTCCGTCATGATCTCCCGGTGGACGGGGTCGGTCCCGATCTGCGCGTAGAAGCGGCCGAACCAGGAGGGCACGCCGAGGCCGGCGATGTGGTGCACGAAGGGGTCCACCATGCACGCCACCCAGTCGCGCACGTCGGTGGAGCCGCTAGCCCGCTCCACCATCTCCGTGCGCATCTGCTCGATCCGCTCGTTGTGCTTGCGCACGATCGCCCTGACCAGTTCGCCCTTGGAGCCGAAGTGGTAGCCGACCGCGGTGTTGTTCCCCTGTCCTGCGGCCTCGCTGACCTGCCGGTTGGAGACCGCCGCCACTCCGTGCTCGGCGAACAGCCGCTCCGCAGCGGAGAGAAGCAGCTCCCGCGTCGCGGAGATCCGGGCGGACCTCGTCGTGGTGTCCGTCACCGCCACCACCGCACCGACGTCTCGCGGTGACCGCCGCTCATGGGCAACTCCCCCGGCCGGGGCCCTCGGTGGGCACCCACTCATCTGTGTCACTCGCTGCACGGCTTCCGTAGACGCGGCCCCCGACTTCGCTCAGTTAAGCGCCGCCCTGATATCCAGTCAAGCGACTGACTTAATTGTGGAGCGTGCGGACGCGACGAGCCGCGCTCGATCCGCCGGGAGCCGAGCGGAGTTCCGTACGGGTCCGTAGAACGACCGCACACCCTGCGGCCCGCACCGTCATTTGGCCAGGTAGCCGCCGTCGACCACATGGTCGCTGCCCGTCACGTACGAGGCGTCGTCGGACACCAGGAAGGCGATGAGGGCGGCGACTTCGGCCGGCTGGGCGGTGCGCTGTAGAGGGACGGAGGCGAGGAGGCCGTCGGTGGATGAGGGAGGTAGTGCGGTGACCATCGGGGTGTCGACGATGCCGGGTGACACCGACAGGACGCGGATGCCGTGGTCGGCGTATTCGCGGGCCGCGGTGCGGGTGAGGGCGAGGACACCCTGTTTGGCGGCGGCGTAGGGGCCGTGGCCGCGGAAGGCCGCATGTGCGGCTATGGAGGCGAGGTTGACGATGACGCCGCCTGTGGTGGCCATCGCCGGAAGCTCGCAGCGCATCGCGTGGTAGACGCCGTACAGGTTCACCCTCATCACGGTGTCGAAGTCGGCGAGCGGGAGTTCGGCCAGAGGGCTGAGGGGCCCGTTGAAACCGGCGCTGTTGACCGCGATGTGCAGGCCGTCGCGCAGGGCGGCGGCTTCCTCGACGACGCGGGCGACGCTGTCCGGGTCGGTGACGTCGACCCGGCGGGCCAGGGCGGTGCCGCCGGACGCGGTGAGCTGCCGGGCCACCCGGGCCGCACCGTCCTCGTCGAGGTCCGCGACCACCACAGCGGCCCCCTCCGCGGCCAGTCGCCGGGCACAGGCCGCGCCGATCCCGGAGGCACCGCCGGTCACCAGGGCCACGCGGTCCCGCAGCCGGCCGGGGTGCGCAGCCGGGTCGCCCGATGGCTGTGCGTGCGCTGGCATGTGCGGCTCCTTGGCAACGGGAGGGAAGGGGAAGGGAGGGGGTCAGTTCGGGCGAGGGTGTGAGGTGAGCGGCAGCCGGTCCGGGCGCAGGACGGTGCCGACCAGGGGCCGTACGGGAGTGGTGTCGGCCGGCGTCAGGCGCCGCTGAGCGGTGAACGCGGCGACTGCCAGGGTCAGTTCGGTCCAGGCGAAGTCCTCGCCGATGCACAGTCGGCTGCCCGCTCCGAACGGCAGGTAAGTGTGGCGCGGCGCCTTCGCGGCGGTGTCGGACGGCCAGCGCTCGGGGTCGAAATGCTCCGGGTTCTCGTACAGTTGCGGGTCGCGGTGCAGGGCGTACGGGCTGAAGAAGACCTCGGTGCCCGGCGGGAGCGGTACGCCGCCGAGGGTGACCTGCTGGGCCGCGCGGCGCATCAGCAGCCACGAGGGCGGGTGCAGCCGCAGCGTCTCGGCCAGCACCTGTCGCGTGTAGACCAGCGCGGGCAGGTCATCGAAGCCGGGGGGCCGTCCGGCGAGAACGGTGTCGAGTTCGTCGTGGAGCCGCCGTTGGACCTCGGGGCGGCGGGAGATCTCGTACAGGGTCCAGGCCAAGGACGCGCTGACGGTGCCGGTGCCGGCCAGGAAGAGGGTGATCAGTTCGTCGGTCACTTCGGCGTCGGTCAGGGAGCCTTGCGGGCCGCCGGTCAGCAGGAGCATCGACAGGAGATCGCCGCGGTCCCGGCCGTCGGCGCGGTAGGTCTCGATGATCCGACGCTGGACGGCCACCAGCCGCCGCAGCGGTCCTGGATCCGGCGGGCGCCACCCCGGCACCAGCGGGAGGCGTTCCGCCCAGGCGTGCAGTGGGGACAGGGCCAGTCGCATGGAGTGGTATTTGACGGACAGCCAGCCCTTGACGGCGGCGCGCAGCTCGGGGTCGTGAGGTTCAGCGAAGAGGGTGCGCAGCAGGATGTCGAGGGTCAGGCGGTGGATCTCCGGCACCAGATCGAGGGTGGTGCCGGGCTCCCAGGCGGCGGCCCGCGTCAGGGACCGTTCGGACATGACGCGGGCGTAGCGGGCGATCCGGTCGTGGTGGAAGGCGGGTTGCATCAGACGGCGGTGGCACAGGTGACGGTCGCCTGCGGCGGTGATCAGCCCGTCGCCCAGAGGGACGCGCAGGGCGTCAAACATCGCGCCCTTGCCGAAGGAGCGAGCGTGCGTGGTCAGCAACTCCCGTACAAGATCCGGGGTGTTGACGAAGTGGACCGGTCGCGGGCCGATGTAGATCTTCGTCATCGGTCCGTGGTACCGCAGCCCGCTGACGAAGCGCAGGGCGTCCCGTTGCATCCGTGGGGCGTGACCGGCCAACGGCACGCGGCCGGGGGCGACGGGGGCGTGGACAGGAGCGTCGGCGCAGGGGCACCCCTGGCCGCCGGTCAGCGGTGCGCCGTCTCTCCTCATGCCGCCCCGTCCCTCTCCGCAGCGCTGCGGAGGAGCCGGCGTTGCCCGGCGAAGAGGCCGTCGACGGTGAACGCGTGGGTGTGGGTGGGGCTGTGGGTGAGGAGCGGTCGCGGACCGTACATGAGGGGTACGCCCGGCCAGGTGCCGTCCTCGCGCTGGGTCTGCACGAGGTAATCGAGCCCTGACACCCAGCTCTTCCCGTCTGCCTCGCACGTCTCGGCGAGCAGGCCGCCCCGTTCGAGGGCGGCGAGCGCCAGGCCGGTGGCGGCGGGGGTGCTCGGGCCGCCCGCCTCGACGGGCCAACCGCCGTCAGAATTACGGGTTTCGGCCAAGGCGCGGGCGGCGGGATGGCCGCCTTGGCGCGCTGCGGGGGCGAGGGCGGGCAGGACCTCGGCGGTGGCGTACGGCAGGCCCTGGTACCACCCGGCGTGCCAGCGGCCCCGCTCGACGAGGCGTTCGGCGAGCCAGTTGCGCGCCGTGGCCAGCTGAACGCGGTGGTGCCCGCGGTGGCGGTCCAGTGCGGTGACGACATGGGCGATCACGTCGTCCACCGGCGGGTCCTGCGCGGACTGCCAGGTCCGCCAGAGCCCGTCGGCCGTCTGCTGGCGGGCCAGGTGACGCAGCCCGGCCCGTATCGTCGCGCCGGGTGCGCCGCTGACGCCGCTCAGCGCGATCAGGGCCGCCGCGGTGGTGTCGTTGTCGGACTCGACACCCGAGCGGTAGGGCCAGCCGCCGTCCGGGTTCTGTGCCGCGACCAGGAACGTGACGGCGGCAGGCAGCCCGTGCCGGCCGAAGGCAGCCGCGTCGCGGAAGGAGCGTACGGTCAAGGTGGTGTCCCAGACATCGCTGGTGGAGAAACGCCAGGTGCCGTCCGGGAGTTGGCTGCTGAGCAGGTACTCCGTGCAGCGGCGGGCGGCGGGCATGCCGGGGTCGACGGCCTGGAGCGCGAGCGCCGCGAGAGCGGTGGTGACGGGGTTGGCGAAGAAGTCGCCCGAGGGGGATTGCTGGTCGGCGATCCTGCGAGCGGTGCGCCGGGCGGCTGTCCGGTCGCCGAAGTGGGTCTCCACCAGCACGTGTGTGGACCAGAGTTCCACCTGTGTCCAGCGCTTGAGCTGTCTTCCGGCTGCGACCGCGGTGGCCAGCAGGGTGCGCAGCGCTTCGGCTGTGGTGTCGCTGCGGATCGCCCGGCCGGTGTGCAGGGCGATGGCCTGGAGGAGCCGGGCACGGGCCGACAGTGCCCGGTCCGCGAAGGAGGGGTGGCTCACGTCGACGGGGCCGCCGGTGTCCAGGGCCAGGGACAGCAGCGCGGTCTCCACGGCGTGCGCCACCGGGTGGTGGTTCTGCGGGGCGGCGCCGTCCGCGAGCCAGGCCCTGCCGCGCCCGGCTGCTCGGGCGGCGCCGGGGTGTGATGAGCGGGCCAGGGCCAGTGTGCACAGCGCGGTCTCGGTGATGCGAGGGGCGGGGGTGGCCAGCCATGAGCCGTTGTCGCGCTGGGTGGCGAGCGCATGTCCGGTGGCGAGGTCGACCGCACGTCCGACACGGGGTGCGAGCGTGGGCGGTATGTCCGCGTCCGGTAAGGGCGGTGCCCCACGGTCTGTTGCCATCCGGCCTCTGCTCCTCCTGGTTCCGGTGATTCCGCCCGTGCCGCCCGCTGCGTCTGCGTGGCTCATCGATGTGGCCGACGGCCCGGCGCGCCGTCCCCCTGCCAGGTGCCGGCGAGGCGGGCGGGCCGCGGGCGTACGCACCGGTCCTGGCGGCCGTGACCTGCGGTTGTGTGCCGCAGTACGGGGATGCCCGGCCGCAGGCGAGGGCGCGGGGCGTAACCTGACGGCGTGGACACCTCGTTACCCGTCGGCCACCCTCCCCAAGAGATCATCTCCATAGCGGATGCATGCTCTGCCGCTTTGCAGAATATGCCGCGACTGGAGATCTGGCTCAAAGAGCTCGGGCTGCCCGTGGACCCCGCACTCGTGCCCCTGATGTGCCTTCAAACGGCGTTCTTCACACCGTGGTTGCCTGCGGAGACCTGCTACCAGGTGTCCCGGCTCACCCTCTGGCTGATGGCGATCGACAACGTCCTGGACGCGCCGGAGACTTCGGAGGTACCGCGAGCGCCGGACTCCGCGGGCCCGGACGAGCCCCAGGCCCGCATCCGGACCTGGCACCGCGTCCTCGCGGGGCACGGCCACAGCGGCGGTGATCCCGTCGCGTGCGCTCTGGTGGATATCGCCGGGGGCCTGGACCGCGACGGTCGGCCCGAACTCCTCGCCGTCTGGCGGGAAAGCATGCATCACACGCTCATCGGCATGCGGCGCGAACGCGAGGCGGCCCGGCCGACGGCGGCCGCCGGCAGCCGAGAGTCCCAACTCACCGACTACCTACGGCACGGCGCCTGGACCATCGGCGTCGAACAGCAGGTCACCGCCCTGTGGGCCCTGATGGACGAGCCGGATCTGACCCGGCGCCTCCCCGTGCTGCGCGGCGCGCTGCGACAGGCCGCGATCGCGATTCGCCTGCTCAACGATCTGCGTGGCCACCACAGGGAACAGGCCGAGGGTAAGACCGACGCACTCACCATCGGCCTGAGCGAGCAGGAGGCGTACCGGCGTGCCGAGACCGGGCTCGAAGACTGCCGACGCGCTCTGGCTCCGCTCACCGCCGCCGGGTACGGTTCCGCGGTGGCGCTGGAGCGGGTGGTGCTCTGGCATGCGCGGATGTACCACCGTTTCGACCCCGTACGCCCAGGTCAAGCTGCCGCCGCTCCGCTACAGGGCAGCATCGCGCACATCCGGCGCCCACCGCCCGTCCCCGAACCGAGGAAGAACCCGCCCATGAGCATCGAGCACGTCGAGCACATCGAGCAGGAAGTTCTGGACACCATCGCGTCCGGAGGCGAGTACGACCGCACGAAGCTGACGGAGCTCTTCGACCGGCTCGAACCGGTCGGCACCGATCTCCTCATCGGCACCTGGCGAGGCGGCAGTTTCGAGCGCACCAGCACGAACGCCGCGCTGCTGGCCGAGATGCGGTGGTACGGCAAGCGGTTCGTCGATGCCGATCACGTGCAGCCGCTGCTGTGCCGCGACGAGGAGGGGACGGTCTACTCGAACGAAGAGATGGGCCTGGCGACGCTCCGTGAGGTCGTCCACCGCGGCAAGCAGTCCGCGGCGATGGTCTACGACCAGCTGCCCATCATCGACCATTTCCGCCGGCTCACCGACGACGTCCTGCTGTGCGTGATGGACAAGAAGGGCGACCCCGAGGACTTCATCTTCCACCTCACCCGCGTTCCCGCGCCGACGCCCGCGCCATCCGGCGACGGCGCATAGCGCGCGGCGCGGGCGGGACAAGGACGGGCTGGAGCGGTACGCGCGTCTTCGCCGGAGCCGGGCGGCACTGAGGCACCGGCCTCTTCCCGGGAACCGTCGCACGCAGGGGGCGCTTCCCGGGCGGGCCCTCACCGGTCCGGTGCGTCGTTCCCACACCGAGCGTCTATGCCTGCTGCGGGCTCGCTAAGTGACCTCTGTTCCGGAGTCTTCCAGCAACAGGTCGGCCAGGCCCTGGAGGTCGTGCTTCTCGATGAGCTCAGGAATCGTGTCCTTGAACGCCCGCAACAACAACTTCATTGCCAGGAGGTCTCCGTGCCGCGTGGGTGCCTCGGCCGTGAGCGTTTCCAGGCAGTCCAGCAGCGGGTACCACCATTGCCCTCCCACCCGCAGGCTCCGGGACAGGCGTTGGAAGTCCTTGATATCGACCGTTTTCACGTCCTGAGGGTGTCTCTCCAGGTGGTCCAGGAGCACCATCTCCGGGTCACTGTAAAGGTGCCTTTTGAGGTACCGCAGCCGGGCCACCCTGTCTCTGTCCTCCCGGTACTGCTCGGCATCACACCGTGCCTGGGCGCTGAGCGACAAGCGCACCCGTGCGGAGAGCGCCGAGCCCGGCAGGTCCGGGATCGGACCGGTCCTGCCGAGCGCTGCGTTGAGCGCGTCTTCGGCGCCGCGCACGTCGAGTGCCTCCCAGTTCCCGGTGATCGAGCCGGCGAGCCGGACGAGTGCGTCGATCACCAGAGCCTCGGGGGTGTGATGGTCGCTGCCGCCCAGGGACCATCGTGCGGAAAATACCGCCGTGAAGCAGATACCGGGGGTGCCGCTGCGCAGGGACCTAGGCTCGGTGAAGGTGAGCTCGGTGTACGCGGGCGGGCGGCGGAAACGGAGCCTCACGCCGGGGACGCCCCCAGGTCGAAGCCCCCGATATCCGGGTCGTCCCCAAGGATGTCCGCCATCCGGCTTCCGGTGCTGCTGCCGTCCGCCGTGCGGTCCTTGCCCAATTCATCGATCAGCCGGGCCAATGCCCGGAACCCGACCCGCTGGGTGACGGCCTCCTGAACCAGGGCGAGGGCCTGTTCCCGCATCGCGCCACCGTCGGCCCGCGTCCAACGGGCGATCTCCTCGATCACCCCCGCGTTGCGGTCCAGGTCGACGAAGAGCCCGCGTAGCGCGAGTGCCACGTCAAGTGTGGGCGAGGGGGCGGCCAGGAGCCAGGGCCGACCCTCCACATCGACCGACATCAGGGCCAGTGTTCCCAGGCTCACGGCGTGTGAGCTTTCCTCTCCTGCCTGCTTCTGCCAATCGGCAACCGTCGTGGCGAACCATTCCGTCAGTTCCGCGTTGCCGACGATTTCCCGGAAGGCGCCCAAGACTTCGGCAGAAACCTTGCGGGCTTCGTCCCCGTCGCCGATGTTGTCCGCCACCCGGCGCAGCCGCGTCAGTGCGGGAAGGGGCTGGTCGCCGATGAGTTCACGGCACACGGCGACCACCAGTCGCTGCGTATCCGTGTGGTGATCGGCCCAGGAGTACAGCAACTGGCGGGCTCGTCGGCCCAGATGCTCGTCCCGTGCCGCTCCCGCCAGGACGGCAGCCGCGACCGCACGCTTCCCCTGGGCCGCGCCCTGCTTACGGATCTCCGCGAGCTGTGAGTCGTCCTGGTGGTAGGTGAGGACCCCCAGAAGCGCCCGTACGGCCGGATCGTCGTGGGCCTGCCTTCCGTCCTGGCCTCCGCAGGACATCATCCAGCCGACGAGCCGCTCGTGCAGCGGGTGGTACTGGTCCCAGACGTAGGCCAGCAGGGCGTCCCCGTACTTGGGTGAGACGAACTTCGCGTCGCCGAAGCGGACTTCTGCCCCAATGCCTTGAAAGCGGGTACGCAATCCGACACCACCGAGGATCTTCCTGAGATCCTCGGCCCCTTTCCGTTCGCCGTTCTTCCCGCCGCTCGGTGCGTTCCCGCCGGCGAGCAGGCCGACCAGGCGCTCGGCGTCCGCCTGGATCTGCGTGACGGGCCCGGAGCCGCGGACGGCGAGGGCCAGGGACAGGCAGCGGTCGTCGATATCGAGCGGTTCGGTGTGGCCGTGGGCTGCCTCCGGTACCCGCGTGGCCGCCTGGCCGTTGTCGGCGAAGCGGTTGTTCAGGACGTCTGTCCAGCCCTCGGCCAGTTCGCGGGCAGCCGTAAGCAGGTGGTCCTCGCGCTGCGCGGGGTCGGCTCCCTCCTCCGCGATGGTCCGGGCGTCCGCTTCGACGAGGGCGATCATCTCGTCGACCAGCCATACGGCACGGGCCGGATTCCAGCCGGTTATGCCGTCCTGTACCTGCGGGTCGTTCAGGTACCGCATCAGGTCCGCACGTCCGCGGGCCGTCACGTGCCGCTGTACCACCTGGTCGGCCTTCGGGTGACTGCTCAGCCGCACCACCTCAAGGTCGGCGGGCAGTTGGCCCGCGACGAAGGACCAGAGTTCGGGCGTGATGGTGATGACGAGGTGCGATCCGACCTTCTTCAGGCTGTCCGCGTGTTGGCTGAGACCGGTCAGGAATGCCCTGTCGATGCGGTCCCGCTCCGGATCCCGGAGGTCGAGCAGGTAGGCCGCGTCGGCCTGTACAGGAAGCCTGCTCACCAGCGGACGGTCCCAGCTCGGCTCCACCACTTGGAGGGCCACCGCCGGACCGGTCTCTTCTGCGAGCAGCCGCAGGGAGAAGGTCGTTCCTCCGTACCGGCGCGGCACCACGAAGAAGACAACGGACGCCGCATCGAGCGCCTTCGCCCCGCGCCGCCGGGCCTCCTGCCACTCTCCCGCCTCGACATAGGAAGCGTCGGCGAGGACCTGTTCGCGAGGAACGACCACGGTTTCCAATAGATCCGCGGTACGGACCTCATGGGTCTGCTGGATGGTCACAGGCCCGGTGGGGCCCGCGAACAGGTTGGCGACGGAGTCGATCGAGGGCAGATGGCCGGGGTGGGTGAGTGCGGCGATCGGCACATACGGCTTCGTCTCAGGCTGCTGCGGTTGCTGCCCGGGGCCCACCGGATCGGTCACGTCCGCACGCGGTTCCTGGGGCAGCGTCCGCCATGGCTCGCGACCCGCTGTGCCATCGGTGTCGCCGTCCGTGGTCGTGGGCACGCTCGCTGTCCTCGCCCGGTCCGGCCACGGCGGCTTGGCTTCCGGCTGCATCGGGTTGAGCGGCTGCGGTGGCGTGTTCTCCGGGCCATCGGAGGGCTGCGCACCGTCTGCTGCGGGATCCTCGCCCTCGATGCCGTTGGTCACGGGCTCGTTCACGTTTACTCGTCCTCCTCAGAACGCAGATCGGGGTCTCGGCCACTCACCGGCCGGTCCGCCGGAAGTCCTGCGTGAAGGTCAAAGGTCCCTGGGGCGCATCGAAGTAGTTGTTCACGGTGTCGATGGTGTTGGTGCGAGGGGCTGTCGAGGCGGGCGGCCCACCCGGTGTGACGGCGGCTCCCTGCGCCGGCTGCGTGTCTTGCGCGGCCGGGCTTTCGGCCGGGGCGCTGAGAGCGGACGGGCTGCGCCGGGGCACATGAACCCACGCAGGTTCGGAGTATTTGTCTTTCACTTCCGCACGCGTAGGAAGGAAGTCGAGCTCCGTCAGCCGGGTCGTCCGACGTGCCCGTACGACGGCCTGGAATACCGCTTCGGAGATCACCAACGCGACGTAGGAGCCGAGTTGCTCGGCCTTGGCCACCGCGTCACGCGCCGCGTCACTGTCGATCAGCCGGCAGGCGTCGTTGATCGGATCGCCCCGGTAGCTCTCGGACACCGGACCGAGGTGCACGCTCATCCGGACCCGTATCTCCGGCATCGAGGCGAACCGTTCCCGGTCGTAGCGGGCCAGTACGCCGTCGAGGATTTCGGGCAGCGGCTCCACGAGTCGCCACATCCGGCGGATCGGCATCGCCAGAATGCAGCCGTCGCCCCTGTCGTTCCAGTACGCGCAGTGCTGCCATTCGTCTCCGAGGCCGCTCTCCACGAAGGCCGTGGCCAGCATGTTGTCGAACTCGTCGCGGGTGCTCTGCATGTAGGGGGAGGGAACCTTGCTGTATCCCTTCATGTCGAACACGACGAGGGCCTGGTAATCGGGGATATCCCTTACGTCGTCCTGAAGTTGGGCCGCCATGTGTACACGTCCTTCCGGCGATGATGCGTTAGGTGGTTGTCGGATGACGATGATGCGCGCCCCGTCGGCATCGCGCTGCCCAGGATTGGGCACTCCGCGGATGACGTGGGTCTCATCGGCCTGCCGGACGTCTCACCGGCTTTCGGCGATCTGCCGCAGCCTTCCGAGGTCCTCGATCATCAGCCCTCCGCCGGTTGCGGAACGGATCCACCCTTCGGCCCGCCAAGGCGAGAGATGCTGAACCACAGAGTTACGTGACGCACCGATCAGTTGGGCGAGCTCTTCCTGAGGAAGCCGGATATAAACGGAGCCGGTCGGCGATTCACCTGAGACCGCGGCCAGGCGGAGGAGGGCAGCGGCAAGACGAGCGGCGGCGGGAGCCGTGGCCAACTCCTGGCGGATCTCGTCCCCTTCCCTGATGCGCCCCACCGCGTGCCGCATCAGCGTGTGCAGAATTCCGTGGTCGCTGACGAACGAGGCGAAGTCGGACGCGGGCACCGTACGCACCCGGCAGGGCTCGGCCGCGATGACCGTGGCACTGCGGACTCCGCCGTCGAGCAACGACAACTCACCCAGCAGTTCGCCGGCGCCTCTCACAGCAAGCAGCGTCCGTTGACCACTCCCATCACGGCGCGTGACCGCGGCGGATCCATGGCACAGCAGGAGAACGTGGGTGGCGGGGTCACCTTGGCGCAGGAGCAGGCTGCGCGTCTCGCGGGTTCTTTCCGGGGCGAGGCTCTTCAGGGCGGCCCACATTTCTTCACCAAGCAACGCCTGATGGGACTGATACAACGCGCCCTCCCCGGGAAATGAGACATGAGGCACTTGGCCCCCGCCCGCGCCCATATCTCAACGGGCCGTCAAAGCACCAGCATATTCGGCGTTCTCACGTACCGGTGAGAGAGCTGAGGAGCACGCACACGGCACTGAGACAGGTCGCGGCCAAGGCCAACTGTGAGAGAAGGGTTGCCCGTCGCAGCATCTTGAACTTGGCTTGCGCGAGGGTCGAAAGCTCCGTCACGCACCGGCTTTCAGCACGGGCCACCTCCCACGCGGAGAGCCTGACGACAGCGGCCAGCAGTTCATCCGCGGTGGCTTCCGCACAATCGAGGTAGCAGTCCGGTCGTCGGCGATCCCCGGGCCGGAGCGAAGGACGCATGGCCGAGAGGCACTGCAGGATCGACAGCGCAAAGCAGGCACTCGCGCACCCGGCTCCGACCATTCCCCATAGCGGCATGGTCTTGGCGAACGCAGTCACCATCGTGAAGTCCGCACCCAGACCGGCCCCGGCCGTGGCGCCGAGCGTCGCCGCCTTGGCATCGGCGCGTTGCAACTCGGCAAAGGCCCCCGTGCCCAGAGCACGCAGGCGGTCGGCCGAGACCTCGGTCAAAGGGCCGCCGACGGGCGATGGGGCGGCTCGGTCGAGGCTCGGCGTTCGGCGTGCCCTGGTAACGAGGCGAAACATGGTCCCTCCCGGGTCGGCTCGACGCTCTCCACGCGGTCTGCCCCCAGATTGGCTTCCCCTCAGCTGAAGCGCTGCTCAAAACTGGGCGCCCGGGAGGAGATCCACAGCACCTGCCCCGTCCGGCGTCCCGGCGAACGCGATCTGCGGAGCATCACCCTGCCTGCGGCATCCGAAATCCCCTTCTACCCAGCCCCCCCCAATCCACCGTGCGACCGAGAACATCAGAGATCCGCACCCTCACCGATCCGCCCCTCCCCCTCCGGCAAGTCAGCATGCGGCAGCTGGCGCCGCTGTTCAGGATTTCACCGGCGACCGTGTGCCGGGTCATCCAGCGGCTCCGTGTTTCCCGGGGTGTCCAGCCAGGTCCCTGGTCCGACGGCGGTTCCAGGACGTCGGCCACGGTCTCCAGGGCGCGCGACGCGGCGAGTGTCACGCGCACGAGCGGATCGTCGGGGTCATGAGTGAAGGCGGGCCGGGCGACGGCGTCGGCGATCCGTGGCGCGTCCAAGGCGAGGTCTGCGCAGTCAACGACAGGTGGCGCATCCGGTGGTGATCGACTTGCGGGGCTGACCTCGCACTTGCGGACGACACCGACGACGCACCCCGGCAGACCGGCGGAAGGGCGGCAGTTCGCCAACCGCCGCCCTTCCAGGGTGTTTCCGCTGGAACCGCTCCCCCGCTAGCCCTGCCGGTCGGCGGAGTTGCCGGCGGCGACCTGTGCGAGGGCGTAGAAGCTCGACTTCCCCAGATCTGCGGCTTCGGCTGCCCGGAGATTGCCCACCGCGGCTTCGAGCACGTTCGCGGCGAAGCCGGCGCGCCTCATGCCGTCGAGGCAGGTCTCGCCTCCGTGCGTGAACACCTCAAGCGTGGCCTGATCCGTCGTGAAATCGCCGCTGCCGATGGCCGCCACGGCTTCGCTGGTGCCGTTCTTCAGCGCCACCAGGACCTTGTCGGTGGCCTCGCTGAGTACCTCGCCCGGGACTCCCTGGCTCTTGGCGTAGGTCACGGCGTCGACGTAGGCGGCCAGCGCGGCGACGTACACACCGCCGACGATCGTGAGGTCGACCGCGCTCGCGGCCTGCACCTGCTCAGAGACGAAGCGCATGGCCGGACCGAGTGCGCCCAGCAGCTTCTCGTGCCGCGCCCAGGCTTCGGCGTTCCCCGAGAAGAGGACGTAGCCGCGCTCGGTGCCCATGTCCTGGGGGAAGCAGAGGATCGCGGCGTCCAGGTAGGGAACGCTCTTCTCCGCGGCCCACGACCCGGCGGTCGCCGCCTCCTCCGTCGAGCTCGTGCCCATGTTGAGGAGCGTCTTGCCGGTCCAGTCCTTGATGCTCTCCAAGCTCTGGAGCACCGGTCCGTATGCCGGAGCGCAGGTCAGGATCAGGCGGGCGGACGCGACCGCCGCGTCGAGTTCCACCTCGGCCTGAATGCCCGGCAGTTCGGCGGCCAGGCTCTGCGCGCGTGCCGTGTCCGGGTCGTACGCCGTGACCGCCCAGCCGGCCTGTGCCAGGGCGCGGGCGATCGAGGAGCCCATCAGGCCGTTGCCGATTACCGCAACGTCACGCTCGATGTTGGTAGCCATTCTTGCTCATTTCGTTTTCCGGGACGGTCCCGCGGTGAATTGCGGTCGTCGCGCAGCCGTCGATCAGCGGCCAGGACGGACACCCGCGGAGCACGCTGTGCTGATGACGGGGCCGCAGGTGCCAGGGCCGCGGGGTATTTCTGCCGGGTTCCTCCGCTGGTACGGCGGCCCGCGCGAGCGCACTCGCACTGGACCGAAGGAGCACCGCGCGCATACCGAGCGCGGGTTTTCCGGAGGTTCGAAAGTCCCCCGGCACGCTGGACGAAACCGCCCGTGAACGATGCCGACTGGCCGGGGGCGCGGGCATCGCCGAACTCCGCTTCGGCTCCCCCGTCTTGCGGAGTCCGCGCTCTTCGGCGCACCTTGCGGAGCTGCCCCGCGAAGGCGGCGGCGTTGTCTCCCGTGGGCCCGTACGGGCGGTCGGTTCCGAGGCGTTCCCTCAGTCGCTCGGTGAAGTGCACGGTTCCTTCGGTGAGGCGCACGAGGTGGCGGAGGCGGCGCGGGTACTCCAGCGGTGCTCATCTCACCCCTCCTCGGTGATGGCGACGTCATGAGGCCCTGCCCGCGTCGGCGGATTCAGTCACGGCAAGCCCCAGCGCGATCACGTTCTGCGCAGGCCGGAGAGCCGAAGGCAGCTCGGAGAGAGCCTGAAGACAGCTCGAAGACAGCTCGAAGACAGCTCGCAGCGGAGGTTCCGCTCCGATGTCGGCGTGACAGGTTTCCGATCTCGAATCGAGTTCGAGTTTAGAGCGCGGCCAATGCACCGTCAATTCCTGCGATCGGTACGCACCGGCCGCCCCACCCCTGGTCAGCGGCGCCCGAACCGATACGGAAGGGTTGCCGTGATCGGTGCCGGCTTCGCCGGTGTGGTTGCCGCTCGGGATCTCAGCGTCGCGGGCCACTCGGTGGTACAGCTCGAAGCGCGCGACAGGGCCGGTGGCCGAGCCTTTCTGGGGGAGGCGTTCGGTGGCTCGGTGGGCATACCGCGGGCCACAGCGGCTTCCTGATCGAGCCGGACGACTTCCTGTTCGTGGCGGACATCGACCTGACGTCGTTCGGTCCCTACCACGGCGATGTCGACAGCAGCCTCGGGGAGTTCGAGGCGTCCATGCGCCGGTGCCGGGAGATCGACGCCCGCTGGTACGGCACGTCCCACCAGAACGGTGTGATCGACGGCGTCGCGGAGTTCCGGCGTCGGCTCGACGCTTTCACCGGGGTGGTCGAGAAACGGGACGCGGCGCTCCTCGCCTTTCTCGGCGAGCCGCGGACCGTCGCGGAGATCGGCGAGCACCGGCTCGTCTACCGGCCGTATGCCGAAGGCCCGCAGGTCGGAGCCGTCCTCGTCGCGGGCCGGGGCGGCAAGCCCCTCAAGGCCCGGTTGCGCCAACAGGTGTGGTGGGGCGCCCTGTTGCGCCGACCGGTGGCCTGTCGGCCGTTTCGCGGAGCGTCGCGGCGTCAGTCGCGGGGCTGCGGCCCTGGAGAGGCATAGGTCTCCAGGTAGGCGCTCACGAAACGCCGCGCTTCGGCGATCGTGGCGTCGTCGCCCTTCGCGGAGCGCCGGAACGCGACGTCCAGGAGGCGGTTGCCGACCTCGAAGGCGAGTTGCAGGACGAGTTGGGGGGTGTCGGCACGTACGAGGTTGCGCTCGACGAGGAGGCGCCAGAGCTGCTCGGCCTGACGCTCGTCGAATGTGCGGACCAGTTCGCCGACCGTCGCGCTGCGTCCCGAGAACCACAGCTCGGTGCAGCTCGGGTGCCGACGGAAGTAGTCGAGCAGGGGGGCGATGACGGCGTCGGTGGCATCGCGCAGCGTGTGCAGTTCGGGGTTGGCCAGCGCGGCGGCGATGCCTGCGTCCAGCTCGTGTACGTGGTTCCGCAGGAGTTCGGCCTCGACCTGGTACCGGTCGGAGAAGTAGTGGTAGACGGAAGCGATCGGGATGCCTGCCCGCTCGCCGATCGCCTTGAGCGTGGTGGCCTCGTATCCCTCTTCACCGAGCAGCGCCTCGGCGGCGTCGAGGATGGCTCGTCTCCGCTCCACCCCGCGGCGCTGTACCGCCGGGCGAGCCGTCGCCTGGGTTGTCGGATTTTTCTCGATCACGATTCGAGATCGTATCAAGCCACTTATTCAACTTCCGCGCCGATCAAAGTTGACAGGGTGGGACGACACCATAAACTCAAAATCGATTCGAGATTGAGTCTTGCGTTCGCGGAGCGGCGGGCGCGACACGATGTCGCCGCGCCCGCACAGCGCGGACAACAGAGCGGAGAGCTTCATGCCCAACGGCTGCTGTGACGTCTTGGTGATCGGCGCCGGCTTCGCCGGAATCACCGCGGCACGGGACCTCAGCGTCAAGGGCCACTCGGTGGTGCTCCTCGAAGCGCGGGACCGGGTCGGTGGCCGGGCCTACTCGGGCGAAGCCTTCGGACGCCGGGTGGAATGGGGCGGCACGTACGTGCACTGGACCCAGCCGCACGTCTGGAGCGAACTCCGGCGCCACAACATCCCGTTGGCGGCGCCGCTCGACATCGACAAGATGTACTGGCTGGCCGACGGCACGACGCACTCCGGCAGCCCGATCGACTACGACAACGCCGCCGGGCCCGTCGCGGCCCGGTTCTTCGCCGACGCACGGAACCGGTTCCCGATGCCGTTCGACATCTCCGCGGTCGACAACAGCGCGATCGAGCAGGAGACGCTGGAGGACCGGCTCGACGCGCTGAACCTGTCCGCACACGACAGGGACGTACTCGACGGGGCGCTGGCCACACTGGTCCACTCCTACAGCGAGCAGGGCCTCGCACAGATGCTTCTCTGGGCAGCCACGACCTTCGGAGACTGGGGCGCGTTCCTGGAAACCGCCGGCTACTGGCCGATCAAGGGCGGAACCAAGAGGCTCATCAACGCCATTCAGGGCGAATCGAAGGCCGATCTCCGTCTGTCCACGCCCGTCGGCGCGATCGAGGACAACGGCGCCGGTGTCACCGTCACCACCCGCGCGGGCGAGCGGATCCGGGCACGCGCGGCCGTCGTCGCCCTACCGCTCAACACCCTGGGCGACGTCACCCTCACCCCTGAGATCGCGCAGCCTGCGCGCACCATGATCGACCGGAAGCACCCGATGCGGAACGCCAAGATCTGGGCGCGGGTCAGAGGCGAGATCGAACCCTTCTGCGCCTTCGCCCCCGTCGGCAAGAACCCCATCAACACCGCCAGGGTGGAGTACCGGCACGAAGGCGACACGCTCGTCGTGTGCTTCGCATCCGACGCCTCGGCGATCGACGCCGAGGACCGCGAGGCCGTGCAGGCCGCGCTGCGGACCTTCGTCCCCGACATCGACGTACGGGAGACGGCAGGACACGACTGGGTCGGCGATGAGTTCTCCCAGGGAGCGTGGGCCCACCACCGCCCCGGGGACCTCACCCAGGCCGTTCCCCAGCTGCGCGAGCCCCACGGGCGCATCCACTTCGCGGGCGGTGACATCGCACCGGTAGGTGTCGGGGGGATCGACGGCGCCATCGAAACCGGCGCGAGCGCCGCACGGAACGTCTCCGCGGCACTGGCCGACGGCCGCTACTGACACAGCCGGTCACCATCGAGGAGCAGCCATGGTCGGCAGGAAGACCACGGGCCCGGCTCCGCACGCGTCGGCAAGGCGGTCCACCCCGTGCGGGGCGCCGGACGCACCGCACTGAAGGAACACGGAACATGCACTTCGCTTTCGACCCCCGCACCGAGATTCTCCGCGAGAACCTGCTCGACCTGATGTGGGGTCATATCCACCCGGCGGAGCCGGTGTTCGCGGAGCAGCTCGGCGCGCTGAAGAACCGCTGGGCCTGGGACTCGGTCCCGGTGCTCGCCGGTCTCCGCACCGAGGCCCGCCGACGCGGGCTGTGGAACCTGTTCCTCGCGGACAAGCCCGGCATCCCCGGTGGACAGGGCGCGGGACTGACCCACCTCCAGTACGCCCCGCTCGCCGAGATCACCGGCCATGCCCTGAGCCTGGCGCCCGCCGTACTCAACTGCGCGGCGCCGGACGCCGGCATCATGGAGATGCTCGACATGTTCGGCACCGAGGCACAGCAGAGACAGTGGCTGGACCCGCTGCTGGCCGGCGAGATCCGTTCCGCGTTCGCGATGACGGAACCCGACGTCGCCTCATCGGACGTCACGGACATCGCCACGTCGATCGTCCGGGACGGCGACAAGTATGTGATCAACGGCCGCAAGTGGTGGACCACCGGGGCGATGAACCCCAACGCGCGGGTCTTCGCCGTGATGGGCACGACCTGCCCCACGGCCGACCGGCACCGCCGGCAGTCGGTGGTCCTGGTGCCACGGGACACCCCGGGCCTGGAAATCCGGCGCGGGACGGAGCTGTTCGGGTACGACGACCACGAGCACGGCGGCCATGCGGAGCTGGAGTTCCACGACGTGCGGGTGCCCATCGGCAACCTGATCGGCGAGGAGGGTGCGGGGTTCGCGATCGCCCAGGCCCACCTGGGGCCGGGGCGGATTCGCCACTGCATGCGCTCCATCGGCGTCGCGGAGCGGGCGGTCGAGCTGATGTGCGCGCGGGCCGATGAACGGGTGGCCTTCGGCAAGCCGCTCGCCCGGCAGGGCGTGATCCGCGACTGGATCGCGGAGTCGCGGGTGCGTCTTGAGCAGCTGCGTCTGCTGGTGCTCAAGACCGCCTGGCTGATGGACACGGTCGGCAACAGGGGGGCGCACGCCGAGATCCGGGCGATCACGATCGCCACGCCCGCGACCGTCCAGTGGATCCTCGACCGGGCGATGCGGACGCACGGTGCGGGCGGCATGTCGCAGGGCTTTCCGCTCGCCCGTGCCTATGCCGCCATCCGCTCGTGGCGGTTCGCCGACGGGCCCGACGAGATACACAAAGACGCGCTCGCGTGCGTCGAGATCGGCCGGAAAGCCACCGGCGACCACCGCGCGGTGGGGTACGGCACATCACAGGTTCGCACCAACGCGATCAGGAGACGCCCGTGACGATCAAGACCCCCGTCAGCAACAGTCCGTGGATGTCGACGTATTGATCATCGGTGCCGGGATCTCGGGCATCGGCGCGGCCTGTCATCTCAAGGCCCGCCGTCCGGGCACGTCGTTCGCGGTGCTGGAGGGGCGCGAGGCGATCGGCGGCACCTGGAGCCTGTTCCGGTACCCCGGCATCCAGTCGGGCTCGGACATGCCCACCTTCGGTCGCCGCAGTGCGCGGTCCAGCGTGGGCGTGGGGGTGGCGGCCACGGCCGCGTACCGGGCCCCGTCGATCGCATGGAGGTCGATGAGGACAGCGGACCGGGCCGCGGTCACAGTCCGGCGGACCGATGCGGTGGGCGGGGTGACGTTCCGGTCAACCGCGGATCTCTCCTCCGGCCGTTCGCCCGGTGCGGCCGAGCGCGAGGTCGATGAGTTGCCGCCAGTTCACGGGCGGCGCGGGGGCGACGGCGCCCGGACGGCCGCGCGGCACCAGGACCCGCAGCGCTCCCGGGCGCAGTGAGCACACCACCGGCGTGGGCATCCGCAGCGACTCACCGTCCACCGCCACGGGAATCCCGTCCGCGTCGGATGTCACCTCGACCCGTTGGGCGGTCGTGACGGTCATGCCCGTGGACTGCGCGCCCCGCACGGCCAGATCCGCGGCCTGCGCCGCGCCCTCCACCCGGATCCCCAGCACGCCCAGCTCACCGCCGTCGAGCCGGGTCCGACGGCCGCCACTGCTGATCTCATCGGGGGAGGCATACGGGTTGTTGCTGATCAGCAGCGCCTGCTGGGACGCGAGCGCGGTGCCGTCGAGGCGCGCGTCGAGCCGCCGCACCTCCTCGCCGACCAACAGGTCCGGCATGAGGCCCAGCGCCGTGCCCGCCTTGTCGTCGCGGTACTCGGGGCGCTGCACGACGTCCGCGTACACCCCGAACGACACGGTGTTGACGAAGGCCCGGCCCGCGACGTCGCCGAGATCGACCCGCAGCTCCTCGCCGTCGGTCAGTGCGTCGAGGCAGCGGGCCGGGGCGGACCTGTCGAGGCCGAGGTCCATGGCGAAGTGGTTGCGGGTGCCGGCACAGACCACGAGGAACGGCAGGTCGTGCTCGGCGGCCACCGCCGCGACCAGCGCCTGGGTGCCGTCGCCGCCCGCGACGCCGAGCAGGTCCGCGCCCTCGGCCACGGCCCCGCGGGCCAGCGCGGCGACGTCGGTCCGGACGGAGGGGTCGAGCAGGATCACCCGCGCGCCGAGTTCCTCCGCCCGCTCGACGAGCCCGAAGCGGCCGACCTTCCCGCCCCCGGACATCGGATTCATGATCAGGACCGGTCGCTTCGGCAGAGGTGCGGCGGTCGCCAGCCCCGACCGTCCCGGACGCGACCTGCGCAGCGCCGCCCGAGCGCAGACCAGCGCCGCACCCCAGCACAGGCTTGAGACCAATGCCGTCAGCCACAGGGCGTCCTGCACGAAAAGCAGCAGGACACCGATCGGCGCGGTGATCGCGACGAGCGCTCCGAACAGCCGCACCGCGCCGCGGTGTGCCAGGAACCACCAGACGCCGACGGCGCAGACGATCAGCCCGAGGAGTTCGGCCCCGACGATCAGCAGCCCGCCCCATCCCACCGCGCGCACCAGCACGACCACGGCGCCGATCGCCGCCAGCACGGCGCACCGTGCGAGCAGCCGTGCGACCGCGCCCCCGTCGGAGCCCGTCGCGTCCCGTCCGTGTCGTCCTCCCATGTCACGTTCGTCCTCTCCACCGGCCCGTGGCACCAGCCTGTGCGCTCAGGGGGCGGATCAACGTCCGGGCCAGGCCGTACGGGTGAGCTCCGCGCCCGGTCCCCGCGCCGCTTCCGGCACCGGACACATTCACCTGTCCTGCGACACGATGCCCCGGAGGCGGGCGAGGTCCTGCCCGGTGATGCCGGAAGGCCGCAGGACGGCGTGCCAGCCGTCGACGTACTCGGCCTTGTACGTGTGGCCGTGGCCGTCGGGCACACCGGTGGCGAACGGAAGGTCGGCGGTGACCTGCCAGAACGTCACGAACGGAATCCAGAACATGCTTTCCAGCACGTCGTCGCCGGGGGCTTGACCGATCCAGTCCGGCTCGTCGTACGTCAGATGCGGGCCCCACCAGACGATCGGGTCGGATGCGTGCAGGAGGTACAGCACCCGCGCGCCCGGCCACGGCGTGTCCGACGGCGGGATGTCCGCCCCGGCGTCGGTGGCGAAGCGCACGGTGCGCCCGTTCTTGTAGACGGGCTCGATCTCCGGGCTGCCGGCCTCGCGTTGGTCGCTGAAGCGCCGGAACAGGGTGTTGAAGTGGGGCGGACCCGCGAGGAGCGCGCCCGCGGTGCGGTTGCGAAGGTCGTACTCCCCGCTGAACGCGGTCTCCCCGCCGAACGACCCCAGGCTCTCCCCCGCGACGTACAGCCGTGGACGGGTGTCAGGGGGAAGCTTCGACCAGGCGTCGTAGACCGCGTCGAAGAGCTCGCGGCCCGTCTCTTGAGCCTTGGACCGGTCGACGAGATACGACAGCCACGAGGGCAGGTAGGAGTACTGGAGTGCCACGGTCGCGGCGTCGCCGCCGGTAAGGTACTCGAAGCTGTCCACCGCTGCGGGATCGACCCAGCCGCTGCCGGTCGTCGTCATGACGAGGAGGTTGCGGCGCCGGAATCCGCCGGCGCGGCGCAGGTCGGCGACGGCGCGAGCGGCCCGGGACTCCGTGTCGGCCGCTGTCTGGAGCCCCGCGTACGAGCGGATGGGAGCGGGCGCCCGGCGGCCGGTGAACCGTGCGATCTCGTCGGCCGATGGACCACCGGCCACGAAGGTGCGCCCTTTCCTGCCCAGTGAGTCCCACGGCAGCGACGAACCCGGGCCGCCCGAGCGCAGGGTGGTCGCCGGTTGGCGCACCCCCTCTTCGGTCTGCGAGTCGCGCAGCGAGAACGCCTGGTTCGCGGCGGCGACCAGACCGTCGACGAGCAGACCACTGAGGACCAGGACGGACACGACGGCCACGAGGATCCCCCCGATCGCCTTCGCCGCCCGCTCGCCGGTCCATCGCCGGAGCAGCCGGGCCACCCAGCGGTACACCCGGCGGATCCCGCGGGCGGCCAACAGGATGATCCAGGCGAGCAGGACGGCGATCAGGGGCGAGGCGATGGCCTGCGGGACGCTGTGGTCCGTCACGTCCAGCAGCCGGCGGATCCGGCGCTGCCAGTACTGCCCGAGCCCGAACGCGGTGCCGAGCAGGACGACCCCGGCGACGAAGAAGACCTGCCAGGACCGGCGCCGCGCGGTTCGCGGTCCGCGATCGGCGAAGGCCCGCCAGATCCACGCGGCGGTCACCCCGAGCCCGTACCCCATCGCGGCGAGGATCCCGGAGATCACCCCTTGGAGGATCCCTTCGCGTGGCAGAAGTGACGGGGTGAAGGACAGGCACGCGAAGAGCAGCGCTCCCCAGGCACCGGGGAGGGTGACGTACGGTCCTGACGGCGGCTTGCCGTCCTCAGCCGACGTGGCACCCTGACCAGCTGCTCGGTGGTGGTCATCGTCCGGTGGCGGCGCGTCCGGTGCGGCTGGTGGCTCTTGACTCATGACCCTCCGTCCGGATCCAACACAATCCGGCCGAATTGTCACCTCTTGGCCTTGCCGCCCACCAGCCGCCGCTCCGCTCCGCAAGGCCCGACTGCGAGGGCACGAAGGGCGAGTCCCGCGAGGATCGCGAGCGAGGTCGGCGCCGAAGGCTGGAGCACGCTCACGGGCGCGGGACGGCCGACGTTAACGGTGGGAGGCGTGCGGCGAGGCCGTCTCGGACCGGCGCCCGCGACCTTGACCAGAACCTGCCCGGCCCCGAGCACCGGCACCGGCACCTCGCACAGCTCGGGCGGGCGCGGTCACTCGACACGCCGAAAAGCCCGCATGGTGCTCCTGTGCCTGAGCCGGATCAGTCGCGGACCCCGTCGATGTCGACAAGGAGGTGGCTCGGACCACGGAAGATCTGGTTGCGGCGGTACGGCGGCGGGTCGTCGACCAGTCGGGGGTTCTCCACGCGGCGGACGAACTCGTCGACCGCGACCTGGACCTCCAGGCGGGCGAGCGGAGCGCCGAAGCAGAAGTGGACGCCCTGGCTGTAGCCGAGGTGCTGGTTGTCGGGACGTTCGAGGTCGACCTCGTCGGGGTGGGTGAACCGTTGCGGGTCGCGGTTCGCCGAACCGTAGGCCAGGAAGACCGGCGCGCCCTTCGGGATGGTGGTGCCCGCGATCTCGATGTCGTCGAGGGCGGAGCGGGTGAACCAGAACTGGACCGAGGACTCGTAGCGCAGCAGTTCCTCGACCCCGGGCACGATCAGCTCGGGCCGGCGGCGCAGCTTCTCCAGCGCGTCGGGGTGCCTGAGCAGGGTGAGCACGCTGTGGGCGATCAGATTGACCGTGGTCTCGTGTCCGGCGAAGAGCAAGAGCATGGCATTGCTGACGAGGGCGCTCTTGGGCATGGGGCCGTCCGGGCTGTCGTCGTGCACCATCGCCGAGAGCATGCCGGGTCCTGGCTCCTGGGCGTACTGGTCGATCAGCCGGGACAGGAGCCGCTGGAACTCCCGGTAACTCTTGTCGCCCTCCGCCTTCCGGCTCTCCGCCTCCGGGGAGCTCGCCTCGGGGCCGAGGTCGAAGGAGTCCAGGGCCGATTCGATCCAGGCGTGGAAGCGCGGTTCGTATTCCATCGGCACGCCCAGGACCTTGGAGATCAGGGTCACCGGCAGGGGGTAGGCGAAGTCGTCGACGACGTCGAGCCGGGTCTTGCCCCGCAGCTTGCCCAGGAGGTCGCCGACGATGCGGCGGATGTCGGGCTCCAGGCGGGAGATCCAGTCGGGTGCGTCGGGCGGGCCGTAGAAGTGCCGCATCATCAGGCGTCGGTACCGGTCGTGTTCGGGCGGGTCCGAGGAGATGATGTCCGGCACCATGAACTCGCGCTCCGCAGTCGGCTCACCGCTCCCCTCCATCGTCGAGGCCAGCTGGGGGCACTTCGTGGGATCCGAGCTGATGCGGGTGTCGTGGAGAAGCGAGACGACCTCCCGGTAGGTGCTGACCACATAGGAGCCGTCGGGCTGCCGCGACACCGGCGTCTTGCGCAGTTCCTTGTAGAAGGGGTACGGATCGGCGCGGTTGGCATAGCGCAGGGCCTGCTGCCAGGGGGTTTCCTCAACCACGGTGATCTCTCCTCCTGTTGCGCCGTCCGGCGACACGCGTGATCTGATGGCGCGTCAGCGCGCCCGAGGCCGGAACTCGGCCTTCCGCTCGGTCGGGTCGTGACCGGTCAGGACCACCTCGGGCATCGCGGTCGGCACGCCCGGTTCCGGGAACGCGGCCGGTATCGGCTGTGTCTCGCCGGGCAGGTCCCAGCCGGCCGTCGGGGGCGGGAACGGAGCCGATCGCTCGATCAACCGCGCGTAGTGCTCCAGCCACTTGCCCTGGTCGAAGGCGACAGCGGCGACGATGCGCCCCCGACGCCCGTAGGCGGCGACGAAGCGGCGCTCCGCGACGGACCCCTGCGTGAAGGCGATCTCGTCGCCGAAGGGCGGCACCCCGACGGACTTGATGTTGACGCCGAACTGACCGGACCAGAAACTCGGAACCAGCAGATTCGGGTAGTAGTCGGGCTCAAGGCTCAGCATGTTGTGCGCCACGACCCCGGCACCGAGGACGGCGTTGTCCCAGTGCTCCATCGCGAGGAACTCGTACTCGTAGAGCACATGGGGCGCCCTGGCGATGTCCCCCGCCACGTAGCAGCTGTCGGTCGCCACGCCGTTGATGTCGAAGACGCGACCGCCGGCGTCGCAGCCGACGCCCCAGAAGCCGGCCGCCAGCCCCGAGCCCTCCAGCCATTCCACGTTGCGGATCGCCCCCAGCGAGGCCAGCACCACGTCGGCCTCGACGGTGGTCCCGTCCGAGAGCCGGGCGCGCCGCACGTGTCCGTCCGCGTCGCCCTCCAGCGACGTCACGCCCACCCCGCAGCGCAGGTCCACACCGTGGTCGCGCTGCATCTGCGCGGCGATCGTGCCGATCACCCCGCCGAGCGCGCCGACCAGCGGTGCCGGTCCCCGCTCGGCGACCGTCACCGGGATGTCGAGCTCCCGGCAGACGGAGGCCACCTCCGAGCCGATGAACCCGGCGCCGATGACGAGAACCCGCGACGGCCCCGCGGCCAGCGCCTGCCGCAGCCGCGCGGCGTCGTCACACGAGCGCAGCGTGAACACCCCTTCCAGGGCGGCCTCGTCCGGCTTGGGCCACTGCCGTGCGCGGGTGCCCGTGGCGATCAGCAGCCGGTCGAACGGAATCTGCTCGCCGTCGGCCAGGTTCACCTGCATGTTGGCCCGGTCCAGCCCGGTGGCGGCCACCCCGAGCCGCCAGTTGGCATCCACGTCCCGCAGGCGGGGCAGCTTGGTGTGGTCGGCGGGCACCCAGCCCTTGAGCACCTGCTTGGACAGCGGGGGCCGGTCGTAGGGCTCCTGTGCCTCGTCCCCGATGAGGGTCAAAGGCCCGCTGAAGCCCTCCTCACGCAGGGCTTCGGCGGCCCGCAGTCCCGCCAGGGAGGCGCCCACGATGGCGATCCGGCCGTTGGCCTTGAAGCCGCGCACCAACTCCGTGAGCGTCGCCTCCATGGTCATGGCGTCGCGCCCCGGTCCGTACCCTCCAGGCGGTCGATCACGATCGCCTGGACCGGGCAGGCCGCCACGGCTCGCCGCACCTGCAGGCGCCGCGCGTCGTCGGGGTTGGGTTCGTAGGACAGTGCCTCCTCGCCCCTCAATGCGAAGACCTCGTGGGCCAGAAACACACACTGCGCGTACGCCTGACAACGATTCAGATCCACGACGATACGCATGGGCAGACTCCTTCCGCCCGCTCACCCCCGCCGGGTCCGCCGGCTGAGTGCCTCGCGTTCCCACCCCGGCTTGCACTCCGAGGGACGCGGATAAACGGTGAGGATTACCGCACGGGCCACGCCCGATGGCATCGGCACCACGCCGTGCCCGGCCGCCCCGCCGCAAGACGCCTATGTGCCCTGCCTTTCCAACGTAACGCTCCACCGGATGGCCCGCACGGGGAACCCGCCGCATCGACGGCATACCCGTACGGCGAAAGGCGTCGTCAGACGGCCACAACACGAGCAGTTGCCCGGTCGCCTCGCCGATGTGCGGGTGTCGCCCTCAACGAGGTTGAGCCCGGGTGTGAGGGGCGGCGATCAGAAATCGCGGTGGTCGGTCGCACTCTGGATCATGACAGCCCATCAGGAAAGTCAGCATCGGTACGCCTGAACGCGGCCACAGGCAACCACGCGCTGGACAGTCGGTGACCGTCGGGGCCACCCCGCTCAGTCCACCCCGCCCTCGCCCGCCCGCAACCGATGTCGCTGGATCTTCCCCGTGGCGGTGCGCGGCAGTTCCGGGACGAATTCGACGGCGCGGGGGTATTTGTACGGGGCGATGGTGTGGCGGACGAAGTCCTGGAGTTCGGTGGTCTTGGCCTCGTCTCCGTTTACGCCGGGTCTGAGGACGACGTATGCCTTGGCGATGGTGCCGCGGGCGGGGTCGGGTACGCCGATGACTGCGGCTTCGGTGACGTCGGGGTGGGTGAGGAGGGCTTCTTCGACTTCGGGGGCTGCGATGTTGTAGCCGGCGGAGATGATCATGTCGTCGTCGCGGGCGCGGAACCAGAAGTAGCCGTCGGAGTCGCGTACGTAGGTGTCGCCGGTGAGGTTCCAGCCGTTGCGGACGGCGGTGCGCTGGCGGTCGTCGGCGAGGTAGCGGCAGCCGGTGGGGCCCTGGACGGCGAGTTTGCCGGGGGTGCCGTCGGGGACCGGGTGGCCGTCGTCGTCGAGGATGGCGGCGTGGAAGCCGGGGACGGTGCGGCCGGTGGCGCCGGGGCGGATGGTGTCGTCGGCGGCGCTGATGAAGATGTGCAGCATTTCGGTGCCGCCGATGCCGTCGATGAGGCGGATGCCGGTGGTGCGCCGGTATTCCTCCCAGACGCTGAGCGGCAGGTGTTCGCCGGCCGATACGCAGCGCCGTACGCCCTTGAGTGCGGCGGCCCGGCCGGTGGCGAGGATGGCCTTGTAGGCGGTGGGGGCGGTGAACAGGACGGTGGCGCCGTGTGCGGCGGCGGCGTCGGCGAGTTCGGCGGGGGTGGCGCGTTCCAGGAGGAGGACGGCGGCGCCGGCCCGTAGGGGGAAGACGGCGAGTGCGCCGAGGCCGAAGGTGAAGCCGAGGGGCGGGGTGCCGGTGAACAGGTCGTCGGGCTGCGGGCGCAGGATGTGCCGGGAGAAGGTGTCGGCGATGGCGAGGACGTCGCGGTGGAAGTGCATGGTGGCCTTGGGCCTGCCGGTGGTGCCCGAGGTCGGGCCGAGCAGGACGACGTCGTCGGCCGCGGTGTCGACGGCGGTGAAGCGGGCGGGTTTGGCTGCGGCGCGGACGGTGAGGTCGTCGGGGTGGTCCGCGCCGTAGGGCAGGACCGGCAGCCGGTCGCCGGCGGCGGTGTGCAGGGCGTCGGTGAAGCGGTGGTCGCACAGGGCGATGGCGGGGCGGGTGAGGTCGATCAGCGGGGCGATCTCGCCGGCCCGCAGCAGCGGCACGGTGGTGACGGCCACACCGCCCGCTTTGACGACCGCCAGCCAACAGGCAACGAGCCAGGGGGTGTTGGGGCCGCGGAGCAGGACGCGGTTGCCGGGTTGCAGGCCGTGGTCATCGGTGAGCAGCCGGGCGATGCGGTCGGTGTGCTGCCGCAGGTCGCCGTAGCTCCAGGTCTCGGTGGGGGTGCGCAGGCAGGGGCGGTCGGGTCCGTAGCGGCGGATGGCGCCGTCGAGGAGTTCGGCGGCGCAGTTGAGGCGTTCGGGGTAGCGGAGTTCGGGGAGGTCGAAGCGGAGCGCGGGCCAGTCGTCGGCGGGTGGCAGGTGGTCGCGGCAGAACGTGTCGGTGTGCGCGGACGGTGAGAGCTGCACGGGCAGCGCTCCCTTCTGGGGTGTCCGGGGCGCGGGACGGTGATGCCGTGGGGTGCGGGGGCCGGGGTCAGCCGGTGTGCAGCGGGCTGTGCGCGTAGGCGCCGGAGAGCAGGTGGCCGGCGCCGGGGGCGACGGCGGGCAGGCCGAGGGCGCGCATCATCTGGTGTGCGGTGGCGATGGAGGCGGACAGGACGGGCTTGCCCAGCTCCTGTTCGGCGCGCTCCACCACGTCCAGGGACGGGAGTTGGACGCAGGCGGAGAGCACCACCGCGTCGGCGTCGGTGTGGTCCAGGGCACGGACGATCGGCAGCAGGTCGTCCGGGTCGTGTGCGGCGACGCGGAGGTTGTCGGGGATTTCCAGCGCGGTGTGGTCGCCGACCTCGATGCCCTCCTTGCGGAGGTAGCCGACGACGGTGTCGGTGAGCGGACGCAGGTACGGCGCGACCAGGGTGACGGAGCGGGCGCCCATCGTGTGCAGGGCGCCGACCAGGGCGCCTGCGCTGGTGACGACGGGCGCCTGGGCGCCGTTGTCCGCGGTGACCTCGGTGAGCTTGCGCTCGGATGTGCGGTGGTAGCCGTGGCCCATGCTCATGATCGCGACGAGGCAGGCGTAGCCGAGCACGTCGACGCGGGCGTCGGAGAGTTCGGCGGCGCAGCGGGTGGAGTCGGCGTCCATGGCGGCCAGTTCCTCGGGGCGTACCTCTTTCATCCGCATCCGGCTGGAGTGGAAGGTGAACCGCTCGGGTGCGACGGTCCGGCGTGCCCGGAAGAGTGCCGGGATCTCGGTCTCCATGGTGACGTTGGAGCTGGGCACGATCTGGCCGATGCGGAAGGTGCGGGGGCGGCCGGTCACCGGGCGTCCACGACGGGGTTGCGCAGGGTGCCGATGGTGGCGATGGTCGCCTCGACGACGTCGCCCGGGGTGAGGAACTGCTGCGGTACGAAGCTCGCGCCGACGCCTGCCGGGGAGCCGGTGGCGATGACGTCGCCCGGCTCCAGGGTCATGCCCGCGGAGATGTCGGCGATGAGTTCGGGGATGCGGAAGAGCATGTAGCGGGTGTTGGACTTCTGTTTGACCTCGCCGTTGACGCGCAGCGACAGGTCGAGCGCGTGCGGGTCGGGGACCGTCGCCGCGGTGCGGACGGCGGGGCCGAGCGGGGCGTAGGAGTCCTGGCCCTTGGAGTAGAACCACTGGCCGGAGCGGCGCTGGTCGCGGGCGCTGATGTCGTTGACGATGCTGTAGCCGAAGACGTGGTCAAGGGCGTCTTCGGGGCTGACCTTGCGGGCCGTCCTGCCGATGACGACGGCGAGTTCGCATTCCCAGTCGAGTTGGGCGGTCAGGTCGCCGTTGTGGAGGATGGGCGCGCCCGGCCCCGTGACGGCGGTGGCGGGCTTGCTGAACAGGACGGGCCGCTGCGGGAGCGCCTTGTCGGTGTCGAGGGTGCGGGCCGACTCGGCGACGTGTTCGGTGTAGTTGAGGCCGACGCCGACGATCTTGCCGGGGCGCAGCGGGGCCGCGAGGGTGACGTCGGCCATGCTGCGCAGGGCAGCTTCGGGGACGGGTCCGGCCAGCAGGTCCGTCAGGGCGGCGGCGGCTTCGGGGCCTGCCTGGATGACGTCCAGGGCGCTCGCCGGGGCGCTGCCGAGGCCGGGGATCGTGGCGCCGTGCGCGGCGGTGAGGGCGGCGGCGTCGATGACGGCGGGGTCGGTGTCGTCGCGTCGTACGCCCAGGCGGGGCGTGGCGTCGCCGTCGTGGGTGTAGCTGACCAGCAGCATGGCCAAACTCCTTGGTTCGAGGGCCGGTTCGGTGGCGGGGAGGTGGCTCCCCGGGGCGTCAGGCGGCGGGCTGGTGGCCGTCGTTGTCGGGGTGGCTCTCCTCGCGCCAGAAGGCGAGGGAGCGCATCACGGGGAAGTCGTTGAAGGAGAAGAGGACCGCGTCGTCGCCTGTGTCGTCGTTGGCGTGCTCGTGCCAGGCCCAGGACGGTACGCAGAAGATGTCGCCCTGTTTCCAGTCGAAGCGCCGTCCGGCGATGACGGAGTGGCCGCGGCCCTTGGCGACGTTGTAGACGACGGAGCCGGTGTGCCGGTGGGCCCGCGTCGCCTCGCCCGCGCGCAGCAGTTGGAGGTGGGCGCCCATGGTCGGCATGACGGAGCCGCCGGTGAGCGGGTTGCTGTACTCCAGCATGACCCCGTCGTACGGGGAGCCTTCGGTGGCCTTCGCGGCGTCGAGCAGGGCGGCGTAGGACCGCTCCCAGGGGTAGGCGAGGAGCGGGGAGTACGGCTTGGTCCAGCCGTCGTCGAAGCCGTAGGGGCGCAGGGTGCCGGCGCCGTGGGTGAGCAGCGAGGAGTTGACGATCTTGCCGGGTTCCTGGTGGAGGGCGGGGTGGACTTCGTAGAAGCCGGCGTCGTGGGCGTTGACCAGCGGGATGTCGAGGCCGTCCTGCCAGATGACGGGGGCGTCGGTGCCTTCGTTGCCGTGTTCGTGCCAGGTCCAGTTGGGGGTGATGGCGAAGTCGCCCGGGCCGACCGCGAGTTTCTGTCCGTCGACGACGGTCCAGGCGCCCTGGCCCTCGACGACGAAGCGCAGGGCTGCGGCCTGGTGGCGGTGTGCGGTCATGGATTCGCCGGGGCCCATGATCTGGAGTCCGGTGTAGAGCATGCCGACGGCGGCGGAGACGTCCTTGCGGCCCGGGTTGACGAGCATGACGACCCGGCGGCCCGCGTCGTCGGCCTTGACCAGGTCGAGGGATTCCAGGACGAGGGGGCGCAGCCGCTCGTAGGACCAGTGCACCGGGACCGACTTCGGCTGCGGGTACCAGGGCTCGATGTCGTTGGCGACCGTCCAGAGGGCTCCGGCGTCGTGCTCGCCGAGCCGGTCGTAGTAGGCGGTCAGTTCGTCGGTGTCGCCGACCCGTGCCCTGCCCGGTACGTCGTCGCTGTGGCTCATGTCCGCGCCGCCTCCCCACTCCATTTCATTCTATTGACGGTCGTCATCGTCACGCTATAGCTTCCGGGGTGTCAAGAGGCTGGAGGAAGAGCGATGAACGCACCGGATCCGCTGTCCGCGCCCCCTACGGACATCCCCCGCAGTGCCCCCGAGGTGACCGTGCGGCACCGGGTCGAGTGGCACGACACCGACGCCTCGGGCCACCAGCACCACTCCGCGATCCTGCGCTGGGTCGAGTCGGCGGAGGCCGAACTGCTGCGCAGCTACGGCCTGGAGTGGCTGTTCGGCCGCACCCCTCGGGTACGTCACGAGGTCAGCTACCGCGCCCGGCTGTGGTTCGGCGAGACCGTCAGCACCCGCCTGCGGGTCGAACGGCTCGGCCGCACCTCGCTCGGCTACGCCTTCGACGTGCACGGCAAGGAAGGCACCGCCGCCGAAGGAAAGCTGATCGTCGCGCACGCCGCGCCCGAATCGCCCACCGCGACGCCCTGGCCGCAGGCGGTACGGGACGCGCTGGCCGCCGACGGGAAGGAGAGCGCCTGATGCGCATCGCCGTCATCGGCGCGGGGCCCGCCGGGCTGTACTTCGCCGCCCTCGCCAAGCAGCTCGACCCCACCCGCGAGATCACCGTCTGGGAGCGCAACGCGCCCGACGACACCTTCGGCTTCGGCGTGGTCTTCTCCGACGAGACCCTCGACGGCATCGCGCACGCCGATCCGGCCGTCTTCGCCGCCATGGAGGCGGAGTTCGCGCGCTGGAGCGACATCGACATCCACTACCGGGGCCGGGTGCAGACCTCCGGCGGGCACGGCTTCGCCGCCCTCTCCCGCAAGCGGCTGCTCCAGATCCTCCAGCGGCGCTGCGCCGAGCTCGGCGTCGCGCTGCGCTACCGCACCCAGGCCCCGCCCGCCGCCGAACTGGCCCGCGACCACGACCTGGTGATCGCCGCCGACGGCGTCAACTCCGTGACCCGCACCCGGCACGCCGATGTCTTCCGCCCCTCGCTCGACGTCCGCTCAAGCCGCTACATGTGGCTCGCCACCGACCTGCCCCTGGACGCCTTCACCTTCGTCGTCGCCGAGACACCGCACGGCCCGTTGCAGGTGCACGCGTACCCGTACGGCGAGGGCCGCGCCACCTTCATCGTCGAGATGCCCGACGACACCTGGCGGGCGGCCGGCTTCGACAAGGCGGCGGAGCGGGACCTCGCACCCGGCGAGAGCGACGAGGAGAGCGTGGCGCGGGTCGCCGGGCTGCTCGGCGATTTCCTCGACGGGCACCGGCTGCTGACCAACCACTCCCGCTGGGGCCGGTTCACCACCGTGCGCAACGGCACCTGGCGGCACGGCCGCACCGTACTGCTCGGCGACGCCGCGCACACCGCGCACTTCTCCATCGGCTCCGGCACCAAGCTGGCCATGGAGGACGCGCTGGCGCTGGCCGCGAGCCTGGAGGCGGGGCCCCACGACGTCCCCGCGGCGCTGGAGCGCTACGAGCGCGAGCGCAGGCCGGTCGTCGAGTCCACCCAGCGGGCGGCCCAGGCCAGCCTGGAGTGGTTCGAGACGATCGGGCACAGCATCGGCCAGGAGCCCGAGCAGTTCGGCTTCAACCTCCTCACCCGCAGCCGCCGGGTCACCCACGGCAACCTCCGGCTGCGCGACCCGCACTACAGCCAGGCACTGGAGCGCTGGTTCGACGGGCGGCAGCCCGAGCCCCAACGGGCCGCCGTCCCCCCGCTGTTCCAGCCGCTGCGCGTGCGCGGCCTGCGTCTTTCCAACCGGGTGGTCGCCTCGCCTGTCGCCACCTACAGCGCGCGGGACGGCTTCGTCGGCGACGTCGAACTCGTCCACCTGGGCGGTGCGGCCTTCGGCGGCGCCGGGCTCGTCCTGGCGGGCATGACCGCGGTCAGCCCCGAAGGGCGGGTCACCCCGAGCTGTCCCGGGCTCTGGGACGACCGGCAGATCCCGGCGTGGCGGCGGATCACCGACCTCGTGCACGCGCACAGCGGGTCGGCGATCGGCGTCCAGCTCAGCCACTCCGGGCGCAAGGGCTCCACCACCGTGCCGGAGAACGGGCCGCTCGGCGCGGCGCAGACCGACGGCGGCTGGCGGACGGTGGCGCCGTCCCCGCTCGCCTGGGCTGGGCATCCCGTACCGCATGCCCTGACCGGCATCGAACTGGAGGCCGTGGCGGGCGAGTTCGCGGATTCCGCCGCCCGCGCCGACGCGGCCGGCTTCGACGTCCTGGAGATCCAGGCGGGCCACGGCTTCCTGTTGTCCTCCTTCCTGTCGCCGCTCACCAACCTGCGCACCGACGGCTACGGCGGCGACCTCGCCGGGCGGCTGCGCTTCCCCCTCCGCACGGTCGACCGGGTGCGGGCGATCTGGCCCGCGCACAAGCCGCTGCTGGTGCGGATCTCCGCGGCCGACTGGGCGGCGGGCGGCACCACCGTCGAGGACGCGGTCGCCATCGCCCGCGCGTTCGCCGCGCACGGCGCCGACGTCATCGACGTGTCCAGCGGCGAGGTGGTGCCGGACGAGCGGCCCCCCTACGGGCGGACGTACCAGACGCCGCTCGCCGCGAGGATCCGCGCCGAAGCCGCCGTGCCGGTGATCGCCGTCGGCGCCTACTCGTCCGCCGACGACGCCAACTCGACACTGCTCGCCGGGCGTTCGGACCTCGTCGGCATCGGCAGGGCCCAGCTCCACGACCCGGCGTGGACCCTGCACGCCGCCGCCGAACTCGGCTACACCGGGCCCGCGGCGCACTGGCCGCGCCCCTACCGGCCCGGCAGCACACCACCGCCCACGGCCGGCCGCGTCCGGCCCGCGCTCGCCCTGCGGCCTGAGCCCGAGTCCGGCGCCGGGCCGCGCCGGGGAGCGACCGCCCACGACGCAGAGAGGTCCGTGCGGCCATGACCCTGACCGTTCCGCGGGAGTTCCCCCGCTTCACCGCGGCGGCGGTGCAGGCCGCCCCGGTCTTCCTCGATCCGGCGGCCACCGTCGACAAGGCGGTGGCGCTCATCCACGAGGCCGCCGGCCACGGCGCTTCCCTGATCGCGTTCCCCGAGGTGTTCGTGCCCGGCTACCCCTACTGGAACTGGACGATGAACCCGGTCCAGGGCTCCCCCTGGTACGAGAAGCTCTACCGCGCCGCCGTCGATGTCCCGGGGCCGCACGTCGACGCGCTGCGCGCGGCAGCCGCCGCCACCGGCACCACCGTCGTCATCGGCGTCAACGAACGCGGCCGGTACAGCCTCGGCGTCCTCTACAACAGCATGCTCGTCATCGGTCCGGACGGCGCGCTGCTCGGCGTGCACCGCAAGCTCGTGCCGACCTGGGCGGAGAAGCTGACCTGGACGCAGGGCGACGGCAGTTCGGTGCGGGTGCACCACACCCCCGTCGGCCCGCTCGGCATGCTGGCCTGCGGTGAGAACACCAACACCCTGGCGCGGTTCTCCCTGCTCGCGCAGGGCGAACTGATCCACGTCGCCGGGTACATCGCGCTGCCCGTCGCACCCGCCGACTACGACATGTCCGAGGCCATCGCGATCCGCACGGCGGCGCACTCCTTCGAGGGCAAGCTCTTCTCGATCGTGGCCTGTTCGACGATCACCGACGAGATGACCGAGGTGGCGGCGGCCCACGACCCGGAGATCGCCACGGCGATGCGCCGCCCGCGCAGCGCCCTGTCCGGCGTCTTCGGGCCCGACGGCCGCCCGGTCACCGAGCCGCTGGTCGACGAGGAAGGCATCGTGTACGCCGAGATCGACCTGGCCCGCTGCATCCGGCCCAAGCAGATGCACGACATCATCGGCCACTACAACCGCTTCGACGTCTTCCGGCTGCACCACGACACCACCCCGCTCCAGCCCCTGGTACGCACCGGCGAACTCCCGGACGAGGCGCCGCTCACCGGCCCCTGGACACCGCCGCCCGTCGGTGAACAGGTCAGTCCCGCTCGCCCGCCAGACATGCGGTGACCCATCGGTGGAAGGCGCCGATGTGGTGTTCGCTGGGCACCAGCACGCCGCCGTCGCGGTAGGCGCGGGAGTGCATGGCGGGCTGGGTGCGCTCGCAGGCATCGAAGTCCTGGGTGTTGACGCGGTGGAAGAGTTCCACCGAGCGGGAGACGTCGGCGCCGGACGCGAGGACGTCGGGCAGGTAGAGCCAGTCGCATTCCACGACGGTGCGGTCGGCTGCCATCGGGAACATGCGGTGGACGATGACGTGGTCGGGGACGAGGTTGACGAAGACCTGCGGCCTGAGGGTCATGGCGTAGTAGCGGCGGTCCTGGTCGTCGGCGATGCCGGGCAGCCGGCCGAAGCCGCCGGTGCCGTCGACGGTGAAGCCCTCGGCCTCGTCGGCGAACCGCGCGCCGTGGCCGACGTAGTACTGGGCGGCCAGGCCGTCGGCGAACTCGGGGAGCACGTCGGTGAGTTCGGGGTGGATGGTGGCGCAGTGATAGCACTCCATGAAGTTCTCGATGATGAGCTTCCAGTTGGCGTGCACGTCGTAGGTCAGGCGCTTGCCGAGGGCGAGGTCCTCGGTGCGGTAGCGGTCGAGTGCCGCCGCGTCGCCGAGGCGTTCGACGGCGGCGCCGATCACCGTCTCCTCGAAGGACGGCGGCTCGTCGGCGAGGCACACCCAGGCGTAGCCGAGCCATTCGCGCAGGTGGACGCCGATCAGCCCGCGTTCGGTGCGGTCGATGTCCGGCATCTTTTGGAGGTTGGGTGCGGCGGTGAGCCGGCCGTCCAGGTCGTAGGTCCAGGCGTGGTAGGGGCATTGGAGGCTGCGGCGGACCTCGCCGGTCTCCTCGGTGCACAGACGGGCGCCGCGGTGGCGGCAGATGTTCAGGAAGGCGCGGAGTTCGCCGCGGCGGTTGCGGGTGACCAGGACGCTTTCCCCGCCGACCTGCACGGTGCGGAAGGCGCCGGGTTTGCCGAGGTCGCTGCCGCGTACCGCGCAGAACCAGAGGCGTTCGAAGATCTTCTCCTGCTCCTGCCGGAAGACGTCCGGGTCGGTGTAGGCGTGCCCGGGGAGGGTGGGGATCAGGCTGCCCGCCGGTCCTGGCGTGGGTGTTTCCTGGCCGGGCTGCCGCGTGGGGTGCGCACCGGTCACGGGGGTGATGGTCATCTGCGGTCTCCTCAAGCGCGCTGCGTGCGGACGGGTCCGTCGGCCCGGTCCGCGGCGGGCCGTCGCGGTCAGCGGCGGATGCGGGTCATCTGCGGGTCGAAGAGGGGCTCTTCGGCGACGGTGGCCTGGACCTTCTCGCCGAAGTACTCGATGTGCACGGCGGTCCCGGGGACGGCGAGTGCGGCGGGCAGCCAGGCGTAGGCGACGCACCTGCCGATGGTGTATCCGTAGGCGGCCGATGTGACGTAGCCGGCCGGGGCGCCATCGGCGTACACCGGTTCCTTGCCGAGGACGACGGCTGCCGGATCGTCGAGGGTGAGGCAGGTCAGCTTGCGGGTGGCGGTCCGCTCGCTGTGTCCCTCCAGGGCGGCGCGGCCGGTGAACTCGCCCTTGGCGGGGCGGACGGCGAAGCCGACGCCGGCTTCGTACGGGGTGTGTTCGCAGGTCATGTCGTGGCCCCAGGAGCGGTAGCCCTTCTCCAGGCGCAGGCTGTTGAAGGCGCTGCGGCCGGCCGCGATCACGCCGTGCGGCCTGCCCGCTTCCCAGAGGGTGTCCCACAGCCGCAGCCCCAGGTCGGCCGTGGTGTACAGCTCCCAGCCCAGTTCGCCGACGTACGACAGCCGCATCGCGGTGACCGGCACGTGGCCGATGTGGGTGCGGCGGGCCTTGAAGTAGCCGAAGCCCTGGTGGGAGAAGTCGTCGCGGGTGAGGGGCTGGACGAGTTCGCGGGCGAGCGGGCCCCAGACGCCGATGCAGCAGGTGCCGGAGGTGATGTCGCGGACCTGCACGCCGTCGGGTGCGTGCCGGAGCAGCCAGTCGAGGTCGGCTCCGCTGTTGGCGCCGATCTGGAAGTGGTCGGGGGCGAGCCGGGCGACGGTGAGGTCGGAGCGGATGCCGCCGCCCTCGTCCAGGAGGAGGGTGTAGGTGACCGCGCCGGGCTTCTTGTGGATCTGGTTGGTGGTCATCGTCTGGAGGAAGTCCAGGGATCCCGGTCCGGTGACTTCCAGGCGGCGCAGCGGGGTCATGTCGTAGAGCGCGACCTTCTCGCGGGTGGCCTGCGCCTCGGCGGCGGCGATCGGCGACCAGTAGCGCGCCGACCAGGCGTCCCGCTCGGGCAGGTGCAGCCCTTCGGCGAGCGGGGCGTTGGCCTCGTACCAGTGCGGGCGTTCCCAGCCGCCGCCCTCCAGGAAGAAGGCGCCCAGTTCCTGCTGGCGTGCGTGGAAGGGGCTGACCCGTAGCGGCCTGGGCGCCTGAATCGGCTGGAGGGGGTGGATGACGTCGTAGACCTCGACGAAGTTCTGTGCGCCGCGGTCCTCGATGTACGCGGGTGAGCGCTGGGCGTCATCGAAGCGGTTCAGGTCGCATTCGTGGAGGTCGGTGTCGGGGCGGCCGTCGGTCATCCATGTGGCGACGGCCCTGGCGACACCGGCGGACGCGGTGACCCACACCGCTTCGGCGAGCCAGAATCCGCGCAGTTCCCGGGATTCGCCGAGTACCGGCATGCCGTCGGGGGTGAAGGAGAAGACGCCGTTGAAGCCGTCGGCCACCCGGGACGCGCCGAGCGCGGGCAGCAGTCCGATGCTGTCCTGCCAGCTGGGCGCGAAGTCCTCGTCGGTGAAGGGCAGTGAGGACGGCATGACGGGCGCGTCGTCGAAGGCGGGCACCGCGTACGGGTCGACGGGCATCGGGCGGTGGGCGTAGGAGCCGATGCCGATGCGGTCGGTGTGTTCGCGGAAGTAGAGGTCGCGGTCCTGGAAGCGCAGGATCGGCCTGCTCGCCTCGGTCCGCGGGTCGTTGACGCCGTCGAGTGCGGGCAGCGGCTCGGTGAGGGCGTACTGGTGGGCCAGGGGCAGCAGGGGGACGTCGACCCCGGCCATGGCGCCGATCACCGGTCCCCAGAAGCCGGCGGCGGAGACGACGTGGTCGGCGGGGAAGGTGCCGCGGTCGGTGACCACGCCGGTGACGTGGCCGCCGTCCCGTTCGATGCCGGTGACGGTGTGCCGTTCCAGGAAGCGGGCGCCGCGGCTCTCGGCGCGTGCCATCTGGGCGCGGCAGGCGGGTACGGCGCGGGCCAGCCCGTCGTCGGGGGTGTACAGACCGCCGTGGATCCGGCCCTCGTCGAGCAGGGGCCAGAGGTCCGCGCACCGGCGTGGGGTGAGCAGTTCGGCGCGTACGCCCCAGGAGGCGGCGAGTCCGGCCTTGCGGTGCAGGTCGGCCCAGCGCTCCTCGGTGGTGGCGATCTCCAGGCCGCCGACCGGGTTGAAGCAGGAAAGCCCGTCCACTTCAAGGGAGTTGAACTTCTCGACGGTGTAGGTGGCGAACTCGGTCATCGTTTTGGAAGGGCCGGCCTGGAAGACCAGTCCCGGCGCGTGCGAGGTGGAGCCGCCGGGGGCGGGCAGCGGCCCCTGGTCCAGGACGGTGACGTCGCGCCAGCCGCGTGCGGTGAGTTCATCGGCGAGCGAGCAGCCGACGATGCCGGCGCCGATGACGACCACCCGGGCGTCGGTCGGGGATGCAGGGGGCATGTCCCTCCTTCGGGAAAGGCGCGTGCGGGAATGCGGGACGTACGGGGGCAGCGGCTCGGCGTGTTGCGCAGTGCACGACGGGTTGCGCGATGAGAGACATAGTGGGAACGCGGGATCGGCGGCGTCAAGAGCCGCGGCACTCACGCTTGGTAAAAGCGCGGGCAGCGAAGCGTGAGGACCGGACCGCGCCCGACGTTCCGCGGGAATCGCTTGACGCACCGCCCCCGAGTCGGGATTCTGTTGCGCAGAGCGCTCCGCCGTGCACATAACGAAACTCAACTGTCCCGAACAGTAAGAGGGGTGCCCCGTGATTCCCGTCTGCCACCTCGAAGATCTCCCCGCCGGCGAGTCCGTACGGATCGACACCGCGCCGCCGATCGCCGTGTTCAACGCCGACGGCGCGCTGTACGCCATCGACGACACCTGCACCCACCAGGACGCCTCGCTCGCCGACGGCTGGCTGGAGGGCTGCCTGGTCGAATGCCCCCTGCACGCCGCCTCGTTCGACCTGCGCACCGGCGCCGCGACCTGCCTGCCGGCCCGCCGTGCGGTACGCACCCACCCGGTCACCGTCGCCGACGGCATGATCTACGTCCACCACGCCGCCGAGGAGGGCACCGCCGCATGAACACCGTCACGGTCATCGGCGCCTCACTCGCGGGCCTCTACACCGCCCGCGCGCTGCGCTCCCAGGGCTTCGACGGCCGGCTGGTGATCGTCGGCGACGAGCCGCACCACCCCTACGACCGGCCGCCGCTGTCCAAGGACTTCCTCACCGGCGTGACCGGCCCGAGCCAACTCGCCCTGGCCGACGCGGAGGAGACCGCCGACCTGGACGCGGAGTGGCGGCTCGGCAGCCGGGCGGCCGGGCTCGACACCGGCACCCGCACGGTGCGCATCGAGGGTGGGGCGCCGCTGGTCACCGACGGCCTGGTCATCGCCACCGGCGCCACACCCCGGCGGCTACCGGGCCCCGGACACACGGGAGTTCACACCCTGCGCACCCTCGACGACGCCCAGGCGCTGCGCGCGGACCTGACCCGCCACCCGGCGCGGGTGGTGGTCATCGGCGGCGGCTTCATCGGCGCCGAAGTGGCCTCGTCCTGCGCCGCGCTCGGCCATGACGTGACGGTCGTGGAGGCCGCGCCGCTGCCCCTCGTACCCCAGCTCGGCGAGGCGATGGCGCGGGTCTGCGCCGCGCTGCACGCGGAGCACGGCGTCACCCTGCTCACCGGCACCGGCGTCGCCGGGCTGCGCGCCGACGGCGCCACGGACCGGGTGACCGCCGTGGATCTGGCCGACGGCCGCCGACTGCCCGCCGACGTGGTCGTGGTCGGCATCGGCGTACGCCCCCGCACCGACTGGCTCGAAGGCTCCGGGCTGCCGCTCGACGACGGGGTCCGCTGCGACGCGGGCTGCGTCACGCCGGTGCCCGCGATCGTGGCGGTGGGCGATGTGGCCAGGGCGGACGGCCGCCGCGCCGAGCACTGGACCAGCGCGACCGAACAGGCGGCCGTCGCCGCCCGCAACCTCCTGGCAGGTGCCACCGTCGCCACCCACCGGAGCCTGCCCTACTTCTGGTCCGACCAGTACGGCGTCCGCATCCAGTTCGTCGGCCGCCGGCTGCCCGCCGACACCCCGCGCATCGTCGAGGGCTCCCCCGACGACCGCAGCTTCCTCGCCGCGTACGAACGCGACGGGCGCACCACCGCCGTCCTCGCCCTCAACCGTCCCCGCCCCTTCATGCGGCTGCGCCGCGAACTCGCCCGGGAGGCGGTGGCGGTGGTGAGCGGCTGAAGGCGCGGGGCCGCGCCACTCGTTCAACTTAGGTAAGGCTAAGTACACTTGGGTCAGGGGGCTCTGCACGAACACACCCAAGGAGCGGACATGGGAAGCCTCAGCGGCAAGGTCGCCCTGGTCACCGGCAGCAGCCGGGGCATCGGACGAGGCATCGCCGAACGCCTGGCCCGGGACGGCGCGCTGGTCGCCGTGCACTACGGCAGTAACGAGGCGGCGGCCAAGGAGACCGCCGCGGCCATCGCCGACGCCGGTGGGCGGGCCTTCATCGTGGGCGCCGAACTGGGCGTTCCCGACGACGTGGACACGCTCGTGGCCGGTCTTGAGGCAGGACTTCGCGCTCACGGGGAACCGGCGATCGACATCCTGGTCCACAACGCGGGACTCAACTTCATGGGGCGGCCGATCGAGGTTCTCACCCCCGAGGAGTTCGACCAGATGATCGCGGTCAACGTCAAGGCACCGTTCTTCCTCACCCAGCGGCTGCTGCCACGGCTGCGCGACGGCGGCCGGATCATCAACATCTCGTCCGTCTCCACCCGTATCGCCTCGGCCCACGGCATCGGCTATCCGCTCACCAAGGGCGCACTCGAAGTGTTCAGCCACACCCTGGCCAAGTACCTCGGCCCCCGCGGCATCACCGTCAACTCCGTCGCCGTCGGCTTCACCCACACCGACATGACCGCCGACGTGCTGGCCGACCCGGCGAACGTGGAGCGCAACATCAGCCTGACCGCACTCGGCCGGATCGGCCAGGTCCCTGACATCGCCGACGCGGTCGCCTTCCTGGCCACCGACGACGCTCGCTGGATCACCGGCACCAAGATCGACGTGACCGGCGGCGTCGGCCTGTAGCGATAGTTCACACCGCTGTCGGCGGCTCCTGGCGGGTCAGCCGCCGCTGGTCGATGGCGCCGGCAGCGGTGCGCAGCATGCGGATGGCCTGGTCGAGGAACGGGTTGGGGTCGGCGGCGCGGCGTACCGCGAACACCCGCCGGACGTGGGCGGGGTTGGCGAGCCTGATGAGGTGCACCTCGTGCGATTCCAGCAGCGCGAGTTCGGGGACGATCGCCACGCCCAGGCCCTTGCGCACCAGCTCGAAGGGCAGGTTGTAGTCGTTGGTGCGGAACAGGACGTCGGGGCGGAAGCCGCCCTCGGCGCAGATGTGGAAGAGCGAGCGGGCCGCGTCGGTGCCCTCGCGGTAGCAGATCCAGCGCTCGGCCGACAGGTCGCCGACCTGGATGCGTTTGCGGTGCGAGAGCCGGTGCCCGGTGGGGACCAGGACGTACAGCGGCTCCTCCAGGATGAGCGTCGTCTCCAGGTCGTCCGGCCAGTTGTGCGGCACCATGCCGTACTCGAAGATCACCGCCAGGTCGAGCCGGCCATCGGTCACCGCGGGCACGGTGACCTGCGGGTCGCCCTCTTCGTAGCGGACGTCGACCTGCGGCCGGTCGCGGAGGAATGCGGCCAGCACGGCGGGCATCAGGCGGAAGCCCGCCGACCAGAAGCTGCCCAGGTGCAGCCGGCCGCGCTCGGCCGCCGCGAACGAGCGCAACTCGTCCTCGGCCGACTCCAGTTCGGCCAGCAGCCGGACGGCCCTGCGGGCCAGCTGCACACCGGCGGCCGTGGGGCGCACACTGCGCGGTGAGCGCTCGAAGAGCCGGACGCCCAGGGCGCGTTCCACCGAGGAGATCTGCTGCGATATGGCGGAAGGCGAGTAGCCGAGACGGCGTGCGGAGACCCGCAGCGAGCCGGTCGCCACCACTTCGCGCACCGCTTGCAGCTGCGTCGGGGTCAGCATCAGATGAAGTTAACACTCCTCGCGCCCACGCCAAGAGGGCTGTTGCTGGTGCGGTGGGCGGACGCGTACGGGCCGCCCGGCGGCGGACCGGTGAGGGCCGATGAGAGCGGTGCGGCGACGGCATCGCAGGGTCCGTCCGCCGGATTCCCCCTGCCGTCCGCCTCGTGAGATGCATCAGTTCCGCTGAACGAAGTGTGCACGGATGCTCGCCCTGGCTCATCTTGTGCGGGGCCACGGCCTGGCGCACATTGAGCGATCAGTAGCTGACCGACCCGAGAAGGGCACCCCCATGGATAGACGGCTCGCAGGTCCACGCGCCCGCGGTACGACGCGCCGGGTGGCGGTCGGCCTCGGCGTCACCGCGCTGCTCCCCCTCGCATCGGCCTGCGGCACCGCCGATCCCACCGCGAAGTCCGCCGCCCCGGTCCAGCACAAGGACGCCGCGCTGCACGCGCTGCTGCCCGCGAAGATCCGCAAGTCCGGCACGCTGACCGTCGCCACCGGCGACGACTACCCGCCGCTGGTGTCCCTCGCCACCGACGACAAGACGCTGGTCGGTATGGAACCCGACCTGATGACGGCCGTCGCCCAAGTGCTCGGGCTCAAGGTGACGTTCGCCAGGACCAGCTTCGACAGCATCATCGGCGGCGTGCAGTCGCACCGCTACGACCTGGCGATCCAGGCGATGCTCGACAAGCCGGAGCGGCGGCGGCACATCACTTTCGTCGACTACTTCCGCACCAGCAGCTCCCTCCTCGTCGACGAGCGCCACGCGAAGGAGATCGGCTCGCTCGGCGATCTGTGCGGCAGGCAGGTCGCCGTGGAACAGGGCACCGCGCAGGTCGATGACGCCGAGGCGCAGAAGAAGAAGTGCGCGGCTGCCGGGCGGGCGGCGCCCGACATCCTGGTCTTCCCCAACTCCGTCGGCTGTTTCCAGGCGTTGTCCACCGGACGCGCCCAGGTGTTCGCCGGCGGCACCCCGACCGTCGCCTACCAGGCCGCGCAGTCCAGCGGCAGGCTGCGGCAGGTCGGCCGCCCCTACCGCTTCCTGCCGTACGGGATCCTCGTCGACAAGGAGCAGGGCGCGCTCGTCAAGGCCGTGCAGCAGGCCCTTCAGAAGGTCATCGACAACGGCAGTTACGGCACGATCCTCAAGCAGTGGAAGGTCGCGGCCGGGGCGCTGCGGCAGGCGACGGTGAACGGTGGCGCGGCATGAGCGGGCAGCCGGTGACGGCCGCAGCGGACGGGACGGTTCCGTCGGTGGCGGAGGGGCTCGCGGACGGCGACCGGATCCGTGCGGTGCCGCTGCGGCACCCCGGCCGCTGGGTGACGTCGGCGGTGCTGGTCTTCGTCCTGGTGTTCCTGGTGCAGGGCTGGGCGGCCAACCCCCGGATGCAGTGGGCGACGGTCGGCGAGTTCCTGTTCGCGCCCGTGGTGCTGGAGGGGCTGCGCACCACGCTGCTGCTGACGGTGGCGGCGATGGCCATCGGCATCGTGGGCGGCGTGGCCGTCGCGGTGCTGCGGATGTCGGCCAACCCGGTGCTGGCCAGGCTCAGCGCCCTCTACATCTGGGTGTTCCGCGGTACGCCGCTGCTGGTGCAGCTGCTGTTCTGGTACTTCCTGTCGGCCATCGTCCCGGTCATCGGGTTCGGGGTGCCCTGGGGGCCGACGTTCTTCCAGGTCGAAACCAACCGGCTGATCACGCAGCTGACCGCGGCCGTGCTGGGTCTCGGCCTGCACGAGGCCGCGTACATGGCGGAGATCGTCCGGGCCGGTCTGTCGTCCGTGGACGAGGGGCAGAGCGAGGCGGCGCACGCGCTGGGCATGACGCGGCGGCAGACGCTGCGCCGGATCGTGCTGCCGCAGGCGCTGCGTCTGATCATCCCGCCGACCGGCAATCAGGCGATCTCCATGCTGAAGACCACCTCGCTGGTGTTCGCCATCGCCGTGCCCGAGCTGCTCACCTCGATCCAGGGCATCTACTCGCGCAACTTCCAGCAGGTGCCGCTGCTCGCCGTCGCCTGTGTCTGGTACCTGGTGGCGACGTCGGTGCTGAACGTCGGCCAGTACTACCTGGAGCGCCGCTTCCGGCGCGGCGCGGGGCGCGGCGGCGCGGGGCGCGGCAGCGCGGGGCGCCGCAGACGGCCCGCCGTCACCCCGTCCGCTGAACCGCGGCCCTGAACAGCGCAGACGTGCAGACCCCTACCTCCCGGATCTCTCCCAGACAGGAACGAACCATGTCCCGTGTACTGGTCATCGGCGCCGGTGTGCTCGGCGCGTCCGTCGCGCATCATCTGGCGCGGGCCGGGGCCGATGTCACCGTCATCGACGCCGGCGGCCCCGCTTCCGGCACGTCGAGCGCCACTTTCTCCATCGACGTCACCCACCTCAAGACCCCTTATTCCTACTACGAGTTGAACCGTCGCAGCGCCGCCGCGCATCTGACGCTCGGCGAGGAGCTGGGCGGTGCCGTCTGGCGGCATCAGGTCCCGCTCGTGCAGTGGGGCCACACCGCGCGCGAACGCCGGGTGATCAACGAGCGGGCGCAGCGGCTGCGTTCCTGGGGGCACGAGTGCCGCACCACGGGTACCGAGGCGCTGGCCGATCTTGCGCCCGGCGCCGACCCGGCGGCCTGCGCGGCGCCCGAGCTGGTCGTGCACGAGCAGGCGGCGTGGTACGACGCGCCGTTGCTGGCCCGTACGCTGCTGGACCGGGCCGCTCTGAACGGCGCCGCGATCCGCTACGGCCTGCGGGTCACGGCGCTGCTGCGGCGCGGCGGCCGGATCGTGGGGGTGTCCACCGAAGGCCGCCGCTGGGAGGCGGACCACGTGATCAACTGCGCGGGGCCGGACGCCGGGCGGATCGCCGCGCTCGCCGATGTGCCGCTGCCGCTGACCCGGATCCCCGGCCTGGTCGGCGAGAGCACTCCGGTGCCTGCGGCCCGGCTCGGCGCGATTCTCGCCACCCCGGGTGTGGACCTGCGCCCGGCGCCCGGCGACCGGGTGTGCTCGATCTCCTGGCCGGTGGACGCGTTGCTGCCGGCCGACGGGGACATCGAGCAGGAGCAGCGGCCGGGCCTGGAGGAGGAGTTGCACCACCGCGGTGGCGAGGTGCTGCCCGCGCTGCGCACCGCGTGGCTCGCCGGCGTACGCCGGGGTGTGCGGCCGGTGCCCGCGGACGGGCTGCCGCTGGTGGGCACGGTGCCGGGGGCCGATGGCCTGTACTGCGTGGTGACGCACAGCGGGGTGACGCTGGCGCCGCTGCTGGGCGAGCTGGCCGCCGATGAGATTCTCTCCGGGCGTGCGGTGCCCGCTCTCGCGCCGTACCGGCCCTCGCGTGACACCGCGGCCGGTGTCCAGGACGAGAGCGTCCAGGTGATGAGCGACCAGCAGGCCGCCGCCGGGTAGCCGGCGCCGCACTCGTGGGCCCCGTCCCCGTCCCGCCGCTCGGCGGGCACGGGGACGGGGCCGCGCGGTTTTTGCGGCCTGCGGGCGGTCCGGGTGAAGCCGCAGGTCGGCGCGAGTGTCGCCGCCTTTCACTGACGGTACGTCAGGAAAGAAGCCGGCCGACTCGCCGCGCGACCCTTGCCAAGCCGAGATAGTACGTGTTCGGATTATCTCTGTCGGTTACCCCACACCAGGGGCATCACCGCAGCTCAGAGCATGTCCGCAGGCAAGATTCCGGCCGGTCGCCCGGCGTCGGCCCGGCGACCGGAGCACCGTCCGCGACTCCCCGATCCGTGCCGATCCCCGTACCCGCCCGCTGCCGACGCCCGACTCCGCAGCTCTGCACCGGCCGCCGCATCACGGCCGCCCCCGCTCGTCGAGCCCCGCACCGTTCAGGAGGTCTCCCGTGTTCGCTCTCTCGTCCGTCGACCTGCTCGACGCCTTCACCCGCCAGCTCCGGCTCTGCAAACTCCGCGAGGACGAACACGTCGTGGTGCTCGCCGAACCCGAGAGCCGCGGCGATTACGTCGCCGCGGCGTTCGGCGCGGCGAAGGCGTGCGGCGCCCACGTCATCGCCGCCACCGTGCCGGGCGGCACCCCGGCGCCCATGCCCAGCACCCGCACCGGCGCCGGGCCCGGCCTGACCTCCGTACTCCGCGACACCGCGGCGCAGGACCTCCTCAAGTCCGCCGATCTGGTGGTCGACCTGACCCGCGAGGGCTTCATCCACGCCCCTGTCCAGCAGGAGATCCTGCGCACCGGCACCCGCATCATCTTCGTCTGCGACGCCCCCGAGGTCCTGATCCGCAACCTCCCCGACCCGGCCGACAAGGACGCCGTGCTGCGCGGCGTCGAGCTGCTGAAGCGGTCGTCGGTGATGCGGATCAGCTCGTCGGCAGGCACCGACCTGACCGTGCAACTCAGCGGTTCCCAGCCGGAGTTCCAGTGCGGCTTCGCCGACGACCCGGGCCGCTGGGACCACTGGCCCAGCACGATGGTGCTGTGCTGGCCGGAGATCTCCGACGGGCAGATCGTGCTCGCGCCCGGCGACATCCTGCTGCCGTTCAAGGAGTACGTCCGCGAGCCGGTCACCCTCCAGATCGCCGGCGGGCACATCGAGAAGGTCACCGGCGGCGCCGACGCCGCCCTGCTCACCACCTTCTTCGACGACAGCAACGACACCTGGGCGCGCAGCCTCTCCCACCTGGGCTGGGGCCTGATGCGCAGCGCCGACTGGTTCGCCACCGCGATGTACGGCAAGAACGAACTGATGGGCATGGACGCCCGCGCGTTCGCCGGCAACTTCCTGTGGTCCACAGGACCGCACCCGGTGCTCGGCCGCGAGTCGTACGCGCACCTCGACATCGCGATGCGCGGCTGCTCGGTGACGGTCGACGGCACGGACGTCGTCGTGGCGGGCCGGCTCGCCGAGGACGGCAGCTGAACCACCGGCCGCGCCGGAAGGACCACGGCGGCCCGACCGCCGCACCGCTGACACGCCTTGGAGGAAACGTGGTGCCCAGCCAGTCGTACGAAGTCACCATCGCCGGCGGCGGACTCGGCGGCCTGACCGCCGCGCTGGCCCTGCGCCACCGCGGCCTGCGGGTCACCGTGCTGGAAGCGGCCACCGCACTCGGCGAGGTCGGCGCCGGCATCCAGACCGCGCCGAACGCCAGCCGGGTACTGCTCGGCCTCGGCCTGCGCCCGCAACTGGAGGCCATCCACACCGAACCGCTCGACCAGGTCAGGCGGCGCTGGCAGGACGGCAGCGTCATCGGCCAAACCTCGCTCGGCCAGTTCTGCAAGGACAGGTACAACGCCCCGTACTGGCACTACCACCGGGCCGACCTGCACCGCGTCATCATGGACGCCTGCCGGGATCCGGCGGGCCCCGGTCCCGTCGTCGACATCCGCACCGCGAGCCGGGTCACCGCACTGGACCGCAGCCGCCCCGAGCGGCCGGTGGCCGTCACCGACGACGGCCGGCGCTTCCCCTCCGACGTGGTGATCGGCGCCGACGGCATCCGCTCACAGGTGCGCGAGCTGATGGGCGCGCCCGACACCCTCTGCTTCTCCGGCGAGATGGCGTTCCGTGCACTGATCCCCGGCGACCTGATCGCCGCCGACCCGGCGACCCGCTGGCTGGTCGACCGCTTCCAGAGCACCATCTGGTACGGGCCCGGACGCCATCTGGTGCACTACATGATCCGCGGCGGCGAGTACCTCAACATCGTGGCGTGCGTGCCGTGCACCGACGAGGTCGCCGAGAAGTGGTCGGTCGCCGCCGCCCCGCAGGACCTGGTGGACGCCTTCCCCGGCTGGGACGACCGGGTGCCGGCGATGCTCTCGAAGGCCAAGGAGAACGTCAGCTGCTTCGCCCTCCACCACCGGCGGCGCGACCCGGTGTGGATGGACGGGCGGGTGGCGCTGCTCGGCGACGCCTGCCACGCCATGCTCCCGTACCAGGCGCAGGGCGCGTCGCAGGCCATGGAGGACGCGGCGGTACTGGCCGAGGAGCTGGGCGCGGTCACCGTGTCAGGGGTGGAGGGCGCCCTGCGGCGGTACGTCGACCGGCGCGCCAAGCACGCCGGGATGGTGCAGGAGGCGTCGCTGCGGAACAAGACCTTCTACCACTACCCCGACGGCCCCGAACAGCGGGCGCGGGACGCGAAGTTGCGGCGCTTCGACGGCGAGTCCGACCTCTCCTACGACTGGCTGTGGGGCGGCTCGCCGCTGCACGACGCCGATCCGGTGGCGTTCTCCTACCAGTTCGCCCGCTGAGCCCGGCGGGCCCGGACGCCCCCGTCCCCGTACCGCCGCACGACCCGTACCGCCGCACGAAATGGAGGAGCATGAAACCCGCCCCGTTCCGCTACCACCGGGCCCGTGACACCGAAGGCGCCGTCCGGCTGCTCGCCGAACTCGGTGACGACGCCAAGGTCATCGCCGGCGGCCAGAGCCTGGTCGCGATGATGAACTTCCGGCTGGCCAGGCCGCGGCACCTCGTCGACATCGGCGGGCTGCGCGCCCTCGACCACCTGGGCACCGATGCCACGGGCGCGCTGCGCATCGGGGCGCTCACCACCCACCACACCGTCGAGACCGCACCGGCCCGCACGCTGGGCCCCGGCTACGAGGTCCTGCGCGCGGCCATGGGCTGGATCGGCCATCTGCCGATCCGCACCCGCGGCACGGTGGGCGGCAGCATCGCGCACGCGGACGCCACCGCCGAGTGGTGCCTGCTCGCGGTCGCCCTCGACGCCGCGTTCCATGCCCACGGGCCGCGCGGGACGCGCCGCATCCCGGCGGCCGAATTCTTCTTCGGCTCGTACACCAACGCGCTGGACCCGGACGAGCTGCTCACCGAGATCGTCTTCCCGCGCCCCGCCCCGCATGCCGCGCTCACCGAATTCGCCGAGCGCAAGGGCGACTTCGCGATCGTCTCGGCCGTCGTCGACCTGGACCTGGCGGGGGAAGAGGTGCGCGGCGGGCGGGTGGCGCTCGGCGGGGTGGCGCCGACGCCGGTACGGGTGCCCGATGCGGAACAGGTGCTGGCGGCGGGCGGCTCGTTCGCCGACTGCGCGGAGGCCGCCGCTGCCGCAGCCGACCCGCCGGACGACGCCAACGGCAGTGCGGACTTCCGGCGGCACCTGATCGGCACGCTGGTACGGCGCGCCTGCGAGGAGGCGAGGGACCGATGAGCACGACGGCGGGCGCACCCGTACCGCACGACGCGGAAGGACCGCTGGTCGGGCGGTCGGTGGCGCGCCGGGAGGACCCGCGGCTGCTGACCGGGCGCGGCCGGTTCGTCGACGACATCGCGCTGCCCGGCATGCTGCACGCCCAGTTCGTCCGCAGCACCGTCGCCAACGGCGTCCTGACCGGCGTCGACCTCGACGCGGTGCGCCGGGTGCCCGGGGTGATCGCCGCGTTCACCGCCGACGACCTGGAGCTCGGCGACATCACCGCCCAACTCGGCCGCCCCGCCGATGAGTTCGTGCCGACGGCGATGCCGGTGCTGGCCCGCGACCGGGTCCGCTACGTCGGCGAGCCGGTCGCCGTGGTCGTGGCGCGCGACGCGTACGCCGCCGAGGACGGCCTGGAGGCCGCCAGGGTCGGCTACGCCGTGCGGACGCCGGTGACCTGCGAGGCGGACGCCCTCGCCGACGGGGCTGAGCTGGTGCACGACGAGGCGCCGCGCAACACGCTGGTCGACGTGGCGCTGTTCGCCACCGAAGGCATCGACGGGATCTTCGCGTCCGCGGACTGCGTGGTGCACGTCGAGTCGCGCACCGGGCGGCAGAACGCGCTGCCGCTGGAGACCCGGGGCGCGGTGGCGCACTGGGACGACCGCGAGGAGCAACTGGTGCTCCAGACCTGCACCCAAGTACCGCACCAGGTGCGGACGGTGGCCTCGCGGTGCCTGCGCCTGGACGAGCGGGCGGTGCGGGTCATCGTGCCGGACATGGGCGGCGGCTTCGGGCAGAAGTGCGTGGTGGGCAGGGAGGAGATCGCCACCGCTGCCGCCGCGCTGCGCCTGGGCCGTCCGGTGAAGTGGATCGAGGACCGCAAGGACGCGCTGACCGCGTCGTTCCTCGCCCGCGAGCAGCACTACGACGTGCGGGCCGCGTTCGACGCCGAAGGGCGGATCCTGGGCCTGGACGCGGACGTGGTGTGCGACATGGGCGCCTACTCCTGCTACCCGTTCACGGCGGGCATCGAGCCGCTGATGGCGGCTGCGGAGATGCCGGGGGTCTACACCGTGCCCGCCTACCGGGTGCGCGGCCGTGCGGTCACCACCAACAAGGCGCCCACCGCGCCGTACCGCGGGGTCAGCCGCCCGCAGTACGTGATGGTGGTGGAGCGGCTCTTCGAGCGGGCGGCGCGGGAGCTGGGCATCGACCCGGTGGAGATCCGCCGCCGCAACCTCATCACCGACTTCCCCTACACCGGCGTCAACGGCATCACCTACGACCCCGGTTCCTACCTGGAGTCGCTGAACCTGTGCGAGCAGACGCTGCGGGACGAGGGCTGGTACGAGCGGCAGGCCCTGGCCGCCGCCGACGGCCGGCACCTCGGCATCGGCTACTCCTGCTTCAGCGAACGCACCGGCTACGGCTCCACCGCGTTCGCGCAGCGCAAGATGGAGGTGGTGCCGGGCTTCGACATCTCCGAGGTCCGGATGGACACCGGCGGCGCGGTGACGGTCACCACCGGCACCATGAGCCACGGGCAGAGCCACGAGACGACGATGGCGCAGATCGTCGCCGACACGCTCGGCCTCGACCTCGCCAAGGTGCGCATCCACCAGGGCGACACGGACCGCGTCACCTACGGCTGGGGCACCTTCGCCAGCCGGTCGATCACCGTCGGCGGCAGCGCGGTGCGGCTCGCGGCGGGCAAGCTCGGCGAGAAGCTGCGGCGGCTCGCCGCGGCCCGCTGGGACATCCCGTGGGAGGAGACCGTCATCGGCCGCGGCCGGGTGCACCGCCGCGACGATCCCGCCACCTCCCTCACGTACGCCGAACTCGCCGACACCGCCTACCTGAAGGCGCATCTGCTGCCCAAGGGCATGGAGCCCGGTCTGACGGCGACGGCCACCTTCGACGTGTTCAACGACGGGACGTTCTCGAACGCCACCCACGGCGTCGTCGTCGAACTCCACGAGGGCACCGGGCAGGTGGAGATCCTGCGGTACGTCTGCGTCGAGGACTGCGGGGTGGCGATCAACCCGCAGGTCGTGGAGGGCCAGTGCCGGGGCGGCATCGCCCAGGGCATCGCGGGCGCGCTCTTCGAGCAGGTGACGTACGACGCGCAGGGCGAGCCGTCGGCGACCAGCTTCATGGACTACAAGGTGCCCACCGCGCAGGAGATCCCGGACGTCACGATCCGGCACATCGAAACGCCGTGCGCCTTCAGCGCGACCGGCGCCAAGGGCGCGGGCGAGGGCGGCACCATCGGCGCGCCGGCCGCGGTGCTGAACGCCGTCAACGACGCCCTGCGCCCCACCGGCGTCGAACTCGACCACACCCCCGTCACCCCCGAGGCGGTGCACCGCGCACTGCGCCGCACCCTGGAGCGCGCCTGATGACCGAGACCCCCATCGACACCGCGGCGGAGCGGCAGTTGCTCGCCCTGGACGTCAACGGCACCGAGCACGAGGTGCTCTGCGAGTCGCGCCGCACCCTGGCCGACGTGCTCCGGCACGATCTGCGGCTGACCGGCACCCACGTCGGCTGCGAACACGGCATCTGCGGCGCCTGCACGGTGCTGGTGGACGGGCGGCCGGCCCGCGCCTGCCTGATGTTCGCGGCGCAGGCGGAGGGCGCGAGGATCCGTACCGTCGAGTCGCTGTCCGGCGGCGACGACGGACGCCAACTCAGCGATCTCCAGCAGGCGTTCCGGGACCACCACGGCCTGCAGTGCGGCTTCTGCACCCCCGGCTTCCTGATGCTGGCGGAGGGGTTCCTCGCCGAGCGCCCCGACGCGGACCGGGCGCAGATCCGCGAGCTGGTGGCGTCCAACCTGTGCCGCTGCACCGGCTATCAGTCCATCGTCGACGCGATCGACGGCTGCGCCACGGCCCGTCGCGCCGAAGCGGCCAGGAAAGCCGGAGCAGCCGAGCGAACCGGAGAGACCGAGCAAGCCGCGGGAGCCGTCAGCTCCGCGGGAGTCACGGAAGAGGAGCGGTGATGCAGCTCAGCAACACGGTGCCGGTGGCGGCGCCGCCCGACGAGATCTTCGCGCTGCTGAACGACGTACGGCGGGTGGCGTCCTGTATGCCGGGCGCGGTGCTCGACGGGCAGGACGGCGACGCCTGGCAGGGCCGGGTCACCGTACGGGTCGGCCCGATCAGCGCGGCGTACGCGGGCACCGTGCGGTTCCTGGAGGCGGACGCCGGGCAGCGGCGGCTGCGGGTGCAGGCGCGCGGCGCCGACACCCACGGCAGCGGCGACGCGGAGGCCGAGGTGACGCTGACGGTGGCCGAGACGCCGGACGGCGCCCGGCTCGACATGTCAACGGACCTGGTCATCCGCGGCAAGCTCGCCCAGTTCGGCAAAGGCGCCATCGGCACCGTGTCGAACCGGATCCTCCAGCAGTTCGCGCAGAACCTCGGCAGCCTCCTGGACCAGGACCGCACGGCGGGCGGCGCGGCCCCGGCGGCTGCGCAGGCCACACACGCCGCGGCCCCCGCACCCGCCGCCGCGCCCGCGCCCGCGCTCGACGGCCTCTCGCTCCTCGCGGGCCCGGTGCCCGCCAAATACGGGCCGCTCGTCGCCGCCTTCGCCTTCGGCGTGTTCGAGGGCTGGCTGCTGGGCCGACTGGCCGGCCTGCGCCGGGAGCTGAAGGAGGCGGGACGCCGATGAGCACCGGCCGGTACGGCGACGCCACCGACGCCACCTACGCGCGCGCCGGGTTCGGGGCACGGGTACGGCGCGGCGACCGCCCCGCGATCGTCGTCGTCGACCTGACCCGCGGCTTCACCGAAGACCGCTTCCCCTCAGGCGCCGACCTCACCGAAGTCGTCGGCGCCACGGCCGAGTTGATCGAGGCCGCGCGTCCTTCCCGGGTGCCGGTGCTCTTCACCGCCCTCTCCTACACACCGGCCGAGGCGGCGGGCGACGGCGTCGCCTGGCTGCACAAGGCGCCCGGCATGCGGGCGCTCGTCGAGGGCAGCGACGCGGTCGCCGTGGATCCGCGGCTGCCGCGCCGCCCGGAGGACGTCCTGCTGCTGAAGAAGGGCGCATCGGCGTTCTTCGGCACCTCGCTCGCCGCGACCCTCACCGCGCTCGGCCGCGACACCGCGGTGATCTGCGGCGCCACCACCAGCGGCTGCGTACGCGCCACCGTGGTCGACGCGGTGCAGTCCGGATTCCCCGTACTGGTGCCCCGCACCTGCGTGGGCGACCGCGCGCAGGGGCCGCACGACGCGAGCCTCTTCGACATCCAGGCCAAATACGGCGACGTCATCGGCCAACAGGACGCACTCGCCTACCTGGCCGGCCTGCCCACCCCCTGACCACTCCCCCACCGCCCCTCAGGAGGTTCCCGTGCCGCACCCCCAGCGGTCCGTCCCGCAGTCGGCGCTCGCCGATCTCGCCGACATCCCGGCCACCAGCCGATGGGCCCGCTCCGGCACCGCCCGGCTGCACGTCCTGGACTACGGCGGCGCAGGACCCACCCTGCTGATGCTGCCCGGCATCACCAGCCCGGCCGTCACCATGGACTTCGTCGCCCGCGAACTCACCGATCTGGTACGCCCGTTGGTCGTCGACGTCCGGGGCCGCGGCCTGTCGGACGGCGGCGGTGCGTACCGCCTGGAGGAGTACGCCGAGGACACCGAGGCCGTCGTGGCGGGGCTCGGCCTGCACCGGCCGCTGCTGTTCGGGCACTCGATGGGCGCGCGGATCGTGGCGGCCGTCGCCGCCCGCGGCAAGGTGGCGACCGCCGGGAGCGTGCTGGCCGACCCGCCGATGAGCGGTCCGGGACGCGCGGCCTACCCGACGCGGCTGGCCGCCTTCCTCGATCAGCTGACGCAGGCCGAACGCGGCACCGACGCCGACGAGGTGGCCGCTTCCTGGCCGCGCTGGCCGCGCCGCGAACAGGAGTTGCGGGCGCGCTGGCTGGCCAGCTGCGAACGCCGGGCGATCACCGCCACCCACGAGGGGTTCGAGACGGAGGACTTCTTCGACTGGTGGCCCGCGGTGGCCGGTCCCGCGGCCCTGCTGTACGGCGCGGACAGTCCCGTGGTGACCGCCGACGGTGTCGCCGAGGCCCGCGCGCTGCTCCCCTCGGCCGCGTTCGCCGCCGTCCCGGACGCCGGGCACATGATTTTCTGGGACAACCCGCCCGCCGCGCTCGCCGCCCTGCGCGCCGCGCTGCGCCCGATGACGGGGTGATCGTACGGGCCCGGCGGGAGCGGCCCGCGGTGCACCTGACCACCGTGATTGAGTTGGCCCATGGCTGACGAGTCCGCTTTCCCCGAGTCCGTTCCCGCGATCCCCCAGGCACTGACCGCCGCCCCCGGCTACCAGGTGCGCCGCCTCTACCAGGCGTACCTGGCGGTGTGGGTGCGCGCGGTCGATCCGACGCTCACCGGCCCGCAGTACGCGGTGCTGACCGCCGTGGAGGCGGCACCCGGCCGCGACCAGCGGTCGATGGCGTCGGCGGTGGCCCTGGACACGTCCACGATGGCGGACGTGGCGCGGCGCCTGGAGAACCGCGGCCTGATAGTCCGTCGTACCGCCGCCGCCGACGGGCGGCGCAAGCTGCTCTTCCTCACCGAAGAGGGCCGCCGGACGCTGCACGACGCCCGCGACCGCGCACGCCAGTTGGACGAGCGACTGCTCGCCCCGTACGACGCGGAGCAGCGCCCTGACCTGATGCATCTGCTGACATCCCTGGCCGACCACTGGGAGAGCCTGGCCGGGGACTCCTGACGCACCCGCCCTCCCGTACGGGTGCCTCGTCCCGACCGCTTCGAGGAGGAACCCGTGACGGACCACCACATCGGCCTGATCGTGCCCAGCTCCAACCTGACCATGGAGACCGAGCTGCCGCGGATGCTCGGCGCCCGGGAACGCGAGCTGCCCGGCGACCGGTTCGTCTTCCACAGCAGCCGGATGCGGATGCGGCACGTCACGCCGGAGGAGCTGCGCGGGATGAACGCGCAGACCGAGCGGGCCGCGCTGGAACTGGCCGACGCCCGGCCCGATGTGGTCGCCTCCGCCTGCCTGGTGGCGATCATGGCGCAGGGTCCTGGCCACCACTGCACGGCCGAGGCGGAGATCGGCGCCGCACTGCGCGGTCAGGGCGCGCAGGCACCGGTGGTCACCAGCGCGGGCGCGTTGCTGGACGGCGTGGCGGCGCTCGGCGCGCGCCGGATCGCGGTGCTCACTCCGTACCTGAAGGGCCTCACCCGGCTCGTCGTCGACTACATCGAGGACGCCGGGGTCGAGGTGGTCGACGCGTTGAGCCTGGAGGTGCCGGACAATCTGGCGGTCGCGCGGCTCGACCCGGAGGATCTGCGGGAGCACTGGCGCAGGCTCGATCTGCGGCGGGCGGACGCACTGGTGCTGTCGGCCTGCGTGCAGATGCCGTCGCTGGCCGCGATCCAGCCGGTGGAGGACGCGGCGGGGCTGCCGGTGCTGTCGGCGGCGACCGCCACCGCCTATCGCGTCCTCGGCGAACTCGGCCTGGAGACGCGGGTACCCGGGGCGGGCCGGCTGCTCCGCGGCGACCTCCCCGGCCGCGCACAGACACCCGCAGTTTCCACGAGAACCACAGATCAGGACATAACGCCATAAACCCCCTCAACTCCCGTCTCCACTCAGCCCCTCCCTCCCCACCGATATCGAAACGTGTCATAAATATCCCTTCCACCAGACAACCGCTGAAGCAGACAAACCCTCTGTATGGGTGGCGGGGGAATGCAGGTGCCACGCGGTCGTGTGCCGCAGGTCTTGGCCCCGTCACTGTCAGTTGGCCTGATCTGGAGGAACCCGTGCTCGCCGCACCACGTCGCCAAGCCGTTCGCTGGATACCCGTCGCCCTGGTGGCGGCCACATCGCTGACCGCGTGCGGGTCGAGCGCGGCCTCCTCGCAGGCCGCTGAGCCTGCGGCGAAGGTGACGGTCACCCCCGCGGGCGGCAGCAAGTCGGCCAAACTCGGCTCCCCGATAGCGATACGGGCCGACGGCGGCAAGATCACCGCCGTCGACGCCAAGGACGACAAGGGCACGGCGGTCTCCGGCCGGCTCTCCGGGGACGGCACGTCCTGGACGTCGAACGGCAAGGTGCGGCCCGGCACCACCTACACCGTCAGGACCTCCACGACCTCCGACGGCGGCAAGAAGGCCGCCGCGACCTCGGAGTTCACCACGGCGGAAGCCGACCGGGTCAACAAGCTCACCAACTCCCCGTCGAACGGTCAGACCGTGGGCACCGGGATGCCGGTCTCGATCCTCTTCGACAACCACATCGCCAAGGACCGCCGCGCCGACATCGAGAAGGCGCTGAAGGTCACCACCCAGCCGAAGGTCGAGGGCGCCTGGGGCTGGGTCACCGACTACGGCGGCCACGACCGGATCGACTGGCGTCCGAAGACCTACTGGCCGGCCGGCACCAAGGTGTCGGTCAAGGGCGCGCTGACCGGCCTCGACTCCGGCGAGGGCGGCTGGTTCGTCCGCGACTACAACTTCGGCTTCACCATCGGGGAAGACCACAAGGCCGTCATCGACGTGCCCTCGCACACCCTGACGATGTACGCGGGTGGCCGCAGCGTCGGCACCATCAGCGGTTCGGCCGGCTCGCCCGAGGCACCCACCCGCGGCGGCGTGCACACCGTCCGCAGCAAGAACGCCGCCGAGACGATGGACTCCGCGACCATCGGCTACGGCAACCAGTGGATGCTGGACTCGAAGTGGGTCACCCACCTGACCGCTTCGGGCACGTTCCTGCACTCCGCGCCGTGGAACAAGTCCCTCGGCGTGGTCAACAACAGCCACGGCTGCTTCGGCATGAGCACGTCCGACGCCAAGCGCGTCTACGACTTCCTGCCCGTCGGCTCCACCGTCGAGGTCAAGGGCACGAGCAACACGGAGAAGACCGACGTCGGCAACGGCCTGGAGGTCTGGCAGGAGAGCTGGCCGCAGTGGCAGCAGCGGAGCGCGCTGAAGTAGCCCGATGACGGACGCCGGACGGCCCCGTCCACCTGCCACACGGCGGGTGGGCGGGGCCGTCCGGCGTCCGGGGGAGCGTCCTCACGGCGGGGGGCGGGCGGCTGTGCAGGGCCCGTAACCCCGGATGATCTCCCCGTGTGACACCCGGGTAACGGCGGGATCGTACGGTCGACCCGGAGATTCGACGACGAGAGGGGCCGCACGTGACCGCACCGGAACCGCAGCCGGAATCCGCCACACAGGTGCGGACGGTGTGCTCGTACTGCGGGGTCGGCTGCGGGATCGTGCTCGACGTCGGGACCGACGGCACGGGACGGCGCTCGGTCCGCAAGGTCTCGGGTGACAAGGCGCATCCGGCCAACGCGGGCCGGCTGTGCACCAAAGGCGCGACCAGCGCCGACCTGCTCACCGCCCCGGGACGGCTGACCCACGCGCTGGTCCGCGGCGACCGCGGCGCCGAACCCGTGCCGTCGGCGATGGAGAGCGCGGTCAAGGAGACGGCACGGCGGCTGCGGGCGGTCGTCGACACGCACGGCCCGGACGCGCTGGCCCTCTACGTGTCGGGCCAGATGACGCTGGAGGCGCAGTACCTGGCGAACAAGCTCGCCAAGGGCTTCGTCCGCACCGGCTGGATCGAGTCCAACTCCCGGCTGTGCATGGCGAGCGCGGGCAGCGGCTACAAGCTGTCGCTCGGCGCCGACGGCCCGCCCGGCTCGTACCGGGACTTCGAGCACGCGGACGTGTTCCTGGTGACCGGCGCCAACATGGCCGACTGCCACCCGATCCTGTTCCTGCGGATGATGGAGCGGGTGAAGGCCGGCGCGAAACTGATCGTGGTCGATCCGCGGCGCACCGCGACGGCCGCGAAGGCCGACCTGTTCCTCCAGATCAAGCCGGGTACGGACCTGGCGCTGCTGAACGGGCTGCTGCATCTCCTGGTGGCCGACGGGCGTACCGACCCGGAGTTCATCGCCGAACACACCGAGGGCTGGGAGGCGATGCCCGCCTTCCTGGAGGACTATCACCCGGCCGCCGTCGCCGCGCTCACCGGCATCGACGAGGCCGACATCCGGCGGGCCGCCCGCTGGATCGGCGGGGCGGACGCGTGGATGAGCTGCTGGACGATGGGACTCAACCAGTCCACGCACGGCACCTGGAACACGAATGCGCTGGTCAACCTGCATCTGGCGACCGGTGCGATCTGCCGGCCCGGCAGCGGCCCGTTCTCGCTGACCGGCCAGCCGAACGCCATGGGCGGCCGGGAGATGGGCTACATGGGACCGGGGCTGCCCGGCCAGCGGTCCAGCGCGGTGGCGGATGACCGGGCCTTCACCGAGGAGTTGTGGGGCCTGGCACCCGGAACGCTGCGGGCGGACACCGCCGGCACCGGGACCGTCGACATGTTCCGGCGGATGGCGGACGGGGAGATCAGAGCCGCCTGGATCATCTGCACCAACCCGGTCGCTTCGGTGGCGCACCGCAAGACCGTCATCGAGGGCCTGGAGGCCGCCGAATTCGTCGTGGCGCAGGACGTATTCGCCGACACCGAGACCACCGCGTACGCGGACGTGGTGCTGCCCGCCGCGCTGTGGGCGGAGGCGGAGGGGGTGATGGTCAATTCGGAGCGCACCCTCACACTGGCGCGGCAGGCCGTCGAGCCGCCCGGCGACGCCTGGCCCGACTGGCGGATCATCGCGCGAATCGCCTGCGAAATGGGATACGAGGACGCCTTCCGCTACGACAGCGCCGAAGAGGTCTTCGAGGAGATCAAGCGGGCCTGGAACCCGCAGACCGGCTACGACCTGCGCGGCGTGAGCTACCCGCGGCTGCGCGAGACACCCGTCCAGTGGCCAAGTGCCGCCGCCGACGGGCCGCACCGCAATCCGGTGCGCTATGCCAACGACGGTGTCAGCCAGGCCGCGGCACAACGGCCGGACGGCACCCGGCCGCGCTGGTGGTTCCCCACCCCCACCGGGCGGGCCGTCTTCCACGCCCGCCCGCACCTGCCGCCGGCCGAGATGCCGGACGACGACTACCCGTACGTCCTCAACACCGGGCGGCTGCCGCACCATTGGCACACGCTGACCAAGACCGGCAAGGTCGCCAAGCTCAGCAAGCTCGCCCCCGGCCCGTTCGTGGAGATCCACCCGCAGGACGCGCGGGCGCTGGGCGTCGCCGACGGCGATTCGGTCGAGGTCTCCTCACGGCGCGGGCGCGCGGTGCTGCCCGCCCGCGTCACCGACCGGGTACGGCCCGGTGACTGCTTCGCGCCGTTCCACTGGAACGACCTGTTCGGCGAGTACCTCAGCGTCAACGCGGTCACCCACGACGCCGTCGATCCGGTCTCCTTCCAGCCGGAGTTGAAGGCGTGTGCGGTGTCGCTCGCCAAGGTGGCGTCGCCGCCGCACCCGGCGGGCCCCGAGGACCCGGCCGTGCTGACGTCCGACGGAGCGGACCGGGGCGCGGACGGTCCTCTCCACGGCCGGGCGCCCGGTGCACGCAGGTCGGGCGCCGCGGCGGCGCTGGCCGAGGCGTTCGGGACCGGCGCCTGCGGGCCGCCCGCGCTGGCCGAGCAGGAACGCCGGTACCTGGACGGCTTCCTCACCGGTCTGGACGCCGGGACGCCGTCCGGCACGCCGGTACTGCCCGGCCACGCTCCGCTCGCCCCTGACCACGCGGTCTGGGTCAACGGCGTGCTGGCCGGCATGTTCTCCCGCATCCCCGGGCAGCCGGCCGGACCCGAGCAGCCGTCCGATGCATCCGGTCCTTCCGGTCCGTCGGCCCCCTCCGTCCGGGACGTTCTCGTGCTGTGGGCCTCGCAGACCGGCAACGCCGAGGAGGCCGCCGCAGCCGCGGCCCGCAGGCTCGCCGACAGCGGACGGACCGCGCACCTGCTGTCCATGGACGACGCCGCGCCGTCGGCCCTGTCGGAAGCCACCGACCTCCTCCTGGTCACCAGCACGTCGGGAGACGGTGACGCGCCGGACAACGGAGCGGGATTCTGGGAGTCGCTGAACGGCCCCGACTCGCCCCGTCTGGACGGCGTGCGCTACTCCGTGCTGGCGCTCGGCGATTCGTCCTACGACGACTTCTGCGGCCACGGACGCCGGCTCGACGAGCGGCTCGACGAACTGGGCGCCCGCCGCATGGCACCGCGCACGGACTGCGAACCCGACTACGAGGAACCGGCCAGGCAGTGGCTTGACCGCATACTCGGCGCGCTGGCGGGGCCCGAACAGCAGGCGGCACGGGCCGAGCGGCCGATGGCGGGCGCCACGTCCACGCGGCCCCCTGCCAAGGCGGACGGCCCCACGAAGGCGGCGCCCGCGACCGCCCGGCTGACGGGCAACCGGCTGCTGAGCCTGCCGGGGGCGACCAAAGAGGTCCGCCAATTCACCCTGGACACCAGCGAGTTGGGCACGCCGCTCGGCTACGAGGCCGGTGACGCGCTCGGCGTGCAGCCGCTCAACTGCCCCGATCTGGTGGCGGAGTGGCTGGCCGTGACCGGACTCGACGCCCGCACCGGCGTCGAGGTGGCCGGGGCCGGCACGGTGCCGCTCGGCGAAGCCCTGCACCGCCACCTGGACATCACCAGGATCACCCCCGACCTGCTCAGGCTGGTCGCCGACCGCTCCGCCGACCGCTTCGTCAAGAAGCTGCTGCGCCCCGGCAACAAAGGGGAACGCGACCGGTGGGCATGGGGCCGGCAGGCCGTCGACGTCATCGCCGAGCACGCGGTGCGCGCCACGGCAGCGGAGTGGGCTGCGGTGCTCAAGCGCCTCCAGCCGCGGCTGTACTCCATATCGTCGAGCCCGCTGGACGATCCGCACCTGATCCGGCTGACGGTCTCCGTCGTCCGCTACGACACCCCGCACGGCCGCCCCCGCAAGGGCGTCGCCTCCACCTTCCTCGCGGACGCCGCACCGGAGCACCCGGTGCCGGTCTTCGTCCGGCGCTCCCCCCACTTCCGGCCGCCCGCCGACCCCGCCACGCCGATGGTGATGGTGGGCCCCGGTACCGGCATCGCCCCGTTCCTCGGCTTCCTCCAGGAACGCCGCGCACGCGGCGACCGCGGCCCCAACTGGCTGTTCTTCGGCGAACAGCGCCGTGCCACCGACTTCTACTACGAGGACGAACTCGACGCGCTGCGCGCCGACGGCCTGCTCACCCGGCTGGACACCGCGTTCTCCCGCGACCTGCGGGCCAAGGTCTACGTACAGGACCGGATGCGCGAACACGGCAGCCGGCTGTGGTCCTGGCTCGCTGACGGCGCGCACCTCTACGTCTGCGGCGACGCGTCCCGGATGGCCGGTGACGTGGACCGCGCACTGCGCGACATCGCCGTCACCCACGGCGGTCTGGACGAGGAAGCGGCGGCCGGATACGTCAAGCAACTGGCCGCCGACAAACGGTACGTGCGCGACGTGTACTGACGGCGGGCGGCACGGGAGCGGCGGCGTCCACCGCTCCCGTGCCGCCCGCCCTGGAAACCGGGGAAACCTGGGAATCCGGGAAACGCCCTACCCGAGTTCCAGGCTCGTGACGCCGTACGTCAGCTCCTCCTGGACCGGCGGAACCGGGCCGGTGTACATCCGCACGGTGTGCGAACGGGCCGTCAGGCCACGGCCGGTGGCCAGTTCCCGCGCGGCGTGCCGGGGCTCGGGTATGTCCAGGCTGACCTCTTCGCCGGGGCCCGCGGCGGCGGTGAGGCTGTCGAAGAGCGCCGCCGCGTCGTCGGCGGTGTCGGCGAAGAGCGGGCCGATGCGGTGGCCGTCGCGGGCGGGACGGATCACGCCGTATCCGGCGACGCGGCCCGCGCGCAGCAGGACCCTGGCGTGGTGGCCGGGGGCGGTCAGCCAGCGGGCGATGAAGCCGTGCCGGTCGGCGGGGAAGCACCGGCGGTCGTAGGCGGCGACCGCGTCGAGGTGGGCGGCGGTGAACGGTACGGCGTCCGGGTCGGGCGCTGCGGGTGCCGCGGGGCGCCCCGTGTACCGGAGGGTGTCGTGGGCGGCGGTGAATCCCGCGCGGGTGTAGGTGGCCTGCTGGGCGGGGACCGCGTCGAGGCCGATGGTGCGGCGGCCCGCGTGCGGGACGGCGGCGCGCCAGGTGGCCAGGCCGAGGCCGGTGCCCCGGTGGTCGGGGTGGACGAGGTAGTAGCCGAGGAAGGCGTAGTCCGCGGAGTAGGTGACGACGGAGACCGCGGAGACGGTGCGGTCACCGAGGCGGCCGGTGAAGAATCCGTCGGGGTCGGTGGGGTGGAAGCACGCGGTGTCCCCGAGGCCGGGGTTCCATTCCTCCTGGGCCGCCCATTCCTCGATCTCGCGCCACTCGTCCAAGGAGGCGGCGCCGACGGCGAGTTGGCGTGCGGCGGTCGGTGGGGTGGCGGTCTCGCCGGTGCGGTGCATCGCTGGTGTACGTCCCTTCAGATGGGGCCGGGCGGAGCGGCAGGGGTGCGGGGTGCCCGGCGGTCGTCCGCCGTGCGCTGCGCGCCTCCTGCCGCTCCGCCCGTGGTCCGGTGCGCGGTCAGATGAGGTCCATGGCGGCGACCTCGTCGGGGCGGCCGTAGCTGACCGGTCCCTGGAAGCGCCGGCGGGCGGTGGCGAACCACCAGACCGTGGCGATGATGAGCACCACCGCGAGGGCGATGGGCGCGTAGTTGAACGATTCGGGGGTGATCGGCGCGGCCTGCGGCAGCATGAACAGCACGTTGCTGATCACGATCCAGGCCACCGCGATCGCGGCGACGACCTTGCCGTAGCGGCCGAGGTTCCACGGTCCCGGCTCGAAGTCGTTGAGCCGCAGCCGCAGGAAGATCGGCACGCCGTAGGCGAGGAAGAGACCGACGACGTTGACGCTGACGACGGCGGTGAAGGCGGTGTGCGACCACCAGCCGGGCAGGACCAGCACGAGGGGGCAGGCCGCGGCGAGCCATACCGCCTTGACGGGGGTGCGGGTGCGCGCCGAAACCGAATGCCACCAGCGGGAACCCGGCATCGCGCCGTCCCGCGAGAAGGCGAAGATCTGCCGGGTATTGCTGGTCATGTTGGCGAGTCCGCAGAACAGCATGGCACCGATCACGATCAGCAGGAGCAGCTTGGCGGTGCTCACTCCGAGAGCGTCGATGAGAATCTGCACGGGCGGTGCGTCCGCGCTCGCGGCGTGTCCGTAATCGCGGATGGCGTACACCAGAGCGAGCATGAGGATCAGTCCGGTGATCGCGGAGCAGGCGATGGCCCGCATGATCCCGCGCGGTGCGTTGACGGTGGCCTTCACGGTCTCTTCGGACATGTGAAAACTGCCGTCGAAGCCGGTGAACGTCCAGCTGGTGACGAGCAGGCCGAGCATTCCGCCGTAAATCCCGTTGGTGAAGCCGGTGTTGTTGGCGAAATGGGTGACGAACGACGGCGACTGATGGCCCGTCGGAATCAGCGTGAGGGCGGCGACGATCACCACCATGCCGATGAGCAGCCACCACACGGAAATCCGGTTCAGCACGGCCACCAGCCGCACCGTGTAGGTGTTGGCCAGAGCCTGGATGAAGAGGATCACCGCGGTGAGTCCGACGGTCTGCTGGGGCGTCGCCTCGTAGGAGGGCCACTGCATGGCGATGAACGCCTGGATGAAGGTGGCGGCGGCGAAGTTGGTGGCCGCGGTGCCGCCCACCTGACCGACGAAGTTCAGCCAGCCGGTGTACCAGGACCAGGCGCCACGGTGGCGTTTGGCGAGCTTCCCGGCCGAAAAGTACAGGGCGCCGCTCGTCGGGTAGGCGGAGGCGATTTCGCCCATGGCGGCGCCGACGAACAGCACCATGATCGATACGCCGATCCAGCCGAACACCAGAATGCGCGGGCCGCCCGCGTTCATTCCGAAACCGAAGGAGGAGAAGATTCCGGAGATGATGTTGATGATGGTGAAAGAGATCGCGAAGTTGTCAAAGGCGCGGAACCTGCGGGTCAGCTTCCGCGGATATCCCATCGCGTGCAATGTCGCGTCATCGTCGAAAGTGTCGGAATCCGCGCGGTGCGGGGATTTCGCACGAGCCGTAGATATACGCTCGGACACAACCGTAACCTTTCTGACAGGGCTGATAGGAAGACTTCGGTGGGGGAATCGCAGTCGTGCTATCGGCGCTGTCGTTACCCGTCGCGTCTCACGAATGCATTCATCTGTACCTCCATCCGTTCAGGCAGCTCCAGGAATGGGAAGCCCACAAGAACGTCTCGCCTTCGTCAATTGCTCTTCCGGTTTCCCGAAAGCACTCCACGGCATGCGGGCCGCATAGGGCCCCATCGCCGTGAAAACTTCGCGCGCCTCGAATTCATGCTTCGCCATGAAAAGCGCATGCGCGAGGTACGAGAGGTCGAGCACGGGGGTGAACCTGTACTCGGCCGTGAGCGGGAACCACTGGCGGTAGATGCCGAGCGCGGTGCTGATCCACTGCGGCTGTTCCCAGGTGTGGTCGGCCAGCAGGGCGGTCGGGTCGTACTCGTCGACCAGGGCCACCAGCGGCAGCAGCCGCAGCGCCGACGAGGCCGCGGCCCGCTGGCTCAGGAACGCGGCCACGTCCCAGCTCGCGCTGGCCGAACCGCCGTTGCGGGTGAAGAAGAAGGACAGGAACCTGTGGTGCGCCTCGCGGTGCCAGGGGTCGAGCCGGAGAATGTGCGCGAACAGATACCACGGCCCTGTCGGCGCCGTGAGGAGTCCCTGCGGGGCCGGATCCTGAGGTCGTTGAAATCGCGACAAGGCCAGCTGGCAGACCCACGGGGTGGGGTCATCCGGCAGCATCTGCGCGGCCCGCTCCCCCGCGGTGCGCGCGATACGTACCATCGCCTCTTGCCGACGGTCGTCCGTTTCGGCCATGCGCAATGCCCGGATCATCGCCACGCGTGCCCACAGCAGTGCCGCCTCAGGTCCGGGCTCTTCCGAAATCCAGCGCTCCGCCAGGTCCGAGTCGGCGGCTTCCGACGCCAGCACCAGCGACCTGTGGGCCCGGACCTCGAAATCCCCCCGGGTCTCTTTGAGTGCCTCATGCGCGCCGAAGTACCGGCCGGCCCTGACATCGATACACGCCTGCGCCAACTGCCGGTCATTGGCCGCCGGACTCCACACGTACTGCCCCTCGAATGAGCCAGCCGCCATGATCCCCTCCCGGTCCTGAAGGCGTCATCATCCACCCGCTCACATTTCGTCCACGCCTAATTCAGCCGGATCGTTTCCCCCGATCCGACGATGGCGGGGCACACCCTACTCACCAACAAGTGATAGCGAAAATAGTCGCCTGGAATATCGGGTTCCACACCATTTGCACCGCCCATTCGAGGCGGAATCCCGCTGCTCTCCCCCATTGGTTCCGCTCTCTTGTCATTCCCTGGCCCGTGCGCTATGCGATTGGCATATTCACTTCTCCTCACAATCTCCACATCTGACGTGGCGTCACCAATTGGGCGCCGTCGGGCCGGAGACGGGGCGACGGGAATCGGCCCGGCGGCGGCGCGGGCGACCGGCCACCCGCGCAGCCACTCCGACACCAACGCAGGCGCGCACGCGTGATGCCCCGTCAACTCCCTTTGGGTCAAGGAAGGTTCAACCACTCCACCGTCAGGCCCACTTGACGTCCCCACCAGGACGTTCGTTCCGGGAAGAAAGATCCGAAGGGGCTCTAATGCGCCAAAAATGGCGCGCAGGACATCGTTAACCTGTTCGTAGCATTGCTTTTCATTGACACGGACTTGGCGATCCTTTTACCTTCGGAACGTGCGGCATCAGCAAGGTCAGCGCCGCACCCCCACACACACTTCGGAGGCCCGGCATGGAAGCTCTCATCAAGAAGATGGCCCAGGACGAGATCTGGCAGGGCTGGGTGGCCGCCAACTCCGCGGGAGCGGCGGCGAAGAACGGCTGCATCAGCGCCACGCCCAAGTCCGGCTGCATCAGTGCCGCCCCCAAGTCCGGCTGCATCAGCGTGGCGAAGGCCGGCTGTATCTCCTGACCCGGCCCGACCGCGCCACGGACACGGGCCCGCGGTGGCACACCTGCCACCGCGGGCCCGCTCCCCGCAGCACCCGTTTCCCGAGCACTTGTGAAGGTTTTCCATGGAGTTGGACGGTCAGCCGTCGGCCGAGGTCATCGCGGAGATCAAGGACATCCCCATCTACCGCGCCTCGCTGGAGCAGGGGCACTTCCCCCTCCTCGACAAACCGGAGATCGCGCGCGGCTTCCCCGACAACTGGATGACGCCCAGACTCGCCGCCGCGCTGAAGACCGGCGACGCCGAGTTCGTGCTGTCCACCGGCACCCATCACGCCCGGATGCAGATCATCCGCCCTCCGTACTTCCTCCTGCGCTCCTACTACCAGTTGTGGAGCGAGCACCCCGACCTCGCCGCCACCTGGGAAGCGGACTGCCGCCGGGTGTCGCTGACCACGGTCCTGGCGACCGAACACGTCGCCCGGGTGAACGCCGCCAAGCGCGGCGAGGAACCCGCGGCCGTCCCGGACGCCGCGGACCGGCAGCTGGACGCGCGCACGTCGTACGTCAACCTCCGGCTGGACCCGGCGCTTTGGGAGCGCGATGACGTCGTCCGGATGCTCGCCGAGATCGACGCGGCCCGGCAGGCCCACCCGCGCGGCTGGTACCACCTCGACTGCTCCTCGTACCACCTGGCGCACCTGCTCAGGAAGATCGGCACCTGGCGCCTGTGGGACGCCTTTCCGCCGCCCGCCAGCATCATCCACGCCTACGAGTACACGCCGGTGAACGTCCGGCGCTTCCTGGAGCAGCACTTCGCCTGCCCGATCATCGACCTGTTCGGCAGCACCGAACTCGGCTACCTCTTCTCCAGCGACCGCCGCGGCGGCTACCGCCCGCATCTCGACCGGATGAGCGTCGAACTGCTCCCGGTGGCCCCCGGCAGCGAGATCTTCCAGCTCATCGTCACCAGCATCCGCAACCCGTACATGCCGCTGGTCCGCTACCGCTCGGGCGACTGCGTACGGACGCAGGACGGCACCCCCGACCCCACGAAGATCACCCGGTTCTGCGGGCGGGTGAAGGAGCTGCTGCCGACGCCGCACGGCCCGGTCTCCCAGGGAGACCTCGACCGCGTCATCGGCACCGCATCCTCGCGGGTCTTCCTGCACCAGTTGCAGGTGACGGGCGAGCACGAGGCACGGCTTGCCTACACCACGTTCGACGGCAACCCGGTCCAGGCCGCCGAGGCCGCCGCCCTGGAGAGCGGCGTCCGCGAACTGACCGGACGGCGCTGCCGGGCGGAGCACCGGACACACCTCCCGATAGGGAAGTCCGGGAAGTACGCCTGGCTCGCGACCGACACCTGACCACCCCGACGGGAGAACCATGACCAGCAGCACCCCGCTGTCCGCCGACGACCTGACCACCCTGCTCGGCGAGGCGCTGCACGCCGAGGTGGTGGCCCACTTCGTCCACCACACAGGCGCGGACGAGGAGTTCGTCGAACGCCAGGTGACCGAGTGCCTGCGCTACCTCTACCTCGTCTCGCTCCACCACGACCGGCTGGGCGGGCTCTTCCTCCCGGTCGAGCAGGAGATCGACGAGATCTGGCACTACCTCATCCTCCAGACCCGCGAGTACCGCAGCCTGTGCGAGGAACGGCTGCCAGGGCGGTTCTTCATCGAGCACCGCAGCATCGCGTACGAGGAGTACCAGCAGGAGCCGGGCCGGGAGCGGGCCATCGAAGAGGCGCTGCGCTGGATCCCGCTGTACTGCCGGGAGTTCGGCCCGTTCGACGAAGGTGCGCTGCCGCACTGGACCATCGTCCGCTTCCTGCACGAACGGATGGACATACCCCTCGCGGAGATCGCCGCCCTGGAGCCGGCCGCCGCGGCGGCGTAGCGGCCCGAGGGGGCTGCGTCACGGCCGCGGACCCGCCCGTGACGCCGGTTCCGGCTGCCCGGAACGGCGTCGCGATGATGTCCGGAAATCGGCCCCGCTCCCCCTTCTCGCGGCCTCGTTGCCCCTTCTCATGAGCACACCCCACCCACCGTTCCCCGCTGCCGGGACCACCGTCCCGGCAGCCGGCGAACCGAAAGGCGATGATGCGACAGGACAAGAACACGCCGGGCCGACGCCGCCCGGCCGTACGGACGATGACCACGCTCACCGTGATCCTCACATTTCTGCTGGGCGCCATGGCACCGGCCGCCGGTGCAGCGGTCTCGGGCCCGGCCACCAGCTTCGCGCCGATGGGCGCCCCCGCGGCCGTCTCCGGTCCCCTCTACGGAACCGGAGAACTTTCCGAGCGTGAGTCGGAGCGCGGCCACGCGGTGCGCCGTGGCTCCCGGCACGGGTACCTCCCGCTGCCGGATCCCGGCCCGCCCATGCCGTCGCCACCCGCGACCGTGCCTGCCGTCGGGAGTTACGTACCGGCGGACGCGCGGGCGCCGAACGCCTCGGCCCGGGTGCCCGTTTCCCGCGAACTCCGCGTCCTGCACTGTGTCTTCCGCTGCTGAGCCGATCCGCCGGGCCCGTTGCACGAGCCCTCCGCATCACTTTCCGGCCACCGTCGCGGTGGCAACCCTCACCAGCAGGAGACCTCTCCTCGTGGACACCTTCATCCACCATGCCCGGGGCCACAGTGCCCGTATCGCCGAACTCCAGGAGGAACGGGAGAACTACGGCCGGCTCGCCGCCGGACAGTCCCCGCTCGCCCTGTTCATCACCTGCTCCGACTCCCGCGTCATCCCGTCGCAGATCACCGGCTCCCGGCCGGGCGAACTCTTCGAACTGCGCACCGCGGGCAACGCCGTCCCCCGCTACTCCCAGGGCGGCCCGGCCGGCGCCGAGGCCGCCACGATCGAGTACGCCATGCGCGTGCTGAACGTCGCCGACATCGTGGTGTGCGGCCACTCGCACTGCGGCGCCGTCGGCGCCAGGGCGCGCGGCGACGACCTGACCGGCGTACCGGACGTACAGGACTGGCTGGACCGGCAGTTGTCCGAAGAACTGCCCGACGACGAGGAACCCGCGGTGCGCTCCGCCGTACGCCGGCACGTGTGCGAACAGCTCGGCCGGCTACGGGAGTACCCGAGCGTGCGCGAGCGCCTGGAATCCGGCGCGGTCACGCTGCACGGCTGGTTCTACGAAGTGCACACCGGCCAGGTCACCGTGCACGACCCGGCGACCGACTCGTTCCTCCCGCTGTGAAGGCGGACCCACCCACCATGAATCGACTGAATGTGAACCGACTCCCGTTCCTCCGGGCGGATTTCACCGCGTCCATCGTTGTCTTCCTCGTCGCCGTCCCGCTGTGCGTCGGGGTGGCGGTCGCCTCCGGGGTGCCCGCCGAACTGGGTCTGGTGACCGGCATCGTCGGCGGTCTGCTGACCGGCCTGCTGCCCGGCAGCAGCCTTCAGGTCAGCGGCCCTGCGGCCGGCCTGACCGTGCTCGTCTACGAAGCGGTCCAGGAGTACGGCCTGGGTGCGCTGGGCGCCCTGGTGCTGGCGGCCGGGCTGTTGCAGCTGGTGATGGGGGCCCTCAGGCTCGGCCGCTGGTTCCGCGCCATCTCCGTCGCCGTCGTGCAGGGCATGCTGGCCGGCATCGGCCTGGTGCTGATCGCCGGGCAGCTCTACACCCTCGCCGACGCCAAGGCGCCGGGTGACGGACTGTCCAACCTCGCCGGGCTACCGGCCCTGGCGCTGCGCACCTTCGGTGACGGCGGCGCGGCGACGGCCCTCGCGGTCGGTGCGGGCACCATCGCCGTCCTGGTCCTCTGGCCCCGCTGGAAGCGCGCGGCACGTGTGCTGCCCGCTCCGCTGGCGGCGGTCGCGCTCGCCACGACCGCGGTCTTCGTCCTGGACCTGCCGGTCGCCCGGGTGGAGGTCAGCGGCCTGCTGGAGGCCATCCAGCCACCGGGCTTCGCCGACATCGGGCGGCTGACCGAACTGGGCGTGCTGGGCACGGTGCTGGCGTTCACCCTGATCGCCTCCGCCGAGTCCCTCTTCAGCGCGGCGGCCGTCGACCGGCTGCACTCCGGCCGGCGGACCGACTACGACAAGGAGCTGATGGCCCAGGGCGCGGGCAACACCGTGTGCGGTCTGCTCGGCGCGCTGCCGATGACCGCGGTGATCGTGCGCAGTGCCGCCAACGTCCAGGCGGGCGCCAGGACGAAGCTGTCGCGGGTGCTGCACGGCGTGTGGATCCTGGTGTTCGCCGCGGCGTTCCCCGCCGCGCTGGGTGTGGTGCCGGTGGCGGCGCTGGCCGGCATCCTGGTGTACTCCGGGTGGAAGCTGATACCGGTGCGCGAGCTGCGGCCACTGTGGCGCGAGCACCGCGGTGAGGCGGTGGTGCTGTTCGCCACGGCCGTCGCCATCGTGACGATCAACATGTTCGAGGGCGTGCTGATCGGCCTGCTGCTGGCGGTCGCCAAGACCGCCTGGGACACCTCGCATGTGCACCTCGACATCGAGATACCCGACGGCGACGAGCCGATACGGGTACGCGCCGTCGGCAACGCCACGTTCCTGCGGCTGCCCAAGCTGCTGGACCAGTTGGCGACGCTGCCCGCCGACCGCGCGGTGGAACTGGACCTCGACGGTCTGCGCCATCTCGACCACGCCTGCGCCACCGCGCTGCACAACTGGGCCGAGCAGCACCACCGTGCCCGCAGTCAGGAGGTCCTGGTGTCGTGACGGCGTCCGGCGCCCCGGGCCCCGCGTACAGGGGCCCGGGGCGCCGGTGCCACCTCCGTCAACTCCCGTCCGCCGCCCGGTAGGTGGCGCGTCCGGCCAGCCAGGTGCCGAGCACCCGGATGTGCCGGATGCGCATCGGGTCGGCGGTGCGGGGGTCGTCCGACAGCCAGACCAGGTCAGCGGGCGCCCCGGGTGCCAGCCGCATGCGGTCGTCGGCGTGGGCCTGGTGGGCGACGCCGGAGCTGTACGCGTCCAGGGCCTGGTCGACGGTCAGCCGCTGGTGCGGCAGCCAGCCGCCGTCCGGGGCGCCGTCGAAGGTACGGCGGGTCACCGCGACCTGGAGGCCGTCCAGCGGTACGTGGGAGCTGACGGGCCAGTCGCTGCCGAAGGAGAGCCGGGCGCCGAGCCGCGCCAGGTCGCCCATCGGATACTGGCGTGCGGCCCGCGACCGCCCCACACGCGGGATGGTCAACACGGTCTGGAGCGGGTCGGGTTGCGCCCACAGCGGCTCGAAGTTGGCGATCACGTCAAGTTCGGCGAAGCGGGGCAGGTCGGCCGGGTCGGCCAGCTGCACATGAGTGATCACCGGGCGGCGGTCCCAGGGCGGGTTGGCCACGGTCGCCGCCTCGATGGCGTCGAGTGCGGTACGGACTCCGGCGTCGCCGATGGCGTGCAGGTGCACCTGAAAGCCGTCCGCGTCGAACGCCCTTACCGCAGCGGCGAGTTCGGCGGCGGGCCAGACGGGCATCCCGCAGCTGTGCGGCGCATCGTGGTAGGGCCGCAGCATCGCCGCCGTGCCGCCCTCGATGACGCCGTCGCAGAAGAACTTGACGGTACGGGCGGACAGCAGCGGGCAGCCGTCCGCTTCGATCCGCGCACGGGTGGCGGCGAACGGCGCGCGCTGGGCGCGCCAGCGGCCGGGGTCGGCGCGCTGCGCGAGATTCACGCGGAAGGCCAGAACGCCGCGCCGTGCGGCCTCCCGATAAGGCTCCACCATCTCCGGTTCGACCCAGGCGTCCTGCACCCAGGTCAGGCCCGCGCGGGCGTAGTGCGCGCCGGCCCGCCGCAGGGCGTCGACGAGTTCGTCCGTGCTGCGGGCGGGCAGCCGGTCGAGGACCAGGTCGCAGGCGTGCCATTCGCGCAGCGTGCCCATCGGCGTGCCGTCGGGGCGCCGGACGATCCGGCCGAGCTGCGGATCCGGGGTGGCATCGGTGATGCCCGCCCTGCGCAGCGCTTCGCTGTTGCACCACACCGTGTGGTAGTCGTACGCGCGCAGCGCCACCGGCCTGCCGGGCACCACGGCGTCCAGCCAGCGGGCGTCGAACTCCCCCGCGGGCGCCAGCGCGGGGTCGTAGGACGCGCCGACGATCCACTCCTCGTCGGGGTGCGCGGCAGCCCAGCGCGCGACCTCCGCGACCACCGCATCGACCGATTCCAGCCCCTTGACCTGCGGTCCCATCTCCTCCAGGCCGCCGAACACGGGGTGCGCGTGCCCGTCGCCGAAGGCCGCGGTGAGCAGCCCTGACCCGAGGTCGACGGCCTCGGCCCGGCCGTCGGCCAGGGCCTCGGCGGCCGGTCCGAGTGCGACGATGCGGCCGTCGCGCACCGCGAGCGCGGTGGTGTCGGCGCCAGGACCACCGCCGGTGCGCACCGCCCCGCGGAAGACCAGGGGCGCCGCTGCGTTGTCCATGGGGGTCCTTTCTCCGTCCGGGTGCGTCGCGCGGATCCTCGTTGAAGTGCGCGGATCACGCGACTTCGCCATCTCCCCGGCACCCTAGGGGTGTTGGACAGGAGACCGAAGCGCTCATTCCGTCGGGGCCTCTCAGTCGGCACCGTCACCCGTTCAACTCCGTGGGCTCAGCCCCGCCACGGTGAGCCGGAACAGGCGGTCCGCCGCGGCGGCGGGATCGGAGTGGTGTTCCGTGGCCAGGGACAGGCCGACAGCCAGGGTGATCAGGTCCGCGACGGTGAACTCCGCGGCTACTGCGCCGTCCTGCGCGGCGCGGCGCAGCAGTGGGCCTGCCGCCTCTTCCAGCGCTGCCGAGCAGGAGTTCTGGTCCACCGGGCCGGCTTCGGTGCCTTCGTAGGTCAGCGCAGCCGCCAGTCCTCGGGCGGTGACGCAGTAGGCGACGACGTCACTCAGCCATTCCAGGAGCGCGGCCCGGCTGTCGGCCTTACCCGCCAGGTCGTGGGCGCGGGCGCACAGCGCCTCGATCCGCGTCCGGGCGACCGCCTCCAACAGTGCGCGGCGGGTGGGGAAGTGCCTGCGTACGGTCGCCGAGCCGACCTGCGCCGTGCGGGCGATCTGTTCCAGGGAGGCGTCGGCGCCATGGGTGGCGACTTCCTGCTCGGCCACGGCGAGGATGCGCGCGTAGTTGCGTCTGGCGTCCGCACGACGGGTTTCGGGCACTGCGTCGTCTCCTGTGGTTGTTAAGTGGCGGGGTCCGCCATATCGTATCGAACAGAAACGGCGTGGCCCGCCACTTACTGCGAGAGCACCCTAGGAGCACCATGTCCACAGATTCCGCACCCGTTCTGGTCACCGGCGCCACCGGCCGGCAGGGCGGGGCGACCGCCCGCGCGCTGCTCGCGGCGGGCACCCCCGTCCGCGCCCTGGTGCGCGACACGACAACCGACCGGGCCAGGGCCGTTGCGGCCCTCGGCGCCGAACTGGTCACCGGCGACCTGCACGACCGTGCATCCGTGATCCGGGCCGCCGAAGGCGCCCGAGCCGTCTTCTCGGTGCAAATGCCCGCCTTTACAGCGGCGGGCCCCGACTTCGACGGGGAGACGGCCCAAGGCACCCACCTCATCGAGGGCGCAAAGGCCGCCGGGGTGCGGCAGTTCGTGCACACCTCCGTCTCCGGTGCGGGCCGGCACACCGAAACCCCGGGCTGGGCCGAGGGCCGCTGGGACTTCATGAAACCCACCATGGGCGCCAAGGCCGCGCTCCAGGACCGGGTCCGCGAGGCCGGATTCCCCCACTGGACGCTTCTCAAGCCGGGCTTCTTCATGGAGAACTTCCTGCCGTCCCTGGCGTACATGTTCCCGCGCGGCATCGAGGGCGGCCTGGTGACCCTCCTGAGGCCCGAGACCCGGCTGTCCCTGGTCGCGGTGGACGACATCGGCGCAGCCGCCGCCGCGGCCTTCGCCGCACCTGAACGGTTCGACGGGGTCGAGCTGGAGCTGGCCAGCGACCGCCTCTCGATGACCGAGGTCGCCGAGGTCCTCTCGCGCACCTTGGGGAGGGACCTGCCCGTCCCTGACATGACCGAGGAGGAGGCCGTCGCCGCCGGGATGCCGGCGATGGGCCGCTCGCACCTGTGGCTGAACGCGGCCGGCCAGCCGGCCCGCCCGCAGCACGCCAGGGACCTCGGCATCCCGCTCACCACCTTCGAGGAATGGACGCAGAAGTACCTGCTGCGGACCGACGCCTGACACGGCCTCTCACAGATGGCGCCCGATGCGCAGCGCGCGGGCCAGCCCTGCGGCGAAGGCGAGCGGCAACGGGGCCAGCAGGGCGATGTTGATTCCCGTGGAGGCGCCGGTGAGCAGGTCGAAGTTGCGGCAGACCAGCACGATCAGCACGAGGAGTCCGGCGCAGGCCAGCAGCGGTGCCACCACGACCCGCCAGGCGGGCATCCCGCGCCGGTCCCGGCGGAAGAAGCCGTACACGGCGAGGGCGGCGAGCGCCTGCATCAGCATGATGCCGACGATGCCGGTGCCGTTGGTCCACAGGAACGTGACCTGGTACGGGTCCTGGCCGGTGGCGGCGGTGACGAGGACGACGAGGAGGCCGAGTGCCGACTGGAGGACCACGGCGGCGGCGGGCGACCTGGTGCGGGTGGTGACGGTCGCCAGGCGGCGGGGCAGCAGGTGAGCGCGGCCCAGCGCGTAGAAGTAGCGGGTGGCGCCGTTGTGGAAGGCGAGGGTGGCGGCGAAGGCGCTGGTGATGAGGAGGAGGTGCATGACGTCGGACGCCCAGGGGCCGACGAAGCGTGCGGTGGCGGTGAAGAACATGTCGGTGCCGCCGGGGCCGTTGGCGACGTCCTGGGCACGGTCCGCACCGTAGGCGTTGATGATCACCCAGACGGTGAAGGTGTAGAAGAGGGCGAGGAAGGCGACGGCGGCGTAGGTGGCACGGGGTACCGAGCGCGCCGGGTCGCGGACCTCCTCGGCGTAGATCGCGGTCGCCTCGAAGCCGATGAACGCGCCGACGGCGAGGACGAACATGCCGCCCACCCCGGCGTTCTGGAGGTGCGCCGGGGAGAGCACGGTGAGGTCCGGGCCTGCGGGCCCGCCGCCGTGGGCGAACACGCCGGCCTCGAACACCACCAGCACCAGCACTTCGAGGACGAGCGCGACGCCGAGCACCTTGGCGCTCAGCGTGACCTTGAGGTACCCGAGCACGCCGATCGCCACCAGGCCGGCGAGCGACCACACCCACCAGGGGACGCGGGCCCCGGTCAGGTCCTGGAAGCCGGACGCGGTGAAGTAGCCGAAGGCGGTGAGCAGTCCGACCTCGATGGCGTTGTAGGCGAGCAGCGCGACGTAGGCCGAGCCCGCGCCGGCCGGGCGGCCGAGCCCGCGTCCGATGTAGGCGTAGAACGCGCCGGCGTTGCGGACGTAGCGGCTCATCGCGGTGAATCCGGCCGCGAAGACGATGAGCAGCAGGCCGGAGATGAGGTAGCCGAGCGGGGCCGCCCGGCCCGCCATGCCGATGGCGACCGGCGCGGCGCCCGCCATGACGGTGAGCGGTGCAGCCGCGGCGACGACGAAGAAGACCAGGTCGCCGGTGCCGATGGCGCCGTGTTCGAGGGCGGGGGCGGCGCCGGGCCCGGAGGCGCCGGTGGCCGCCGGGGAAGGCGTGGACGACTGGGTCACCATGCGCGGTCCTCATGATTCCTGGCGTGGGCTTCGGCCGACCGTACGCGCGGTGCGGCCTGCGGGGGAAGACCACGACACGGCGGCGGCACGGGGATGATTGCGCGGATTCCGCTTGTTGAGCGAAGGTCATGGCGGCCGGGCCGACGATCACGCCGGGGCCGGTCGCCGAGCGAAACGTGACGATGGGACGGGCAGATGCCTCTTGAGGGTGAGTACGAGCCGAACACCGAGCAATGGGTGCGCGATCAGGTCGAGTTGATCGAGAGTTCCGGAGGGCAGCAGGGCACGACGCTGCGCGGAATGCCCGTCATCGTCCTGACCACGCGGGGCGCGAAGAGCGGCAAGCTCCGTAAGAACCCGCTGATGCGGGTGGAGCACGAGGGCCGGTACGCGGCGGTGGCCTCACTGGGCGGCGCGCCCAAGCATCCGGCCTGGTACCACAATCTCGTCGCCGACCCCCGTGTGGAGCTCCAGGACGGGCCGGTACGCCAGGACATGACGGCGCGTGAGGTGACCGGCAAGGAGAAGGCGGTGTGGTGGGCGCGCGCCGTCGAGGCGTTCCCCGACTACGCCGACTACCAGCGCAAGACGGACCGTGAGATCCCGGTCTTCGTTCTGGAGACGGCGGACCGCCCGCACTGACCCGGGCGGACGGTACCGGCGGGCCGCCGCGCGGCCACCGGTACCGTCCCCGTTGGTGGTCAGAGGGTGACCAGCGAGACCTCCGTCGCCTTGACGCTCGTCCAGACCGGGACACCCTCGGTCAGGCCGAGTTCCAGGGCGGCCTGCGGGGTGACCTCGGCGACCAGGTCGGGCGCGTCGGGCGAGGTGACCAGGATCCGCAGCCTGCTGCCCGCCGCGGTGACCTCCCGTACCGTGCCTGGCCATACGTTGCGCGGGCTGCCCTCGGGGCGTTCGCGGTGCACGGACACCGACTCGGGCGCGAGGATCGCGAGCGCGGGCGCGCCCTCGGCGATCCGGTCGGCGGCGATCAGCCGGCCGCCGCCTTCGAGCGCGAGCCCTTCGCCGGTCCCGGTGCCGGGCCAGGCGTTGCGGCCCAGCATCCGGGCGACCCAGGGCGAGCGCGGGCGGCGGGCGACGTCGGCGGGCGGCGCGTCCTGGAGGGTGCGTCCGCCGTCGAGTACCAGCACCCGGTCGGCCAGCGAGACCGCCTCGACCGGGTCGTGGGTGACGATCAGGCAGACGCCGCCGAACCCGGCGAGATGGCCGCGCAGGGTGTGCCGGACGTGGGCGCGGGTGGTCTGGTCGAGCGCGGCGAGCGGTTCGTCGAGGAGCAGCAGCCGGGGGCGGGCGGCCAACGCCCTGGCGAGGGCGACGCGTTGGGCCTGTCCTCCGGAGAGCTGCGCGGGCTTGCGGTGCGCGAGGGCGCCGACACCGAGGCGGTCGAGCCACTGCTGTGCCTCGCGCCGTGCCTGCGCGCGCGGCACTCCGTGCGCGCGCAGCCCGTACGCGGTGTTGCTCAGGGCGCTCAGGTGCGGGAAGAGCGCGCCGTCCTGGGGTACCCAGGCGACGCCGCGGCGGTGCGGCGGCAGGGCGGTGACGTCGGTGTCACCGAGGCGGAGTGCGGCGCGGGCGCGCGGGGTGAGGCCGAGGAGGGCACGCAACAGGGTGGTTTTCCCTGCGCCGTTGGGGCCGACGACGGCGATGGTGGTGCCGGGCTCGGCGTCCAGGGTCAGTTCGTTGAAGCCGGTGACGTCGGCGTGCAGCGGCCAGCGGTCCTGGGGGTCTGCGGGCCGGGCGGGCTCGTCGGCGTCCGGTGCGTCGTCGGCCGGGGTGCGGGCGGTGTCGTCGGATGTGGCCGGGGAGCGGCGGGCGGTGCGGGGCGGCGTACCGCCGGTCCAGCGTCCGCGCAGCGCCACCAGGACCGCCATGGCGATGGCGAGCAGCAGCAGGGAGACCGAGGTCGCCGCCTCCGGGGAGTCCTGGAGCAGCAGATAGACCTGGAGCGGCAGGGTCTGGGTGGTGCCGGGCAGGTTTCCGGCGAAGGTGATCGTGGCGCCGAATTCGCCGAGCGCCCGCGCCCAGGTCAGGGCGGCTCCCGCGGCCAGGCCGGGGGCGGCCATCGGCAGGGTGACGGTGCAGAAGACGCGGAAGGGCGAGGCGCCGAGTGAGCCCGCGGTCTCCTCGTAGGAGGGGCGGAGCCCGGCCAGGGTGCCTTCGAGGCTGATGACGAGGAACGGCATCGCGACGAAGGTGGCGGCGACCACGGCGCCCGAGGTGTGGAAGGGCAGGACGATGCCGAACGTGTTCTCCAGCCAGGGGCCGAGCACGCCGCGGCGGCCGAAGCCGAGGAGCAGGGCGACGCCGCCGACGGTCGGCGGCAGCACCATCGGCAGCAGCACCAGCGAGCGGACCAGTGCCTTGCCGGGGAACGACACCCGGGCCAGCAGCCAGGCGAGCGGCACCCCGAGCAGCAGGGACAGGCCGAGCGCCCAGAAGGAGACCAGCAGCGAGAGCCGGAGTGCTTCGGTGACGCCTGGGCTGGTGAGGTGGGTGCCGAGATCGCTCCACGTGGTGCGGGCGAGGATGCCGACGAGCGGCATCAGCAAGAACGCCACCGCGAGGAGGGCGGGTACCGCCAGGGCGACGGGCGTACGGGCGCCGGGTGCGGCGATCCGGCCGGTGCGGGCGTCCGAGGGGCGGCGGATGCGGAAGCGTCTCATCGGGGTTCCTGGTGTCGGTCCTGAGATTCCGGGGGCGGCCGGTGGCGGGGCGCGGCGGCGGGGCGTGAGGCACGGCCCGGCGGGTGTCCCGGGCCGTGCCCCACGGCGTTCCGCGGCCCGCTACGGCTGCTGGAACCCGGCCTTCCGGAGGATCTTCTGCGCCTCGGGCGTGCCCAGCCACGCCACGAACGCGGCGGCTTCCTTGGTGTGCTTCGAGGTCTTGAGGGTCGCCGCCGGGTAGTCGGCGACGGCGTTCTGCGCGTCGGGGATGTCGATCGCGTCGACCTTGCCCGGGGCCGTGGCGGCGTCGGTCTTGTAGACGATGCCGGCGTCCGCCTCGCCGAGTTCGACCTTGCTGAGCACGGCACGGACGCTGGGCTCCTCGGAGACCGGCTTCACCGCCAGGTGCTGCTTGTCCAGGACCTGCTTGCTGTAGCGGCCGACCGGCACCGCGGGGGCGGCCAGGACGACCTTCAGCTTGTCGCCCGCGAGGTCCTTGAGGCTGCCGATCTTCTTGGGGTTGCCCTCGCCGGTGGCGATGACCAGGCGGTTCTTGGCGATGACGGACGGCTTGCCGGTGTCGGAGCGCAGCTGGTCCATGGTCTTGGTGTCGGCGGTGACCAGGGCGTCGGCGGGGGCGCCCTGATTGACCTGGGCGGCCAGGTCCTGCGAGCCGGCGAAGGAGAAGTGCACCTTCGTACCGGGGTGTTCCTTCTCGTAGGCGGCGCCCGCGATCTTGAAGACGTCGGTCAGCGAGGCCGCAGCGAGCACCGTGAGGTCGGTGGCCGCGCCGCTCTTGGCGTTCTTGCCGCCGTCCTTGTCGCCGCTGCCGCAGGCGGCGAGCGGAACGAGGAGGGCGGCGGTGACGACTGCGGCGGCGGCGCGGCGGCCGGTGACGACGTGAGGCATGTGCGGGACTCCTTGGGACGCGGGGCGATCCGGGTCGCCCGAGCGGATGGGGACAAGCCGCGCCGTGGGCGGCGACGCCGCTGAAGGGACGTCCGGAGTGCCGGGCGCCGCCTGAGGCCGGCCGGGGAGCCGGGCCGGGGTGCGGCGGCGGCTCGCGTCGGGCGGCCGGGCGCTCAGGTGCGGTCGATGTGCACGTTGGTGGACTTGACGCGGGCGGTGGCCTGCATGCCGACCTCCAGGCCGAGTTCCTCGACCGCTTCCCTGGTCAGCAGGGAGACCAGGCGGTGCGGTCCCGCCTGGATCTCCACCTGGGCCGCGACATCGCCGAGGGTGACGGCGGTGACGATGCCGGGGAAGGCGTTGCGCACCGAGGTGTACGGGGCGTCGTCCTCGCCCGTGCCGGACTGCCCGACCTCGATGGAGAAGGCGGCCAGATCCCGGCCGTCGATCAGCCGGCGGCCACTGTCGTCGCGGTGTGTGGCGACCCGGCCGGCGTCCGCCCAGCGGCGTGCGGTGTCCGGGCTGACGCCCAGCAGCCGCGCCGCCTGGCCAATCGTGTAGGACTGCATGTGCGCCAAGATATGCAGGTCAGGCTGGCATGTGCAATCCCTTCAGGTGAAGATCCATAGCAGCCGCAAGACCGCTTGGATGAACGCATCACAGCCGCCCGCGGCCCGCTCACGGACAGGGCACCGCCGCGCTCGCACCGCGTCCGCCTGCTCCGCGCACCCCGGCCACCTGACGGCGCGAACGACGGCTCCGTCCGGCGCACCGTGCGGAAAACACCATCACCGGAGCCGGTCCGTGGAGGAACATCCAAGAGCTTTTCACCGTGATCAGCTTGCATTTACGATGCCTGGACGCGCATTTGCCTCGTGAATGTGAGATGCCGGATTCCCCTCCGGCAGCCGCCCAAGGAGCCGCTCCATGCACGTCGACGACCTCCTCCAGCTCGACGATCTCGACCTGACCCTGCTGTGGGGCGAAGGACCGCTGCTCGCCCAGGAGGTGCGCGGGGTGACCGCCGCCGCCCCGGAGGCCCCGGAGACGTACCCGGACGGCGGCGGCGAGCTGGTGCTCAGCGGTCTTGAGTGGTGGACACCCGGCGACGGCGGGGCGCAGGCTGACCGCTTCGTGGCGGCACTGCGCTCCGCGGGCGCCGCCGCGCTGGTGGCGGACGAGGAGACGCACGGCACGGTGCCGCAGGATCTCGTCGCGGCCTGCCGCACCCACCGCGTCCCACTGCTCTCGGTGCCCGCACAGGCCGCGTTCCCGGCCGTCACGGAAGCGGTGCGCCTGCGCCACCGGCAGCAGGCCGTCGACCGCCGGGCCGGGGACGACCGCCGGGCCGCGGACGAGTGGGCCGCGCTGGCCGCCGCGCCATCGGCCGACGGTGCGGCGCTGACGGCTGCGGTGAGCGCCTGCGGGCTGCCGTCGGACGGCCCGTACCGGGTGGTGGCGGCGACTTGCAACACCAAGGACGCGACACCGGACGATGCGGGCGAACCGGCAGTGGACGCCCTGTCCGAGGCGCTGGCGCACACCTCCGGCACACCGTTCGCGGTCGGCCGGCTGCCCGAGGGCGAGGCCGTCGCCCTGGTCGCGACCGGCGCGGGTGACACGGTACGGGCCACGCTCGGGGAGCTGTGGCCGACGCTGCGCACCTGCGCCCCTGACCGCATACTGCGGGCGGGGATCAGCGGCCCCGCCCGCACCACCGAACTCACCGGCGCCGCCCTGGAACAGGCCCGCTACGCCCTCGCCGCGGCCCGCCAGGACGCACCCGGGCGCTCCCGGGTGACCGCCGTCGAGGATCTGACGAGTCTGGCGTCGCTGCTGGCAGGCGTGCCGCGTTCGGTGCGCACCGCCTTCAGCCGTACGGTGCTGGGCCCGCTGGCGGGCGCGGGCGCCTCGCACCGCATGCTGCTGGAGACCCTGGAGGTCTTCCTCGCCCGGCACGGCTCCTGGGCCCGCACCGCGGAGGCCCTGCACCTGCACGTGAACACGGTGCGCTACCGCATCCAGCGCATCGAACTGCTCACCGGGCGCGATCTGTCGCGCCTCGACCACAAACTGGACCTGCGGGCGGCGCTGCTGTGCCGGTGAGGGCGGAGAAGAGCGACCCGGCACTGGCCCGCCGTCTCAGCCCCGGCCGCCCGGCAGATCCACGTACACCTGTGTCGCCTTCACCCGGGCGGTGACCCGCACACCGACCTCGATGCCCAGTTCCTCGGCCGCTTCCCTGCTGACCAGCGAGACCAGCCGGTGCGGTCCCGACTGGACCTCGATCTGCGCGAGCACGTCGTCGAGGGTGACGGCCGTGACGATACCGGCGAACGCGTTCCGCACCGAGGTGCGCACCTCGCCCTGCTCCGCATGCGCCCCGGCCGCCCGGCCCTTGGCGAACGCGGCCAGGCTCACGCCGTCGATGACCCGGTTTCCCGTGCCGTCCCGCTCCATCCGCAGCTGCCCGCGGTCGGCCCAGCGGCGTACGGTCTCCGGGCTGACGCCGAGCAGCGCGGCTGCCCGGCCGATGCTGTAGGTCGGCACGTGCGCACTGTAGGGGCCGCGCGGGGGCGTGCGGCGACCGGGCATCAGGGCGGGTGTCACACCCCCACGGCGAGGGCGCCTGCGACGGCGAGGAGCGACGCCCCCGAAAGCGAGCAGGGCGAGGGTGAAGAACCGCAGGTCCAGCCAGGATTCCAGCCGGGCGGCCTGCGGCTTTTCGGGGGTCGCGGCGCCCATCCGCCCAGCGGCGGCCGACGGTTGGGCCTGTCACCGCTGCGTAACAAGGGGACGGAACCGTTGAGCGGGCGGGTCCATCCGTGTTCGACTGCATGGCGTTCGACGATGATGACGATGACGCACGTGAAAGACCGTTCCTGAGCGGTGAATCCGGCGGCCCTTTCCGGTATTCCCCGAAAGCGGCGACGGCGTCATGAAGGCGGGGAGGAATTTCCGCGGACGCGACGGATCACCGGCCGTGGACCGAGGAAGAGGGAGCAATGCAGCGCATGCGCGGGTCACTGTCCGGCGGTTCCGGCGAGCGGCCGGGAATTTCGCGGCGGCTGCTGCTCGGAGTGTCGGGCGCCGCCCTTCTCGCTGCGGGATGCGGCGAGAAGGGAAAGGCCGCAGGGGACGGCCGGCCTTCGGATTCCGGCAGCGGTGGCCCGACGGGCGCATCCGCGGCCCCGAGTGGTGTGCTGGGCGCCAATTTCAACGAGGACCCCAGCGATATGCGCTTCTCCCAGTTGCGCGGGCTCTCCGCGAGTTGGCTGCGCGGCTTTCTTCCGATGCCGGAGGCCGACAAGGGGCCGCCCGCGCGCCAGCGGGCCGTAGCCACTCTGCTCAGTGCGAGCAAGCAGGGATACGGCACGGTTCTGTCGCTGAAGTTCCCTTACCCCGACCGAGCGCTGCCCGAAGTGGGCAGCGCTCTCATGGATGCCGAACTCCAGCGCGTGGACGCGGTGGCGCGGGCGGTGATGGGCACGGTGGACATCCTGGTGATCGGCAACGAGCCCTTCCTCGAAAGCCGTCCCGTGGATCGCGAAGGTCCCGCCGTCAATGCCTTCTACGAGCACGTGGCCCGGCATGTCATCGCGTACCGGAAACAGCATTTCGGCGCGCGCTGCAAGACCCGTCTTTACATGGGCGCGCTCAACCGGCTGGACGATCCGGGCCGGCGGACCGAAGCCACCCGGCGCTGGGTGGAGTTCGTCCATGACACGAAGGAGATCGAGGGTGTCGACATTCATCCTCATGTGGTCTCCATCGATGCCGCTCAGCAGTATCTGGACTATGTACTCCCCCACCTCCGCGATGACCAGAAATTCCTGGCGACCGAATTCTCCCTCGTGCTCAACTGGCGTGAGCACCTGCGGGACACCATCCCGGCCCGGTTCGCCGAACGTTATGGCACGGACCCGGGCACACGGGTGTGGGAACTGCTCGAAGAAGCCGTCCGGCATCCCTTCCCCCAGGAGAAGTGGAACGCCTTTCTCGGCATGAGCCCGTGGTTCCACACCCATCGGCATTTCCTGAGGGATCAAGTGCAGCGGTTTCGTGCCACGGGGAAGCTCGCGGTGGCCACCTACGGCGTGGTCCAGGCCGACGCCATGGTGCGGAACATCGGCCCCGGCAAACAGCCGTGGCTGCTGAACAGCCTGTACGCGAACCGGACCGTCCAGGAGCACGGGGGAATCACCGGCCGCAATCAGGCGTGGTTCAAGGATTTCCGCGCCCTCCAACGTCGGCGCGACCGCCTGCCGGTCCGCACGGGCGAGACGGCCACGTGACGCGGTGGACGGCGAGGACGCTTGGCTCGGCTGGGCTTCCTCGCAAGGTCCACACCATTTCTGACGCGGCGTCACCAGCCGTGAAGACCGCGTGGATCCTTCCTTCCGTCCTGCGCACGCCCCCTCCGCGGAACCGGCCTCATCTGCGGAAACGGCGCTGCCCGCCGTCCAGTTGTGCCACACTCACAGCCGCGCCCGCTCGACGGAGTGCACCATGACCATGGCTCACTTCCGCGGCCCGTGACAGGCTCCCGGACCCGGAACGGGCGTCACTCGTCATCCCGTTCGGGCTCCCGGAAGGACCGCACATGGCTGAACCGAGCCGTTCGCCACAGCACTCACAGACCGCACCCGAAGGCCCCGGCCGCCGCCGCGTGCTCGCCTACCTCCTCGCCGCCCCGACCCTCGCCGTCGGCGTGCGCATAGGCACCGACGCGCTCGACGGGCAGGAGGCGGCGGCAGCCGTCCCGACGCTTCCGCAGCCCGAGGAGCTCTTCGACCTCGGCGATCTGCAGAATCTGGCGGCGGCGCCGACGTCGGGCCTGATCACGGTCCAGGTGCACAAGGACGGCACCGCCTCGTTCGCGGTCCCACGGGCCGAGGTCGGCCAGGGCATGACCACCGCGATCGCCATGATGATCGCCGAGGAGCTGGACCTGCCGCTGGACAAGGTGCGCGTCGAACTCGCCGACGCCCGCCCCGAGTTGCTGATGAACCAGATGACCGGCGGCTCCAACTCGATGCGCAGCATGTACCTTCCGGTGCGTACCGCGGCGGCCGTAGCCCGGCAGCGGCTGATCGCAACCGCCGCCGCACAGTGGGGTGTTGAGGCGTCCGAGCTGACCGCGGCGGACGGCGTGATCCGGCACGGGTCCACGCACCGCGCGACGTACGGCTCGCTCGCCGGGGCCGCGGCCTCGGTGGCCGCGACGGCCGTCAGGGCCACCGCGCCGCTCAAGTCACGGGACGAGTTCACGGTCCTGGGCACGCCCCGGAACCGTATCGACGCGCTGGAGATCGTCACCGGCCGCAAGAAGTTCGGCATGGACCGCCATGTCCCCGACGCCAAGCCGACGATGGTGCGCCGGCCGCCGACCGTGAACGGCACGGTCGAGTCCGTCCACAACGCCGACGCGGTCAGGCGGATGCCGGGCATCACCGACGTCGCGACGATCAAGCACGGTGTGGCGGTGCGCGGCGCGACGTTCGGGCAGTGCATCGACGCGCTCCGGGCCCTGGAGGTGACCTGGGGCCCCGGCACCGTGGACGGGGAGTCGGACGACACCGTCCTGCGCAAGCTCAAGGCCGCCACGCTGCCCATGGTCGTGCCGCCCCTGCTCACCAAGAAGATCGACGCCGAGTTCACCTTCGCGTTCGCCAGCAACAGCCCGCTGGAGCCGGACAACGCGATCGCGGACGTGCGCGCCGACCGTGCCGAGATCTGGGCGAGCCTGAAGGTGCCGATCGTCGCGCAGAGCGAGATCGCCGCCCGGCTCGGGCTGCCGCTGAAGGCCGTGACCGTGCATGTGGTGGAGGGCGGCGGCTCGTTCGGGCGGCATCTCTTCCACGACGTGGCCGCCGAAGCCGCCGAGATCTCCCAGAAGATGGGCAAGCCGGTGAAGCTGTCGTGGTCCCGGACGGACAACTTCCGGCACGGCCGCACCCACCCCATGTCCGTCTCGCGGGTGCGCGCGACGTACGCGCGGGGCAACGTCCTCAGCTACGAGCAGCGGCACACCAGTTCACAGACCGACTTCGGCCACGGACTCGGCGAGATGATCACGTCGACGGCCGCGAAGCTTCCCGTGGCGGGCAATCTGACGTTCGCCGAGACCATCTTCCAGCTGAGCCAGTACTCGCCCTACCACTTCGGCGTCACCACCCAGCTCCTCAACGAGGTGCCGCTGAAGTTCAACACGGGCAGCATGCGGAACATCTACTCGCCGAACGTGGCCTGCGCCCGGGAGCTGGTCGTGGACCAGCTCGCCGCGAAGACGGGCAAGGACCCTGTGGCGTTCCGCCGCGAGTTCCTCCGGGACAAGCGGCTGCGCGCCGTGCTGGACAAGGCCGCCGACGAGGGCGAGTGGGGCGCGTCGCTGCCCGAAGGCGTCGCGCAGGGCATCGCGCTGCATGCGGAGTACCGGGGAGCCGTCGCCACGCTCGTCGAGATCGACTGCCGGCCGGAGACCGTCAACCGTAAGGTCGAGCACGGGGTGACCGGGCCACGCGTCACGAAGGCGCTGATGGTCGTGGACGCGGGCTTCGCCATCAACCCCCGTGGCCTGGAAGCCCAGATGATGGGCTGCGTGAACGACGCGCTCGCCCTGGCGCTCACCTCCAGCCTGCACATCAAGGACGGCGTCCCGCTGGAGGGGAGCTGGGACGACTACTTCTACACGCGGCAGTGGAACACCCCGCCCGAACTGCGGGTCGTCGTCATGCCGAGCACCGGCGACAAGCCGTCGGGGGCGGGTGAGCTGGGTGTCGCGCCCGCGTTCGCGGCCATCGCCTGCGCCTACGCGCGCGCCACCGGAACGATGCCGACCAGCTTCCCCGTCAACCACGGCAAGCTCGGCTTCGAACCGCTCCCCATCGAACCGTCCACCCCCCAGTCCCCCACCGACGGTCTCGACCGCGCCTACTAGGAGCCCTGATCACCTCCATGGCCAGCCACACCTTCACACTCAACGGCGAGCAGATCACCGTCGAGGCCGAGGACGACGTACGACTGCTGTGGGTGCTGCGTGACCTGCTCGGCGTCACGGGGCCCAAGTACGGCTGCGGTCTCGGTGTCTGCCAGGCATGTACGTCGCACATCAACGGCAAAGCCTTCAACCCGTGTTCGGTCCCCGTCTCCAAGATCTCTCGGGACGACGAGATCACCACCATCGAGGGCCTGCCGGGAACGGTCGGCAAGGAACTGCATCCGATGCAGGAGGCCTGGCTCGACCTCGACGTCGCGCAGTGCGGCTACTGCCAGCCCGGCCAGATCATGGCCGCCGTCGCCAAGGTCCGTCAGGCCGCCGACGCCGGCCGGGAGATCGACGACGCCGACCTGGACGAGATCCGCAACATCTGCCGCTGCGGCACGTACACCCGGATCCGGGAAGCGATCAAGGCGGGCGCGAAGCACATGTGACGGGCATGCCCGGCTCGCCGACGCGCGTCGGGCATCCGCCCCCGCCCCGGCCGCCGGGACGCTCAGGCCAGCAGGTTGTAGGTGCTCTGCTGGAGCGTCGCCGCGGGCGGGTAGCGGCGGTTGGCGAGGGCGACCAGCGCGGTCCCGGTGGACGGGCGGAAGGCGAGAAACGCCTCCTGGCCGGGGGTGGCGCCGCTGTGGAAGAAGAACGGGCCGTGCTCGGACGTGTGCTGGAACCAGCCGATGGTGTGCGTGTGCTCCCGGTGGCGTCCGCGGCGCAGCAGGGGTTCCTGTACGTAGCGGAGCGCGTCGGCCAGTGGGGCGTGGCTGCCGGGGGCGAGGAGCGCCTCAAGGTAGGTGAGCAGGTCGCCCGGGGTGGCGCGAACGGCTCCTGCCGCGGCCCAGCCGCCGGGCGCGAAGGGCGGGCAGGCTTCGTCGCCTGTGAGGTCGTGCCCGAGGGCGTCACGGTGGTCGTAGGGCCCGGTCAGCGTGGTGTCGGCGAGGCCGAGCGGCCCCAGCACGTGGGTGGCCATCAGGTCCGTGAAGGGCGTGCCGGTGGCGCGGGCGAGGGCGGGGCCGAGGAGGGCGACGCCGAAGTTCGAGTAGTGCCAGCGCGTTCCCGGGGTGCTGCGGGGTCGGCAGCGTGCGAAGGCGCCGAGCATCCGCGGCTGGGTCGAGTGCGCGAAGGGGTTCGCGTGGAACCGGCCGCGCGGCTGGAGGTAGACGCTCCAGGGCAGGCGGGGCAGTCCTGAGGTGTGGGTGGCGAGGTGGAACAGGGTGATGGCGTCCCGTCGCGCGTGCGGTGGGACGGGCGGTGGCAGAAGGGCGGAGAGGCGGTCGCTGAAGCCGAGAACGCGCTGGTGGGCGAGGGTGGCGAGGAGCAGCGCCGTGAAGGTCTTCGTCACGGAGCCGACTTCGAAGCGCAGGTCCGCGCGGGCGCAGGCGGGGGTGTGGGCAGGGGCAGGGGCGTGCAGCCTTGCGCCGCGCGCCCCGGCGGGGCCGGTGCCTCCGGTGACGACCGTGCGGTGGCCGTCCTGCGACAGGGCCATGACCACGTCCGGGGCATCGACGGAATCGACGATGGCGCGCAGCTCCGCCCGCGTGGGGGACGGGGCCGTCATGACGCGGAACCGGTCAGGGCGGTCAGCGCGCGCGACGTGGCCATGGTCGAGGCGAAGACGGCGACGAGCGTGGGGTGGTACAGCGTGCCGAACTCATCGGCGCCGTCCGCGGGCCGGGTGCGTTCCAACGGCATGGCGCCGTCGGCCCCTTGGGCCTGCGCGAAGCTCTGCCAGGCGGCAGCGTCCCACGCGGGCCTGGGCAGCATCGCGTCGACGACGAGGAGTTCCCCGAGCAGGTCCCAGTGCTCCTTCTCGCGCCACTCGTCGACCCAGACCGGCAGCCAGCGCGTCAGGTAGCCGGCGATGTCACCGGGGAGCGCGTCGAGGCGGGCTCCCCAGTCGGTGAGGTGGAAGACGGTGTGGGTGACGACGTAGGCGATGTGGTAGTCGACCGTCCACGGCTCCGGGGTCTGCGCCAGCCAGGTGCTGCGGAGTGCGGCGGCCGTCTCGGCGCCGGACGTCAGCTCGGCGCGGGCCTCGTGGCGGGTGAGCCCCAGGCGCCGGTTCGGCAGCATCTCCAGCGCCTGCCAGCTGCGGATGCCGCTCATGACCCGGGCGTGCCGCTCCACCTCGGGGTGGTGGTAGCCCAGCTCACGGAACGCCGTGTACACCTCCAGCGGGACGGGCGAGAGCGGTTCGTCGCGCTGCATCCAGGCCAGCAGGCCGCCGCCGTCGAGCACGTCCCGCCAGGCGAAGTCGAGGAGCCGCCGCATCTGCGCGGCCTGGCTGGTTCCTGCCACGCCTTCGCGGGTCAGCACCCGTCCCATGAGGGCGAGTTCGCCGACCGGCTTGAAGAACTCCTTGACCTGGTCGGGGGCGGCGGCACGGTCCGGCGTACGGAATCCGTCCCGGTGTTCCTCCAGCCAGTGCACCGCGCGCGAGCCCACCTGGTGCATCAGGGCCGTGGCACCGGCCCCGTCGGCGTCCGCCGTGCGGGGCACGCTTTCCGGAGTCTCCCCGGTCATCGTCGGGCCTCCTCGGGCGTAGGGGCGGCCGTCCCCGCACCGGCCGCGGCGTGGCTGGTGAGCGCGGCGGCGAAGGCGATGACCAGCGTGGAGTGGTAGCAGGAGCGGAACGCGAGCGGGGATCCCGGCTTCGTGTGCTCCGGGGCCGACCCGTCGGCCTCCAGCGCGTGCTCCGGGAGTGACCCGTCGGGCCGCTGTGCCTCCTGGAGCGTCCGCCACGCGTCGTCGGCGCCTGGCAGTGCTCCCGGCGGGCCCAGCACGGCGGCGACGGCCAGCAGTTCACCGGCCAGGTCCCAGTGCCCGGCCTCCAGTGTGCACTCCAGCCAGGCCGGCAGCCACAGCAGGAGGTAGTCCCGGACGGCGGCGGGTAACAGGTGCGGCTCGCTCCCCCAGTTGGTCAGGTGGAACACGTAGTGGGTGGCGTCGTAGCCGGTGCCCGTGGTGTGGGCCCAGGGCTCGGGCAGGCCGCCGAGCCAGGTGCGGGCCTGGGCCGCCGCCCGGTCCGTGTGCGGGGTCAGGCCGAGCCGGTGTTCGGCCTGGAGCACCGCGAGTGTGCGGGTGGGCGGGCGCTCGGCGAGCCGCCAGGCGCGGGTGCGGGCGAGGTCCCGCATCTGCGCCTCGAAGGGCGCGTGGTGCCGTCCCGCCTCGGCGAAGACCGCGTACAGCTCCAGGGGGTAGGCCGCGTGGGGTTCACGGCGCACCAGCGCGGCGAAGACCTCGCCCCGCCCCGTCTCGCGCCAGGCGAAGTCGAACAACTCCTGTGCGTGGCGCAGCGCTTGACCGCCCGTGCCGCTCAGCCGTCCGATGGTGTAGGTCAGTTGCGCCAGCTCGCCCAGCGGGCGCAGCGTCCAACTGCGGTCGTGGCGCGGATCCGCGTAGTCGTGCGGCAGCCGGAATTCGTCGCGGTGCGCGGAGAGCCACCGCAACGCACCCTCGGTGACGCCTTCCAGGCCCACCGCGCCCCTCACCGCTCGCCCCGGGCCAGGGCCTGGGCGGCGCGCACGTGCAGGGCGGCCCGCGCGTCGTCGGCACCGACCTGGGCGACCATGGCCAGGCCCGCCGTCAACCCCAGCGATTCGGGGGCGCAGCCGGCGGCGGCCAGCCAGCGTCCCACCGCCGCCGCCTGGACCCAGTCCTGACGGCGCACGGCGCGGACGAATCCACGGGAGAGGTCGTCGGCTCTGGCGGTCGCGGCCGGGAGCAGCGCGGTGGCCATGGGGCTTGCCAGGGACGCGAGTTGGGCGAAGCGGTGGGTGATCTGCTGCCAGGTGCCGTCCGCGGCCCAGGCGGCCTCGGGTTCCACGGCGGCCGGTGCGCCGCCGGGGCGCAACCGGTGCAGCACCGCCGTCAGCCCCCAGTGGGTCCAGGTGCTGGGCACGGACGAGGTGTCGGGCGGGAAGGCGCGGGCCGCGCCGCCGGCCAGGGCCAGGTCCCCCTGCGACACCGGCATTCCCAGGAACGCCCACGGTGCCAGCACGTCCGCCCCCAGCACCCGGGCCGCCGCCAGGGCAACGGGATCGTCCGCATGGGTGAACAGGGAGGCGGAGAGGTCGAAGGGGTTGCCCCCGCCGTTGTGCAAGGCGGAGGCAACCGTGTGGGCGATGTGCTGAACGGTTTCGTGAACCGCTGAGCCATGCCGCCCCGTCGTCGTCACGTCGGTGACTACTTCTTCGGAAGCGGCGTGGGCGGCGACAGCAGCCCGGAGCCCTTACCGAGGAGCAGCGCAGCGCACTCGGCGCTGTCGTGGAACGTGCCGTCGGCCTCGGTCGGGTTCAGCAGTGCTTCGACGTCCTGCACCAGTTCCTCCGTGGGTGCGGTCACGCCGGCACGGGTTTCGATGGGCAGCATGTGATCAGCCTCCTGTCACGATTTCAGCCCTTGTGTGGCTGATTCAGGTTAGGCACAGAGGCATGACGCCCGCATGTCGGTGCGGGAGGCGCGGGACGGCACGAGGCGGGACGGGGGCGGCGCCCGAGTCGGCTTGTGCGCCACAGCGACCCTCCGGCCTCACCGGACACCCCATGACGGGGACCATGATCCCGACGGTCAACTCCGTTTCGCATTGCGTCAGTTGGCGCAGAGGGCGCCGCCCTGAACGGCAGCCCGCACCGTCGGCCGGGCACGCCGGAGGCCGACGCGGCATAGCTCGCCACCAGCATCTTTGGCCAAAGCTTCCCCCGTCCCGCAGGGCACCGCCCCTCCCGCCGGGCATCCACCCCCGGTCAGGCCGTCACCTCCGCCGCCCCCAGCCCCAGCTCCCCCTCCCCCAACGAGCGGAAGTGCCGGTCGACTTCGGCGTCCGTGACGTCCGCCAACCGGGCCGGTGACCAGTGCGGATCGCGGTCCTTGTCGACGATCCGGGCGCGGATCCCCTCGACCAGGTCGGCCGAGCCGAGCGCGACCGACCCGACGCGGTAGTCCTGGTCGAGCACCCGCTCCAGCGAGCCGAGCTGCCGGGCCCTGCGCACCGCGGCGAGGGTGACCTTGAGCGCGGTGGGCGAGCGCTCCAGCAGCGTCTGCGCGGCATGCTTGGCGGCCGGCTCGCCGCTCTGTTCCAGCCGGTCGACGATCTCCTCGACGGTGTCGGCGGCGTAGCAGGAGTCGATCCAGCCGCGGTGGGCGGCCAGTTCGGCATCCGGCGGCGCCGCCGCGTGACGGCGTACGGCATCCGGCACGGCCATGACGGCGAGGTCGGCGGCGCATTCCGGGAGCCGGGCGGCGGGCACCAGATGGTCGGCGAACCCGCACAGCAGCGCGTCGCCCGCGGTCATCGAAGCGCCGGTCAGCGCGAGATGGGTGCCCAGCTCTCCCGGCGCACCGGCCAGCAGATGGAGGCCACCGACATCGGGCACGAAGCCGATGGCGGTCTCCGGCATGGCGATCCGGGAGCGTTCGGTGACGATCCGCACGCTGCCGTGCGCCGATACGCCGACGCCGCCGCCCATCACGATGCCGTCCATCAGGGCGACGTACGGCTTGGGGTAGCGGGCGATGCGGGCGTTGAGGCGGTACTCGTCGCGCCAGAAGGCCAGGGACGCGGTGCCGTCGCCCTCGCGCGCGTCGTCGTGGATGGCGCGGATGTCGCCGCCCGCGCACAACCCCCGCTCGCCGGATCCGCCGATCACCACGGTCGCCACCTCACGGTCCTGCTCCCACGCGGTCAGCGCCTCGTCGAGGTGGCGCACCATGCGGTGGGTGAGGGCGTTGAGGGCGCGAGGGCGGTTGAGGGTGAGGTACCCGGCGTGGCCTTCGGTGTGCCGCAGTACGGAGTCGTCGGCGGTCATCGGACGGATCCGGTGCGGGGCGGGGCGGTGACTGGCATGGCTCGGGTCGGTCCTTCCCGTTCTGTTGCGCCCGCGGTGGCGAGCGGCCTCGGCCTCGCCGACCCAGGCACCCTCAGTCCATCAGACGGGTCTGACACCCGTACCGGCGCGGTGCCGGTTCACGGATTGCGGGCCGTGACCGGCGGGCACAACTAGGGTCTGTCGTTCGGATCAGGTCGGGCTCGCGGGGGCTGGTGCGCGCATCTGCGGCGTTGTCGTCAATCACCAACGCTCCGCGTTGCCTCAATCCTCCGCCTTGCAGCTGCACGCACCAGCCCCCGCTCCCTGATCCGACCTGATCCGAACGACAGACCCTAGCGGGATGTGCCGGTACGGGCCGCGTTCCGCGCGCCCCGCCCGGCGCACCGGCGACCGCTCGCGACGACCGCTTCCTGGAGAGGAGGGGAAACCGATGCCCCCTGATGACAGGTGCCAACTCACCGATCTCACCGAGCAGTTCGGGCAGCCGGCACCGTGGCAGGTCACAGGGCCGGTCACCCGTGGCCGCCAAGGGCCGCGGCCCGCCCGGCGGCAAGGCGCCCGGCTGCTGCTGGCCCTCGCGCTCTGCGGCCTGGCCTACGGCATCGCCGCCTCACAGGGCCTGGTGATCGCGGTCTGCCTGATGCTGGCCGGTCTCGCCGGGCAGCTCATGGACCGCGGGCGGGTGCGTCGGCCGCGGCCCGCGACCGGGCGCAGGTGACGACGGGGCCGGGAGCCCGCGAACGGGCCGCCGACGCACCGGCGTTGCGCAAACGCCCCCGACGGCGGCAGAGCCACCCCCACCCGGCAGCCGTTCCGCTCCCATACCGCCCCCTTTCAGCCAATTGACGCTGAGTTAAACTCTCCCCTGGACCATCAACGCACTGGTGGTCGGCCGTCGCCCCTTGGTGTGGCGAGCGGCCGGTCACGGCGGACATCGGGGAGGCAGGGCATGCGGGCAGTCACCGCGACCGTAACCGCTGCCCCGTACCGCGTCGCCCGCGCCGTCCGCGTGGGGCGTGCGCACTCCCCCGCCCGTGCCCTGCGGCCACGCATCGCTCCCTGTGCACGCAGCGGCATCCCCGATATGTCCAGCGCCGGTTGATACGGCTTCCACCGCACCGGAAGCCCGCTCCGCCCGCCCCCTGCCACCGGCGTCACGTGCTGCACAATTCCTCACCAGTGGTGGCGGGAGCGTGCCTCCTGTCACCCGTCCAGGGGCATCGCATTGCCCGCACGCTGTCACCGCACGCCCGCATGGAGCGCATCAATGGAGCCATCGGCCCACGTCGGCAAGACCGCCCTTCCAGGGGTCGGCACCCGCTACGACCTCGCCACGGAGAGCGGCCGGCATCTTTCGGTCGTCGTCCACCAGGACGGCAGGCGCATTCTCGCCTTCCACGACCCCGAGGACGAGGACAACTGCAAGGACGCCGCGACCCTCGCCCCGCACGAGGCCACCGCGCTGTCCGAACTCCTCGTCCCCGACCCCGTCGCCCATCTGCACCAGCATCTGGAGATCGACCTGGTCACCGAGCACATCCCGGTCACCAAGCGGTCCCCCTACGCAGGCCGGACACTCGGCGCCACACAGGCCCGCACCCGTACCGGCGCGTCCATCGTCGCCGTCCTGCGCCGTACCGACGCCTTCCCTTCGCCCACCCCGGACTTCCGCTTCGCGATCGGCGACACGCTCGTCGTCGTCGGCACCCGGGAAGGCGTGGACGCCGTCGCCGAATTGATCACCGGAGGGTAACCGCCCGTGCACGAAACCACCGCGCTGCTCATCGAACTCGGGGCCATCATCCTCGGCCTCGGCATTCTCGGCCGGCTCGCAGGACGGGTGGGATTCTCCCCGATTCCGCTCTATCTCGTCGCCGGACTCGCGTTCGGCCACGGCGGGCTGCTGCCGCTGAACGCCAGCGAGGAATTCGTCTCCACCGGCGCCGAGATAGGCGTCATTCTGCTGCTGCTCCTGCTGGGGCTCGAATACAGCGCATCCGAACTCGTCACCAACCTCAAGACGCAATACCCGTCGGGCATCGTCGACTTCGTACTGAACGCGGTGCCGGGTGCGGTGGCCGCGCTGGTGCTGGGCTGGGGCCCGGTGGCGGCGGTGGCGCTGGCAGGTGTCACCTGGATCTCGTCGTCCGGTGTGATCGCGAAGGTACTCGGTGACCTCGGCAGACTCGGGAACCGCGAGACACCGGTCATCCTCGGGGTGCTGGTCATAGAGGACCTGGCGATGGCCGTCTACCTGCCGCTGCTGACCGCGCTGCTCGCCGGGCTGAGCCTGGCGGGCGGCAGCCTGACCCTGCTGATCGCGCTCGGTACGGTCGGTGCGGTGCTCTTCGTGGCGCTGCGGCACGGCCGGCTGATCAGCCGCGCGGTCTCGTCCGACAACCCCGAGATGCTGCTGCTGGTGGTACTCGGCCTGACGGTGCTGGTCGCGGGGGTCGCCCAGCAGCTCCAGGTCTCCGCGGCGGTCGGCGCCTTCCTGGTCGGCATCGCGCTCTCCGGTGAGGTCGCCGAGGGCGCGCACCACCTCCTGGCGCCGATGCGTGACCTGTTCGCCGCGGTGTTCTTCGTCTTCTTCGGCCTCAACACCGACCCGGCGGCGATTCCGCCGGTGCTGGTGCCCGCCCTCATCCTGGCCGTGATCACCGCGGGGACCAAGGTGGCCACCGGCTGGTTCGCGGCCCGGCGGGCCGGCGTCAAGACCGCGGGGCGCTGGCGCACCGGCGGCACGCTGGTCGCCCGGGGCGAGTTCTCCATCGTGATCGCGGGCCTGGCCGTCGGGGTGGAGCCCCGTATCGGGCCGCTGGCCACCGCGTACGTACTGATCCTGGTGATCGCCGGGCCGCTGGCCGCCCGCTTCACCGAGCCGGTGGCGCGCCGCCTGACCCGCAGGTTCGGCAGGACACCGGCCACTGCCGGGGCCGGGGCGACGCCGCCTCCCGCGCCGACGGCCGAGCCGCAGCCCGCGGCCGACGAGGCGGTGGCCGGTCCCCCGCAGGCACCGCAGGACGCCCCCGAGGCGTCCCCGACGGCGACCGATGCGGCGCACACCCACGGCTGACCTGGGACGACGCACACCGTCGGGGGGGGGGGGGGGGCGCGCCCGCCCGCCCCCCCCCGCGGCCCCCCCGCCCCCACCCCCCCCGCCCCCGCAAGACCGAACGGACGCGGCCGCGGCA
>NZ_JBITJM010000004.1:0-88734 GCF_044460025.1 Streptomyces sp. NPDC050161 | reverse complement strand
GGGCTCCCGGGGCCCCCCCCACCCGGGGGGGGGGCCCCCCCACCCGCGCCCCCCGCCCCACGGCGTTTCCCCCGCAGCGTCACCGCACGCGCGGGACGGACGTCACGTCACACGGTGGCGGTTCTTCGCAGCCGCCCCGATGCAGAGCAGACCCAGCAGGAACGTCAGTGCGCCGACCACCACGTTGGTCAAGACGACTCCCATGTCCGGGCCGCTGCCCACGATCCAGGGCGCGATGATCATCCACACGCCCATGGCGCACATCGCCCCGCTCAGTCCGTACATCCGGGCCGGCATCGCGGTGAACCCCAGGGCCAGCAGGCCGATCGCGACGCCCATGATGAGGTTGTGCGTCGCCAGCGCGGGCTGCGAGCCGGCGTAGTGCACGATCCACGGCGAGACCGCACAGAACAGGCCGACCAGGAACACCGGCCCGTCCACGAGTGCTACATCCCGCCCTCCGAGCACCCGCTCGTAACGGGCCTGCATCTCGGAAACATCGGGGTGACCGGCCAGATCTCCCCTGCTGTGTGAGACGTCGGCCATGCGACTCGCCTCCTTCGTTCGCAAGCCTGGCCGTAATCGCGCGGCATCGACCACGCACCTTCAATTCTGCGCTTATGTCGCCTTTATGTGTAGATGACGGGGGTGACCAGTTCGAGAATGTCGGTGGTGGCGGATCGCGGCGCACCCGGAGTCACCTCCCGTGACCCTTCGCGCCGTCCCGGGCGGCACGGGAAAACGGACGCCCCCCGCACCACCCGGGGCACCCTCAGGTACCCGCGTGCCGACCCAGATAGAAGAGCAGGGCCAGAAATCCGGCCACGAGATGACCGACCGCTATGTAGAGCAGGACCTGCCGCGTCGTGGCGTGCTCCTTGCGCCGGGCGACCAGCGCCAGGACGCGTGGCGGCATCGAGGGCCGCACGACGGGGCGCCCGATGGGGCGGCCGGTACGGCGCCGGATCGGGACGGCGCGCCGGCGGACACCGCGCGGCGCCGTACGGGCACCGGCCGCTCCCCACGGGCAGGGACGCCGACCCGCGGAACGCACCGCCCCGCTGTCGAGCGGGTGGTGGTGTCCCGAGCAGGGGCGCCGGGCACCCGGGGTTCCGGCCATGGGTATGCAGGTACGCGACCGGACCGAGCGCCACGGCGGCGGTCCCTTCCGTCGTGCTGCGCCGGGCACCGCGCTCACCCGGCGAGGCCGCCGAGCGGCCGGCCCGAACCGCTGCGGCACGACGTGGACGTACGGCCTGCCGTCACCGGCCACCGCACGGTACGGCTACGACTTCCCGACCCGCGGGCCCCGGCCCGCCGAGCGGCGGCCGGTGCCGCGCCGCCGACCGGAGCGCGGCCCGGCACCGGATTCCTCTGCATGTCGCTCACGACGCCTCCTGTACGCAGCCCAAGTCGGCCTGTGCGCAGCCCAGTTCGGCCCGGCGCAGCTCCGTGAGGAGTTCGTGCTGGCCGACGAGGACCGCGGAGAGTGTCCGGCGGGCGGCCCGCAGCAGCCCCGCGACATCGCCGCCCGCCAGCTCGTAGACGACCGTGGAGCCGGTACGGGTGGCCGTGACGATGCCGGAGCGGCGCAGCACGGCGAGCTGCTGGGACAGTGCGGCCGGCTCCACCTCGATCGCGGCTCGCAGCTTCCGTACGGGCAGCGGGCCGTCCTGCAGCAGTTCCAGCACCCGGATGCGGACCGGGTGCCCCAGCATGCGGAAGAACTCGGCCTTCGCTTCGTAGAGCGGCACACGGGCGGCCGTCATACGGACTCCTCCCCCATGGCGCGCGCAACGGCACCGGCGACTGCCACCCAGACGCCGTCAACGGCCTGCGCCGCCACGGCCCTGGCCTGCGCCGACGGCGTTCGTTGCCGTACCGCTCCGCCGAAACCGCCCACTCGCGTCCTCCGCATCGCGGCCCGCCGGCCGCCACGCCAACTGTTGAATTGCAGACTTATGCAACTGTAGACGACGGCGCGACGCCACGGGACGGCAAGGCCCCCCGGATGTGCCCCCTTTGAGCCGGGTGGAGACCCGGGGCACGCCGCCGTTTCCAGCGGGCTCGTCCGGCACCCTCGTCGCCGGTGTGCGTCACAGCGGGGTGTAGAGGGAGAGTTGCAGTGCCGGGTGGTCGTTGGCCTGGAAGGTCGCGTAGCTGAACGTGCGGACGCCCTGTTCGGGGTGATGGAGCGTCTTACGGCCGTTTCCGCTGGTCAGGATGGGGTGCTGGGTCCACCAGGCGGCGAATTCCGGGCAGTCCCTGCGCAGTCCGGCCGCGAGGGCGACGAAGGAGGGGTCGGCCGGCCACAGGTCGTGGGCGGTCCGGAACCGGGCCACCACGCGTCGGGCCTCCTCGGGCCACCCCGGGCCGAAGAGGCGCCGCGCCTGGGGGTCGAGCAACAGGTAGCGCAGGACGTTGCGGTCCTCATCGGGCAGTCGGACGAAGCCGGTGAACAGTTCGGCTGCCGCGTCGTTCCAGGCCAGCAGGTCCAGGCGGCGGCCGGTGACGTAGGCGGGCCGGTCCAGGCCCGCTATCAGGTGCCGGATGGCCTCGGGCACCTGCTCCCGTACGAAGGGCCGGTGGTGGGGGCCGCGCGCCAGGGTCCGCAGGTGGTTCTTCTCGACCTCGTCCATGCGCAGAACGCGGGCCAGCGCGTCCAGCGTGGCGGCCGAGGGGGAGACGGCTCGCCCCTGTTCGAGCCGGATGTACCAGTCGACGCCGATGCCCGCGAGCTCGGCCACCTCCTCGCGCCGCAGTCCAGGCGTGCGCCGACGCCGCCGGTCGGGCAGCCCGACCGCTTCCGGGCTCAGCTTCTCCCGGCGGGACCGAAGGAACTCGCCCAATCCGTTGCGGGTCGTTTTCGGCATGACCGGCTGCTCCCGCTCCTTCCACTGCTTCAACGGGTGAACTCGCGTTCCACGAGGGTGGGTCCGCGCGATCCCAGGATGATGCCAGGTCTGGATCCGGTTCAGCGGCGCCCCCACGATGAGGCCGTGCCACGTCCGGTGGCCGTTCGAGAGAGGCGCGAGGCCGCATGAAAGCCGCAGTCCTGAAGCAGTTCGGATCCTCTTTGACCATCGAGACCGTGCCCGATCCCGCCTTGGCGACGGGCGAGGTCGTGGTCGATGTCGCCGCGGCCGGCGTGCTGCCGTACGCCGCTGAGGTCTTCCGCGGGGAGCGCCAGTACCTGCTCACGCTGCCGGTGACACCGGGAAGCGGGGCGGTGGGCCGGGTACGCGCCGTGGGCCCCGACGCGACGCGTCTGCGCGTCGGCGACTGGGTCCTGTGCGACCCGACCGTCCGCTCGCGGGACGACGCGCTGACCCCTGACATCACGCTTCAGGGCCTGAGCGCCCGCGGGCAGGGCGGACTGCGCCTACAGGAACACTTCGGCCAGGGCTCCTTCGCCGAACAACTGCTGGTCCCCACCGAGAACGTCTTCCCTCTCGGCGCGATCGAACCGGCCGACGCGGGACTGTGGTGCGCCCTGCCACTCCTCCTCGTGCCCTACGGCGGTCTCCTCGCGGCCGGTCTCCAGGCCGGCCGGACCGTGCTGGTCAGCGGCGCCACCGGGAACTTCGGCAGTGCCGCCGTCGCGGTCGCCCTGGCCATGGGGGCGGGCCTCGTGATCGCGCCGGGACGGAACGGGAAGATGCTCGCCGAGCTGGAGCGCCGTTTCGGTTCGCGCATCCGGACGGTGCCCCTGTCCGGCGATGAGGACACGGACCGTGAACGGATGCGAGGAGCGGCGCCGGGCCCGATCGACATCGTCCTGGACCTGCTCCCGCCCTCTGCGGGAACCACACCGGTACGGGCGGCGGTCATGGCGGTCCGGGAAGGCGGCACGGTCGTCCTCATGGGCGGCGTCGGCATGCTGGGCGGCGCCGACCTCGGACTGCCGTATCCGTGGATCATGAGGAACAACGTCACGATCCGCGGCCAGTGGCTGTGCCCCCGCGAGGCCAACACCCGCCTCATCCAACTGACCAGGGCCGGGCTGCTGGATCTCCGTTAGTTCACCGTCACAGCCTTCGGCCTCGACGACACCAACGCGGCCCTCGCACACGCCGCCGCCGAAGGCGGACGCTTCAGCCTGACGGTCATTCAGCCGACCGCGCCACGCTGAACGGCCCCGTCACAACCTGCCGGAACGGCGAATCGGCCACCACCGACGCTCCCCTCACCCCATCCGACCGTCAACTACCCTGCCCCGCCCCCGACTCCGACTCCGCCCGGAGTGCCGATATGCGTTCCTGTGCCTCGGCGAGGTCTTCTTCGGTGGGGGCGTCGTCCTGGGTGAGGCTGCGGCGCCAGTAGCCGGTGAAGTGGATCCGGCCCTTGGCGAGGCCGCGCTCTCCGACGAGATGGCGGCGCAGCGTCCGTACCGTGCCCGCCTCTCCCGCCAGCCAGGCGAAGGTCTCGCCCGAGGGGATGTCGGCGTCGCGGACGGCGTGCAGCAACGCCTCGCCGGGGCCGCCCGACGCGTCCTGGCGATGGACCCATCGCACCGTGACACCGGGCCTGTCCACGGCGAGCGGCTGTTCCTCCGCCGCGTCCGCCACCTCGACGCAGGCCAGGGCGCGGGCGTCGTCGGGCAGTTGCTCGATCAGTGAGCTGATGGCCGGCAGGGCGGTGGCGTCACCGGCGAACAGCAGCCAGTCCGCGGTGTCGAGCGGCAACTGTCCGGCGTAGGCGGCGTCCGGGCCGTAGCGCCCGAGGGTGTCGCCGACGGCGGCGGACGCGGCCCAGCGGGTGGCCGGCCCGCTCTCCCCGTCGTGCAGGACGAAATCGACGGTGATCTCCCGGCGTGCCGGATCGTGGGATCGCACGGTGTAGCTGCGCATCCACGGCCGTTCGTCTTCGGGTATGGCGAGGAACGCCTGGTACCAGCGCATCGCGTCGCCTTCGGCCCCCGCGTCCGGCAGTCGCGGGGTGTCCTGGCCAGGCCGGGGGAAGCACAGCTTGAGCTGCTGGTCGGGCCAGGCGGTGAGAGCGTCGAGGCCGTCCCCGGTGAACGTGACCCGGACCATCCGTGGGGTGATCCGGGTGACGTCGGTGACGTGAATGAGCGCGACGAGTGCAGGCGTCATCGAGTCCCCCTGATATCCTTACGCCGTAAAGAGTTCACTCGTGACATTACTTTATGGCGTAAGGAGACGCAAGTGGTTGTCTTCGCCGGGCAGGGCGATGCCCGCCGTTCGATTGCCTTGCTGTGGCGGGAGGCGGGAGCCGCGCCCACGCGCCCTGCGCCAGGGCCCAAACCCGCGCTCAGCGTGGACGCGATCGTCGACGCCGGCATCGCCGTCGCGGACGCCGACGGCATGGCGGCCCTGTCGATGCGCGCGGTCGGCGAACGCCTCGGACGCACCGCCATGGCGCTGTACACCTACGTCCCCGGCAAGAACGAGCTGGTGGACCTGATGCACGACCGCGCGCTCGCCGAACTCCCCACCGGCTACGACCTCGCGCCCGGCTGGCGCGCCGCTCTGACGTCCTGGGCCGAGGACACCTGGGCGTTCTACCTGCGCCACCCCTGGGTCCTCCAGGTGTCGCAGGCCAGGCCGGTGCTCGGCCCCAACGAATACGTCGCGCTGGAGACGGTCCTCCGCGTGCTGTACGCCACGGAGCTGCCGTCGTCCTCCGTGCGGCGCATCGTGGGCACGCTGTTCCACTTCGTGCGGGGGGCCGCGCAGACGGTCGCCGAGTCACGGCTGGCCGCGGCGGCGACGGGGGTGTCCGACGAGGAGTGGTGGCAGGCCCGGTCCTCGGTGCTCGGCGAGGTCGCCCCCGAATTCCCGCAGCGTTTCCCGCTCCTGGTCCGGCTGGAGACCGAGGGCGCCGCGCACACCTCCGAAAGCACCGCGCGTGCCGACGGCGAAGAACCGCACCTGGAACGCGAGGCGCGGGCGACCTTCGATGTCGGGCTGACGGTGCTGCTGGACGGAATCGAGGCGGCGGTGGACAGGAACCGATGACGGCCACGGCGCGGCCCGTACGGCGCCCGCGCGTCAACTTCCCGGCGCGGGAACGTATCTTCTGCCCCTCACCACCTCAGGGGCATCTGGGTCACTCCGCACGCGCCCCCGCAACCCGAGGACGGGTCTCCGGGTTGAATCCGGGCATGGACGCCAAGCAGAACGCCGGTCATCCGTTCCAGCGCCACCCCCTTCCCCCGCAGACGCGGGCGCTCCCGCCGCCCCCGCCGCATCGCGCGCCGCGCCCGCACGAGGAAGGCACCCCGATCTTCGACCAGTTGCTCCGGGAGTGGCGTTCCGGCGCGCTGCGCTCGACGGTGTCGTGGCCGGTCGACGAGACGGCCTCGGGGGCGGTGCGGCGCGGTGCGGGTGCGCCGGATGACGGGCGTACCGTCCCGCGCACCCGCCGTCACGGTTCCGGCCAGGAACCGCCGCGCTCCCCCTCGCAGCCCGAACGCTGAACGGCCGCCGCCGCGCACTCGGCACTGCTCTATCGACGGCCCGCATGAATACACCATCGAGTGAATTGGTGAGGCGCCGCCGCCACGAACGGATGACGGGTCATACGGGAGAGAGAAACGGAACCGCCCCGTCCCGGCTCGCGCGGGGCGGCCGTGAACGGGGCGGGTGAGCCGGTAACGAGGCGGTGTGACGGGCGTGTTGCCGCGTCAGGCGGAGACGTTCTCCTCAATGGCGGAGACGATCGCGGCGTCGTCCGGCTCGACCTGCGGGGAGAAGCGCGCGACCACGGTGCCGTCCGCGCCGATGAGGAACTTCTCGAAGTTCCACCGGATGTCGCCGGTGTGGCCCTCGCCGTCCGCCACATCGACCAGCTGCTGGTACAGCGGGTGCCGGGTGTCGCCGTTGACGTCGATCTTCTCCGTCATCGGGAAGGTCACGCCGTACGTCGCCGAGCAGAACTGGGCGATCTCCTCGGCGTTTCCGGGCTCCTGGCCCATGAACTGGTTGCAGGGGACGCCCAGGACGGTGAAGCCGCGCGCGGCGTACTGGGCGTGCAGCCGCTCCAGTCCCGCGTACTGCGGGGTGAGGCCGCACTTGGATGCGACGTTGACGATCAGTACGGCCTTGCCGCGGTACTGGGACAGGTCGGCGGAACCGCCCTGGAGGGCGCCGATTTCTACTTCGTGAACAGACATGAAGCGTGATGGTAGTCCGCTCAGCCGGCGGTCGGCACCGGCGCATCGGCGCGCGGACGCCGGCCCGCTACGGGAGAGCCGGGCCGGGCCCGCGGCTCCGGGTCACCCCTGGCACCACACCGCGCTGACCGCAGGTCTGTCCGGTGCACCGGGATGCGTCCCGTCGTCGGACCCGCAGGGCGTCGACGAGGGGACGTCGGTGAGCACGTCGAAGGAACCGGTCAGGCCGGTCATGGCGAGCAGTCGCATGACGCTGTCGCCGGTGGTGACACCGGTGAGCCTGAGCCGTCCCGCCTTCGCGCGCGTCCGGTGGCGGGCCCGGCACAGCAGCGAGAGCCCTGAGCAGTCGATGAAGGTCACCGCCCGCAGATCCAGTAGGAGATCGGGGCGGCGGGTGCCGGTGAAGTCGTCCAGCCGGTCGGACAGCGTCCACGCGGCGAGAATGTCCAGCTCGCCGCGGAGTTCGACGACGGTGGTGCTGCCCACCGTGTACGTCCGGCCGAGAAAGCCTCGGGTGTTGTGATCCTCGTCCATCAGGCCCGTCCCTCTTTCGTGCCAGGGCGCGAGATCCCGCCACACGTAGGCGGCGGAGGCGTGCGGAAGGTGAGGGAGCGTCGATGAGGCCGGGCGGTTCCGGCCGCCGGTGGCGCTCGATGTGGTCGCGGTGCCGGTCGCCGGCTGTGATCCGGGTCGTCGAGTGTGCCGCGTGTGTACGGTTTTACCGCGGGTGTCTACGGCCTACCCGTTTGACGGGCTGTCAAGTCCCGGTAGGGAGGACGGCGGAAAGGTTGGCTCAAACTCGCCCTGGCGCCCGTCCGGTTACGCACGCAGAGCCGGACGGGGGCTGTTCTCGGCGGCTATCCGCTGAGTCCGGCGAGCGTGGCCAGGCGCCGGGCCTGGGCGCGGGTGGTGCGGGCGATGGCGTCCTCGTCCGCGGTGACGAGGTGGCCGTCCGCGACGACCGGGTCGCCGTTGACCAGCAGCAGGGTCAGCGGGGCCGGGGCGCCGAGGACGAGGGCGGCCACCGGGTCGGCGATGGAGGAGTGGAGCAGACCGTCGGTCTTCCACAGGGCGAGGTCGGCCAGTTTGCCGGGTTCGATTGAGCCGATCTCCTCCTGGCGGCCCAGTACCCGCGCGCCACCCATGGTGGCCATCCGTAGCGTCTGCCGGGCGGTGAGTGCCTTCTCGCGGTGGCTGCCGAGCCGGTTGACCAGCAGGGTGTTGCGCAGCTCGGCGCCGAGCTGACCGGATTCGTTGGACGCGGCGCCGTCCACGCCGAGGCCCACCGGGACACCGGCGGCGAGCATGTCGGGGACGCGGGCGAGTCCGGCGGCCACCCGGGCGTTGGACGACGGGCAGTGCGCCACACCGGTGCCGGTCCCGGCGAAGCGTGCGATGTCGGATGCGGTCATGTGGATGCAGTGGGCCATCCATACGTCCTGGCCCAACCACCCCGTGGACTCCAGCAGTTCGGTCGGCGTCATGCCGTACCGCTGCCGGCAGTGTTCCTCCTCTTCCGCGGTCTCGCTGCCGTGGGTGTGCAGCCGTACGCCCTTGGTGCGGGCCAGGGTCGCGGCCGAGCGGAGCAGTTCGGACGAGACGGAGAAGGGCGAGCAGGGCGCGACGCCGATGCGGAGCATGGAGGCGGGCGATGGGTCGTGCCAGCGGTCGATGGCCGCCTCGGTGGCGAGCAGGGCCTCTTCGGTGGTCTCCACCGCGAAGTCCGGCGGGAGTCCGCCGTCCGATGCGCCGCGGTCCATGGAGCCGCGGGTGGGTGAGAAGCGCAGGCCCAGCTCCGCCGCGGCGCGGATCCCGGCGCCCAGCAGGTCGCCGGCGCCGCGGGGGAAGACGTAGTGGTGGTCGGCCGTGGTGGTGACTCCGGACAGTGCCAGGGCGCCCAGCGAGCCCTGTGCCGCAGCGTGCACCATCGGTTCGTCGATCCGGGCCCAGACCGGGTAGAGGGTGACCAGCCAGTCGAAGAGGCTGCAGTTCTGGGCGAGGCCGCGGGTGAGCCACTGGTAGAAGTGGTGGTGGGTGTTGACGAGTCCCGGGGTCAGCAGGTGGCCGCCGGCCTCGATCCGCCGGGCGACGTCCGGCAGGCCGTCGGGAGCCGGTCCCGGGCCGGCCGATTCGATGCGGTGGCCGGCGACCACGACGTGGCCCGTTGGGTACTCGGTTCCCTGCGCGTCCATGGTGGCGAGGGCGCAGTTCTCGATGACAAGGCGGTTGGCCGGCACGGTCGTTCCTCGTTTCGGTTCGTTCGCGGGCGGGCGTCAGCGGGCGGCTCGGTGTCCGGGGCGCCGGGTGGCGGTGGCCGTCCCGGGGCCGTCTCCTTCCCCGGGCCTCCCCTTGGTGCGTCGGCCGCGCCGCGGTGCGTGGTTGAACAGCAGGTTCAGGGTGAACGCGGAGACGGCGGTGCAGGTGATGGCGCTGCCGACGATGATGCGGGCGCCGGCGGGCAGCCGGTCGTAGATGTGCGGGGCGGTCACCGGAACCATCCCGGCGACCAGGGAGACGGCGACGATCAGCAGGTTGGACGTGCCGTCGAATGCGACCTGCCGCAGGATGCGGATGCCGACCCCGGCCACCATGGCGAACATCACCAGCGCCGCGGCGCCCACCACCGGGTCGGGCAGCGAGGCGACGAGGGAGCCCAGCCGCGGGACGCAGCCCAGCACGATCAGCAGGGCACCGGCGACGGCGGTGACCCAGCGGCTGCGGACGCGGGTCATCTCCACCAGCCCGAGGTTCTCCGCGAAGACGGTGTCGGGGAAGGAGTTCATGGCCGCGGCGAGCACTCCGGAGAGGCCGTCGGCGGCCAGTCCGCGGCCGAGGTCGCCGGTGCTCAGGGGCCGGTCGGTCATCTCCGCCACCGCGAGCATGCTGGCCGTCGACTCGGTGAAGATCACCAGCATCACCACGCACATCGAGACCACCGCGGCCACCGGGAAGTGCGGCGCGCCGAAGTGGAACGGCTCCGGCAGCCCGAGCCAGGGCGCCCCGGCGGCCTGCGAGAAGTCGGCCTGGCCGAGCGGGAAGGCGGCCAGGGTGCCGGCCACCATGCCCACCAGTACGGCGACTTGGCCGATGAAGCCGCGCGAGAGCCGTGTCAGCACGACGATCAGGGCGAGCACCCCGCCCGCCAGCACCAGGCGCGCGGGCGCCGCGTAGCCGGGAGCCGACGGGTCGTCGCCCGCCACCATGTGGGTGCCGACGCCGAGCAGCGACAGTCCGATGACGGTGATCACGGTGCCGCCGACCAGTGGCGGGAAGTAGCGCGCGAGACGCGCGAACGGCGCCGCGACCAGCAGGCCGAACACGCCGCCCGCCAGCATCGCGCCGTAGACCGCGGCCATGCCGTACTGCTGCGCGATGAGGATCATCGGCGATACGGCGCTGAAGCCCGCGCCTGCCACGATCGGCAGCCGCACGCCGAGCACCCGGCCCACGCCCACACTCTGGAGCAGCGTCACCACCCCGGCCACCAGCAGGTCGGCGTCGATGAGCAGGGCCACCGTGGCGTGCGGCAGGCCGGTGGCGGCGCCGAACAGCAGGGGTACGGCGATGGAGCCGGTGTACATCACCAGGACGTGCTGGGCGCCCAGGAGGAGGAGCGGGCCCCAGGGCGGGCGCCGGTCGACGGGGTGGCGCGGGGGCGGGCCGGTGTCTTCCACGGGGCGTGACCTCTCCGTGCGCGGCCCGGCGGGCGCCGCCAGGTCGTTCCGGGGCGGGCGAACGGCCGGACGGGGCGGGTGGTGGCGGGACTCGGGGCCGGGTGTGACCGGGTGTGGCCGGGTCAGTGGTCGCCGGTGTCGGTGGCGGCGAGCAGGCGTGCGCTCTCCCGCGTGGCGTCGTCGTGCGGTCGCAGGGCGCGGGAGCCCGCCAGCTTGGCAGTGATGTGCTCGCCGATGGTGACCGGCGGGTAGAGCGGTTCGGTGCCCGGGGGGACGCAGCCGGGCAGCGGGCTGATGACCGCGTCGTGGTTGCCGTCGTGGAAGTAGGCGGCGGATCTGCGGCGCACCAGCCGTCCTTCGGCGTCGGCCGGCGGCAGTACCCGGTGCAGCGTGGAGCGCCAGCGGTCGTTGCTCCAACGGGCGAGCGCGTCACCGAGGTTGACCAGCAGGGCGCCGTCGGCCGGTTGCACGTCGTGCCACCGCCCGCCGTCGCCGAGTATCTGGAGTCCCGGCACCCGGTCCGCCCACAGCACGGTGACGATGCCGTAATCGGTGTGCGCGCCCATCCCCATCCGGCCCCGGTCGAGGCGGGTGTCCCCGGCGGGCAGCGCGTAGTTGTTCATCCGCAGCACGTCGACGGAGTGGTCGGTGTACGGGCGGAAGAAGTGCTCGTCGAGTCCGAGTGCGTGCGCGAAGATCCCGGTCAGCAGCCGCGCCAGGCCGCCCGCGTGCCGGAACCAGGTGTCGACGGCCTCCCGGAAGGCAGGGACGCGGCGCGGGTCGGGCCAGCGGTTCGCGGGGAAGTGCGTGGCCGGCAGCGCCCCTCCGGTGTGGCCGGTGCCGTCCACGCCGACGTTGAACGCCTCGAACAGGTCCTCGGGCGAGGTGACGCCCAGGCTGAGGCTGAGTTTCTCCGCTCTGGGCGGGGTGTAGCCCCGGTTGATCTCGGGCGGGGCGCACAGGGCCTTCTTCTCGTCCAGGGGGAGGGCGAAGAAGGCGTCCATGGCGTCGGCCAGGTCCCGCGGGGCGGTGTCCGGGATGCCGTGGCCGGTGATCTGCATGAAGCCGACGGTGCCGGCCGCTTCGTCGACGGCCGACGCGAGCACGGCGCGCTCCGCCGCACCGCCCGTGGCCCAGCGCGCCACGTCGATGACGGGAACCTCGAAGTCGCCATGGGATGCGGGGAGTTCAGCCATCGCGGGCCCCTCCTTCCGGGTGGGACAGGGGGATTTCCTGACGGTGCATCACGGTGGCGGGGCGCCCTGGGCATGTAAATGCCCGGCTGCGGATTCTGGCCGACCGCCCAAACCCGCCCCGCCGATCCCCCGTCCCCCTTGGCCGAACCTCCAATGCGGTTGCGTACGGCAGGTGCGCTACGCCGGGTCGGCCACGTCCGGCAGGTCGCGGGCGCCGAGGCGCAGGTGCTCGATGTGGTAGACGGCCTCGTCGAGGAGCTGGGCGACGTGGGTGTCGTAGAGGCTGTAGACGATGCGGCGCCCCTGGCGTGAGCCGGTGACCAGGCCCAACGCGCGGAGCAGGCGCAGCTGGTGGGAGACGGCCGACTGCTCCATGCCGACGGCGTCGGCGAGTTCACCGACCGGGCACGGGCTCTGCCGGAGCCGGGTCAGGATCATCAGCCGGGAGGGCGTGGCCAGCGCCTGGAGCGTGGCGGCGATGGTCGCGGCGGCGTCCGCGTCCAGATGCGCCGCCGGTGTGGTGCGGCCGTCGACTCCGTGTCCCATGAGACACATCGTATCTGGCATATACGTGAAGACCTCTTCATGTATTCCGCTATGGTGTGCGCGTTACCGTCCCCGCTCCCCCGAGGTGCCCTCCATGACGTCCACGCTGGTCGACGGCGGTACGGATCGCTCCGGCCGCACACCGCCCGCGCCCCCTGCACCCGCTCGGCGCACCCGGCTCTTCGCGCTGCCCGAGGTCCGCTGGGCCGTGCTCGCCGCGCTCGCCTTCCTGCTCGCCTTCCCGCTCGACCTGACGGGCGCTCCCGCCTGGTCCTGGGGCCCGCTGTACGCGGTGTGTTACGCGGCCGGAGGCTGGGAACCCGGCCTCGCGGGTCTGTCGGCGCTCCGCGAGCGCACCCTCGACGTGGATCTGCTGATGGTGGTCGCGGCGATCGGCGCGGCCACCATCGGGCAGTTCCTGGACGGCGGGCTGCTGATCGTGATCTTCGCGGTCTCGGGTGCCCTGGAGGCGCTGGCCACCCGCCGCACCGAGGACTCCGTCCGCGGACTGCTCGACCTCGCGCCCACCACCGCCGTACGGATCGACCCCGGGGCCGGGCCCGCGGGCGCCGACCGGGAGGAGCGGGTCGAGGCGACGGCGCTGCGGGTGGGCGACACCGTGCTGGTACGCCCCGGGGAGCGCTTGCCCGCCGACGGGACCGTGCTGGACGGGGCGAGCGAGGTGGATCAGGCCACGATCACCGGTGAACCGCTGCCGGCCGGAAAGACCGTGGGCGACAAGGTGTTCGCCGGCACGCTGAACGGCACCGGGGCGCTGCGGGTGCGAGTGGGAACCGATCCGTCGGATTCGGTGATCGCGCGGATCGTGGCGATGGTGGCCGAGGCCAGCGGCACCAAGGCACCCACCCAACTGCTGATCGAGAAGGCCGAACAGCGGTATTCGGCGGGTGTGGTGGTCGCCACGCTCGCCCTCTTCGCCATCCCGCCGGCCTTCGGGGCCGACGTCACCACGACGCTGCTGCGGGCGATGACGTTCATGATCGTGGCGTCCCCGTGCGCGGTGGTGCTGGCGACCATGCCGCCGCTCCTGTCCGCCATCGCGACGGCGGGCCGGCACGGCGTACTCGTCAAGTCGGCCGTGGCGATGGAGGAGTTGGGGGCGGTGACGCGGGTGGCGATGGACAAGACCGGCACCCTCACCGAGGGGACGCCCCGGGTGGCGGAGGTCGTCGCGCTGCCGGGCCGCGACGAGTCGGCGGTGCTCGCGCTCGCGGCGGCGGCCGAGCACGCCAGCGAGCACCCGCTCGCACGCGCCGTGCTGGCCGCGGCCCGGGAGCGGTCGCTGCCGGTGGCCGCCGCGCGTGACTTCTCCTCCGCTCCGGGGCGCGGCGTGCGGGCCGTGGTCGAAGGGCGGACCGTGCAGGTCGGCAGTCCGGCGGCACTCCTGGACGACCCGGAGGACGGCACGCGGGGAGCGTCCGCGGCACGGTCGGCGGCCGCCCCGGAGCCGCGGCCCGTGACGGTGGCACGGGAGGCCGTGGCGGCGGCCGAATCCGCGGGCCGTACGGCCGTGGTGGTGCTGGTGGACGGCGAGCCGGCCGGGGTGCTTGCGCTCGCCGACCGGCTGCGGCCGGGCGCGCCGGCGGCGGTGGCCCGGCTGGCCGCCCTGACCGGCACCGAAGTCACCCTGCTGACCGGCGACAACACTCGCGCCGCCGCCCGTACGGCACAGGACGCCGGCATCACCGACGTGCGGGCCGGACTGCTGCCGCAGGACAAGGTCGCGGCGGTGGTCGGCTGGCAGGAGGAGGGCGCGAAGGTGCTGGTGGTGGGTGACGGCGTGAACGATGCGCCGGCGCTGGCCGCGGCGCACAGCGGTGTGGCGATGGGGCGGGCCGGTTCCGATCTGGCGCTGGAGACGGCGGACGCGGTCGTGGTGCGGGACGAGCTGGGCGCGCTGCCCGCGGTGATGGCGCTGTCCCGGCGGGCCCGGAGGCTGGTGGTGCAGAACCTGTGCATCGCTTCGGTGTGCATCACGGCGCTGGTGGTCTGGGATCTCGTCGGCCATCTGCCGCTTCCCCTGGGCGTGTTGGGGCACGAGGGGTCAACGGTCCTGGTGGGGCTGAACGGGCTGCGGCTGCTGCGGACCACGGCCTGGCGACGGGCCGCGGACGGCTGACCGGGCGGACCCGGGAGTGGGACGCGGGCGGGAGTCGCGGGCGGGGAGCACGGGAGTACTTGCCCCCTTCTCCCCCGTCCCCCGTAAGGGTCTCCCCCGCCATCACGGACACCCCCCGGGGGTGACCAGCAAGGAATCCCTTGACCTCAAGTTTAGTTGAGGTCATAGGTTCCTGTTCAGTCGCCGGTTCGCCACGGCGATCCCTTGACGAACCGAGCCCCTTGGAGACCGCGATGGACATGGAAGTCACCGCCTGGCATTCACTGCACAGCACAGTGACCGCGCAGCAGGGCAAGCGCTCCTTCTCCCGCACCACGCTGCGGCGGATGGCGGCCTTCGCCCGCCCGCACCGGCGCAGACTGCTGTGGTTCCTCCTGCTGAGCACGGCCACCGCGATGCTCGCGGTGGCCACACCACTGCTCGCCGGACGGGTCGTGGACGCCATCGTGCACGGTGACGCCGCCCGCACCGTGCTGGGCCTGTCCGGTCTCATCGCGCTGATCGCGGTCGCCGAGGCGGGCCTGGGACTGCTCACCCGCTGGCTGTCGGCCAACATCGGCGAGGGACTGATCCTGGACCTGCGCACCACCGTCTACGACCACGTCCAGCGGATGCCGGTCGCGTTCTTCACCAGAACCCGCACCGGCGCCCTGGTCAGCCGTCTCAACAACGATGTGCTGGGCGCCCAGCGGGCGTTCAGCGACACCCTCTCCGGGGTCGTCAGCAACATCGTGACGCTGCTGCTCACCCTCGTCGTGATGCTCGGCCTGTCCTGGCAGATCACCCTGATCGCGCTGGTGCTGCTGCCGCTGTTCGTACTCCCGGCCCGCCGGGTCGGCCGCCGGCTGGCCGCGCTGCGCCGTGAGGGCGCCGACCACAACGCCGCGATGGGCACCCAGATGACCGAGCGGTTCTCCGCGCCAGGCGCCACCCTCGTCAAGCTGATGGGCCGCCCGGCCCACGAGTCCGCCGAGTTCGCCGCACGGGCCGACCGGGTGCGCGACATCGGCGTGCGCTCCGCGATGGTGCAGACGTACTTCGTCACCGCGCTGACCCTGGTCTCCGCACTGGCCCTGGCCGTCGTCTACGGACTCGGCGGATTCCTGGCCCTGCGCGGACAGCTCGAACCCGGCGCCATCGTCTCCCTGGCCCTGCTGCTCACCCGGCTCTACGCCCCGCTGACCGCGCTGTCCGGCGCCCACGTCGAGGTCATGAGCGCGCTGGTCAGCTTCGAGCGGGTCTTCGAGGTGCTGGACCTCAAGCCGCTGATCTCCGAGAAGCCGGACGCCAGGACGGTGCCCGAAGGCCCGGTTGCGGTCGAGTTCGACTCCGTACGCTTCGGCTACCCGTCGGCCGACAAGGTGTCCCTGGCCTCCCTGGAGGAGGTCGCCACTCTCGACACCCGGGGCGGCGAACAGGTCCTGCACGACGTGTCCTTCCGCGCCGAACCGGGCCAGATGGTGGCACTCGTCGGCTCGTCGGGCGCCGGCAAGTCGACCATCGCGCAGCTGCTGCCGCGGCTGTACGACGCCGACGCGGGCGCGATCCGGCTGTCCGGGGTGGACGTCCGCGACCTGACCGCCGCCTCGCTGCGCGACGCACTCGGCATGGTCACCCAGGACGGACACCTCTTCCACGACTCGATCCGCGCGAACCTGCTGCTCGCCAAGCCGGGCGCGACCGAGGACGAACTGTGGAGCGCCCTGCGCCGCGCCCGGCTTGCCGACCTGATCGGCTCGCTGGCCGACGGCCTCGACACCGTCGTCGGCGAACGCGGCTACCGCCTCTCCGGCGGCGAGCGGCAGCGGCTGACCATCGCCCGGCTGCTGCTGGCACACCCCCGGGTGGTGATCCTCGACGAGGCCACCGCCCACCTGGACAACACCTCCGAAGCCGCGGTGCAGGAAGCCCTCACCGAGGCCCTGGAGGGCCGCACCGCCGTGGTCATCGCCCACCGGCTGTCGACCGTACGGGCCGCCGACCTCATCCTGGTCGTCGAGGCGGGCCGGATCGTCGAACGCGGGACGCACGACGCACTGCTGGCGGCCGACGGGCGCTACGCCGAGCTGTACCGGACCCAGTTCGCCGACGCGCCCGGCGGCCCCGACGCCGACCGGGACAGCGCCCCTGAGACCGGCCGCGAGCCTGCCGGGGAAGCCGCGCTGGTGCGCTGACGGGCCCCAGGGCCGAACCTCCGCCACGCGGCGGCGCCCCACCGGCGCCGCTGCGTGGCGGTCCGCCGTCCGCGGCCCGCGCGATCTTCGCCGGGTCCGCCCCCTGTCGGTCGCCGCCCGACGCGCGCACACTGGCCGTCTGCCGTGAAAATGGGCCGGACCTGCAGGCTCTGCCGAAGGGGAGGCGGTATGCGCACACCCGGTGCCCAGCGGAGGTGGCGGATCGGCTCCCGTTGGCGGCGGAGCCTGGCCGCGCTGTGCTGCGGTGCCCTGCCGGCGCTCGCCTTCCCCGCACCGTCCTGGTGGTGGCTCGCCTACGTCGCCGTCGTCCCCTGGCTGCTGCTGATCAGGACGGCGCCGACGGCCCGACGCGCGGCCCTGGAGGGCTGGTTCGGCGGCACGGGCTTCATGCTGGCGGTCCATCACTGGCTGCTGCCGAACCTGCACGTCTTCATCCTCGTCCTGGCCGCCCTGCTCGGTGCGCTGTGGGCGCCGTGGGGGCTGCTGGTGCGCGCACTGCTCGGTGGCGCACCGCGGGCGGGCCGGTGTGCGGCGGCGCTGGTTCTGGTGCCGTCCGGCTGGCTGCTGATCGAACTGGTCCGGTCCTGGGAGACATTGGGCGGCCCGTGGGGGCTGCTCGGCGCGAGCCAGTGGCAGCTGCCGCCCGCGCTGCGGCTCGCCTCGATCGGCGGGGTGTGGCTGCTGAGCCTGCTGCTCGTGGCGGTGAACACCGCGCTCGCGCAGCTGATCGCGGTGGCGCGCACCCGGCTGCCGGCCGTCGTGGGCCTGCTGGTCTGCGCGCTGGCCGGCACCGCCGCCTGGTACGGCGCCCCGGTCCCCCGCAGCGACGGCACGGTACGGGTCGCGGTCGTCCAGCCCGGCACCGACGGCGGGCCCGACGGACGGCTGGCCCGCAGCGAGTCGCTGACCCGCGCCATGGCGGGCCGTGGCGTGCGGCTCGTCGTCTGGGGCGAGAGCAGCCTCACCCGGGATCCGGCCGACCACCCGCGGCTCGCCGCCCGGCTGGCCGCGCTCTCCCGCGAGACCGGCGCCGACCTGCTGGTGAACGTCGACGCGCACCACGCAGGGCAGCCCGGGATCTACAAGAGCGCCGTGCTGGTCGGGCCGCACGGGCCGACAGGTCAGCGCTACGCGAAGATGCGGCTGGTGCCGTTCGGCGAGGTCATCCCGTTCCGGCCGCTGCTGGGCTGGGCGACCCGGGTCGGCGACGCGGCGGCCGTCGACCGCAGGCGCGGCACCCACCAGGTGGTGATGCCGGTCGCCACCGCTGACGGGCTGCACATCGGGCCGCTGGTGTGCTTCGAGACGGCGTTCCCCGACATGAGCCGGCATCTGGCGGCCGACGGCGCGCGGGTGCTGGTCGCGCAGTCATCGACCGCGACGTTCCAGGACAGTTGGGCGCCCGCGCAGCACGCGTCACTTGCCGCGCTGCGGGCCGCGGAGACCTGGCGGCCGATGGTGCACGCCACGCTCACCGGCGTCAGCGCGGTGTACGGCCCGCGCGGCGAGCAGGTCGGCGAGCGGCTGGGCACCGACCGCAGCGCCGCCGCCGTCTACGACCTGCCGCTCGCCGAAGGCACCAGCCCTTACACCCGGCTCGGCGACTGGCCCGTATACGGCGCGCTGGCGGCGCTCGGCCTGTGGGGCGCGACCGCCGCGCTGCGCCGCGTCAGCCGGACTGGGCGAGCGCGTCGGTGACGACCCGTTCGCACAGTTCGTGGGTGCGCAGCGCGTCCAGCGCCGATGGCCGCACACCGGCCCTGACGTCGCCGAGGAAGGACAGCACGATCTGCTCGATGCCGCGCTGGCGGGCGACCGGCACCCAGTCACCGCGCCGCCGCACCGTCGGCTGCCCCTTGTGGTCGATGACCTCGGCGAGGTTGACGACCTGGCGCCTGGCGTCCTGACCCGAGACGTCGAGGATCTCCTCGGCTGAGCCGCTGAGCCGGTTCATGGTGCCGATGGCAGTGAAGCCGTCGCCGGAGAGCGTCAGGACGACGTGCTCCATCAGCCCGTCCCTGATCCTGGCGCGCACATCGACCTGATCGAACTCGCCGGGTGCCAGGAAGCGAAGGGTGTCGATGACGTGGATGAAGTCGTCCAGCACCAGGGTGCGGGGGTCCTCCGGGAGGCCGACGCGGTTCTTCTGCATCAGGATCAGCTCGCGCGGGTGCTCGCGGCACTGGGCGTAACCGGGCGCGAAGCGGCGGTTGAAGCCGACGGCCAGGCCGACACCGCGGTCCTCGGCGAGATGGACGAGACGCTCGGATTCCGCGTACTCGTAGGAGACCGGCTTGTCGACGTAGGTGGGTACCCCTGCCTCGATCAGCCGTCCGACGATCTCCGGGTGGGCGGCGGTCGGCGCGTGCACGAAGGCCGCGTCGAGCCCTGTGGCCAGCAGCGATTCCAGGTCCGTGTGGCGCTGCCCGCCGGGCAGTCGGTGGGTGTCGCCGACCCGCTGGAGGGTGGCCGGGGTGCGGGTCTGCAGGTGCAGTTCCACGCCGGGCTGCGCTCCCAGCACGGGCAGGTATGCCTTCTGGGCGATGTCGCCGAGCCCGATGCAGCCGACCTTCACGCGTTCTCCCGGGGTAGTGCCGCGGCCCGCATCGGTCGCGGCGCCGCGTGTGCCGGAAGTTTACGGGGCGGGGGGGGTGACGGACGGTCGCCGGTCGGCGATGCCGTCCGGGCCGCGCAGGGCACGGAACCGCTGAACTCGATGCCGCGCACGGATGGCGAAGAGCACGGGCAGTCCCACGGCGCGGACGCACCCCGAGCGGACCTCCGCACCGCTCCCGTGCCTCGCGTCGTCTTTCCGCCTCGCCGATCACCCCTGCGGGGACTTCCCCCGTGCACCTGCGGCCAGGAGAGTGGCGGGGTGCACCGTTTGCCCGTAATGACTGTTCTGGCGGTGGTGGTCGTGGCGACCGCCACCGGCTGCATGACCGTCTCGCCCCGCCCGGCTCCCGACGGTCCGCGCCGTGCCGCGCCGCCGCCCTCCGTGGAACCGACCGGCTCGGGCCTGCCCACGCCGGCCGGGGAACGGAGCGGGCCACGGAAGCCCGGAACGCCACCGGACCGTCCCGGAGCGAAGGACCGCCGGAAGCCGCCCGGCCACGGCCACGGCGCGCGGGACCGCGGCATGCCCGGCGGGGCCACCTCGCACGGCCGCGGACGGTTCGTGCCCGCGCCCGGCGGAAACGGTCCGGTGCGCCAGGGCGGCGGGGCGGCCCGGCCGGCGCCCACCCGCGCACCGCGGCTCGGCGGGCTGCCCGCCGGCGCGGATCCTTGCGCGCTGGGCCGGACGTACGGCCACTGGCAGCAGGGCGGCGCCGCGAACCGGATCTGCCGCCAGACCTACGGAGGGTAAGGCGGCACGGACAGCAGGCCAGGCTACGACGGCCGCCCCGGGGCGGCGCCGATGCGGCCCTCCAGGTGCTCGATCTCGGCGCGGAAACCGCGCCGGTACGCACCGTCGGTCAGGGCATCGGCCCACACCCGCGCCCGCAGCAGCTGGGCACGGGCGTCGGCCGGGCGGTCGAGTGTGACGTAGTCGGCCGCGAGGTTGAGGTGCAGCACCGGGAAGAAGGCACGGAGGGCAATGACGGGGTGGCGCGGGCCGCGGCCGTCGGCGACCTGTCCCCCGCCCCGCGTGCCGGTGTCCGCTTCGGGCCGCTGGGTGAGGAAGCCCTCGGCGACCTCCAACGCCCGCAGATCCCAGTCGAGTTCGTCCTTCGGATCGTCCTGGGTGTCGGCCATGTAGTGCGCGAGGGTGCAGCGGTGGAAGGCGTTGCCGTACGGACCGATCTCGTGCCACAGCGTGTGCAGGCGGTTGCGTGCCTCTTCCCTGTCACCGGCCCGGTGCAGCATGATCGCCTGGCCGATCCGGGTCAGCACCCCGTCATCGGACGTCTCCTCCCGCTGCTGCTCCGTCACCGCTCACTCCCGCGTCGGTCCGCCGCTTCTGCCTCCCGACGCTAACCGCCGGGTGGCGCCGCCGCGCGGTGTGCGGGACGGCGCGGGGACGGGCCCGGCTCAGCCGATGTCGGGGATCCGCCAGTCGATCGGGGTGTGGCCCTGGGCCGCGACCGCTTCGTTGATCTGGGTGAACGGGCGGGAGCCGAAGAACTTCTTCGCCGACAGCGGGGAGGGATGCGCGCCCTGCACCACCGCGTGCCGCTGCTCGTCGATCAGCGGCAGCTTCTTCTTCGCGTAATTTCCCCACAGCACGAAGACCGCCGGGTCGGGGCGGGCCGCCACGGCACGGATCACCGCGTCCGTGACCTTTTCCCAGCCCTTGCCCTTGTGCGAGTTCGCCTCGCCCTCACGGACGGTGAGTACGGCGTTCAGCAGCAGCACGCCCTGCTGGGCCCAGGGCATCAGATAGCCGTTGTCCGGCACCGGGTGGCCCAGCTCCTCCTTCATCTCCTTGTAGATGTTGCGCAGCGAGGGCGGGGTCTTGACGCCGGGCCGCACGGAGAAGCAGAGGCCGTGCCCCTGGCCGGCGCCGTGGTACGGGTCCTGGCCGAGGATGAGCACCTTCACCTGGTCGTACGGCGTCGCCTCCAGCGCCGCGAAGACTTCCTCGCGGGGCGGGTAGACCGGACCGCCCGCCCGCTCCTGCTCCACGAAGTCGGCCAGCTCCTTGACGTAGGGCTTTTCCAGCTCCTCGCCGAGGGCGCCGCGCCAGGACTCGGGCAGCATGTCGGTCACCACGTAACAACCTCCGGTGTGCGTTCCGTTCTCGTGTACAGAACTTACCGGCGACCACTGACAACGCAGGAACGGGTGGGGCGGCGGCCTCTGCGGACCGCCGTCCCACCCGTGAAGGGAGGGCCGGGCGCCCGGTCGTCAGACCCCGGCGTTGAGGAACAGACCGCCGTCGACGACCAGCGTCTGGCCGGTGATCCACCCGGCGGCGTCGGACAGCAGGAAGGCCGCGGCCCCGCCGATGTCCTCGGGGACGCCGAGCCGTGCCATCGGGTACCCGGCTGCCGCCTCCTCCTCGCGGTTCTCGTAGAGCGCCGCCGCGAACTTGGTCTTGATCACCGCGGGCGCGATGGAGTTGACGCGGGCGACGGGCGCGAACTCGTGCGCGAGCTGCATCGAGAGGTTGACCAGCGCGGCCTTGCTCATGCCGTAGGCGCCGATGAAGGGCGAGGCGTTGACGCCGGCGATCGAGGCGATGTTGACGATCGCGCCGCCGTTGTCCTTCTGCCAGGCGTGCCAGGTGCGCTGCGCGAAACCGAGCGCCGAGATGACGTTGGTCTCGTACACCTTGCGGGCGACGCCCAGGTCGAGGTCGGCGATCGGGCCGAACACCGGGTTCGTCCCTGCGTTGTTGACGAGGTAGTCGACGCGGCCGAAGGTCTCCATCGTCCGCTCGACGGCGACGGCCTGATGGGCCTCGTCGTGCGCCTTGCCCGCGACGCCGATCACCCGGTCGGCGCCGAGCCGCTCGACGGCCTCCTTGAGCGCGTCCTCGTTGCGGCCGGTGATGGCGACCCGGTCACCGCGGGCCACCAGCGCCTCGGCGATGCCGTAGCCGATGCCGCGGCTCGCGCCGGTGACCAGCGCCACCTTGCCCGAGGGCTCGGGGAGCGCGCTGTGCTGCTCGGTCATGTGCTGTTCTCCTGGATCGGTGGGGCGGTCAGTTGAGCGGGCCGCCGGCGACGTACATGACCTGGCCGGAGACAAAACCGGCCGCCTCACCGGTGAAGAAGGCGATGGCGTTCGCGATGTCCTCGGGACGGCCGACGCGCTGCACCGGGATCTGGGTGGCGGCTGCGGCCTGGAAGTCCTCGAAGCCCATGCCGACGCGCTCCGCGGTCGCCGCGGTCATGTCGGTGACGATGAAGCCGGGGGCGACGGCGTTGGCGGTGACGCCGAACTTGCCGAGCTCGATGGCGAGGGTCTTGGTGAAGCCCTGAAGACCGGCCTTGGCCGCCGAGTAGTTGACCTGCCCGCGGTTGCCGAGCGCCGAGCTGGACGACAGGTTGACGATCCGGCCGAACTTGGCGTCCACCATGTGCTTCTGGCAGGCCCGCGACATCAGGAACGCGCCCCGCAGGTGCACGTTCATGACCGTGTCCCAGTCGGTTTCGCTCATCTTGAACAGCAGGTTGTCGCGGAGCACCCCCGCGTTGTTGACGAGCACGGTCGGCGCGCCCAGTTCGGCGGCCACCCGCGCGACCGCCGCCTCCACCTGCGCCGCGTCGGAGACGTCGGCGCCGACGGCGATGGCCCTGCCACCGGCCGCGGTGATCGTCTCGACGGTGTCCTTGCAGGCCGCCTCGTCGAGGTCGAGTACGGCGACGGCGCGGCCTTCGGCGGCCAGACGGACGGCGGTGGCCGCGCCGATGCCGCGGGCCGCGCCCGTCACGATGGCGACGCGCTGCTCGGTGGTGGACATGCGGGTTCTCCCTACCCTCGAAACCTCGAACGCCGCGACCAGCGGCTGCGGCACCGTTCCCGAAGGTGAGCAACCGCTTAGTCGCTTCAGCAGGGCTGACGCTAGAAGCCCGGCCACCCGCTGTCAACGCCCACCGCCGCGGCGTTGCCCACCTCACCTGCGCAGGACGGCGAAAGGTGGCCCGATGCGCGCGGCAACGAGCCGAAAACGGCCGGGCGGCGCCGCGCCGGCCCTCCAGGACCTCTGCGCAGCGCCGCCCGGCCACCCCGTCAGCGCACCAGCAGTTCCAGCAGCCGCTCGGCCTCGACAGCCGGATCGGTGGTCAGGCCGGTGTGGACGGGGCCCGGCTGAACCACGGTGCTGCGCGGCGCGATCAGCCAGCGGAAGCGCCGCCCGGCGTCGTCCTGCGCCGCCTGCCCCGCGCGTTCCCCACCGCGGCAGATGCCCTCGACCGCGCTCAGCGCCGCCCGCACCCCCTCGACGTCAGCTGCCCGGTCCAGGCACAGCAGCCTGGCCTCGTCCAGATACGTACGCGCCTCCACGAAGCGCCGGGCGTGGCAGTACACGACCACCCCCGCATTGATCATCTCGCCGCGCTCGACCCGGGGGACGACCTTCAGGAGCGCGTACTCGAACACGTCGCGCCCGTTGTGCAGACCGCTCACTTCACTGCCCTCCGCGGCGGCTTGCCCGCCAGCCACTCCGGCGCCCTGGAGGGCTTGTCCGGGGTGCGTTCGCCGATCGTGATGCGGTCGCTGATCACCGCCGCGCGGGCCAGCAGCGTGCGCACGTACGCACTCCGAAGCTCGTCGGCCGACCCAAAGCCGGGCTCGTCGACCAGCCACTCATCGGGCACGTCGGCCGCGATCTCGGCCAGCAGTTCCTCGGAGATCTGCGGCACGAACTCGTCGGCGGCCAGGGCGATATCGGGGTCGAAAGTGGCCAGCACGTGATCCGTGGCGTCGTAGGGCTTGGCGGACGCCTTCTCCGCGCCGGGCCAGTTGTGGTGCCAGATCATGGTGGCGCCGTGGTCGATCAGCCACAGCTTTCCGTGCCAGACCAGGAGGTTGGGGTTACGCCAGGACCGGTCGACGTTGTTGATCAGGGCGTCGAACCACACCACGCGGCCCGCCTCGCGCGACCCGACCTCGAAGGCGAGCGGGTCAAAACCGAGCGACCCCGGGAGGTAGTCCATCCCCAGGTTCAGCCCTCCGCTGGCCTTCAGCAGCTCCTGGACCTCCTGGTCCGGCTCCCCCAGGCCGATCACCGGGTCGAGCTGCATCAAGGCCAACTCGGGCACCCGCAGCCCCAGCCGCCGGGCCAGCTCCCCGCAGATGATCTCGGCGATCAGAGTCTTGCGCCCCTGCCCCGCACCGGTGAATTTCATGACGTACGTACCGAGATCGTCGGCCTCGACGATCCCCGGTAGCGATCCGCCTTCACGCAACGGCGTGACGTAGCGGGTCGCGATGACTTCGGTCAGCATTTCCCCAGGCTATACGCCCCAGTAGCCTGAACATCGAAGGTGTGACGTCAGGCACGTGCGACCGGAAAGCTCCGCAATCAGCCCTGGGGAGAATCTGGGGAGTTTCAGCCGGCGCCCATCTCTTCCGCTCCCCCGAACATCTCGTCGATCGCGGCGCGTCCCCGGTTCCCGGCCTCCGGCATGAAGTGCGCGTAGTAACCCAGCGTGATCGTTGGCGACGAGTGTCCGAGCCACTGCGCCAACGTGACCACGGACTCGCCCACCTCCAGCAGGATCGAAGCGTAGGTGTGCCGCAGCACGTGAAAGCCATCCTTGGGTGATGCCCGCCCACTATCTAGGGCTTCGCCCCCACAGGACGCTGCGGAATGACTCCAGCCTTGGCCAGGGCAGGCTTCCACGTGTGGGTGTTCCACGTATTCACCGCGATGGCGTTACCGAACCGCATGGTAAGCAGCAGCGGAAATTTCTTCATCGGCCTGTCCTGCCCGGCCGCTCCCAGGGAAGTTCCACTTCCACCGGCGGATACTTCTTGATGTGACTCTTCAGCTCTTCGGCTACCGATAGCGGCATGTCAACGACACGTGTCTTCCTCCCCTTCGGGAGCGTGAAGTACAGCTTGCCGCGGAAGCTCTGAACCTGCCGGCGGACGTGGAGCACACCGCGGGCACAGCCAATGTCGTCCGGGCTCAGACCGAAGACTTCCCCTGGCGCAGCCCGCATCCTAAAGGCTGTCTCGCTAACTGACGGCCATGGCGGCCGGTAACTGGAGAGCGAGCGGTGATGCCACGCTGGAGGCATGTCGAATGAAGGTGCAGTCCCTCCGGACTACGTGGACGTGGACGGCTTGGTCAGGTCGATCGAGTCAACGCTGGATCACAGCGAGTCGGTCATCTTCGCGACGGCCAGCGGCTCCGAGCGCAATCAAGTCCGTAGAGCTGTACGCCACATGGGATGGGTGATCGCCCAGCCCATCAAGGGAGGCCGGATGGAAGTCAGGCGTTATCGGCCACCGAGGGCAATCAAGGACCTTGAGCGCGAGATGTGGGAGCAGGGTCTCGGGTGAGCTGATGAAGGGGTCGTCGTGCCGGCCTGCTGGTCGTGACTGAAGCGTCAGTCGGCCATAGCAAGGTTGTGCATGCGTGCGACCCCGCTCGTGGCCCAGAAGACGCCGCCCCCTTGAGTCGGCAGTCGCGAAGGATCTTCCAGTTCTTCATCCGGGCGAAGACGTGCTCGACACGGGCGCGTACCCGGCGGTGGGAGGCGTTGTGTTCTCCCTTCCATGCAGGAAGCGCGTGCTGCCCAGGGTCGCGGCGATGGGGAATGATCGCGCGTGTGCCCCGGTAGCCGCCGTCCGCGACCACCAGGGCCTTCCCGCAATCGACCGCGGCTCCGGAGTCACCAAAGGCGGTGCAGTCGTTGCGGTTACCCGGCAACGGCTGCCCGATGGTGAACACCAAACGGGTGTCCGCCTGGATGACCACCTGCAGGTTTGTCGAGTAGCGGTAGTTCTTCGAGGGTGCGGTCGCGGGTGGGCACGAGCGTGCCGTCCGCGATCAGGACCTCATCCCGCTTCGGACGTCGGCGCACGGGCTGAAGGGCCAGCCAGGGGCTGTGCCGGTTGATGATCCGGCCAACCGCCGCCGGGGAGATCCCGAACAGCGGCGCGAGCTGCCGCACCGTGAGGTTCGTGCGGTAGTACATCGCGCCCGACGCGTTGCCCGCCGCCGGCTACATCGGCCTGAAGAACTCCGCCGACAAGGACATCAAGGTCACCAAGATCGTGAGTCCTGACTACAAGAACATTTCGATCTACCAGACCGTCGTCGACAGCGAGAGCTCGAAGATGGTCAAGGTCGATGGGGTCGCCGTTCCCACCAAGGGTGAGTTCTCAATCGTTCCCGGCAGCTACCACATCATGTTGGAGAAGCCGAACCCACCTGATCACCCCGGGCGACAACGCCCGCGTCGTCTTCTTCCTGGACAACGGCACCGTCTTCAAGGTCCGGATGCCTGTCCGCACCTCGCCCGAGCTGTACTGACCCTGACCCGCCGACGCCACCAGGAGACCCGGGCATGCCCACGTACCACCTCGACTCGGCAACAACCAGGCCGAAACGCGCGATTCCGTCACCAAGCTCACCATCACCGGCACCGCACTCGACATCGACTCCTTTCTCACCGCCAACGCCAAGGCTCCCGTGCCCCTGTGGAGCAACGTGGTCCTCACCCGCGGCGACAGCCGCCACCCGGCCACCACCAACTGGGTCGAGGATGTCGAGAACACCGACACCCACCAGGACGTCGTCCTCATCGTCGGCGACCCCGCAGATCCCGCATCCCGCATCCCGCCGCGTCCGCCTCACTGACGCCTGGGCCAGCGCCAGCTACCACCTGGACGAGGACGACGCCCCCGACGCATTCGTCATCAGCTTCGCCGACATCGCGATCGAGAAGTAACGCCCCGACCTCGCCGGCCTACGGAGCGCGATGAGATCACCGGGCGCAGGTGAACCCCGAGACCTTCCGGCATTCCCAGGCCGACACCCACACCCTCGCGCTCCAGAGCTCGGCCCTCGCTACTCCGTCTGTCTGGGTAGCTGCGCGGTGCGCTCCGGGCAGACGGTGCCGACGTAACGCAGGGCGGTTCCATCGGTGATACTGAACGCGCCCCGAGGGTCGGACGCTTCCAGATCAGAGCCACTGATACATCGCCGCGACCTGGACCGTCGCCTCGAAACGGCGGCCAACTTCTCGTACCGCGTGGCGACAGCCCGGTACTGCTTGAGGCGGCCGATGCCGCACTCCACCGCGTGGCGGGCTTTGTAGTCCTGCCGGTCGAAGGCCGGCGGTCGGCCACCGGAGCGGCCCCGGCGCTCGCGATTGCGGATCTGGTCGGCCGGCTCGGCGATCGTGCAGCGGATCCCACGCCTGCGCAGGTATGCGCGATTGGCGCGCGATGAGTACGCCCTGTCGGCCCTCGCCCGAAGCGGAGTACGTCTGGGGCGACCAGCGCCGCCCCGGGGCACCTGGATCGCTTCGAGCACTGGCACGAACTGCGGGCTGTCGCCTCGCTGACCAGCTGTCACCAGGAGGGACAACGGCTTCTGTCCCTGCTCACAGGACAGATGGATCTTCGTGCTGAACCCGCCCCGCGACCGGCCCAGCCCGTGATCGTCGGGCTCGGGGACCACACCACCCGGCGGCTCTTTCTGCCCGGCCCCACCCCGCCGGGCACCGGCCGCGTGCTGACGAGCCCGGTAGACCGTCGAGTCGACGCTCACCTCCCATGCGATGAGCCCCGCCGCATCAACCCTCGCCTGCAACAAGGTCAGCAACCGGGCCCAGGCCCCTCCCGCTGCCGGCGGCATCGTCCGTCGGCCCCGCTTCTCGGGTCAGGTGGCCGCCGACCCGTCACGGACCCACCGGACAGGCTCAGCCCCGCGGCGTGTTCCCGGCGCTGTCGGTGAGGGGGCGTTCGAAGGTGAGCCGCAGAAGTTGGGCGTGGCCCTGCTCGAAGACCCGTGCCGAGGCGCGAAGGTACCGTTCGTAGTTCTGGGTCGCCGTTTCCCCGACGAGCGCACTCGCCCGGGTACGTGCGGCGAGGAGCCGGTCCAGCCAGCATCGGCAGGTCCGGGCGTAGTCGCCGCCGTCCTCGCGGGTGCGGACGAGGGACAGGACGTCGGCGCTCGCCTCGTGAATGTCCGCGAGGGCGGGGAGTTGGGACTCGGGGAAAATGGTCCGGGCGATGAAGGTCAGGTCGAGAAGCAGATCCGGGTGGTCGGGGATCTGCTCCAGGGTGATGGTCTGCAGGGAGAGCCGCCCTCCTGGGCGCAGCCAGGAGTGGCAGCGGGTGAAGAAGGTCCGGTAGGCGGCGATCTTCTCCCGCTGGGTGAGCCGGAATTGGGCGAAGTGCTCGAACGCCCCGATGCAGATGAGGGAGTCGTAGGGTTCGTCCGGCTGGTGGTCGGCCCAGTTCTCCAGCCGGATGTCACAGTCGGGCCAGGTCCGGGTCCGGGCCAGGGCGCCCTGCTGCCGGCTGAGGGTGAGTCCTACGGCGTGCTCGGTTCCATGGGTACGCACCAGGCGTCGCAGGGTGCTGCCCCAGCCGCAGCCGATGTCCAGCACGCGGGCCGCGCAGTCGGCCCTCGACTCGGCGATGTGGTGGTCGATCTTGCGTGCCTGGGCTTCCTCCAGGCTGTCCCCCTCTTCCCACAGAGCGCAGGAATAGGTCATGGAGGGGTCCAGCCACAGCGCGTAGAAGTCGTTGGAGAGGTCGTAGTGGTGCTGGATCGCTTCGTTGGACGCGCCTGCGTAGTCAGGGGCGAGGTGCGCGGACATGGATGTCCTTTCAGGTGGTCCCCGGTGACGTGCGACCGGTGACGCCGAGCTCCGCCGCCCGGTGCGGACCCGGGATCCGCAGGGGTGGTGCGGCGGGCCCGGGGGCGTCGCGCCGGGCGGAACGTGCGGCCGGTGAGAGGCGGGGCGGTCGGTAGTCGGCGCAGGACGCGGGGAGTTGCGTCCCGCCGGTGCGCAAGTGGTGTACCCGGGTGAGGTGGGCGGCTCCGCGCAACAGGTGCTCCGCGATGGCGGTGACGTGCCGGTTCTCGACGGGTTCCAACGTGCTGCCGGCGGCCCACGCGTTGAAGGCGCCCATGGCAGGACCGCACCAGATCTGCCAGTCGCCGGAGCGTGCCGTGTCGCCGGCCACGGCCCATCGGGAGGCCATGGCCAAGTACCAGCGGAACGTCAGGGCCATGCGGTGCTTCGCGTCCCGCTCGGCGCGCGGGAGCCGGTCGGCGTGGTGAGCGGCGAGGTAGTCGCGCGTGTCCGCCCACACCTCGTCCAGCGGCCGTCCGAAGATGCGTTCCTCAAGCGAGCGCCGCTCCTTGGCCGGCAGCTCCTCCAGGCTGCCGTAGTCGCGGTAGAGCCGGTACAGGCGGCCGGCGCGGCCGGGGAAGAGGGTGCCGCGGTTCAGGACCTGGACGGTGATGCCCTGTTCGAACATGTCTGCCGCGGGCGCCATGGTGCAGTCGGCGAGACCTGCGTCGGCCAGCAGGCTTTTGACGGCCGGTGAGGTGGCGGCCTCGACGGCGGCCTGGTTGACGGAGCCGGTGACGACGTAGTCGGCGCCCAGGGCGAAGGCCGCCGCGACGGCGTGCGGGGTGCCGAGGGAACCGGCCGCCCCGACGCGCACCGGCGGCCGCGGGGGGCGGTGCGCGGACGTCTCGCGGGCGATCCGGTCGCGGAGCCGGGTGATGGCGGGCAGCAGGACGGTCAGCGGGCGGCGGTCGGTGTGCCCGCCGGAGTCGGCTTCCACCGTGAGGTCGTCGGCCATGGGGACGGCGCGGGCCAGCCGGGCCTGTTCGGCGGTGATCTCGCGGCGGGCGACCAGCTCGGTGAGCAGTGGTTCGGGGGCGGGGCGCAGGAAGAGTTCTGCGACCTGGGGCCTGGAGACCTTGGCGATGACCCGGTGGTGAACCAGCACGCCGCCCGCAGGACCGGGGCGCAGGCCGCTCGCGCGGTAGCGCACGAGATCGGGTGTGAGGGTGAGGAAGGCGGATGCCTCCACGCAGCGCACGCCGTGGCGCAGGCACAGGTCGACGCAGGCGCGTTCGGCGTGCGGGGCCATCGGTGAATGGATCAGGTTGCAGGCGTAGGGGGCGTCACCGAGCCGGTGCGCGAGCGTGCGCAGGGCCTCGTCCAGCCGGGGCCCTGGCAGACCGGCCGAGCCGAACGCGGCCAGATACCCGGCCCGTGCCATGGCGGTGACCAGCTCGGTGCCGGCGATGCCGCCGGCCATGGCGCCTGCCATGTAGGCCGCGCGGACCCCGTGGTGGTCGCGGAAGGCCGCGGAGCCGAGCCGGTCGGGCGGCAGCGGACCGACGGCTGCGAGCACGGTGTCGCCAGGGGCCGGTGCCTGTGCGGTGACGCCGACGCGGTGGCCGGAACGGGTGACGTAACAGGGCCGGTCGAGTGCGGACAGCACCGCGCGGATGCCGTCCGGGTCGTGGCACAGGTTCATGGCCGCACCTCCTCGGCGGCCGGGGCAGCGGCCACCACCGCGATATTCTGGACGTGGTAGATGCGCAGGTCGTCGCGCCATACGCTGCCGTCGGCGCGGAGGAACACCTGATCGCGTTCCCGCTGGACCTCGCTCAGGTGGATCTCGCCGCGTACCCGCTGGTGCTCGCGCAGGATCTGGCCGCGGTAGGACCAGCGCAGCTCCTCGCCGACCGCCGCGCGGAAGCGCGCGCCGGGCAGGTGGTCGGTGAGGCCGGTGCGCAGGGCCAGCGCCTGGACCGCTTGGTAGAGCAGCTGTACCCCGGTCGAGCCGGGCATGACGGGGTCGTGCAGGAAGTGGTGGTCGAAGAACCAGTCGTCGGCGCGGACAGGCTTGGTGCACAGGACATACCCCTTGCCGTGTGTGCCCCCCTTCGGCACCACGATCGTGTCCTCCAGCAGGGCCAGCCGCCCCCGCCCCAGGCGCGGTTCCTCGCGCGCGTCGAAGCGGAGGGCGTCGGCGGGCGCGGTGTCCTGCAGCTCCAGCCACGGAGCCCGGTGGTGTCCGTGATCCAGGCCCTGCTGGCGGGCGAGTACGTCCTCCGTGAAGTAGCCGTGCACGGTCTCACCGGTGTAGAACGGCTGCCCGTCCGCGTGGAGTTCGAAGTCGTAGCGGTGCATCAGCGCCCCGGGATGGTCCGTTGCGGAGCGCAGCCGCACCCGCTGCCCTACGGTGGCGCCGCGGGGATCGGTGCGGCGCGAGAGCCGGGCCCGTCCTTCGAGGTTGCGGCAGACGAAAGGCTCGTCGGGGTATTTCGTGGCCAGGCCGAGGACGGCCGCGACCAGTCCTGTGGGCTGCAACGCCATTTCCATGAGGGCCAGTTGGGGAAGCTCATCGCCGCCGGCCTCCCGGATGTACCAGGGGTCGCCCGGCATGTCGTACTCGGTGTCCGCGCGGGTGCCGGCGCCCGTGACGCGGTCGCCGTGCTCGACCGTCACGCAGCGGTCCACCATCAGGAGATCGCCCCGAGGCAGCCGCGGCCGGACCATTGACCGTACCGGTGGCCCGTTGACGACGGACAGTGACTGGCCGAGGTCCCCGTCGGCGATGCGGGCCATGTGCAGTTCGTTGACGAAGGCGGGCTCCGCGGTGGACGCCAGGCGGACCGGTGGCTGTCCGAGGCGCAGCATGGCGTGGTCGTGCGGATGCCCGTAGACGGCGAGGGACAGTCCGTTCAGCCGGGCCACCCCGCGGCGGTCCGGCGCGGTGACGACGCAGTCGGCGGTGAGGAACGGGCGTGGTGACATGCCGAGTTCGCGCACGACGAGCGTCAGCTGCGTCGGTGTGCCGCGGAGGGCGTCGGGGTCCGCGATCTCGACGCCCACCGTCGCTCCCGGCGCCGGGACCGTGCGCGCGGTGGGCAGGCACAGGTGCATACCCCGGTGGAGGGCCTGGGCACGTAGTGCTTCGCAGGCGGCGGCCAGCAGGTGGGCGGCCACGGGGCCGTCGGGACCGGCCGGGCGGAGGGTGGCGGTCAGCAGTCCCTGACCGTGGGGCCCTCCCGTCGGGTCGATGGCACGGACTTCCTCCACCAGGCGGTCGGGCCATGGCTCAAGGCGCAGTTCCGGCGGGAGGTGGGACTGGTCGTGGCCGTTGCCCAGCACGGCGGCCGCGTCACCGGAGGCCATGGCGTCGAGGTCGGCGGCGGAGAGCGTGCTCACCGGGGTGCGTGCCAGGGGGCGGAAGTCCGGCCGGTAGCGGGCAGCGGAACGGTCGTCCTCGGGTTCTCCCGGGGCTTGCGCGCATGCGGTGACGGTGGCGAGGAGCCGGTCGCCGTCGTGGAGACGGCAGGTGGGCGCGCCGGGAACGGTGTCGGTACGGAGGCCGTCGGGGACGGTGGTGACCACGGTGTGCCACGTCACGTCGTACCGGCACCGCCCGGTGGGCGGCAGGGCGGCGAACGCGGTGCCCAGAAGGGACCACACCACACCGCGGCGGGAGGCCGGCAGCGGCGGGGCGGGCGGGGCCGGGGGCGGGAGCTGCCCTGCGGGATGTTCCGGGACGGCGAGGTGCGCGATATTCCGTTGCTGCCAGAGGCTGACGGCCCGATGCGCGTCGAGGACCGCGTCGTGCGCCTGCTGGAGCTGCCGGGCCGTGCGCCGGGCCAGTGTGCCCGGGTCGTCGTCGGCGGCGGCGGGCGCGGTCGGGTGGGCGCGTGCCCGGGGAACGGGAGTGGGGGGCGCGGCCGGGGGGCCTTCCTCTTCCGTCGGTGTCTTTCCGGTGGGGACGTGGTACAGCGGCAGCCCGTTGAAGGAGAGGACGTCGTGGTCATCGCCCGTGTCCGTGAACTCAGCCATGGGTGTCCACCCGCGTGGTGGAGGCCGCGTTGAGCAGGCTGACCGCTTCCTCCTCGGTGATGCGCACCATTCTGACCCCGCTCCATCTCTGCAGGACGGTTCCCGTTCTGTCGCACGCGGTGGCGGTGCAGTACACGTCCACCGCTCCCACTTGTCTGGCTTCCGCCACGATGACGAACTGCTCGCCGTCGGGGAGCGTGTCGAACAGTTCGATCTTCTCCACGCTCACCGGCCCGCAGAAGTCGTCCGGGGACGTGCACCACGCCAGGCCGGCGGCCTGCAGCAGGAGGTCGGCCAGCCCCGGGCTGAACAACTGGCCGGCATAGGCTCCGTGAGCCAGTACGGGGTCGACGAGGCGTGCGGCGACGACCAGGCGCCCTTCGTTCCTCTCCCCCGGCGCGCGGAGCCCGGCCAGTGACGGGCCGTGGAAGAGGGGCCCCCGGTCGTAGGCGGAGTGGAGGCCGCCGGTGACCTCCATCGGTGGCAGCTCCAGGCGGGGAGCGGGCTCGTCCCGCTCGGCGAAGCTGAGGAACCCTGCGAAGTGGAGGGTCGCGGCGCGGCCGTCGGCACGGTGCGCGGTCATTCTCGCCCCGTTCCTTTCGGGGTCCGGCTCCAGCCGCAGGTCCATCCGCCGCGGCTGGTTGCCGTCGAAGTACACACCGCGGTGCATCCGGAAGTCGTGGCATTCGACGACGGGCCGGAGTCCGCCCTGCGCCCGCTCGGCGGTGTGCAGAGCCCAGCCGATCGCGGCCGTCATGGGCAGCAGCGGATTGCCTCCGACGCGGTGGTCGCTCAGCATGGGCTCACCGTCGAGCCCGTCCAGCGTCCGCGTCGCGGTCAGCCCCCCGGTCGGCAGCGGACTCTCCACGTGCAGCCACGGCGACGTGGGGCCGATGAGAGTGACTCCCTGCTCGCTGTGGTCCCGCCGCAGCTGCTCGCGGAAGTGGGTGCGGCCGGCGTCCCGGGAGAGCACCGGTACACCGTGCTGGGCGAAGAGCTGGTGCATGGCGCCGGCCATGCCGCCCTCCCACGGCCCCCAGGCGAGCGGGGTGACGCGGCAGTTCGGGTGGGCTGTCTTGAAGGCGCAGGCGTACCGGTTGACCGCCTCGTTCGCGAGCGCGTAGTCGCTCTGGCGGACGTTGCCCCAGATGCCGCTCACGGAGGAGAAGACGACCAGGTGCCGGAGCCGGTCGGTGTCGAGTGCGGCGAGGACGTGGTGGAGGCCGGACACCTTGGTGTCGACGACGGGGGCGATCGTCTCGCCGTCCATCTGGCTCAGGGGGCGGTCACCGAGGACGCCCGCGCCGTGGACGACACCGGTGATCCGGTCCGCGTAGGGGGCCACCGCGGCGGCCACGGCCCCGGCGTCGCGCACGTCCGCCGCCACGTAGTGGGCCTCGATGCCGCGGTCGCCCAGCTCCCGCAGGGTGGCGCGGATCGCCCGCAGGCCGGTCACCTGCCGGACCTGATGGACGATGTCGGCCCGTGTCGCGGGTGTCCGGGGGTCTTCCCCTTCGTCCACCGCCCGCGCCTCCAGCGCGGCGCGCAGTTCCTCCTCGCTCTCCAAGTCCTGGGCCCACGCCGGTTCTTCCGCCGCCGGAGTCCGGCCGAGCAGGACGTAGCCGCAGCGGTGCTCATCGGCGAGCGCGGTGACGCACCAGGCGGTGATGCCCTGAGCCCCGCCGGTGACCAGCAGCAGATCGCTGTCGGTGAGGTCCGCGGCGTCCGGCGGGGCGGGCAGCAGCCGGTCCGCGGTGTCCGACAGCCGAGGCGTGCGCCGCCGCTCGCCGTCCCAGGCGACTTCGCGCAGGTCGGTGGCCACGTCGTGGAGTTCGGCGAGGAACGTATCGGCGACGGAGTCGAGCGGCAGGTGCGGTGCGTAGTCCAGCGCGCGGCAGAAGACGGGGGACATCTCCAGCGCCGCCGTCTTGACGAGGCCGGAGAGGCCGCCGGCGAGCGCGGCGGTCGGGTCCGCGTCCGCGCCGGCGTACCCGTGGGCGCCGTCGAGCCGGGTCACCGTGACGAAGGCAGCCCTGGCCCCGTCGCGGGCGGCCTCTTGTAGGGGTGTCTGGGCGTGCTTGGCGACGAGGACGGCGTGCCGCAGCCGCTCGACGATCTCGTCGGCGCGGTCGTGGTGGGACCGGCTCACCGGCAGCAGGCACAGGTCCAGCCGGGAGGTCTCGGCCAGGAGACCGGTGAGGGCCGCGTCCAACGCGCCCTCCGTCCAGTCCTCCAGCGTCCTGGCGCCGCCGTCGTCACCGCTGGGGACACCGGGCAGGAGCAGGCGCCGGGTGCGCCAGCCGCGTGCGTGCAGCGCGTCGCCGAGTGCGGCGGCGAGCTCACCGCCGTCGTCCAGTACCAGCGCGCACGGCCGCTCCGCGTAGGCGCTCGTCCGTTCGTCCACGGCGGGCAGGTCCCGCAGGGCGACGAAGGCGCGCCGCAGTTCGATGGCGCCGGAGTGGCGGAGGGAGGAGCGGGCGCTGGTGAGCGTCTCCACGAACATCGCGCTCATCTCGCCGATGGTGCGTGCCTCGGTGAACCGGAAGAGGTCCTCACGTTTGATCGACGGATACAGGCGCCACAGTTCCGCGCCGATCTCGACCTGTTTGAGGGAATCGATGCCCAGGTCCTCCTGGATGGACATGTCGGGTTCGAGCATGTCGAGGTCGTAGCCGGTCTTCTCCGCCACGATGCCCCGGCACGTCTCGGTGATCTCTTCGATGGACAACCCCGCGATCCCGCCGCCCGCGCGGTCCTGGCGGTCGTCCTCACCGGCCAGGAGCTGCGCGAGCGCGGAGCGGCCCTGGGGCGGCACGACGCCGTGCGGGGCGGTGGTGGGGGTGTCGGGGCCGGCCGTGTCCGCGGGCGCCGCCTGGGCGGGCGCGTAGGGCTCGTCCCCGGGGACGGGACGGTCGTCCGGCTCGCGCAGCAACTCCGTGACAGCCGCGGACGCTTGGGTGTGCGCCTCACTCAGGGCCCGGCCGTGGTCGGCGATCGCCGAGACGGCGTCGACGAGCGCCTGGTCGGCCTGGCTGCCGGCCGTACGGGCACGCAGCAGCGAGGTGAGTTCCTTGGTGGTGTCCGTCTGCTGGTGCAGGAAACGGGTGTGCGCGGCCAGGTGGTCGGTGGCGGCCCGGGAGAGGGCGGCGGCGCCCGGGGTGAGGTGGGTGACGTCCGCAGGGGGTCGGGTGGTGTCATCGGCCGGCGCGTTCTGCTCCATGTCGGCGATGCACTGCTCGTAGGCGGGGCGCCGGGCTTCCGCCGCGAACATGGGGCCTTCCAGCAGCCGGGCGACCGACGAGGGGGCGGTGCGCGGCGGGGCCGGCGGGCTGTCGTAGCGGTTGATGCCGGTGACCGGCATTCCCAACACCGCCAGGCGCAGGGCCGCTTCCTTGAGCGTTGCCGCACTGTCCGCCGGTGCGCCCGCGTCGCACGGGACCGTCTCGACGTCGTCCCCGGTGAGGGTGCGGTTGACGAGGTGGGTCAGTACCTGCCGGGGGCCGAACTCGACGAACACGCGGAAGCCGTCGGCGTACATCTCCTCCAGGCGCGCGGCGAAGCCGACGGGGTGCCGCAGTTGCGCGGCCAGCACGCGGCGGTTCGCGTCGGGATCAAAACCGTAGGCGGCGCCGGGGGTGTTGGCGTAGACGGGGAGGGACGGAGGTGCGAAGGGCGTGCTGTCGCATGCCTTGTGGAAAGGCTCAACGGCGTGCTCGACGAAGGGGGTGTGGAACGCGGCGGCGACCGGCAGCGGCCGGGCGGTGACGGATGCGTTCCGGCAGGCTCGCACGAAGCGGTCCACGGCGGCGGCAGGGCCGCCGACCACCTGCTCGTCGGGGGCGTTGTCGTTGCACACGGTCAGCCCGGGATGGTCGGCGAGCAGGCGCGAGAGGTCGTCGCGCGGCAGGCTGACGGCGGCCATGGCGCCCGGATCGCCGCTGTGGGCGGCGGGACGCATCGCCTCCCCTCTGGCCCGTGCGAGCTCGGTGAAGGCGTCGTCGTCCAGGATGCCGGCGGCCCACAGGGCCGTGACCTCTCCGAAGCTGTGTCCCAGGACGCCGGCGGGGGCCAGGCCCAGTTCCTTGAGGAAGGCGTACTGGCCTGATGCCAGGGCTCCGACCGCCGGTTGTGCGTAGTCGGTGCGGCGCAGGCGCTCGTCGGCACGGCCGTCGTCGGGCCCGGGGGGCGGGAACACCGTCCGGGCGAGCGTGTCAGCGGCAGGGGAGAGGGCGTTGGCCCGGTCGAAGGCCGCCCGGACCGGGGGCAGGGCGATCAGCGCCGACTGCCCCATGTTCACGTACTGGCTGCCCTGTCCGGCGAACAGCGCGGCCACCTTGGCACCGGCCGGCAGCGCCTCGCGGCGGTAGTGGATGCCGTGCGGGGCCGGCTCTCCCCGCGGGGGAAGAGTGTCCAGGTACTGCGTGGCGAGGGACAGGAGCCTCGCGTGGTGCTCGTCATCCGTGGCGATGAATCCCAGCCGCGCGTGGCCTGCCGGGACAGGGCCTTCGTCGGGGGTATCGCCGCGCCGCAGCCGCGCCAGCAGTTCCGCTGGTTCGGCGGCGTGCCACAGGCAGGCCCGGGGGGAGCGGTGCAGGACCTGCCGCGGGCCTGCGCCGGACGGGTGCTCCTCCAGGACGGCGTGGTAGTTGACCCCTCCGAAACCGAAGGCCGATACCCCGGCGCGCCGGATCGGGCGAGCGGGGTCGCGCACCCAGGGCCGGGAGACGGTGTTGACGTACACGGCGCTGTCGGGGCGGCCCGCCGGTCCTGTGGGGTCCTCGACGTGCAGGGTGGGCGGGAGCACCCGGTGGTGGAGTGCCAGCGCCGCCTTGATCAGGCCGGCCGCGCCGGCGGCCGCCTTGGTGTGGCCGATCTGCGACTTGATGCTGCCGACGGCGACCTGACGGCTCTGCCCGGGAACGGCCAGGAACGTGTCCAGCGCGGCGAGTTCGACCTCGTCGCCGGTGGGGGTGCCGGTGCCGTGGGCCTCGATCAGCTCCACCGACCGCGGGGAGCAGTCGGCGTCCTCGTAGGCGCGCGTCAGTGCGGACAACTGGCCTTCGGCGGACGGGGCGTAGATGCTCTTGGCCCGGCCGTCGCTGGAACTTCCCAGCCCGCGCAGGACCGCGTAGATGCGGTCCTCGTCCCGTTCGGCGTCCGCCAGGCGCTTGAGTGCCAGCATGCCGACGCCTTCGCCGATGAGGGTGCCGTCGGCCGCGGCGTCGAAGGGGCGGACGTGGCCGCTCAGCGACAGGGCGGGCGTCTGGCTGAAGCACATGAATGCCACGATCGAGTTGTCCGCGTCGCAGCCACCGGTGAGCATCAAGTCGGCGCGGCGGCAGAGCAGTTCGTCCACGGCTGTCCGTACCGCCGCCAGGGAACTGGCGCAGGCCGCGTCCACGGTGTGGTTGGCGGCTCCCAGGTTCATCCGGTTGGCGATCCGTCCGGAGACCACGTTGCCCAGGATGCCGGGGAAGGAGTCCTCGGTCCACTGCGGCAGCGCTTCCAGGTACGTCCGGGTGAAGCGCTGCACGTCCTCATCGGGCGTGCCGAGGTCCCGGAGGATCCTCGTGCTCGTCGGGATCATCAGCCGGGCGGCGAGCGGGACGAGGGTGGAGTTGCTGCCGCAGACGCCGAGCACCACGCCGGTGCGCGCCGGGTCGTACCAGGAGGCCCCGTCGCACCCGGCGTCGGCCAGTGTCTCCCGTGCGACGAGCAGGCTCAGGAGCTGGACGAGCCCGACGGAGTCCAGGGTCCTCGGCGGCATGCCGAACTCGCGCGGGTCGAAGAGCGTCGGCGACAGGAATCCGCCGCGCCGTGCGTAGGTCCGGTCGGCGGCGAAGGGGTCGGGGTCGTAGTGGTCGGCGGGATCCCACCATTTCGGCGGCACCTCGTCGATGCAGTCCCGGCCCGCCACGATGTTGTCCCAGAACTCCCCCAGGCCCGTCGCCTGAGGGAAGAGAGCGGACATCCCCACGATCGCGACGGGGTCACGGGCGAGACGACGATCGAGATCAGCGGTGCTCACCAAGTACCTCTTTTTCGTAAGGGTCCGTGCCGGTGGCCGGGCCTTCTCCGGGGGACGGCAGGACGACGTCGGAGTGGTGCGGCCGTTGCGTCCGCCGGCCGCTGTTCGGCCGACGGCGGAGCAGGGCGAGGGGGCGGGGTGCCCACCAGTTGGCGTGGCCGGTCAGCTGCATGAAGGCCGGCACGAGCAGGCCCCTGACGATCGTCGCGTCGACGAGGACGGCCAGGGCCAGACCACAACCGACCAGCTTGAGCAGGGTGATGCCGGATGTGACCAGGGGAAACAGCGCGGAAGCCAGCACGGCCGCAGCGGCTGTGACCGTTCGTCCGGTGTGCGCGACGCCCTTGATCACGGAGGCCCGGTGATCGCCCGATCTTCGGTACTCCTCCTGGATGCGGGAGACCAGGAACAGCTCGTAGTCCACGGACAGGGCGAAGGCGGCGCCGAACACCAGCACCGGCATGGAGGTCTCCAACTCTCCCGTGACGGCGAAGTGTCCCAGCACGTTCCGCAGGTGTCCGTCCTGGAACACATGGACCATGGCTCCGAAGCTCGCCGTCAGGCTCAGCCCTCCCAAGAGGACCGCTTTGACCGGGATGAGCACCGAGCCGGTGAAGAGGAAGAACAGGAGCAGGACGCTGCCGATGACGATGCCCCACGCCCAGGGCACGACGCGCAGCACCGCGTTCTTGGTGTCCAGCACTCTCGCCGGCCGGCCGGCGACGAGACGGTGGCCTCCCGGCGACGGCAGCGTGCGCAGACTCTCCACCACGCGCTCGTCATCGGCCGGGGAACCGCTGCCGGTGACCTCCAGCCACGTGGCGCCCTGCGTGATGTACCGCAGCGACCCCATGGTGGGGCCGGCGGCCTGCCGGCCCCGCGCGTACCGGCCGCCGGCCGCCGACACCTCCCGCACGCCCGGGAGCGCCGAGATCTTGCGGGCGTAGGTGTCCAGTGCGTCCTGCCGGTCCACCGCGTCGATGTCGGGCAGCAGGACGGTCATGGTCCGGTTCCACGGAAGGGGGAATTCCCGCGCGATCCTGGTGGCGGTCGCGTGCGACTCGGCCCACTCCGGGAGCACCCGTTCATCGGTGACGCCGAAGCGTACGTGGGTGAAGGGCAGGGCCAAGGTCAGCAGGAGGAGCAGGGCGCTGCCGCCGACGAGCACCGGCCGCCCGGTCGCCAGCGAGGCCGTCCGATGCCACAGCGTGCGGCCCGCGCAACGAACGTTCCAGCGGCGGCGCAGCGGCGAGAACACGTCGCCGCGGTCGATACGGGTGCCGATGACCGACAGCAGAACGGGCAGCAGCAACACGGTGACCAGCGCCGCGATGACCGCCACGCTGATACCCGCGACGGCCAGCGAATGCAGGAACCCGAGCGGAAAGAGCAGGAGCGTGCTCAGACAGACCGCCACCGTGACGGCGGAGTAGACGACGGTCCGTCCGGCCGTGCGCATGGTCCGGGAGACCGCTTCCGCGAGAAGGGCGCCGTCGGCGAGTTCTTCCCGGTAGCGGGTGACGACGAAGAGGCCGTAGTCGACGGCCAGGCCGAATCCGAGCGCGGTGGTGATGTTCGATGCCAACGCCGACACCGGCACGACGTGGGCCACCAGCCGCAGTACGACGAAGGTGCCGGCCACGGCCAGCCCGCCCACCACGGCCGGCAGCAGCGCGGCGGTCAGGGAGCCGAAGGCGAAGAGCAGCACCAGCACCGCCAGGGGGGACGCCGATGAGTTCGGCCCGGAGCAGCTCCTGCCGGCTCAGCTCGGTGGCCTGGTTCATGACCCATGCCGAGCCGGTGGCCGTCACCTCCAGCGGTCCCTGCCTGCCGGTGAGCCGGGGCACCAGCGAACCGGCGCGCCGGGCGGCGTCGTTCTCGTCCCCGTGCAGGTCGATGGTGACGAGGGCGGCGCGCCCTTTGTCACCGAGCAGTTGGGGATCCCCGGTCGTCCAGTACGAGAGGACCCGGCCCACTCCCGGCTGCCGTGCCACCCGCTGCGCGAAGTCCCTCCCGGCGCGCGCCACTTCCGGGCTCTCGGCGGGCCTGGCGGACCTGACGTGGAGCACCACGTCCGGGATGCCCGCGCCGAATCGCTGCTGCAGGACGGTCTCGGCCCGTGCCGCCTCGGTGCCGCTCGCGATGTAGCCGCCGTTGGAAAGGCGCGTGCTCGTGCCCGCGGCGGCGAACGCCAGCAGCAACCCCGCTCCCAGCGCCGCGGCCAGCACCCACCAGGGGCGGCGCACAGCCCAGTTGACCGGCAGCGCCGGGAGTCTCCATCGCATGGGCGAATTCCTTTCCCTGGGAATCCGATTCTCCCGGGAATCCGTTTTCACACCAAACGGAAACGGTAGACCAAGCGAATGACTTGAGGGCAGATAAATCCGCAAAAGCGAGAACCGTTTAGTAGGGTGCGCGGCCAGGAGCGGCCCGACGGGCCCTCGTCACAAAGGAAATGAGGACCGGGCATGAACGACGTGGCCGATATCCGCAGTAATACCCCGGCGCAGAAAGCAGTTCCGTCCCGGCGGAGCGCTCGCAGCATGGCCGTGGCTCTGACGATCGGCGCCCTGCTGACAGTGGGCGCCTCCCCCGGGCACGCTCAGCCGACGGGACGGGAAGCCGCACCGGCCTCCCGGAGCACGGGAGTCACCCTCTCCTGCTCCCTGAAGGTGGCCGCCCCGGGGCGGATTGCCTTCTCGCCCCGCGTCTCCACCACGTCGAGGCGCATCTCCGCCCGTGGCACCGTGCTGCTGGACGCGTGCACCTCTCCCAACGGCCGGCAGCCGCGAATCAGGTCGGGAAAGCTGTCCTTGCGGGGAAGCGGAACGGCAACCTGCTCCAAGGTGACCGGAGTTCGGGGTTCGGCCACCGTCACCTGGTACGCGGGGGCGAACCGCAGCGGGCGGGTCGTCGGGCGGTCCGTCATCACACCGGCCGGGGGCACCGGCGGATACACGCCGCTGGACCGCTTCCTCAGCGGCCGCGTCGCGTCGGGCTCCATGGCGCGGCACACCGTGTCCGGTAGCGCAGTGCCGACCAACGACGTGACGCAGTGCCTGCGGGGCGGTCTCGACCACATCCAGGGGCGTGGACGTCTGAAGGTCTCCTGACGCACGGTACGTCCGGGGACGGGTGCAGTCACCCAGTCCTGGCGGGCTGTCATCTGTACATCCGTCATTCGGCGAACATGCATACATGGAGATCCGATGTCCCTGCTTCCTCCCGGTTCCAGGGTGCCCAGCCCTTTCCAGGTCATCCGATTCGTCCGTGGCCCTATGCGGTTCTTCGAGAGTCGTCGGCGCCGGTATGGCACGGTGTTCCGCGCCCCGGTTTTCCGGATCGGCTGGTTCAGTCCGGCGAAGGAGGTATTCGTCGGAACCGCCGAACTCGCCGAGGGCATCTACACCGGCGACGGCCGGGCCGGCGAAGCGCGGCGTGACTTCCTGGCCCCGGTGGTCGGCGAGCACTCGCTACTGAGCCTCGACCACGAGCCCTGGCAGCGGCACCGCAAACTGCTCGCGCCCCCGCTGCGCCCCAAGGCGGTTTCCGGATACCGCGACGAGATCGGCAGGATCACGGCGGAGAACATCAGCCGGTGGCCGGTGGGCCGGCCGTTTCCCCTGTGGGAGCGTATGCAGGAGATCAGCCTGGAAGTGATCATGCGGCTGGTGTTCGGCATCACCGACTCCGAACAACTGGACCGTCTGCGCCCGCTTCTGCCGACGCTCGCCAATCCCTGCGGCCCTTACGCACTCATGCTGATGCCCAGGGCCGCACGAGACCGCATCCTCGGCCGCCGGCTGCTCCGGCGGATCCCCTTCCTGCCCACCACCCGCTTCCTCGCCGCCCGCGACGCCGTCGACGAACTTCTGTACGCCGAGATCGTCCGGCGCCGCGCCGAGTCGCGTCAGGACGCCACCGACGTGCTGTCACGGCTGCTGGCGGCCCGGGACGACCACGGCCGGCCGATGACCGACCAGGAGCTGCGGGACGAGCTGATCACCATGCTCGAAGCCGGCCACGAAACCACCGCGTCGGGTCTGGCCTGGACGTTCGAGCGGCTGCTCCGCACTCCGCACGTGCTCCGCACGCTCCGTGCCGAACTCGACAACGGCCAGGAAACCTACCTGGACGCGGTCATCAAGGAGGGACTGCGCATCCGTCCCGTCGTGTACGCGACGCTCCGCCTGCTGGACGCTCCGCTCGAACTCGGCGGCCATGAGGTGCCTGCCGGCTGGGCCGTCGGCCCGTCCATCCCTCTCATCCACCACGACCCGGTCGCCTTCCCCGAGCCCCACGAGTTCCGTCCCGAACGGTTCCTCGGCGACGGCGCCACCGCGGCAGCCAAGTCGTGGATGCCCTTCGGCGGCGGCCGTCACTACTGCGTGGGTGCCCAACTCGCCCTCCTGGAAATGCGCGTGATCATCCGCGAGGTCCTGGACCGGATGGACCTGACCGCCGTGGATCCGGAGTCGGAACGGCCGCGGATCAGACATGTCACCCTCGTACCGTCCGGGCTGACCGCCGTTACGGCACAGCCACGCGCCACCGCCGTGAAGTCCGGCCCCGGGCGCGGCGATCACGATGCCGCGAAGACCCAGGACCCGGTGGGTTGGGGCGCGGGTGAGCACGTGGGGCCCGGCGAGGAGGCAGCGGGACAAGGCACGGCGGACGGCCGGTCCGGGCTGTGTCCGCGGCAGAACCTGGCAGGGCGCGCCCGGTGAGAGCCGGCAGCCGCGACGCCCGCGGCCCGCAGGGCGGATTCCGCCCCGGCCGCATCTCGTGTGCACGGCGTGCCCGTCGTCCTGGCGGTCAGCCGCATCCATGTGACGCGTGCTCAGCAACCCGGAGGGCGTCTCGGCCGGGATCGGCTGGGAAATAGCCTTGAGTCTGCAGTGGCTGGAGACAGCAGAGTGTGGGACATGGACGTGACCACCCTCTACTCGATCGGGGAGCTTTCCCGGCGGACCGGCTTGCCCGTGCGGACCATCCGGTTCTACTCCGATGCGGGGTGGTGGCGCCGACCACCCGAAGTCCCGACGGTTATCGGCTCTACGACCTCGACGCACTGCTCCGTCTGGAACTCCTGCGCACACTGCGTGAGCTGAGCATGGACCTGGCCACGATCCAACGGGTACTGGACCGCGAGCTCTCGGTGGCACAAGTCGCCGCGGCGCACGCCGACGCCATGGACGTCCAGATCCAGGTGCTGCAACTGCGTCGGAGCGTTCTGCGCTTCATGGCCGGACGCGGGTCCGATCCCGAGGCCCTTCACTATGGCACTATGGCCGGCCGGAAATCCGGGAAGGCCCGCAAGCCCCGGTCCACCGCAGCATCCAGCGGTGAGGACACCGCAGCGATCAGGGCGTGGGCCAAGGCGAACGGCCACCGCATCAACGACCGGGCGGCGCAACCTCCAACTGCACCGGACACGGCGCACCCGCCCGGCCCGCACACGGAAACGGCGGCCCGGGGAGGTCCCCGGACCGCCGCATCGGGCCCGCAGGTGGTGGCGGACCCGCGGGGCGTTCGCCCGTCAGCCCTGGCAGCGTGCCGCCTGCTCGAAGTACTGCTGCGCCTGGTCGGCGTAGCTCTGTGCCTGCCGCTGGTATTCGGCGGCCTTCTGCATGTCGCCACGTGCGGCCGCGTCCTGTGCCTGGTGCCCGGCCTCATCGGCCAGACGCTTGTACTCGTTCCCCTTGTCCCGCAGCTCCTGCGCGTTGCAGGAGGAGGTCGTGGCGGTGGCGGAGACCGTGGCGGGCTGGGCCGCATTCGCCGCGGACGCACCGAGAGCGATCGGTCCCGTCGCCGCCACCGTGACGACGGCCGCGGAGACGAGAACACGCCTGAACTTACGCATGGAATGCACCTTCCGTTGGTGGGGTGTCTGAGGGGCGGCCCCTCGGAGGGGGAGGTTATCGGCGAGATGGACACCGAAGACGCCGGATTACGGGTGCAGGTGCGTCTGGATACGGAAGCTCAATGCAGCTGCGCGGTAAGGCACTTGACGTGGCATTTGTCTGCGGAGGACAACCTGACGGGAAACAGCCTCAGATTTTCGCTGTTACCGGGCAGCCAGCGCTGTTTGTCAGTGGCTGGTGCTTTCCTCAAAAGGCCGACGGCGCCCGCTGAAAGGGCGCCGGCCAATGCGAGGAGGCTCTTCCGTGGCAGCTGGGTCCGTCCCCTCCCCCGCAGCTGAGGCCCGCTGGCTCCGCCGGCGGATGTGGATCGGGGCCGCCTGCGCCGCCGCAGGCGTAATCCTCATGACGGCAGCAGGCTTTTCCGCGGCGTACCCCTTGTCGCTCCTGTCCGGCCCTCTGGTGGGAGGCGCGTACTGGGTCGTCAAGCCGTGGTTCGTGATGCGTTCCGAGCGCTGGCACCGGGTGATCACCTTCGTGCCGATGGTCGTGTACCTGCTGCTGCTCGGAGGAATCACGATTCTGGCTGCCGTGGAGCTACCTGGTGATCCTGTGGCGGCTGGCTTGGCCCTCGCCGGGTTGTGGGTATTCCATGTGCTCAGTGGCGCGCCTGAGCCCACGTCATTTGCCTTCGAGCGGCTGGCTGGGCGACTCACCTGGGCGGCAGCGTTTCACGTGTTCTCGATGGTCTGTGGCACTGTCGGTCTCGTCCTCTGTGTCATCCGCAGCCTGCCGGTCCCCGAGCGCTTCGAGCCGGTCGTCGTCGGCGTCTCTCTGGGCGTGGTCGTGGGGCTGGGTACCGCGTTGCTGAAGGTCTTCGTCCGGGTACGGAAGCTCGGGACACAGCTGGCCCGCAACGCGAAGCAGTTGGAGCGGTGCCTGGACAGGCTGTCGCATGGTGCGACAACAGAGCGGAGGAAGCTTCAAGAGGCGGCTGAGGATGCCTGGGATGCCTTGGACTTGACGCTCCGCAGCAAGATCGAGACAGGGTTTCATCTGTCCGGCACCTTCGTCATTCCTGCGGAAGACCGGCGCTCGCTGGAGGGTTTGGTGACGGAAGCCATCGCCAACCCCGGCGCCCCGCCGTACCGGGACGCGGTCGCGCAGTTGGACATGCTGCGCACTGCCTGCCGAAACAAGATCGACACCATGGCGTGAAGGGTCTCGGCGGCCGACGGAACCTCAGCGCGTCGCTCAATCGCAGTTCGTCTATAGGACTTCGCCAGAGGGCCCGCACGTGGCGGACGGCCGTGCCACGATAGGTGCGTGCTCAAGCGACGTGAGCATGAGGCCAGCAGCGGGCACGGCAAACCCGTCTTGGTCTCCGCTCTCCGGGGGTCGACGTGCCGGGAGAGCGAAACCACTCGAAACCACGGCACACCAGAAGGCGACTAACCAGCAATTGGAGGTAGCCGGGTAGTTGCGGGCCGGCTCCGCGCGGATCTGAAACGTCGGCGGGTCCTCAGCTCACGGCCACTGTCGTCAGGTGGTTGGGCTGAGGCTGCCGTGGCCCGGGCTCGACCGCCGCGAGTCGGAATGGGTTCAGACCCGCATGTTGCCGAACTTCAGGACCCGGCTGATGCTCGTTGTCATCGCCGTCCTTTTTGCCCTCGTGGTCGCTCTCGCGACGGCGTTCCTGTTCTACGCGGCCAAGGGGAATCTCCTGGTCGCGTTGGCCATGGGGGGAGGTGCCTTCGTCGCCACGATGACCTTGCTCCTCGGGGTGTACTCGCTGCTCCTCCCGTAAGGCGCGGAGCAGTGATGTGTGAGGGGCGGGCCGTTGGGCCCGCCCCTCCCGCTTCGCGCAGATCAGCGGCACAGACCCACAACTCCTGCTCAACGTCTGGCAAGACGAGCGTGAACGACACCTCAACCAGTCGCTCCTCATCCCCGGCCAAAGAGGGGACTTCTGCACGAACATCAGAAACCCGCGGTAGCAACAGCTGCTGCCACGAGGCCACAGCAAACGGTCCGGCGACATCCCGGGTGCACCCGGTTCCAGAAGCGCCCGGCCACGGCGTCGGCCGGCAGCCTGAGCACCGGCTGGAATGGCGGAGAGTTCACTATGGCAAGGCGACGACTGGCCAGCTCAGATGGCCCTGTGCGGGGCGGGGCAGGAACGCGTTGAACCCGATGTGGCGGATGCCTTCAACGCCAGGGGACTTGACCGCAGGCCCAGGTGGGTTGGCCGGTCAGCGTCGTGCAAGGGTGTCGGGTCCATTCGGTGGCAGAAGGCCGGCGAGTAGCAGGTTGGTAGCCGGAAAGTCCCTGGCTGCGGGCGGGTGATGAGGCACCAGGATGATTCGATAAGGGATTCGCAGATGTCGGCTCGGCGTTCCCGGCGGACGCGGAGTCATCAGAAGTCGTGGAGTCAGCAGGGCACCCCGGCGGGCAACTCGAGCGGCGATGTGCCCTGGCACGCAGAGCACAGATCGCATCCCAAGGTGCGCGTGCCGGTCGGCGTGTTCGTCGGCGCCATCGGGCCGATGGGTCTGGTTCCTATCGCTCTGCTGCGTACAACTCTTCTATCTCCGCCGCGTACTTGACTTGGATCGGGCGCCGCTTGAGCTTCATCGTGGGGGTGAGTTCGTCGCCTCCGGGCAGCCAGTACGAGGGCAGTACGGCGAATCGTTTGATCTGCTCGACACGTGACAGGCGCGTGTTGCCCGCGTCGACGCCCGCCTGTACCTCCGCCAGGATCCGCTCGTCGACGGCGAGGAGCGCCGGGTCCGGGGCCAGGCCGAACTGCGCCGCACGCGCCGCGGCCGTCGCGGGTTCGAGGGCGATGAGGGCGACGTTGTAGGGGCGGGCGTCGCCGACCGCCACCACGCCGCCGATCAGCGGGGACGTGCTGATGATCGCGTTCTCGATGTTGAGGGGCGACATGTTCTTGCCGGCCGCGTTGATGATCAGTTCCTTGACGCGGCCGACGATCCGTACGTAGCCGTCGTCGTCGACCGCCGCCACGTCGCCGGTGTGCAGCCATCCGTCCTTGTCGAGCAGGGTCGCCGTGCGTTCGGGATCGCCTCGGTAGCTCTTCATCCGGAACGGCGTACGGATCAGCAGCTCACCGCCGTCGGACACCTTCGTCTCGACGCTGGGGAAGGGCTTGCCGACCGTCGCGATCCGCGCCTGCTCGGGTGGGACGCCCATCGCGAGGCCGCACTCCGACATTCCCCATACCTCGCTCACCGGCACCCCGAGCCGTTGCAGGAACGTGTACGAGTCGTGAGCGATCGAGGACGCGCCCGACAGGGCCCAGCGCATCCGGTCGAGGCCGAGTCGGGTGCGCAGCGTGGCCAGGGCCGGTTCGGTGCCCGATGCGAAGGCTGCGGCGAGTTGCGGGTCGGCGGCCAGCATGCCCTGGACACGGAAGTGGAGCTTCTCCCAGATTCGGGGGACGGCGGCGAACGTCGTCGGCCTGATCTCGGCCAGCGCGGGAGCCAGTCGACTCGCGTCGGCGAGGGTGACGACCTCCACGCCGTGCAGCATCGCGAAGTACTGGTTCAGGAACCGGTCGGCGACGTGGGCGGCCGGCAGGTACGACAGTGCGACGTCGTCGTCGCGCATCGGGAAGGCGCCGGCGATGTCCTCTGCCATGGCGAGCGCGCCGCGGTGGGTGTGCTCGGCGGCCTTGGGCGGGCCGGTGGTGCCGGAGGTGTAGATCAGGCACAGGACGTCGTCCGGGTCGACGGCCCGCCACGTCGCCTCGAAGTCGAAGTCGGGCCGCGGGTTCAGCCGCTCCAGGTCGCCGTCCTCGACGACGAGGATGTGTTTGACCGAGCCGGCAGCCGCCTTCACCAGCTCCGTGAACTGCCGTTCGGTGACGATGATGTGGGCCCCGGCGTGGTTCAGCAGGTGGCCGATCTGCTCCACGGAGCTGGTGTTGTAGACGGAGAACGTGGTCGCGCCCAGATGGGAGGCGCCCGCCTCCGCCAGATGGAACTCGGGGCGATTGGTGAGCATCAGGGCGAGGGTGTCGCCGCGCCGCACGCCCAGCGCGGCGAGTCCGCCCGCGATACGGCGGACGTGCGTGGCGTACGCGCCCCAGGTCAGCGCCGTGTCGCTGCCGTACGCGCGCAGCGCCACAGCATCGGGCCGAACGGCTGCCGTGCGCTGGAACGCCTCCGGCAGGGTCCGGGGCCCTTCGGCGCCTTGCACGCGGTGCCTCCTTGTCGTCACCTGCGAGGACGGTGACACCAGCAGAGGTGGTCAGTCGGGCGGGGTGCCGAGCACGAGGCTGTACAGCTTTCCGTCGAGGCCCCCGGACAGGTCGTACGAGATGAACTTGGCCTCGGTGTACTCGTCGAGCGCGCCAGGACCGCCCTCGCGGCCCAGGCCGCTCTGCTTGACGCCGCCGAACGGGTACTCGGGCGGTGCCAGATGCCAGTCGTTGATCCACACCATCCCGGATTCGAGAGCCTCGGCGACGTCGAAGGCGCGTCGCGCGTCGCTGCTCCACACCCCGGCGGACAGCCCGTACTCGCTGTCGTTGGCGAGGGCGACGGCTTCCTCGTCGGTGTCGTAGGCGAGGACCGCGACGACCGGGCCGAAGACCTCCTCCCGGGCGATCCGCATGTGTGGGCGAACGTCGGTGACGATGGTCGGCTCGACCCAGAACCCCCGCTCGAATTCCGGCCCTTGGGGCACTGATCCGCCGTACGCGACGGTGGCGCCCTCGGCACGGGCGCTGTCGATGTAGGCGAGGATGCGGTCGCGCTGGGCTGCCGAATGCACCGGGCCGAGGTCCGTTTCGTAGTCCATGGGGTCGCCGATGCGCAGCGTCTTGACGCGGCCGATCATGCGGGCGACGAAGGTGTCGTGCAGGGAGCGTGGCAGCAGCAGCCGGGTGCCGGACTCGCAACCTTGGCCGCTGTGGGCGAGGAACGCGAACAGCGCACCGTCGACGGCGGTGTCCAGGTCGGCGTCGTCGAGAACGATGTTCGGGCCCTTGCCGCCGAGTTCGAGGGTGACCCGCTTGACGGTATCGGCCGCGCCGCGCATCACGGAGCGCCCCGTCTCCGTCGACCCGGTGAAGGCTATCTTGCGGACGTCGGGATGCGTGGCGAGCCGTGCGCCGACGCTCTCGCCCTCGCCGGTGACGACGTTCAGCGTGCCCGGCGGGAGCCCCGCGGCCTCGAACTCGCGGGCAAGTTCGAGCACCATCAGCGGCGCGTTCTCGTCCGGTTTGACGACGACGGTGTTGCCCGCGCCGAGCGCCGGGAAGATCTTCCAGACGGCCAGGGGCAGCGGGATGTTCCACGGCACGATCGCCGCGCAGACCCCGATCGCCTCGCGCCGCACTCGGCCCGAGGCGAGCACCGGGCCGACCAGAGGGCCGCCCTGCTCGAACTCATAGCGGGCCGTCAGATCAGCGAGGTACTGCATGTGCGGCAGCGCCGCACCGAAGTGCATCGGTTCGGCGAGCCGGATCGTCGCCCCGATCTCGCGGGCGTGCAGCTCGGCGAGTTCGACGGAGCGTTCAGCGAACCGGTCGGCGACCTTGCGCAGCACCGCGGCGCGCTCGGCGGGCGGAGTCAGGCGCCATGTGCCTGCCTGGTGGACCGATGTGGCGACGGCGACGGCCCGGTTGGCGTGAGCGACGTCACCGCGGGCGACGGTGGCGACCAATTCCTCGGTGGCCGGGCTGCGGATCTCGAAGTGTTCGTCCGTGTCGACCCATTCTCCGCCGACGAACATGCGGAAGTGTCCGACGGTCGTGCTGCCGTTTGTCGAGTGAAGGACCGTCATTTCGTCTCCCCTGCCTGCTCCTTGGCGGCGATGAGCTCGCGGTAGAGGGGGAAGACGGGCTTGGCGGCGGGCAGCACCTTGAGGATCTTCGCGATGGGTCCGCGGGCGCGGGCCTCCCCCTTGGCGAGGCCGAGGGCGGCGTTGTACTCGCCGCGCCAGAACCGATTGCCGTTGTCTGCGGTCATGCTCAGATGAATGTCCGCCGGCAGGTCGCTCTGCCCCTCGATGATCTCGACGCCTTCGGCGCGCAGCCGCAAGGTGAGGGTGGCGGCCGGGTCGCGGTACTCGATGCGCAAAGTCGCGCCGACGGCGCGCAGGCGCGGCCCGGCCTCGGGATGGTCGGCGGCGAGGCGGAAGGCCCCGCCGATGTATCGGTAGACCTCGGCGGCATCGGCGAAGTACGGCATGGAGCACCCTTCCGGGGAAGTGAAGGCGACGGAGGTACGGAGATCAGGGCGCGGCCGGCGTCTCATGGCCGATCCCGCCCTCCTGGTGGGATCCGTCCTTGGCGGGGACGGCGGCCATGGCCCGCTCGGCGAGTGCGGTGATGGTCAGGCTGGGGTTGGTGCCGGGGTTGTAGGGCACGGCAGCGCCGTCGGTAACCAGAAGGTTGTGGTAGCCGAAGGCGCGGTGGCGGCTGTCGATGACGCCGGTGTCGGGGCTGGTTCCGATGACGGCCCCGCCCAGGATGTGAGCGGTGAAGGGGACGTTGAACGGCTCGGTGGCCCAGATCTGCGGAATCGCGTCGTACTTCTCGGCGAGCCGGCGTACGAACGCGTATATCTCGGGCAGGAACGTGGGGTTGGGGTGGTCGGGGTCGGGCCTGGTGGTCAGTCGTACGCCGCGACCGAGGAGGCGCCGTCGGGCGACGAACCTGAGCGCGCCGTCCTGCGTCCACATGCCACCGATGAGCATCGAACGCCTCGACCAGCCACGGGGGTTGGCGGAGCGCAGCAGGTCCACGGGGTGACGCAGCATCTCCTTGAGCAGGCCCAGCGGCCGGGTCAGCCGGCTGCCGTCGCCGCTGAGCGGGACGAACAGCAGCCCCATCGAGTCGGCGGCGCCGCCGTAGCCGACCGGCTCCAGATGCATGCCGTCGGTGGCCTGCAGGCTGCCGGAGATGGCGACGCCCTTGCTGAGATCGGCCTTCGGGTCGCGCGCGGTGATCGCGCAGATCGACTCGGCGTTGGTGCGCACGTCCTGGCCGAGTCGCTCGCTCAGTGCGGGCAGCGAGCCGCGGTGGCGGCAGGCGGCCAGCAGCCGGGCCGTGCCCACCGCGCCCGCAGCGACGACCACCCCGCGGGCGCGCAGTACCCGCGTGCCGCGGCGCACGGTGGAGCCGGGGCGGCGGGCGGTGATCACGTATCCGTCCGAGCCGTCGGTGGCGCCCAGCGGGGCGAGGTCGGTGACCTCGCGGTCGGGTTCTATGCGTACGCCACGCCGTTCGGCGAGCCACAGGTACTTCTTGTCGAGGGTGTTCTTGGCGCCGACGCGGCAGCCGACCATGCAGCGCCCGCAGTCGGTGCAACCGGTGCGCTCAGGCCCTTCGCCGCCGAAGTACGGGTCGGGGACGGTGACGCCCGCTTCGCCGCGGAACACGCCGATGCGGGTGGCGTGGAAGCGGTCAGGCGGCAGGCCGAGGTCGGTGGCGGCGGCGCGGGCCATGGCGTCGCGCGGGGAGGCGATGGGGGTGTCGACGACGCCGAGCATCCGCTCCGCCACGGCGTAGTAGCGGTCCAGATCGACATGTTCGCCCACCGCTGCGTCGAGGTGCTCGCGGAACGCCTCGCCGGCCCGGTACAGGGTCTGGGCGTAGACGAGGCTGCCGCCGCCGACCCCGGCGCCACTGATGATCGACACGTCACGGAAGGCGCTGACCCGCAGGATGCCGCGTATGCCGAGCCGTGGCATCCAGAAGTAGCGGCGCACATTCCAGGTGGAGGCGGGAAGTTCGGAGGTCGGGTAGCGGCGTCCGGCCTCCAGGACACAGACCCGATATCCGCGCTCGGCAAGTCGCAGGGCGGCCACGCTGCCACCGAAGCCGGAACCGATCACGACCCAGTCGTAGTCGAAGCCACCTTCGGGCTCTTGCCCGGTACGAGATCCCATGCGCATCCCTTGTTCGTGGCGCCCGTCAGGTCGCACGCAGACCGTGCGTGCGGTCAGTGTTCAGCGAATAACAGTCTCTGTTCGTCCGAAACTCTCGTCAAGAGGTCGGCACACCCTGACGGGCAGGATCCACCGGGTTCACCGGGCGAACAGTCAGTCGTCTGCCGGCTCCCGCTCGCTCACCGAACGTTCCTGCCCACGCGAGCTGTTGAGGAGTCCCCAGGTCCTCGACGTCCGAGCCGACCCGGGGCGTAACGCGGTCCGAAACGGTCAGGAGGTGGCCGCCGCCGCGAGGCAGGTGCGGACCGTCTCGGCGACCTTGCCGTCGGGATCACTGAGCCGGGCGAGTGCCGTACGGCGGGTCAGGAGGCTGCCGAGAACCAAGTCGACGAAGGAGGAGCCGATTTCGTCGACGCTGTTCTTGCCCTCGGGGTCGAACCACGTCCAGGCCCACTGCGCCGAGCCGAACAACAGAAGGCTCTGCATGGGAACGTCCGTCACGCGGAACACGCCGGACGCGGCTCCGTGCCGCATGACGCCACGGACCAGTTCCACGTACTCATTGCGCAGCCGGTCGCCTTCCGCGTGCATCTCCTGCCCGGCCAGGCGGACACTCTCGCGCTGGAAGGCGACGGTGGCGTGCCGGTCGTGCACTTGGTAACGCACGAACGCGTAGAGAAGTCCGGCCAGTTGATCGGCCGGACTGGACAGGCATTCAAGGATGCGGTGGGCCTCGGCGAGGCGGCGCTGCATGTACGACTCGTGGAGTACGGCGAGCAGCCGGTCCTTCGTGCCGTAGTGGTGCACGATGGTGCCCTTGGAGATGCCGAGCTCTTCGGCGATGTCCCCGAAGTTCGTGCCGTCGTAGCCGGATTCGGCCACCCGCCGGGTGAAGGACTCCAGAATCTGCACCGACTTGCCCGCAGCCGGGATGCCCCTGCGCTTCGTGGCCACGTTCCGCTCCTGCCCGATCCGCCCGTTCGCCCGCTTTGGGGATGGCCCAGGCTACCGCGCGGTCCTGTCGTCCGTACCGCCGAGGCGCTCGGTCCGGCCGTGTGTGCAGTACGGCGCGACGAGCCGGCCCGTCTCAGCCCGCTCGGCGGCGGCCGGCGGCTGGCCTCGGGAGGGGACCGGTGCGCCGGGAGGCCCGGAGGTTCTTTGGTGACCGTACGCACGGTCAGCTATTTGTGACATGAACGTTGACTGTACGGTCGGTCAATTCTACGGTGATGCGCGCCACAGCCCACGACGAAGTGAGGCATATCGTGATGAAAACCATCAGGCGGGTCGCGACCGTCGTCGCAGCCCTTGGCGGCGTGCTCGCCGGATCCCTCACCCCACTCGCCCAGGCGGACACAGCCGGCGAGGGGCCACCGCTCACCCAGCCGGTGTCCGCGATGCGTGCTGCGGTGTCCTGCGACCCGTCCGTCACCCCGTCGTCCGGCAAGCAGGCGGTGCTTCTGGTCCACGGTATCGGGGGTCGGCCCGAGGGCTATTGGGACTGGAACTACCAGCGTGCCCTGCCCGACGAAGGGTATGGAGTCTGCACCGTCGCCCTTCCCGAGCGCGGACTCATCGATCCGGTGATCTCGGTCGAGTACGTGGTGTACGCGGCCCGGTATGCCTACGAGCGCTCGGGGCGCAAGATCGCGCTGATCGGGCACAGTGAGGGCGGCTCGCTCGTCACCTGGGCCGCGAAGTTCTGGCCCGACGTGGCCGCGCACGCCGAGGACGTCGTCACTCTGGCCGGGGTCATGCAGGGCACCGGGCTCGGGAACACGCTGTGTGCCACGAACTGGTGCACCAAGGCGGCCTGGCGCGCCAGTCCGGACTCGCACTTCATGCGCGCCTTGCAGGAGGCGCCGATGCCCGCGAACACACCGGTGACATCGATCTACACCACCTTCCTGGACGAGGTGGTGTACCCGCAGCCCAGGGCGAGCACGCTGCCCGGCGCGGCCAACATGGCATTGCAGAAGGTGTGTCCGGCACGGATCGCCGACCATGTCACGATCCTCGGTGACTCGGTCGGCTACGCCCTGACTCTGGACGCGCTCAAGCATCCGGGGCCCGCCGTGCCGTCACGTCTCGACAACAAGCTGTCGTTGTGCCTCAACCCGTTCATGCCGCGAGCGGTTCCCCCCAGCCCGACCGAGGTGGCCAAGATCGCCGCGGCGCTGGTCGACGGGCTGCTGATCGGCGGGGACAAGGTGGGCGTCGAACCGCCGCTGCCCGACTATGCGGCACCGTACGGAAGTTGACCCGGCAGCTCGGCGATCGACCGAGAGGATCCGCCGCACAGGCCGAGCCGCGGCAACTTGCCCCTGATCCGGCGGGGGATGTCGCGCACCGGCGGGCCGTGCTCCCTGTGTTCAGGCCGGCGACTGCGTGGCGCCGATGGCTGGCACCGGCGGGGCGGCGAAGCCGTGCTTCACGCCCCGGGCTGCCCATTGGCCGGGGCGTGCCACTGTGCGAGAACCGCCCGTAGGGCGGTGACCAGGCACAGGGGCCGGTCGAGCATGACGTGATGGCCCGCATCGGGGATCTCGATCACGGGAGCGGCACGCCCCAGCTTGCCGTGGATCATGCCCCCCATCGACGCCGGAACCAGCCCGTCCGCACTGCGGACCAGGGCTGTTCGGCACGCGAACGGCTTCAGTACGGCCCTCGGCATCGGTGGACTGGCGAAGATCCGCTTGCCGACTTTGCCCTGTCCATCGGGGGCTTCGTCAGTTCGATGACGGTGGCGGATTCCGTCACGGACGGGTCAGGTCTCCGCGCCTTCGCGGCCCGGTGGGCCGGTGCGGTGCGAAGGCGGCTCCCGTTCCTTCGACGGAAGCACTGGTTCGAACGGCCTGAGTGTGCGTGACGGGTGCGGTGGGAGCCGGAGGTTGCGGGGAGCGAAAACGTCCAGGAGAAGGGGTTGCTCTTGGTCTCGGGAGCGCTCAAGATATTCGGACGAAGAATGTCTGTAAATCTTGCGCACGGACATCGCATGACAGGTTCCACGTCGGCGCGCACGCCGTGGCAGGTGACCAAGGGATGGCCGCACATGGATGTTGGATCGCTGGTGACACGAGCCGCGCGCCGCTTCGCGGACCGGACGGCCCTCGACGGACCGCAGGGCACGCTCACCTTCGCCGGCCTCGGCGACCGGGTGCTCAGGCTGGCGAACGGGCTCCTTGCCCTGGGCCTCGCACCGGGTGACCGGGTCCTCGACCTGCAGGGCAACAGCAACACATACGTGGAGACGGACCTGGCGATCCGCGCCGCCGGACTGGTCCGGGTAGCACTCAACCACCGTCTGCACGTGGCCGACTGGGAGCGCATAGCCGCGGACTCGGGAGCTCGGGCGCTGCTCTATGAAGCCCGCTGGACGGAGCAGACCGAGTCCCTGCGCGCGGGCCTGCCGCACACCGTGGTGATCGGCGACGGCCCCGGCATCCCCTACGCGCAGCTGATCGCCCGCTCCTCATCCGCGCACCTTCCCCCAGTGGCGCCGGACTCGCTCTGCGGGTTGCACTACTCCAGCGGCACCACCGGGTACCCGAAGGGAGCGCAGCGCACCCACCGCAACTGGTTCGCGTCCGTCGTGAACATGACGCACGACGTGCTGGGTGGCCCCCCAGCCGCAGCCGACGCGTATGTGCACGCCGGGCCGATCACCCACACCAGCGGCCTGTTCCTGCTGCCGTTCCTGGTCGCCGGAGCCCGGCAGATCGTGCTGCCCTCCTGGGATCCACAGGACTTCCTGGAGGCGGTCGCCGAGCGTGGTGGCACGCACAGTGCGATGGTGCCCACGATGATCGCCCGCCTGCTGGCCGCACCGGGCGCCGACCTGCAGGCGCTGAGCGGACTGAAGATGCTCGGGTACGCGGGCGCCCCCATGCCTGCCGAGCAACTCCGCCAGGCCTACGAGAAATTGACGCCCCATCTAGTTCAGTACTACGGACTTGTCGAGGCGATCCCGCCGGTCACGCTGCTTGACGCGGCCGACCACGCGCGCGCCCTCGACGGCAGCCCCGACCTGCTGCGCAGCGCGGGTCGCGCCGCGCTCGGCGTCGAGCTCGCAGTGGTCGACGACAGCGGGCAGCGGGTCGCCCCGGGTGAACTCGGCGAGGTGGTCACCCGCGGCGATCACGTGATGAGCGCCTACTGGAACGCGTCGGGCCGAGCCGACCTGGCCAAGTCGGTGGTGGACGGCTGGCTGCACACCGGCGACATCGGACACCTCGACGAGGACGGCTACCTGTGGCTCGCCGACCGCAAGGGCGACATGATCATCTCGGGCGGCTACAACATCTATCCGCGCGAGGTGGAGGAGGTCGTCGCCCAGGTGCCCGGCGTCGCCGAGGTCGCGGTGCTCGGCCTTTCCGACGACGACTGGGGCCAACGGGTGGTGGCCGTGGCGACGCGGCAGACCGGGGCGGAGCTCACGGAGCGGGCGGTTCTCGACCACTGCCGAGCGCACCTGGCCTCGTACAAGAAGCCCAAGCAGGTGCTGTTCGTCGGCGAGTTCCCGGTCAACTCCAACGGGAAGATCGCCAAGCGGGTCCTGCGTGAGCGGCTGGAGCAGGCCGGGCGTCCCGGCCGGCCCGGAAGCGGGGTGTGAGTCGTGCCGCAGATGCGTACCGACTACGCGCCGGCCGGTGCCGAACGCGCGGGCCAGTACCCCTTCACCCGCGGCATCTCTTCCGATCCCCAGCCGTGGATCATGGGGCAGTACGCCGGTTTCGGCACCCCCGCGGAGTCCAACGCCCGCTTCCGCAAGCTCCTGGACGCCGGGGTGACGGGGTTCTCCGTGGCCATGGACCTGCCGACCCAGATGGGCATCGACTCCGACGACCCGCGCGCGGCCGGCGAGGTCGGCCGGGTGGGCGTGGCCATCGACTCGCTCGCCGACATCGAGATCCTCATGCGGGACATCCCGCTCGGTGAGATCACCCAGGTCCGCACCACCGCGAACTCCATCGGCTACGTCTGGGCCGCGATGTTCCTGGTCCTGGCCGAGAAGCAGGGCGTCGACCCGAACACCTTCGGCCTGACCATCCAGAACGACGTCCTCAAGGAGTTCATCGCCCGCGGCACCCAGATCTTCCCGCCCGAGCCGTCTCTCAGACTCGCCGCCGACGTCATCGAGCACTGCGTCCGGCACGTGCCGCGCTGGGTGCCGCTGACCATGAGCGGCTACCACATCCGTGAATCCGGCGCCTCGGCCGCCCAGGAGATCGCCTACACCTTCGCCAACGCCCGTGCATACCTGGACGAGTGCCTGGGGCGTGGGGTAACCATCGATGAGATCGCCCCGTCCCTGATGACCTTCCTCGCCATCACCACGGACTTCCTCCCTGAGGTCGCCAAGTTCCGCGCCGCGCGCCGGGTGTGGGCCAAGCTGATGCGCGACACCTACGGTGCCGAGGACGCCCGCTCCCAGCAGTTGAAGATCTTCGCCTTCACCGCAGGCTCCTCGCTCACCGCGCAACAGCCTCTCAACAACGTGGTCCGCGCCTCCCTGGAGGCCACCGCCGCCGCCCTGGCCGGGGTGCAGACCATGCACGTCTCCGCGTACGACGAGGCGCTCGGCGTCCCCACCGAGGCAGCCGCCACCCTCGCCCTGCGCACCCAGCAGGTCGTCGCCTTCGAGTCGGGCCTGACCACCACGCTGGACCCCTTCGGCGGCTCCTACGCCGTGGAGGCCCTCACCGACGAGGCGGAACGCGAAATCGACGAGATGAGCCGCCGGATCGAGGACCGCGGCGGCGCACTGCGCTGCATCGAGTCCGGCTGGTTCGCCTCCGAACTCTCGGAATCCGCCTATGAGTTGGCGCAGTCCATCGACAGCGGTGAGCGCACCGTCGTCGGCGTCAACACCTTCCGCAGCGAGGCCGAGCCGCTGGAGGTCTTCAGCATCGACCCCGCGGCCGAGGCCGCCCAGGCCCGCTCGGTGCGTGAACTGCGCGAGCGTCGCGACGGCGCCGCGGTGCGCCGGGGCCTGGGAGCCCTGCGCGACGCCGCCGCAGCACGCGAGAACGTCATGCCGGCCACCATCGAGGCCGTCCGCGCCTACGCCACCGTCGGCGAGATCGTCGACGTGCTGCGCACAGAGTTCGGCACCTGGAAGCCGTCGTCGAACTTCTGACGGACCCCAGGCGCGCAGGGGCGCCGTACGCGTGCGGCTGCACGCAGGGCGACGCGCGCAGGGACGGCGCGGCCCGGAGCCACGCACCCATAGAGCAAGGACACAGGAGGAAAACCCCGTGGACATACCGCTGTTGACCGACGAGGCGCGCGGCTGGGTCGGAAGGGAGTTCGACATGCCGCCCTTCACCGTCACCGAAAAGGACATCCGCAAGTACGAGGCCGGGCTCGGCAACGAGGTTCCCGAACATCCCGACACCGCACAACCTCTGCTCTACACCGCGCTGGTGCGCCCGATCGCGCCGGTCGCGGAACTGAGCGCCGACGGGCTCACGGAGGACCGGCGCGCCCCAGTCGGCGAAGGCCGGGTGATGTTCGGCGGGATCGACGTCGAGCTGGTGCGCCCACTGGTCGTGGGCGATCAGGTGCGTGGCCGGCGTCGACTGGAGTCGCTGGAGGAGAAGTACGGGCGGCGCGGCCCGTTCGTCCTGGCCACCTGGCGCACCGAGTACGTGGACGCGGCCGGCGAACCGGTGATCCGCGAGACGTCCACCCAGATCTTGAAGTGACACAGCATGAAGTGAGGCCCCACCCCATGACCACCACGTCCTCGATATCCGTCGGCACGCAGCTCCCCGCTCTCGTCCGGCAGCCCGATGCCACCCAGCTGTTCGTCCACAGCGCCGCGGCCTGGAACGCACACCGCATCCACATCCACCGAGAGCAGGCCCGAGCCGAGGGCCACCGCGACCTTGTCGTGCAGGGTTCGCTGCAGGGCGCCTGGCTCGCCGACCTCGCCGCCTCTTGGGCGGGCGAGCACGGCCAGGTGCGCCGGGTGCACTTCCGTAACACCGGTACCGCGTACGTCGACGAGAAACTCACCGTCTCCGGCGAGGTCACCGCCGTGCGCACGCTGCCGGACGGCTGCACCGAGGCCGAGTTGGCACTGCAGGTCGTCGGTCCGGGCGGAGTCACCGCGAAGGGCGGCGCGACCGTCGCCCTACCCGCCGGGGAGCAGCAGTGAGTGCTGTCATCAGTGGCGTAGGGGAGACGGACTACTCCAGGAAGAGCGGCCGCACCACCACCCGCCTGGGCATGCAGGCCGCACTGGCCGCCGCGCGCGACGCGGGCATCGACGCGCGCGAGATCGACGGAGTCGTCGGCTTCCCGCACTCGCTGAGCTCCGAGGACGTCGCCGCCAACCTCGGCCTGCACGCACTGCGGTACAGCGTGACCGTCGCGATGGGCGGCGCCGGCTCGGTGGCCGCGCTGGGGCACGCCCGGCTCGCCGTCGAATCCGGGGCCGCCCGGCACGTCCTGATCCTGCGCGCGCGCAACGGCTGCTCCGGCGGCCGCATCCACGAGCGGCCCTCGCAGCTCCCGGCCCAGCACTTCCGCACCCAACTGGAACACCCCTACGGCTGGAACACCGCCGCACAGCGCTACGCCATGATCTGCCGACGCTACCTGCACGCGTACGAACTGACCCGCGAGCAGCTGGGCGCGGTCGCCCTCGCGGCCCGAGCGCACGCGCAGCTCAACCCGCGCGCGATGACGCACGGCCGCGAGCTCACCATGGAGCAGTACCTGGCCGGACGGATGATCGCCGACCCGTACCACCTTTTCGACTGCTGTCTGGAGACGGACGGCGCCTGCGCGGTCATCGTCTCCGCGCGGGCCGCGACGGACGGGCCGCCACCGGTGCGCATCCTGGGCGTCGCCGAGGGCCGCCCGCGTACGCCCGACGACCTGACCAACCGTCCGGACCTGCTGGCCATCGGCCTCGCCCCGGCCGCGGCCGCCGTCTGGGAGCGCACCGGCCTGGCGCCCGCGGACATGGACGCCGCCATGGTCTACGACTGCTTCACCTTCGAAGTCATCCACCAGCTGGAGGCGGCCGGCTTCGCCCCCGAAGGCGGTGGCGGGAAGCTCGCCGCGTCCGGTGCCATCCGGCTCGGCGGCTCGCTGCCGGTGAACACCCACGGCGGGCTGCTCTCCGAGGGCCATCTGTCCGGCCTGAACCACGTCGTGGAGGCCGTGCGCCAACTGCGCGGCGGCCTCGGCGGTACGAGCCTGGGCGCGCGGCAGATCGAGGGAGCCCGGCATGTCGCCGTCACCGGCTGGGGCGACTTGGGCGACGGCTCCTTCGCCGTCCTGGCCAACGAAAGGGGTACCGCCCGATGAGCACCCGACCGCTGCCCGACACCGCCGATCCCGAGTTCGCCCCGCACTGGGCCGGACTGCGCGAGGGCCGCCTCCTCGTACCGCGCTGCACCGGCTGCGGACGGCACTCGTGGCCGCCCCGTCCGCTGTGCTCCGCCTGCCACGCCGACCGGGCCGAATGGAGCGAGGTCGCCGACCGCGGCGCCGTCTACTCCTGGACGCTCGTCGGCCACCGCACCCTGCCCGGCTTCGAACCGCCCTACGCCGTGGTGCTGGTGGAGACCGATGCGGGCGTGCGCCTGCTCGGCGCCTTCACCGCGGACAGCGGCGAGCTGCGCATCGGCCTGCCTGTCACCGCTGTCTACCAACGGGCCGACGACGCGGGGACGACGCTCCTTGCCTGGGCACCCGTAGAAAGGACCGCAGACGCATGACCGTCCGCATCCCCGCTTTCGCGCACGACGACGGCGACATCCGCCGCGCCCTGCGCGACATGCTCGATTCCTGTTCCACGTCCAAGGATGTGCGCACCGCCGAGAGCACCGGCACCCGCCACGACCCGGCCCTGTGGACCCAGTTGACCGAGGGGTCCTGGACCTCCCTTGCGGTGAGTGAGGAGCGCGGCGGCGTCGGTGGCACCGCCGCCGACCTGCACCTCGTCCTCTTCGAGTTGGGGCGGGCCGCGGCACCCGCGCCGGTGCGCACCGCCGCCGTGGGCACCGCCCTCTTCCTGGACCACGCCTTCCCCGACTCCGCACGCGCCACGGAACTTGCACGTGCGGTGTGCGCGGGCGAGATCCTGGTCCCCGCCGTGGAGGAGAACGGCAGCCCCGTGCCCGTGTACGACGCCTCCGCCGGGACGGTGACGGGCCGCATCCCTCTGGTGCGGGACGCGGCCGCCGCCACCGGCTTCCTGATGTGCGCAGACGACGGCACCTGGCTCACCGTCCGCGCCGCCGACGTGGAGATCCGCCACCAGCCCAGCCTCGGCGAGGACAACCAGTACGCCCTCACCCTCACCGCCGCCCCCGCCGAGCCGATCGGCACCGACCCGGCCGCATCGCGCACCTGGCGCACCCTGCGCTGGTTCGCCGAGGCGTGCTGGATTACCGGGCTTGCCTCACGGGCCCTCGACATGGCCGTGGCGCACGCCGGCGAGCGCGCCCAATTCGGCCGACTCATCGGCACCTTTCAGGCCGTCCAGCACCTGCTCGCCGACTGCGCGATCGGCCTCCAGGCCACCACCGACCTGTGCCGCGCCACTGCCCTGGCCCTGGACGTGCACGGCGCGGCCGGTGCCGAGGCGCACGCGAGTGCCGCCGAGGCACTGGAGGCCGTCCGGCTGCACGCCCGCACCGTCACCCGCAACACCCATCAAGTGCTTGGCGGCGCCGGCTACGTACAGGAACACGACCTGCCGCTGTACACCCGGCGCATCCGCTCGGCCCTGCTGTGGGGCGCGGACGGCGAGGAACTGCGCGAACTCGTCCTGGCCCACCGCCACCCGACCGCACCGGAGGAGAAGGCCGCATGAGCCTGGCCGTCTACAGCGAGCAGGACGAGCAGCTGCGCCGCGAGGTGCGCGCGTTCCTGACCGAGACCTGGGACGAGGAACGTCAGCTGGCCGCCCTCGTCGAGCAGCACCACCATCAGGACCACATCCCGCAGGAGTGGGAGCGGGAGTTCTGGCGCGAGTTGGGCAGGCGTGGCTGGCTCGGCCTTGCCATACCTGCCGAGTACGGCGGGAGCGGCGGCACCGCGCTGCAACGGCACCTGCTCACCGAGGAGATGAGCTACATCGGCGCGCCCTACCCGCGCGCCGCCACCTCCATCGTCGCGCCCGCCCTCCTTGACCACGCGGACGAGGAACTGAAGCGGCGCTTCCTGCCCCGCATCGCCCGCGGCGAGATCAACTTCTGCCTCGGCTACAGCGAGCCGGAAGCCGGCACCGACCTGGCCTCCCTCACGATGCGCGCCCGCCGCGAGGGCGACCATTACCTCGTCAACGGCATGAAGCTGTTCACCAGCCGCGCGCATCGCTGCGACTACGTCTACCTGGCCGTGCGCACCGACGGCTCGGGGAAGAAGCACGACGGCATCACGCTCCTCATCGTCGACCTGGCGGACGTGGTGATCGAGCCGCTGCCCACCATGGACGGCCGCACCAACATCACCTACTACGACGAGGTGCGCGTGCCCGTCGCCCACCGGATCGGCGAGGAGGGCAAGGGCTGGGCGTACCTGAGCGGCGCGCTCGGCCTGGAGCGCATCGGAGTCTTCCCCATCGGGCATATCCGCCGTTGCCTGGAAGAGGTCGTCAAGCTCGCCCGGCGCCCCCGCCCGGACGGCCGCGTCCCGTTCGACTCGCCCGCCGTCCGGCAGGAACTGGCCGGATCCCAGGTGGAGTTCGCCGCGATCCAGGCCATGGTCGAAGGCGCGCTCACCCGTGCCGTCGTCGACGGCGACCTGCCCGGCTTCGCGGCGGCGCAGGTCAAGACCGCCGTCACCGAGTACAAGCAGCGTCTGGTCGACCTGGCCGGCACCCTGCTCGGCCCCTACGGGCAGCTGATGCCCGGCGCTGTCGACGCCCCGCTGGAGGGAATGGTGCCCCAGTTGTGGGCGGACGCCATCGTCCACACCTTCGGCGCCGGCACCAACGAGATCCAGCGCGACATGATCGCGCAGCGCGGGCTCGGTATGCCCCGCAAGAGCCGCTGACCCCGCCGACCATCCCTGTGAGGAACCCTGCCATGACCACGACCGACGCGCCGCTGTCCGGCGTCACGGTGCTCGACCTCAGCCACGTCTACGCGGGCCCGTACGCCACCCTGATGCTGGCGCAGGCCGGGGCGCGGGTCGTCAAGATCGAGCCGCCGGCCGGCGAGCACCTGCGCCGCCGCGGCGCCGTCCCGGGCCCGCGCTACGCCTTCGCGATGCTCAACTCCGGCAAGGAGTCCCTCGCCCTCGACCTCAAGAGCGCCGAAGGCATCGCGCTGTTCAAGCGCCTGGTGATCGCGGCCGACGTGCTCGTGGAGAACTTCACCCCCGGCGTCATGGACCGGCTCGGCATCGGCTGGGACGCCCTCAAGGAGATCAACCCCCGCCTGGTGTACGCCCAGTCCTCCGGCTACGGCACCACCGGCCCTTACGCCACGTATCCGGCGATGGACCTGACCGTGCAGGCGATGGCCGGTGTGGTCTCGGCCACCGGGTACCCCGGCTCCGACCCGGTCAAGTCCGGCGCGGCGGTCTGCGACTTCTCCGCAGGGATCAACCTCTACGGCGCGATCACCACGGCCCTGTTCCGGCGCGAGCGCACCGGGCGGGGCGGCCGCGTCGAGGTCTCGATGATGGAGTCCGTGTTCCCGATGCTGATGTCGTCGCTCAGCTCGCACTACTCCACCGGTGAGGAGGTGGAGCGCGTCGGCAACCAACACCCCGGCCTGTCGGTCGCCCCCTACAGCGTCTTCGCCACGAAGGACGGCCATATCGCGATCACCTGCGAGGGAGACCACCACTGGCGCGCGCTGGCCGTCCTGATGGGCCGCCCCGAGCTCGGCGAAGACGGGCACTACGCAGGAGTCAAGGCCCGCGTGGCCCGCCGCGAGGAGGTCGACGAACTGGTCGCCGAGTGGACCGGAACCCTGACCAAGGAGGAGGCGTTCGAGCGGCTGCGCGCTGCGAAGGTGCCCTCGGCCCCGGTGCGCACGGTCGCCGAGGTCGCGTCCGACCCGCACCTGGTCGCGCGCGGCTACCTCTACCCGCAGGACCACCCCGAGCTCGGCCCGATCACCGCCATGAGCTCGCCGATCACCTTTGAGGACTCGGACGGCCCCGCCCGCTCCGCCCACCCTCTGCACGCCGACGCAGAGCGCCTGCTGCGCGACCTGCTGGCGGTCGGCGTCGAGGAGTACGTACAGCTCGCCGCGACCGGGGCGTTCGGGACACAGCCGAAGAGCGCCGGCTGAGTCCGTACGGGCCGGCGATGGCGTCCGGGCCATCCCTGGGCGGCCACACCATGCGAATGACCTCACAGATCCCTTTACAGACGATTCTCGTCTGCATTAACGTGCGGACACATCTCAGATCGACAACTCCCCACCCCACGAAGAGCGGAAGGAAAGTGCCATGGGCTCTCTTGAAGGCAAGGTGGCTGTCGTGACCGGCGGCGGTCGAGGCATCGGCGCGTCGATCGTGCGGCGCTTCGCGGCCGAGGGCGCGGCAGTGGTCGTCAACGACCTGGGCGCCACCGCCGACGGCCAGGGCGGCGACGCGGGCCCCGCGGACCAGGTCGTCAAGGAGGTCGTGGCGGCCGGCGGCCGGGCGATCGCCGACGGCGGCGATGTCGCCGACACCGCCACCGGACGGCGGCTGATCGACACCGCCGTCTCCGAGTTCGGCAAGCTCGACATCCTGGTCAACGTCGCGGGCATCCTGCGCGACCGCATGATCTTCAACCTCAGCGAGGAGGACTGGGACGCGGTGATTCGCGTCCACCTCAAGGGTCACTACTCCACGGTGCGGCCCGCCGCGCAGTACTTCCGCGAGCAGCGCAACCCCGACGCCAACTACCGCATCATCAACTTCTCCTCCATCTCCGGCCTCGACGGCTCACCGGGCCAACCGAACTACGCAGCCGCCAAGATGGGTGTCGTCGGCCTCACCTACTCACTCGCCCAGGGCCTGGCGAAGTACGGCGTGACCGCGAACTCGATCTCCCCGGGAGCCGCCACCCGCCTCACCGGCACCGTCCCCGAGGGGAAGCGCGCCAACGTCCGCAACGAGGACGACCCGAGCCGCTCGCCCGACAACATCACGCCGCTCGCCCTCTACCTCGCCTCCGACCGCTCCCGCTGGCTGACCGGCCGTACGCTGCGCGCCTCCGGCTATGACGTCGGCCTGTACAACAACCCCGAAGTCATCCGTCAGCTCAGCTCCACCGGCCCGTGGGACCAGGAGCGGCTCGCCGACCTGATCGAGGGCAACTTCCGCCCCGTCGCCGACGGCCTGCCGCCGAGCATCTTCGCGCGCCAGCTCGGTCGCAACTGAGCAGAGCCGCAGGTACCCGCACCCCCTTGGATGAGGAGGCACGATGCCGCACGTCCTGCAGGGCCTTCAAGCCGTCGACCTGACCGAGCGCACCGCAGGTCCGCTCGTCGGAATGTTCCTCGCCGACTTCGGCGCCGAGGTGGTGAAAGTGGAGCGGCCGGGCGGTGATCCGGCCCGCAGCCACCCCGGATTCGCCGTGTGGAACCGGGGAAAGAAGAGCGTCGTCGTCGACCCGGCCGACCCCAAGCGGCGCGATTGGCTGCGCAGGCTGGTGGAGGGCGCCGACATCTGCCTGGTCAGGGACGAAGCGGCACTGGCCGGGTTCGGCCTCGACGCCGCGGCCGTGCGTCGTGCCAACCCCCGGCTGGTTCTGGTCTGTGTGCCCCCGTACGCCGCGTCGGGTGCCCCCTGGTTCGGTGGCGAGGAGTCGCACGGGCTGCTCGGCGCGGCCTCCGGCATGGCATGCCGCCAGGCGTCCCTCGATGGTGACCCGGTCGAGTGGGTGATGCCTCAGTACCTCTACGTGCAGGGGGTGTGGGCGACCGCCTGCACGGTCGCCGCGCTGCTGGAGCGGGAGAGCTCCGGGCGCGGCCAGCAGGTCACCGTCACCGGCCTGAACGCGGTGGCGACCGCGGCTGTGAGCATGTACACCGTCACCGCCGACAGTGCCGACCCGAACACCGCTGTGGGCCTCGGCGGCCGCCACCCCACCTACACCCGCCACCTAGCAGGCGACGGCAAGTGGCTCGGCTGCGGCGGCCTCGGCGTCAAGTTCGAGACGAAGGTCCTTCAGGCCCTCGGCCTGAGCGGGATGCTCGACGCGCCACGCATGGGCGGCAGTGTCGCCGGGCTGCTCGACCCGGCCAACATCGACTGGGCCACCGCCCGCATCAAGGAAGTCTTCCTCACCCACGACCGCGACCACTGGCTGCGCGTACTCACCGAACTCGGCATACCCTGCGGCCCGTTGCAGGACTCCCAGGAATGGCTGGACCACCCGCAGCCGCAGGCGATCGGGCTGCGCACCGAGGTGCAGGACCCCGAGCGCGGCACCGTCACGATGCCGGGTGTGCCGCTCACCCTGACTCGCACCCCGGGCCGGGTGGCAGGAGCCGCCCCCGAGCTCGGAGCACACGACGCGGAAGCGGACAACCTGCCGCGGCCCAAGCCCGAGGACGCACCGGAACCACCGGCACGCCTGGCCGCCGGCCCGCTGGCCGGCTACCGCATCGCCGACCTGGGCACCTTCGTCGCCGCCCCCTTCGCCGGGCACCTGCTCGCCGAACTCGGCGCCGACGTGGTGAAGGTCGAGCCCGTCGACGGAGACCCCTTCCGCGCCACCGGCTACACGTACAACCGCGGCATGCGCAGCCTCGCCCTCGACCTGCAGTCGTCGGACGGCCAGGAGACCTTCCACCGGCTCGCCGCGACCTGCGACGCCGTCCTGCACGCGCTGCGTCCTGGTGTCAGCCAGAAGCTGCGCCTGGACCACACCTCACTGACGGCCGCCGCCCCCAGCCTTGTCACGGCCTCCCTCTCCGGGTACGGCGAGGGAGGACCACTGGGCGAACTGCCTGGCGTGGACATGGTGATCCAGGCGATGGCAGGAATGATGAGCCGTCAGGGCGGCGACGGTGAGCCCGTCTCCAACACGCTCGCCATCATCGACACCACCAGCGCCGCCATGGGCGCCCTCACCGTCGTCCTCGGCCTGTACCACCGCGCGCGCACCGGCGAGGGACAGCGCGCCTGGTACTCCCTGGTCGGCACCGCCACCTACCTGCAGAGCGACGCCGTGGTCCGCTACCCCGGCCGCCCCGCCCCCGAGACCGGCAGTACCGACCACCGCGGCCACCACCCCCTCGACGGCCTGTGCCGCACCGCCGACGGCTGGATCCGGATCGCCGCCGCGGACCCCGCATCCGTCACCGGGCAGCAGCTCACCGAGGCCGGAATCCCCCTGGACCACGGCCTGTTCGCAGCCGACCCGACCGGTGCGGTCCGGCAGGCACTGGCCGGCCTGAACAGCGAGCAGGCCGTTGACGCCCTCACCGTCGCGGGCATCCCCGCCGTCCGCGCCCGGAAGATCACCGAGGTGCTGCGCGACGAGGACCTGCTGCGTGAGGAGTTCGTCCACGTACGCCCCTGTGAGGACGGCCCCGCGATCATCGCCCCCGGCCGCTACGCCACCTTCAGCCGCACCCAACGCACCGGCCCTCTGCAGGTTCCCGGGCCCGGGGAGCACAGCCGCGCCCTGCTGGCATCGGCGGGGCTTGCGGCGGAGCGCGTGACAGAGCTGCTCAAGGCGGGTGTCGTCCGCGAAGGCGGCCCCATGCCCCAGCGCCTGGCGCCCCTGTACCGCTGAGTCACCGCAGGACCCCGTCAGCTGCTGCCCATCACGCCGCATCACCCTGGCAGAAAGTGAGCCCCACCCATGTCCCTCAACCTGGCCGCGGTTGGACAGAGCGTCGACGCCGGCTCCCTCAGCTGGGACTCGTCCGACGCCATCCGCTACGCCCTCGGCGTCGGTGCCGGGGCCGAGGATCCCACCGCGGAGCTGGCGTTCACCACCGAGAACACCGAGGGCGTCGCACAACAGGTGCTGCCCACCTTCGGCGTGGTGCTCGGCGCCCGCGAACGCCGCCCCGAGCTGGGCGACTTCAGTGGCACCCGGATGCTCCATGCCGAGCAGTCCCTGGAGCTGTTCGGCCCGCTGCCGGTCTCCGGCACCGCCCGCACCACCGCGACGATCCTCGGCTTCGACGACAAGGGCGCCGACGCCCTGGCGCACATGGAGCTGACCCTCACCGACGAGTCGACCGGGCAGAAGCTCGCCGTCTCCCGCAGCACTGTCTTCGTACGCGGGGAGGGCGGATTCGGCGGCGAGCGAGGCTCCAGCCCGGCCTGGCAGCGGCCCGAGCGGCCCGCCGACGACGCTGTCACCTACCGCACCCGCACCGACCAGGCGCTCCTGTACCGCCTGAGCGGCGACCGCAACCCCCTGCACTCCGACCCCGGCTTCGCCACCCGAGCCGGCTTCGAGCGGCCGATCCTGCACGGTCTGTGTACCTACGGATTCACCGGACGCGCCCTGCTCCACAAGGTCTGTGGCGGCGACGTGGCCCGCTTCGGCCGCATCACCGCGCGCTTCGCCTCCCCGGTGGCTCCAGGCGAGGAGCTGACCGTCCACATCTGGCGGGACGACGCTCCGGAAGCCACTGCGGCCGCGGGCATCGAGACGTTCCGCTTCCGGACCCGGGCCGGTGACCGCATCGTCCTGGACCGGGGCACCTTCACCACCAGGAAGGCCTGATGAACACCACCACCCCTGCGGGCGCGGTGAAGCCGTTCGCTCACGCACCCGAACCCACCCCGGAGACCCTCCCGTTCTGGGAGGGGGCCCGTGCCGGAGAGCTGCGCATCCAGCGCTGTCGCAGCTGCGCGCGGCACTACTTCGACCCACGCCCGCACTGCCGTCACTGTGCCTCCGCCGACACCGAGTGGACCCGTGTCAGCGGCCGTGCCCGGCTGGTCTCGTACATCATCAACCACCGGCCCGCGCCCGGCTTCCGGGACTACTCGCCGGTCATCGCGATGGTGCAGCTCGACGAGGGCCCGACCCTGATGTCCAACATCGTGGGCGTCGAACCGCTCCCGGAGAACCTCCCCCTCGACATGCGGCTGGAGGTCCGCTTCGAGGAGCGGGGCGAGGCGGTCCTGCCGGTCTTCGCACCGGCCGCGCCCGCCACCGACGGGCCGAACACCGTCGCCGTTCCCTCCGGCAGCGAGCAGACCAGGCAGGTGACGGCATGACGACCACCACGAGCACGCGTCCGCGCGGCATGCACGGCGGCACGGTCGCCGTCGCCGGCGCCGCCGAGACCACCGAGATCGGCAAGCGCCCTGACACCTCTGTCCTCGGCCTGCACATCGAGGCGGCCCGTAACGCCCTGGCCGACGCGGGTCTTGCCCCCGCCGACGTCGACGGCGTCGCCACCGCGGGCCCCAGCCCCATCGACGTCGCCCACCACGTCGGCGTCACCCCCCGCTGGCTGGACGGCACCGCGGTGGGCGGCTGCAGCTTCCTGAGCCACGTCCGGCACGCGGCAGCCGCCATCACGGCCGGGGCCGCCGAGGTTGTCCTCGTCACACACGGCGAGTCGGGCCGCTCGCAGGTCGGCCTCCCGGGCCGGGCCCGCTCCGCATCCTCCCCGCCCGGGCAGTTCGAATGGCCTTACGGTGCCATCGCCCCGTACATGAAGTTCACCGTGCCCGCCCTGCGCTTCCTGCACGAGCGCGGAATGGGCCGCGAGGACCTCGCCCAGGTCGTCGTCGCCCAGCGCGAATGGGCCGCTAAGAACCCACGGGCGTTGCGCCAGGACCTGGTGGGCGTGGAGGACGTGCTGGCTGCGCCGATGATCGCGTACCCGTTCTCCAAGGACATGTGCTGCCCGGTCACCGACGGCGGCGGCGCCCTGGTCCTCACCAGTGCGGAGCGCGCCGCGGACCTGCGCCGTCCGCCCGTGTACCTGTTGGGCTCCGGGGAGTCCGCCGAGTCGACGCTGGTCTCCCAGATGTCCGACCCGGGGTCCTTCGGCGCCTCCCGCCGCGCGAGCGCCGAGGCGTTCGCCACCGCGGGGCTGAGCCAGGGCGACATCGACCACCTGATGATCTACGACGCCTTCGCTCATCTGCCCCTGTACGGCCTGGAGGACACCGGCTTCGTGGGGCACGGGGAGTCAGGCGCCTTCATCGCCGACGGTCACACCCGCCCGGGAGGCAGGCTGCCGGTGAACACCAACGGCGGCGGCCTGAACTACACGCACACCGGTATGTACGGCATGTTCGCCATGCAGGAGTCGATCCGGCAGCTTCGGGGCGAGGCGGATGCCCAGGTGCCCGGCGTGCACACCAGTTTCGTGCACGGCTACGGGCTGTTCTTCTCCGCCGCCACGAGCCTCGTCTTCGCCAACGAACGGCACTGATGCACAAACCCCACGTGGGAAGTTGTGACGCATGACGTCCACAGGTGTCGGCCGGCCCGGCCGGCCCGCCGACCCGGACATCGAGCCCCGCGTCATCGCGGCGACCCTCGACGTCTACGGCGCGGTCGGCTGGGCCGGCGTCACCATCGTGCACTACGTGCTGATGGCGACGCCGGAGCGGCGCCGCGCTCTGCATGAGGCCCCGGATCCGTTCATCGAGCGGGTCATCTCCTTCGTCCTGTCCGGCACCTCGCGGATGCGGTCCGTGGAGGTGGCTGCTGGTGTTCCTCAGTGAACACCAGCAGCCACCTCGGTTCGGAGAAACGCCCTGGTCGAGTCCGGGCGGCTGCTTCTCACAGCCGTTCGAGCAGTGTGGCGTTGGCCATCCCCCCGCCCTCACACATCGCCTGCAGCCCGTAGCGGATGCCCTGGTCGCGCATCCGGTGGACCAGCGTCGTCATCAGCCGTGCACCTGACGCGCCCAGCGGATGCCCGAGCGCGATGGCACCGCCGTCGGGGTTGAGGCGGCGGTAGTCGGCCCCCAACTGCCGCTGCCACCCCAACGACACAGACGCGAACGCCTCGTTGATCTCGTAGGTGCCGATCGCCTGGAGGCTGAGGCCAGAGCGTTTGAGCACCTTCTCCGTGGCCGGGATCGGGCCCTTGAGCATGGTGATCGGGTCGACTCCGACCACGGCAGTGGTGTGGACGCGAGCCAGTGGCCGCCAGCCGTGCCGAGCGGCGACTTCGCCGGTGGTGACGAGCAGGGCGGCCGCACCGTCCGAGATCTGCGAAGAATTGCCGGCCGAGATCACCCCGTGCTCTTTGAACGGGGTGGGCAGTTCGCGCAGCCGCTCCGGAGTGCCGCTGCGCCGCACTCCCTCATCAGCGGTGACCTCCCCCGTCGTGCCGTCTTCCCGGGCGGGCGTCGCCACCGGCACGAGCTGCCCGGCGAAGCGGCCCTCGTCGATGGCCCGTGCCGCCCGCTCATGCGAGTCGAGGGCGTGCCGGTCCAGGTCCGTACGGCTGAGCCCGAACTCCTCGGCGATCATCTCCGCGCCGGGGCCCTGCTCGAAGTACGGCTGCCCGTAACGCTGTTCCACCTGCGGTCCGAACGGCGCACCGAGCTGGCCTGTGCCGCGCGCCGACCACATCGGGATGCGTGACATCGACTCCACGCCGCCCGCGATCACGATGTCGTGCTGCCTGGAGACCACCGCTGCCGCGGCCATGTGCACAGCCTCCTGCGAGGACCCGCACTGCCGGTCGACGGTCACGCCTGGAACCGACTCCGGCCAGCCCGCAGCCAGAACCGCCGCCCGCGCGATACACGCCGACTGCTCACCCGCCTGCGAGACGCAGCCCCACAGCACGTCGTCGACGAGCGCGGGGTCGAGCGCATTGCGCTCGGCGAGCGCCCCGAGGACAAGGGCCGACAGGTCGACCGGATGGACACCGGAAAGAGCACCGCCGCGCTTGCCCTTGGCGATCGGCGTCCGTACGGCATCAACGATCACTGCATCATGCATGCTGCTGCTCCTGGAGTGGACAGTGGTCACAGGTGGACAGGGCTACAGAGGGATGAGCGGCCGGGCCGATCGCCGACCCCGCCGCATGACAGAATGAGACGCATGACGTCCACATCACGCGCCAGGCCCGGCCGGCCGGTTGATCCGGACATCGAATCGCGCGTGATCAAGGCGACACTTGAGGTCTACGGCGCAGTCGGCTGGGCCGGGTTCACCATCGATGCGGTGGCACGGACCTCGAAAGTCGGCAAGGCCGCTATCTACCGCCGTTGGGCCAGTAAGCAGGACCTGATCGCCGCCGCGATCCTCTCGCTGAAAGCGCCCACGCCTGTGCAGGTCACCGGCCATCTCCGGGATGACCTGACGGAGATCGCGCACCGCGTCGCCGGCCGGTATCTCGGGCCGCACGGGTTGGCACACATCCGGGCGATGGTGGAGGCGAAGGCCTATCCCGACGTACTGGGAGAGGCGCTGGAGCACATCCGCCGGGGAGCGATCACGAGCGGCCGCAGGACCGTCCTGGCCGCGATCGAGGGCGGCGAACTGCCGCCCGGGACCTCGCCGTCCCTGGTGATGGACGGCCTGGCCGGCACCCTCATGCACCACATCCTCATGGTGCCGAACTCCAAGCTCGCAGAGCTTGCAGCCGATCCGTCGAAGTTCATCGAGCAAGTCGTCGACTTCGTGCTGGCAGGCGTCGGCTGGTCCGGCCCCGAGCCTGAGTAGACGGTCGTCGGGCACAGCGAACTTCCTTGCCTCGGCTGCGTTCGGGCTGACGTCACATGGTTCGGCCGAGGGACGGTGGCGGGAATGCACACTGCCCTCGGCCCCCGGCATTCGGGTGCGGTATCACGTCGCGGAGGGCGCCGTGACGACGCTGAGCTGGGTGAGCTCGTGGAGGCCCCAGGGACCGTTCTCGACACCGAGACCGCTCCACTTGGCGCCGGAGAAGGGGAGGTCAGGGCGTAGGCCGACGGCGTGGGCGTTGACCGCGGCCTGGCCGGCGTCGAGGCGGCGGGCAACGGTGGTGGCCCGCTCGACGTCGGTGCCCCAGACGGACGACGTCAGGCCGTACTCCGAGTCGTTGGCCATGGCCACGGCGTCGTCGACATTCCGGTAGGGGAGCACCGGCAGGGCCGGGCCGAACTGCTCCTCGCCCACGATCCGGGCGTCCGCGGGGACGTCGGTGAGGATGGTGGGAGAGAAGAAGTAGCCAGGGCGGTCGATGCGGGAACCGCCGGCTGCGGCCTTGGCTCCGCGGGCGATGGCGTCGCCGACCAGTTCTTCCACCCGCCTGAGCTGCGGTTCGTTACTGATCGCGCCGAGCCGCACACCGGGCTTGGACCCGTCGTCCGGCCGCAGGGACGTGGCGATCTGGGCGAGGGCGTCCACCAGGCGTGGCTGGATGCTCTCGTGCGCGTAGACCCGCTTGACGGCCACGCAGATCTGGCCGTTGTTGCGGAAGGCGCTCCAGAACAACTGCTCGGCGATGGCCTCGGGGTCGGCGTCGGGGAGGATGATCGCCGGGTCGTTGCCGCCCAGTTCGAGGGTGATCCGCTTGAGGTCGTCGGCCGCTGCGGCGGCGACCTTCTTGCCCGTGGCGGTGGAGCCGGTGAAGCTCACCTTCCGGGCCAGCGGATGCCCGGTGAGCAGGTTGCCCAGCGGATCGGGGCCCGTGACGACGGTGAACACACCAGTGGGGAGGACCCCCTGCAGGACCTCCCCCATGGCGAGGGTCGCCAGCGGGGTGAACGGGGAGGGCTTGAGCACCATGGTGTTGCCCGCCCGCAGGGCCGGCGCGATCTTCCACATGGCCAGCAGGAGCGGGTAGTTCCACGGAGTGATGGCGGCGACCACGCCCAACGGGCGGCGGGTCACCTCCACCCGGCGGTCCGCGCCAGGGGCCGGGCGGTATTCCGGTTCGGTTTCCAGATCGGCGTAGTAGTGCAGCCACCGGACCGAGCCGTCCACCTCGGAGGCCGCCTCGGCGAGTGGTTTGCCCTGCTCGGCCGTGAGCACCGCGGCCAGCCGGTCCTTCTGCGCCAGCAACGCGTCAGCAGCGGCGCGCAGGGCTGCGCGGCGGGCTTCCTCGTCCCGGCTCCAGCTGCCGGCGAAGGCGCGTTGGGCGGCATGCACAGCCGCGTCCAGTTGCTCCGGGGAGCAGGCGGGAGCCGTGGCGAAGACCTCCCCGGTCGCAGGGTTGATCACGTCGAACGTGTTCTTCGGCTGGTCGGGCATGTGTGCACCTCCGTTGTTCACCATGTGACAGGAAGTCCGGTGAGGCCGTTGATGGGCGCATAGGTCTTGTACGGGAGGCTTTCGGCCTCCGTTGCGAGTCGAAGGCCGGGGATACGCCGGAAGAGGGTCTCGAAGATGATGTCCAGCTCAAGACGGGCGAGCGGCTGCCCCATGCACTGGTGGACACCGAAGCCGAAAGCCAGGTGGTCACGCGGGGCGCGGTGGATGTCGAAGGCGTCCGGATTCGGGTAGTGGGCGTCGTCGCGGTTGGCGGAGAAGTTGAGCGGGATGATCGCCTCACCCTTGGGAATGACCTGCCCGGCGACCTCGATGTCGTCCTTGGCGACCCGCACGACGACGAGGTGCACGATGGTCAGGAAGCGCAGCAACTCCTCGATCGCCCCTGCGCGCAGCCCGCGCTCGGCCTGCATTTCGGCCAGCTGGTCCGGGTGTTGCAGCAGGATGGCCGTGCCGAGGGCGGTCATGTTGGCGGTGGTCTCGTGACCGGCGATCAGCAGGGTGACCCCTGAGTTGATCATGGCCTCGCGGGAGATCTTCCCGTCCTTGACCGCCTTGGCCATGTCGCCCAGCATGTCCTCGCCCGGGTCGTCCAGCGCCAGCCGCTCGTCGCTGAGCTTCGCGATGTACTGCACCATCTCGGTGCGCGCCGCTGCGGACCGCTCTTCTGCGTCCGGGACGTCCGGATTGCCACGCGCCAGTAGGTCCTCGGAGGCTTTGTTGAAGAAGGCTTGGTCCTCCGCGGGGACGCCGAGCAACCAGCTCAGCACAGTGGAGGGGATGGGCAGGGCGAAGCGCTCCACCAGATCGACCGGGCGCTCCTCGCGGGCCAGCAGCTCGTCGATCGTCGCGTCGACCAGTTCCTGGATGCGCGGGCGCATGGCGTGCACCCGCTTCACGGCGAAGTGCTTGCCCAGCATCCGGCGGAAGATGGTGTGGTACGGGGGGTCTGTGCGCAGGAACGACTGGTCCTTGCCTGCCAGTCGAGGTGCGCCGAGGAGTGAGTAACCGGGGTCGGTTGCGTCCGAGCTCACGCGCGGGTCGGCGAGCAGTTCGCGGACATCCTCGTAACGGGTGACCAGCCAGCCCGGCAGGCCGTCCGCGAGCTCGACCCGGCGGATCGGCGCATTCTCGCGCAGCCAGCCGTAGGCGGCGGGCGGGTCGATCGCAGGGCGGGGCCAGGGGAAAGAGTGCTGGAGCTCGGCGGGCTCGGGGGCCCCGGCAGTGGCGGCGGTGGGTGACGTCATCGGTTCCTCCGGAGGGGAGAGACGGAAAAGGATGGGACGTAACGGAGTTCAGACGTCGAGCTGGGGGCGGAAGTGGCGCATCCGGCGTGCGCTGTTCCAGCCGAGGGCGCCGATCGGCTTGCCGCCGCTGTGGTACACGGCGACGAAGCGGCCGTCCTCCGGGCTGCCCTCGGCGATCTCGATGTCGCCCTCCAGCAGCCCGTACCCCTGGATCTTGATGTCGTACTGGTCGGTCCAGAAGTACGGGACCGGGCTGAACGGCTGCTCGGCGCCGAGCAAGTTGCGGGCCGCGGCCTTGCCCTGCTCGGTGGCATTGGTGCGGTGTTCGATCCGCAGTCGGCGGCCGTAGCCCGGGTGTTGCCAGGCGGCGACGTCGCCGGCCGCGTAGATGCCGGGGGCTGCCCGGCAGTACTGATCGCAGACGAGTGCGCCTTGGTCCAACTCCAGGCCGGAGCCGGCCAGCCAGTCGGTGGCGGGGACCGAGCCGACGGCGACCAGGACGCAGTCGGCGGGGAGAGTGGTGCCGTCGCCGAGTTCGACGGCGGTGACCCGGCCGTCGACGCCGGCGAGGTCGCGTACTCCGGCGCCCAGGTGGAGCTCGGCGCCGTTGGCCCGGTGTGCCTTGGTCATCAACTCGCCGAAGCGCTCGCCGAGTTGGCGCATCAGCGGGACCGGTGCAGGGTCGACCAGTGCGACGTCCAGGCCCAACTTCCGGGCGGTGGCGGCAACTTCGGAGCCGATCAGCCCGGCACCCACCACGACGAGCCTGGAGCCGGTGTCGAAGGCGGTGCGCAGTGCGCGGGCGTCGGCCTCGGTGCGGAGGACGTGTACGCCCGCCAGGTCGGCGCCGAAGGGCAGCGGGCGGGCGCTGACACCGGTGGCGATGATCAGGCCGTCGTATGCCAGTTGCCGTCCGCTGTCCAGAGTGACGGTGCGTCCGGCGGGGTCCAGGGCGGTGGCGCTGCGTCCGCCGAGCCAGGTGACACCCAGCGCGTCGATCTCCTCGGGGCGGCGCAGTGCTGTGCGCTCGATCTCCCACTGGCCGGCGAGTACCTGCTTGGACAGGGGCGGCCGATCATAGGGGAGACCGGACTCTGCGGAGACCAGGGTGATCTCGCCGGTGAAGCTCTCCTGGCGGAGGGCCTCGACGGCGCTGACCGCCGCGGCTCCGCCGCCGACGACGACTATGTGCTGCACGTTCGTCTCCTCAGATGACGAGGACGGGCTTGATGGTCTCGCCACTCCTGCTGTCCCGTTCGGCGTCGTTGATCGCGTCGAAGGCGTAGGGGCGGATCATCCGATCGAAGGGGAAACGGCCCTGTTGCCAGTGTTCGATCAACTGCGGGACGAAGGTCTGCGGCACCGCGTTGCCCTCCAGCAGGAAGGTCACGGTGCGCCCGGCCAGCAGCGGGGGCGGCACCTCGAGCAGCACATCGGCGCCGGCGGCCAGGCCGAGCGCGCCGCGCGGGCCGAGAGCCTCGACGGCGTAGCGCATCACGGAGGGAACTCCGGTGGTGTCGAAGGCATGGTCGACTCCACCGCCGGTGATCTCCCGCAGTTGGGCGACGAGGTCGGGGTCGGCGCCGTCCAGGGCGTGCGTGGCGCCGAGCTCGCGGGCGAGCTCGCGACGCTTGGCGTGCAGATCCACGGCTACGATCCGTCCGGCTCCAGCCATGCGGGCGGCAAGGACAGCGGAGAGACCGACGGCGCCTGAGCCGAAGACCGCCACCGAGGCACCGGCGGTGACTCCCAGACCGATCAGGATGCTGCCGGCACCGGTCTGCACCCCGCAGCCGAGCGGAGCGAGCACGTCCAGCGGCAGCTCCGGGTCGACCCGGACCAGGCTGCGCTCGGTGGCGACGCAGTGGTGGGCGAATGAGGACTGCGCGAACCATCGGGAGCTCAGTTCGGTGCCGTCCGCCGCGACCGCTCCGGTGGAGCCGTCCACCCGGCGACCGGTGAGATTGCGCTCGCGGAACTCTTCGCAAAAGGAGGGGGCGCCGGCCAGGCACTGGCGACACCAGCCGCAGCTGTCGAAACTGAGCACGACATGGTCGCCGGGACGGACACGGGTGACCCCGGGGCCGGTGGACTCCACGACTCCGGCCCCTTCATGCCCGAGGATCGCGGGCAGCAACTCGGCCCCGGCCGGACGCGGACGGCGTCCGCTGAGGTCGGTGTGGCATATGCCGACAGCGGCCACCTCGACCAGAACCTCCCCGGGGCCCGGCTCGGCGAGGTCGACGCCCTCCAGGGTGAAGGGAGCGTCACGGGAACGCAGGACGGCGGCCCGGGTTCTCATGCTGTGTCCGCGGAGGAGATCGCGCGGCCGGGGCAGACGCTGACGGACTCGCGCACGCCGTCCAGCTCCGTGGTCGGCCTGTCGTCGAGCAGGACGACAATCCCGTCGTCGTCCTGGTCGAAGACGGCAGGGGCGAGCATCACGCACTGCCCCGATCCCACGCAGCGGTCCGGCTCGATGGTGACCTGCATATGGACGCTCCCTCTCGTGTCCCGTGGCTACGGATTCTCTTCGCACTTGTTTCGGACGACTGTCGTCCAATATTGGGGGAACCTAGAAGCGCGGTCCTGTGCTGTCAAGGGTGTGGGCGCCGGTGGAGCCCTTGATCGCGGTTCGGGAGGTGGTCGGCGCAGCAGAACCAGACACATCTCGACGGCGTTTCGCAGAGGGAGATCACCTTGGCGATCCCGCTCTCCGAAGGCGGACGCGAACTCCAGCCCGTCACCCACAACTTCCTCGCTGAGCACAGCGACCGCGCCGGGATCGGTGAACTTGGCACTCACGGACGGCATCGTCGTGGGCGGCGTCGACCTGGCCATCAAGAAGGACCGCACCTCGGTGCTGTTCAAGGTGCCGAGTGCGGAGATGGGCGACATCACCCCCGCTCTGCCCCTGCGCCGCCCACAACCCAAGGTCGGCCGCGTCGATGCGGGGCGTGTACCTGTGCGCGGCCAGCGGGGCATCCAGGTGAGCGGGCGCCCCCAACGGGACCGGCGGAGGTGCTCCGTTCTCCGAAGTGGACCTGGCCCTCGTCGACGCGCTCCAGGCCGCTCCCCGGGCACCGTGGTCCCGGATCGGCCGGGCCCTCGGCGTGGACGCGACCACGGCGGCCCGCCGCTGGGAACGGCTGCGCGCGGGCGGTCTGGCCTGGGTCAGCGCGTACGACTCCGCGAAGTCGACCACCGTCGCCTACGTCGAGGTCCGGTGCCGGCCCCGGGCCGTGGAATCCGTCGGCGCCGCCCTGGCCGATATGCCCCGGGTCTTCAGCGTCGACGAGACGGCCGGCGACTTTGATCTCCTGGCCTCGGTCGTCGCGGCCGACCTGCCCGCCCTCGGCCGCTCGGTGCACGGTCTGATCGGCGGCCTGAAAGGCGTACGGTCCACCCGCACGCGCCTCGGCATCACCCTGTACAGCGAAGGCGGCGACTGGCGCATGCGGGCCATGGAGCCGTCCGGCGACGCGGAACTCTCCGCCCCGCGCACCTCACACTCGACTCCGTACAGCGCCCACATGCACCATCGACCGCCGCCCGCGGACCAAGCCCTCCTGGAAGCCCTCGGCCGCGACGGGCGCCTCGGCTACACCGACCTGGGCACCGCGACCGGCATGAGCGAACACACCGCACGGCGCCGGCTCCAGCGGATGATCCGGGACCGGGACATCACCTTCCGCTGCGACCTGGCCCATCCCCTCGCCGGGCTCTCGACGGTCGTGCTCTACCGCACCGCCGCCCCACATACCCACCTCGAAGCCACGGGCAACGCGCTGGCCCGAAGGGAAGAGGTGCGCCTGGCCGTGTCCGTCAGCGGCTCCGACAACCTCCTCGTCATGGTCTGGCTGCGCGGCCTGCACGCCATCGACCCCTTCGAGGCGCACCTCGCGGAACGCTTCCGCACCTGAAGGTCAGCGACCGCACCGTTTTCCTCCACTCCCGCAAACGCATGGGCCCACTCCTCGACACCACCGGCCGAGCCGTCGGACACGTCTCCTTCTCCCTGCCGCAGGTCTGACCCCTACGGCTGGACCGCGTTCGCCGTCGAGGTCAAGGAGGTCCCGAGTTCTGGCGCCGACGCGGCGGCGAGTTCGGCGGCGATGGCCTGGAGCAGGTCGCGGGGGACGAGGCCGACCGCGAACGCGGCGATCTGGAGCAGGGACATCTCCCCGGCCATGCGGGCGAACGGGCCGTCCAGGAGTGCCGTGAAGTGCGTACGCAGGATGCGTTCGCCCTCGGCGTGGGCGAGCAGGTCGCGCAGCGGGGTGTGGACGCTGAGCGGGCCGGTGGGGAAGTCCTCCGGGCGGGGTGGGGGTGCGGTGGACGCCTCCACTTGGGGGCGCTGCGCCCGGGCGAGCAGATGCGCTTCGGTGACCGGGCCGGACTCCGGCAGTCCGAGCCGCACGTACTGCTCCCGCGGGGCGTCCGAGGTCCTCAGCAGGTCGGTCAGCAGCGTCGCCATGCGCAGCTCCAACGCGTCGTCGACGAGCGGGTGTTGCTGCTCGGGGTCGGTTTCCAGGTCGTAGAGCAAGGTTCCGAAGGCGTACGGGTTGGACATGGCGTGGCCCGGCACCTCTTCTTCGCCGACCACGGCGAATACCTCGGCGACCACAGGGTGATCGAGAAGTGGCCGTCCGCGATGCACGACTGCATCACCCGCGACCCGCTGATCATCAGCGGTGCCGGGCTCGGCGAAGGCGGCCAGGAGTGCGATGCGATGGTGGAGATGGTCGACGTCCTGCCGACTGTGCTCGATCTCGTGGGCGTGCCCGCGCCCCATCGCCACTTCGGCCGCAGCCTCCTGCCGCTGCTGGGTGATCTGGCGGCGCCGCACCGTGAGCTCGCCTTCACCGAGGGCGGGTTCACCGTCGACGAGGAACCGCAGATGGAGCGCGCGGACTTCCCCTACGACCTGAAGTCGGCCCTCCAGCACCAGGGTCCGACCCTGGTGGGCAAGGCCGTCGCCGCCCGGGACCGGGAGTGGACGTACGTGTGGCGGCTGTACGAACAGCCCGAGCTGTACCACCGCGCCGATGACCCGCACGAGCGCAGCAACCTCGCGGGCCGCCCCGAACACGCCGACGTGGAAAGGCGCCTGCACGATGCCGTGCTGCGCTGGCTGGTGGAGACCTCCGACGTCATCCCGGCCGACCCCGACCCGCGCCGACCCGACGTGGCCCTGCCCACCCCGGCCGCACCCGCCCAGTCCTGGGCGATCCCCGCATCCACGCAAAGGAACCCACGATGCACCACACCAACCGTCTGGCCGCCGTCGAAGCCGCCCTGGCCCGCCTCGACCTCGACGCCAAGACGCGCCTGCTCGCCGGCCAGGACCTGTGGTCCCTGCCCGCCGTCCCGGAGATCGGCCTGGAGTCCGTGGTCATGTCGGACGGGCCCGTCGGCGTGCGCGGACCCGATTTCAACCCCGACGACCCGGCCCTCACCCTGCCCAGCCCCACCGCCCTTGCCGCCACCTGGAGCCCGGACCTGGCCCGCACGGCCGGCCGTGCCCTCGCCCAGGAGGCCCACCGCAAGGACGTGCACGTCCTGCTCGCCCCCACCGTCAATCTGCACCGCTCCCCGCTGGGCGGCCGCCACTTCGAGTCGTACGCGGAGGACCCACTGCTCACGGCCCGCATCGGCGCGGGATACGTCACGGGCCTCCAGGAGAGCGGCATCGCCACCACCGTCAAGCACTTCGTCGCCAACGACGCCGAGACCGAACGCTTCACCGTTGACAACCAGGTCGGCCCCCGCGCCCTGCGCGAGCTCTACCTCGCCCCGTTCGAGGAGATCATCGCCACGGCCCGGCCCTGGGCGCTGATGTCCGCCTACAACTCCGTCAACGGATCCACCATGACGGAGCACCGCCCGCTCCAGATCGGCGTCCTGCGTGAGGAGTGGGGCTTCGACGGCGTCGTGGTCTCCGACTGGCTGGCCGCCCGGGACACCGTGCGGGCCATCGAGGGCGGACTCGACATCGCCATGCCGGGCCCGTTCAGCGTCTTCGGCCCGGCGCTCGCCGCCGCCGTACGCGACGGCCGGGTAGCGGAGGCCACGGTGGACACCGCCGTACGACACGTCCTCCTGCTCGCCGCACGCCTCGGCCTGCTGAAGGGCGCCCCGCCCGTCGTGGGGCAGGCCGACCGCCCCGCGTCCGTGGACGGGGAGGCCGTGGCCCGCGAGATCGCCACCCGGTCCATCGTGATGCTGGAGAACCGCGACCGTACCCTGCCACTGAACGCCTCCGGCACCCGCCGCGTCGCGCTCGTCGGCCGGGCCGCCCGCGACGCCCGCATCCTCGGCGGCGGCTCCGCCACAGTCTTCCCCTCCCATGTGATCTCCCCGCTGGACGGACTGCGCGCCGCACTCCCGGACGACGTAGCACTCGACTACGCCATGGGCGCCGACCCGAACAACGAACTCTCCATCGCCGCAGCACAGTTCACGCTCCGCGCCGTCCTGCGGGACGCGCGCGGATCAGTTCTCGGCGAGTGCCCGCTGCCGGTCGGCAACCTGCGCTGGACGGCTGACGCACTGCCCGACGGCGCCGACTTCGATGCCCTGGACTCGGTCGAGATCACCGGCACCTTCACCCCACAGGACAGCGGTACCCACCACTTCGGCACGCGCGGCAACGGCGACTTCCGGCTCACCGTGGACGGCAGTGCCGTGTACGAAGGGAACGACGACCCGGAGGACACAGAACCGACGGGCGCGGTCCTGATCGGCCGATGTGTGCCGCGCGGCACCGCGGACCTGGAAGGGGGCCGCCCGGTCACCATCAGCCTCCTCAACCACACACCCAAGGGCGCCATCGGCCCGCTGCACGGCGTCGCCTTCAGCCTCGCCCACCGGGCGCCGGAACGCGACGGCGACCAGCTCATCGAGGAAGCGGTCGCCGCCGCGTCCGCCGCCGACGTCGCGGTCGTCGTGGTCGCCACCACCGAACACGTCGAGAGCGAGGGCTTCGACCGCGTCACCCTGCGCCTGCCGGGGCGCCAGGACGAACTCGTCGCCCGCGTCGCCGCCGCCAACCCGCGCACCGTCGTGATCGTCAACTCCGGTGCGCCCGTGGAGATGCCGTGGCGCGAGGAGGTCGCCGCGGTACTGCTGAGCTGGTTCCCGGGACAGGAGGGCGGCGCGGCCCTGGCCGACGTGCTCCTCGGCCACGCCGAGCCGGGCGGCCGCCTGCCCACCACCTGGCCCGCCCGTCTCACCGACGCCCCCGTCACCCAGGTCACCCCCACCGACGGCGTCCTGCGCTACGCCGAGGGCGCCCTCATCGGCTACCGCGCCTGGCAGCGCCATGCCACCGCCCCCGCCTACCCCTTCGGCCACGGACTCGGCTACACCGACTGGACGTACGAACACATCGAGCTCACGGGCACCGACACGGTCCGCATCCGGCTGCGCAACACCGGCGACCGCACCGGCCGGGAAGTGGTCCAGCTCTACGTCGCCCCCACCCGGCCCGATACCGCGGAACGGCCGGAGCGCTGCCTCGCGGGATTCGCAGCCGTCACCGCGGAACCGGGCGAGGCCGCAACGGCCGAAATCCCGCTTCCCGAGCGCGCCTTCACCCTTTGGGACGAGAACAGCGGCGGCTGGACGACAATCCCCGGCGAGTACCAGGTGCTGGCCGGCCACAGCGTCGCCGACACCCGCCTCTCGGCCGTCATCGCCGTACCCGCCAAGGGCGCCTGAGACTCGGCCGCTTCCATGAAGGCACTCCACGAAGACAGCACTCCCTCGGCCGCCGGCCGCACGGCGCAGCAGGATCGCGGCGGCGGTCAGATAGGCGAGGTCGCACGCCGCGCTGCGCTCCACCGCCACGCGGTAGCCCTGGATCTGTCCCCGAGACAGCTGCGGGTCGAACTCGGGGACACCGAAGATCTCCAGCGCCGCCTCGGCCTCCTCGTGGCGGGATGCGCAGCCGGCCTTCGGCAATGGGACTGACGGCCCTTCCCACGCGGATGGACGTGATCTCTCCGCTGGCGGCAACGGCCGCCGTGGCGTGGAGGGTGGAAGGGCGGCCGAACTGGGCCCCTGGCTGAGTGTGATCTGGGTGCCCATGGGCACCAGCCCATGTCGCACGAGGTGGGCGGCCAATGAGCCAGCCGCCGATCCACATGCCGGATCTTCGGGGACGTAGTCATGCGGGCTGAACATCCGGGTGGTCCATCGCGTGCCTTCCTCGGCAAAGACGTTGACCCGGCAGGGCCCTGCGACCCGGCGAAGTCGGGGACGAGGCCGGCGACGTCGGGGACGAGGCGAAGGCGGCCCCTCCAGCCCCCGCGTAGGGGGTGGAGGAGCCGCCTCCGTCCGTCACGTCGACGGAACGTCCGGTACGGGTGCGGCATCCGGTTCTCCGACGTGCGCGCGGCCAAGGGCACCGGGCCTCGATGGAGAGGGCCGGAGGTGACCCGCCTCGGACTCAGCCCCGGTAGAAGACCAGCATGCTGCCCGGGTTCTGGGGTTCGCGTTCGCAGTGGACGATCGTGACGTGGTGGCCCACTCCCTCGTCTACAAGCTTCTGGGTCTCCTGCGTGTGGCAGTCCGTCGCGGCGTCGCCCTGCGTGTCCACCGAGGGGAGGTCGGCGGCCTGGGCGGCTCCGATGCCGAGGCCGGAGAAGGCCAGGATGCTGGCGGCGGCGACGGCTGCGCGCTGGAACTTGCGCATGTTTTCTCTCCTTTACGTGCCTACGTGCAGTGGTGCGTGCGCGCTTCTGCGGCGCACGGGCCCGCTACTCGCGGAGCGCGGCTGGCGGACCGGCCCCGCGGTCAGCCGGAGTCGTGTCCGACGTGGCAAAGCGTCGCGTTACGCTTCGAGTTCTTCCCGGGCGCTGAGTAGTCGATCACACGAACAGGTGGGACTCCAAGTGCTCGCGGTCCCTGTTACAGGGCTACAACAGACCAGCCGGAGTCGATTCCCCGCGTGCCGACCCGAGGCCGAAGCGGAACCCGCTCGGCTGCTCCAGGAGTTCAGAGGCCGATCTCCGCCCACACAGTCCGGCCCGAAGGCGGCCCCGTCCTCGAACGGGTCCGCGTCCCCTGTGCCGGCCCCGGACGGTCACGCACCAAACCGGCCAAGGTGCGTGCCGACAAAACCGAGGGCTCTGGCACGAACCGCTCCAGGGAGCAAGGGACTTGACCGAGAATCCGTGGCCGCCCGGGCACCTGCCCCTCCCGGACCCGGCCTCCCACCACTCCGACCGCAACGAGGACCACGCCGCCCCCGCGAGTGGAAGCACACCCCGATAGCCAACGAACTGCGGCTCCTCCCCCACCCGGTGACCGGCCAGAGCACCATCCAGCCCTTCCACCACCAGCACACGCTACGCCCGGATGCCGAACTCGGGCTCGTTCGCGAACCGGACACCAAGCGCAGCTGAGCGCTCGCCATCCGAGTCACCGGCACTCACCCGGCCCCCCGGCGCCCGGCGCGTGGACCATCCCATATAGCAGTGGATCCCCGGTTAGCGAAACCGGGGATCCACCGGACCCTTAGTAGTCCACCGCCACCCCCAACCATCGGCAGGAAGGGCCATTCAGCCATCGCGTGCATACATATGCACATGTTTTCCGGGGTAAGCGTGGCTGAGGGGTCGTCTGATCGGGAGGGGCCATGCTGTCCGTCTTGCAACACCGCACGTACCGTCGCCTGTTCACCGCCCAGGTGATCGCGCTGGTGGGGACCGGGCTGGCGACGGTGGCCCTGAGCCTGCTCGCCTACGACATCGCCGGCCCAGGTGCCGGGTCGGTGCTGGGAACGGCGCTGGCGATCAAGATGGTGGCGTATCTGGGGCTCGCGCCGGTCATCAGCGCGCTCGCGCACCGGCTTCCGACGCGACCGCTGCTGGTGGGCGCCGACCTGGTCCGGGCAGCGGTGGCGTGCGGCCTGCCGTTCGTCACCGAGGTCTGGCAGGTCTACGCCCTGATCTTCGCGCTCCAGGCGGCCTCGGCCACCTTCACCCCCGCCTTCCAGTCCCTGATACCCCAGTTGCTGCCCGAAGAAGAGGACTACACCCGGGCCCTGTCCCTGTCGCGCCTGGCGTACGACCTGGAGATGCTCTTCTCCCCGGCGCTGGCCGCCGCGTTGCTGTCCTGGGTCACCTACAACTGGCTCTTCGCGGGTACTGCGGCCGGCTTCCTCGCCTCCGCCGTACTCGTCGCATCCGCCGTCTTCCCCGCCGCCGCAGCCAATCCGGCCCCGGACCGGAACGGGCCCGGCTTCACGGCCCGCGCCACCCGGGGCACCCGGCTGTTCACAGCCACCCCGCGCCTGCGCGCCCTGCTGGCGCTGACCCTGGCGGTGGCCGCGGGCGGCGCGATGGTGATGGTCAACACCATCGTCTACGTACGCGACCACCTGCACCGCACCACTTCGGACGTGCCACTGGCCCTGGGTGCCTACGGCGCCGGATCCATCGGCGCCGCCCTGCTGTTGCCCCGCCTCCTGCGGCGCGCCCGCGACCGCACCCTGATGCTGCCCGCCGCCCTGGTCTCCGCGGGCCTGCTCCTCGCCCTGGCCGCCGCCACCCGGGCCACACCCGGCAGTTGGACATGGCCGGCTCTGCTGGCCGCGTGGGCCGCCTTCGGCGCCACCGAATCGCTCATCATGACGCCCACCGGCCGCCTGGTACGCCGCTCGGCCGCCCCCGGCGACCTGAACGCCGCCTTCGCCGCCCAGTTCTCGCTCTCCCATGGTTGTTGGCTGCTGACCTACCCGCTCGCGGGATGGCTCGGCGCCGAGGCCGGCCTGCCCACCGCCGCCCTCGCCCTCGGCGTGGTCGCCCTGGCAGCGGCGACGGCGGCCTGGCACCTGTGGCCCGACCCCGACCCCAGCAACCTGCCCCACGTCCACACCGCCCTGACCCACGAGCACCCGCACCTCGCCGACGCCCACCGGGCGGGCGACGGGTGGCATCACGTCCACGACTTCGTCATCGACGACCTGCACCGCCGCTGGCCCGCACGGGCCACCGCCGACTGACCTCCCGGTTCCGCGCCCTTTGGCCGGAGGCAGGTGAGCAGGCGGCGCCTACCATGTGCGCATGAGCGCACGCGTGCACGCCGCAACTGCACACTCCACGCAACAACAGGAAAACGAGGAGCGGTTGCAGACCGCCGCAGCCGTCCTGGCGCTGCTCGCCGACCGCACCCGCCTGGCCCTGCTCCAGCACCTCACCGAGGGCGAGGCGGACGTCGCCACCCTGACCGCCGCAAGCGGTGCGGCCCGCCCCTCGGTCAGCCAGCACCTGGCCAAACTCCGCCTGGCCGGACTGGTCACCACCCGCAAGGACGGCCGCCGGGTCGTCTACCGCCTCCAGCACGGCCACCTCAAGCGCCTGGTCGCCGAAGCGCTCAACGTCGCCGACCACCAGATCGGCCAACTGCCGCCTCACGACTAAGGATTGCCTGACGGGACGACAACGGACGGTCCCTATCCCCACTCCGCGCTGCCCTGCCCGCCCGCACGCTCAACTGGCCAGCCACAACGCTCAGCCACACGGCTGTGGTCGGGTGGCCGGGGACCATTGCTGATCCCCGGCTACCCGACCACATGGTTGTGACCGAGCGCCACAGCTGGCCAGTTGAGCGCTGTACTTGGCTATCGGTCTGGATTCGTCAAGGCAAAGTCAGGGCACGCGAAATCGCCCTGGCGACACGTTCCGAGCGAACCGGCAGCTGCGTGGCGGTCCAGGGCGTAGCCAGGCGAAGCAAGTCGGTCAGGTCCTCCTCCGCGCCTGTCAGCAGACAGCGCAGTTCGCCCGCCGGCACCTCGATGCACGGACTTGCGTCCACTTCACTGTCGAGGGTCAGGCGGACGGTGTCCCCGTGGCGTTCGGCAAGGGGGAGGGAGCATGGCCGAAGCCGGCGCGACCATCGCCGTCGAGGACCTCCCACCACTCGCCCCGGTCCTCAAGACCGCTGCAGCAGCCCAGTACCAGGACCGTCCCGGTGGCAGTGTCGGTCACCCGAAGCCCGCCTGATGCGGTAGGGGCATCCGTGGTCAGCAGCCCCTGCAGGAAGCTACCGAGCCGGTCGGCGGGGTGAAGCGGACGGTCATCTCCCGGATCCATGTCGTTGCAGGCAACAAGCGCCATCACCGCGGTGCCGACCTCGTCCGGTTCCAGTGCCCCGCTGAGCGCCAGAAAGGCGTAGGGCTCGACCTCGGCAACCGGCCACAACCCTCGGGCGTACAAATCTCAAGGACGGGCTGCATGGTGATCACCTTCGGATGATGCCGCAGCGTCATCCGAAGACGCACGGCACATACGGGGATTGCCCCGAGCAGCGGACCGAGCGGCCAACCACAGCGCTCAGCCACACTGGTGTGGTGGGGGTTGCCGGGGGCCCTTGTGTTAGCCCCCCAACCCCCCCCCAGAGAACACTGG